>JABSSL010000140.1 GCA_013214355.1 Saprospiraceae bacterium | reverse complement strand
CAGCAAAGTAAGTTTCCTCCTGCTGCCTTCGAAAGTAGTCTTCCGGATGTAGAATATCAGTCATGACATCAGCTGGTGTGATCTGACCATCTTGATCGAGATCTTGAATATCCAGGTCTATCTGTAGTGAAGGCACGTAAGTCGCTATGGGACAGTCCGAACCAAATGAAACCGGTAGACTTACCCAAGCTTGACATATAGTAGAATCAGCATAAAATATGGGGATGTGGGTAGAATCAGGAGGGATATCAAGCTTAGCTGAAAGTAGAGCAGGAAATAGGAAGCCTAGCCAAAAGGCTTGGTTCATTTTGAAGGTGTCCATGGGATATATGAGTTTAAGTCATCTAAATACACAATAGAAGCACAACCAAACGATTTGCCAGATCATTCAGCTAGTGGCTATGGAGATAGCAGTATAGCCATAACCATTTCTTCAAGATGCCTTACAATTGGTGGAAATGTTTGTAGATGTCTTTAAAACGTAGGGTAGATGAACGCATTGTTCATTAACGATCCAAAAGCTACATTAAACATGAAAATTACCTATATGCGACTATTGATCTATAGCTGATTTAGCTTCTTAATGAACTCATTTTTAAATTTCCCGCCGATTGGATAATTTCTATTATTTAGGTGTACCTCCCCGGAGGTAATATCTATACTATCTACATGGGGAATTTGAACGATGTAATTTCTATGGATTTGAGCAAATAGCAGAGGAGATAACTTGCGTTTAAGCTGCTTTAGGGAGGTCTTAACTGCGTATTTCTTTTGGGTGGTATTCAGAATGCTGTAATTGCCATCGGCTTCGATCACAAGGATGTCCAGTAGACGGACTCGGAAGAGCTTATTGTTACTTTTCACAAACAAGACATCACCAGGCATAGCACCATCTCGCCAACCTTGCACCAACTGTTTGGTTAGATGTCTTCTGCGATTATGAAAAAGGGCTACCTCAATCGTGCTACGAAGGTTGAGTTTGTCGAAGGGACGAAACAAAAAGCCATAGGGTTCTAATATTCTAGCTTGATCATAACTTTCTTGATCATTTTGTTCTGCCAGAAAAATTATAGGAATACGGAAATCTCCCAGCCCGGCTGCCTGGTCTAGATCTGCCGCTCTCGTTGCGGAGTAAAGACTGAAAAGGATTAGATCTGGAGTGTGGTTTTCGATGAGATGGAGCTTAGCATCAGCCGCTCGAACGGTTTTCACCTTACTGTACCCTAGGTCCTGTAGCATTTCTCCTGTCTCAGTCGCAAAAAGTGGATCGTCAGCAACGATCAGAATATTCACTTCTGCCATTTCAGGTTCTTCTTTAATAAGGAGTGAGTGTTTTTTGTGTAGTTTTCACCAAATGGTCAGAACGACAAAGTCGTGAATCTCTGCTTTTTTTCTGAGATAATCTATAGAGCCCTACTATTGGGTGATAAAAGTCCTGATTTGGGGGGTAAAGCTTAGGGGTTATTATGGTAATACTTAATATGTGGCTTTGGTAGCAAAACGCTATTCTTGTAAGGGGGCTAAATCAATAAAATTCTGACAATTAATGAGATATTATCGCAAAATAGGCAGGAGTACCGTCCTGACCTAACTTAAAGGCATAAAAAAGACCTGATACGTAACATATCAGGTCCTTCTGTAATTTGGATCAATCCCCATCAGCAGAAATCTGCCTCCGGGAATAGTTCCCCCTCTTAATATTTGATTTTTTAAGGAGAGAGATGCTGACCAAGGGGGCAGAATCTCAGCACGGTTTCTCGACTATGGAGAGGAACCGTGACACTTCTTAGCACAAAATCTAATGTAATACTATAAGTTTCGGGACAATTCTAAAAAGGGAAGGTGAGGAAGATAGAGTTGGCTAGGCTAAAGCCCTCAGAAAAGGTGTTAAAGGAATGCATCTTTTCGCTTACCGCAAAAAAAATGCAGAGACCAGAACTTAATCCAGCCTCTGCCTCCAAAAGGTCAACTAAGCTTTATCACTCATAAAAAATCATTTTTCTCGTTGCAGTATGTTTACCAGCAGTCAGTGTGTACAGTACAGTACCCTGAATTGCCATATCTCTTTGGTGAAGTTCAACCCGGTGGTATCCCTTTTCATAATATCTTTCTAATCTATATAACTCCTTGCCATTCAAATTAGAAACTACTAGTCTCACCAAATTCGACTCCGGTATATGAAATCCAATAGTTGTGCTTCTACGGAATGGATTGGGGCTATTCTGCTCCAATCTAAATCCAGGCCGTCCGACTACTGGCGCTCTATATTTCAACTTTGGAATACCTATCTCTCCTGCTAAGTTATAAGCCTCGGCAGGTGTACGACTTGAGTTGAGGTGGATGGCCTTTTCGATTTCAATCCTTCGCTTGGCGACCAATTGTAGAGAAAAGAGCCTCTTCTCTTCTTCATTGGCATTCTCGATTCCTCGATTCCAGCTCACTGTCAACTCTCCCGCTTGGAGGAATTTTCGTCCGAAGTTGGCCGTTTTCAGCTGCGCGGTTTTCAGGCCGATCACATCCAAGTCAAGTGGGTCCCAAGACAAAGTGAATTGTGCCCCTTGCCATTCTTCCAAGCAATCTGCCTCGAACAATAAATCCACTACTTGTCCAGGCTGGACCAGCTCATTAGTCGTTACCACCGCAAATTGATCTTGACTTCTGAATCGAAGGTTAGGCGATCTTAAAGATCCAGGTGCAGTGAAGACATCTCCTATCTTAATCGCTACAAAGTCTTGCGCTGGCAATTGGCCATTCAAATTATTGATATTAATTACCTCGGGGAAGCTTTCTTCCCAGGGGTTGGATGGATTTGGAAATGTGTAATCTCTCGGCACAAATCGCCAGCTTGTATTAGACTGGAATTTATCGTCTATTCCCAAAATCAATCGCCTTAGGTGTATGATATCCAAGGTGGTAATGCTACCCGTTTGATCCACATCAGCGGCAATCCTCTTATAAGGACTTTCCAAAGGTCGTTCTCCTAGAATATGCTGTAGGATATAGATGATATCCAAAGTCGTTACGCCCTCTGTCACGGCTTCATCAGAATACGGTTGTATCGTGTAGTCGTATCCTTCCGGCAAATTCACAAATTCGTACTGGCCTGCCCCATCAGTCTGCTGATCCATCTGCATCGGGCCACTGAGCCGCACCTCTACAAGGTCCACAGGTTGCTCTGCTTCCGTTTGCACTCCGCCGGCCAGATCGCCCTCCGGATCGGGATAACACAACTCTAAATTATCTTCTATCAACAAGTAGGTTTCACAGTAATCGTTATTACCATTGCTGTCCCAAGCATGAATCTCCACAACAATGCTACCGGGATCGTCACAAGTGACCACCAAACCGATGTAGCTGGAGTTTGAGGACTCTCCTACTCTATTTATCGAATAAGTAACCGGGCCGTTGCAATCCTGAACAGGACTGGCGATGAAGTCTATTGCCCAGACCGAGGCTGCACCCCAATCGGGATCCATATCCGCATCGGCATCTGTGCCTTCTTCGACGGGCGATAATTCTACCACCAAACCATTTATACAGATCGGACTAGGAGCTTTGTTATCGACTAGCTCGAAAAGTATAAGGTCGACAGTAGTGTTACCACAACCATCTATAGCCTTGATTAATAAAGCGTGCTGACCTTCAGGTAGTGAAGTAGTGTAGATGTATTTGGATGGAGAACCGCTTATTTCAGCAGTAATCTCATTATCTTGTACGAATTCAGCTTGCGTAATGTTTCCATCTTGATCAATATCTTCAATAAATTTATGCAAGAAAACAGCCGCTAGGCCCTCTTCCTCTGTACAAGCATCTGCTACACTGAATTCTATCTGCACCTCACCTTCACAGGTCTCACCATTAAGAATCTCAAAAACCGGGTAAGGCTCCACGGTAATCACAGGAGCTAAGGTATCGTACACTTTGATATGCTGGGTATAAGACCAAAATCCCCGACTCTCAATATCTCGGATGTTATCATTGGTTGTCCCATTATCTACCTGTCCAGTAATAGGATCACGCATAGCCTCAATAGCCAGTGTATTATTGAGCCAATGCCCTTCCGGATTACTTAGACCATCGCATTCTGTAGACTTTAAACCAGCTATAGGAATATTGTCCGTTGGATTCCTATTGGCATCGAAAAAGGTAGCTCCTCCATTAACAATTACCCAGATCGCTTCATCTCCAGGCCTCCCATCGCAATCTTCATCTCTCCCTACTACGATGGGCAAGCTCTCTCCATCATACTCACACCAGTTGATTACTTGGTATGTTCTCAAAATCTTGTAACATGCATCACCTGAAGCCGAAAACAACTCATCGTCTACACTGACGGCAAGCAAATCGCAAGCCCCTTCCTGGAAAGTAATTGTATCAGGATCTGGTACTCCACAAATCGCTGCTTCATCAGCGGGGAATCGAATCTCATATTGTGGCACAGGAAGTACGCTAATAGTTTGTTGGCAATTAGTATTTCCTGCCGGCATATCGCCTCCCACCAACTGAAATCTTCGAGTAATCGTCCCTTCCATACAAGTGCCCAAGGCCAGAATTGGTGAAAGTTCTTGCCAATTATCTGAACCACAATTATCAATTACCTGTGGTTCTCCAAAAAGGTCAACTAACAATGCAGTCTGATTAGGGTCAAAATCATAAGGTAAATCAGCACAGGATATGGTTTTGTCATGGGGTGGCAAACACTGCCCAGCGGTCTTATCTTCGACCAATACCTCCATCCAACACCCATTACTGTTGTCTGACCACTGTACTGTTTGACCGTTACAAAGCGTGTAGTTAATGACATCACCAGGAACTCCATTCCCATTGGCATCATCCCAAACTCTTAGTTCCACTAAGACTTGGTCGCCTGCATCACAACAGTTGAAAATAACCTGGGGACCCCACTCAGAATAAGGATAAGCACTAGCACTACAGCTATGATCAGTAGTATCGTACTTCCTCCTTACTTCCAATTTCAGGGGAGCGCCACAGTTATCTTCGCTTCCTTCATCAATGTCATGAGCCTGCAACTGTCCCAAACCGAAATCGTTAAGTGATAGGTTCAGTTCATCAACACAGATGGCTGTCGGTGCGATGTCGTCTACCACCCAGAAAGGTTCTTCTTTATGGATGGTGTTCCCGCATGCATCCTTAATGGTAAATCGAAAAAGGTGACAGCCTGTAGGAATCTGACTAACATATCGACTGGCACCATTTGGGATATTGGCAATAACTGCCCCCGACTGCCCTTCTATTATGGCAGTCTGAAGGGTTCGCAAAGCACAAGATCCTGTCCAGTTGGGATAAGGGACTGCGAAAGCTGCCGTGCAGTCAAACGGTCCTGTTGAAAAACTATGTAGATTGTTTACTGGGGTAATAAACTGAGGCTCCCCAACAGGGAGCCCAGTCTTCATAGGGATGACTAGGGGGAACCGGTCCAATAAGAACCGTGTATCTTTGAGCGCACTGGATATATTTCTCGGCACATGATGTGATAGCTGACCTACCTTCTCTGTATTCATCGTACGTACCCATGCTTGATTGGCCTCCATAGAGGACCCCAGGACCATAGGCACGTAAAATTGGCAGATAACCAGTAAATAAATGCACAATACATCTGAACCTATACCCGGAGCACTTAGGGGAATTGCCCGGAAAATTTGTTTCATGTATGTATAATTTGTGTTGTACTGGCTTGAGTTAGACCTTTTGGTAGATGATTGCTTAGTTAAATACATGAGTTCTATCCCCTGCCTCTGATCGATCCTTTCTAGCACATGCATATAGATCGCGTACTAGAACAAACTGATCAAGTAACAGATACAGAACCTGTTAGGTATGTAAAAGAAGAATTTTGGTAGTAGATAAGATTGTGTGCCTCTCAATAGCAGTAAATAGAACCTAAAGGTAAGGGCTATTTCACGATAAAACCCGGACAAAATCCCCATTCAACCTACCCTTTCAAAATCAAAAAAGTATCACTCTAAACTATCCAAGCATTTATTTTACAGCTTTTTACATTTACTCAAATAACATAAAAAATCATCGAAGATGAGAAATAGCTGTTAAAATGAAACCTTATTTGATCGAGTCGGCTTGGTGCTAAGGATGGGCAAAAACAGGATGGCTACTAGTGTTTCATTCGGAATGATGTAACGGGCTGCTTAAGTGCGTAGTCTTACCTCCTGTGGATAGTAAAGGGTACTGTCCTAGGGTAAAAAAGTAAAACCGGTATCAGAGCAGACTACCTGATACCGGCTGGTGTATTACCAGTGTTGTTCAAGGGGACGACTAACTTACCATTATCTGGGCAAGTTGTAATCATAGAAATTTAGTGTCAGTATTGGGCGAACGTTAGAGTCGTCCGTACTGAACTTCAATGGTTGTGAAAATTAAAGGAAGGGGAACATTAAGGTTTCCTAAACGTACAGCACAAATTTAAAGGGTGCAGTCTATAAAATCTAGGACAGTTTACGAAACACAAATACAAGATAAACATCGAATAAGTACAATATATAAATCGCAATTAATTAAAAATCAAATATTTACCTACTTAAAAAAACAATCAAAAATCACATATTTTAAAAACGTATTCAATTTGTGACTTAGCATCAAAATAAAGAAGAATGAGTCTTGACATCAACTTGCATTGATGCAAGTTGACGACAGGACTAAAATACTAGCAATGAGGTTTTTAAGGAAAATCTAATAGAAATTTGGTTTCATTAACTTTGGCTGAGTCGCTGAGATAAAGTGAAGAAAAAAATAAGACCACCCCGGGGGGCGGGGTGATCTTGGGTGCGTATTTGTTTCATGCGAAAAACGGGAGTGTGTAGCCTTAGCTACACTAATTTGTTAGTAGTAATCTTCAATTTTTTGGCGCCCCACCGAAGTGGGATTGACGGAAGCCTGTTAAAAAAGGGTACCTTTAATGGTTAGAACACGGTAACCCAAATACTAATATTATTTTTTTGGTATCGGTTTGCAGGAAATTTCTAATCTTTTAGAAATCGGTAATTGTGCAGCTTAAAAAACGGTGATCTTTGGTAAGCCTCTCTTTCCACCATTGTTGACACAAATATATTTTAAGATTTTAATATAACCATGGACACTATACTAATCTCAACACCCTTTCAATAAACCCGAAAGAATCAATCAAAATAATTTAAACTCTTTATTTACAATTATTTACACCCATTAAAAACCAACAACAAAGAGAAGAAAACTATCAGAAAAACCTCAAATTCCGTAGATTCCATCTATACGTAAACTGCTTTATATCTCCTCTACTAGTTTACGGCAAAGCGTAAAAAGTAAGCAGGAAAACAAACTATCACAACTCTTTCCCATTAAACTCGTAGTACTAGGTAACTGGTTCTAAAATACAGCAGTATATGCTTTCCAGCATTTCAAAACTTGCCAATACCGGCATACTTCCAACGTACGATGAGTTACATCGGCTGAGGATAAGGTTATTCAATTTTGATCTACTATTGGGGATTACTTTGCCCTTAATCGCCCTAAGCTTTACTGTGGGGGCCGGGGCAGCCGATGTATTCTCTTATATCACCATCTTCTTTTTTGTAGGGCTTAGCACCTTTACGCTGTATCTCAATAGCAAAAAGCTACATGATATTGCAGCTTTACTTTTTTTAAGTTCCTGTACCGTAGGGATTCTGGTGGCTAGCTTAATTTTCGGTAAGGATACACAGATTCATTTCTACCTATTGTCCATTAGTATTAGCTCCTTCATCTACCAACTGAACAAACGAGTGGCTGCCTGGTTTTTCTTCGTCTTGCAATTACTCTGTTTCTTGTTTCTCTATTATTGGCCTTCCTCCCCACTTTTTGCATGGGAGCCCGACCGGATTCGCATCATTGCGCAATCCAACATGACGATAGTTGTTATAATTTTTGGTAGCAAGCTAATCCTATTTGCTCAGATGTTTCTACGACTCTTACGGCAACTACAGGACTCCAATGCCCTAATTTCCACAACTTTGGAGAGTACGGCTGACGGTATCTTTGCCTTTGACCTCGATAATCACATCACGCGCTACAATCAGAAATTCGTGGACATGTGGCAGATACCTCAAGACCTAATGGATACTGGAGATCGTATGCTAGTAGCAGAATATGCTCAATCCATGCTGATTCATCGCGATACTTTTATGGAAAGTGTGGCCCGCTTCTCTAGTGATCCAGAGATTATAAAATTTGATATTCTATATTTCCGTGATGGGCGTACCATTGAAAGGTACAGTCAACCGCAATGGATCAATGATAAAATAGTTGGACGAGTGATCTCTTTTCGAGACATTTCTGACAAAATGGAACAAGCCAAGATCATCCAGGAAAATATCAGCTTGTTAAATCAGAAGAATATTGAACTAGAAAAGTATATCGAATCCAATCTACAATTAGAGAACTTCGCCTATATGGCTTCTCACGACCTAAAGGCTCCGGTGAGGACTATTGTTAGCTTTTCTCAACTTCTACAGCGGTCAGCTGAGGATAAACTGAATGAGTCTGAAAAAGACTTTCTATCCTTTATTATCGGAGCCACCAACAACATGCAGCGTTTAATCGAAGCGCTACTTACCTATGCTCGCGTTAATACGCAGGAACAAGTCTTGACGGAAGTACCGGTGAAAGAATTAATCGAGACCATTCGAGTAGATCTGCACAGCTTAATCCAGGAGAATAAAGCCCAAGTCAAAATCAAAGGCATTCCCTCTAAAATCTCGGCAGATGAAACCAAGGTTAGACGCCTATTCCAGAATTTAATCCAAAACGCCATTAAGTTCCAGCGAAAAGGTGTTGATCCCATGATCGATATTCAGGGAGAAGACCAGCCCTCTTACTGGTAATTTAGTGTAAGGGATAATGGTATTGGTATTGAATCAGAGTTTCATGAGAAGATATTTCTGTTGTTTCGAAAGCTTCATAATCAAAAGGAATATCAAGGCACCGGCATCGGTTTAGCACTATGTAAGAAAATCGTAGAACAGCACGGAGGACGAATCTGGCTCGAATCCACACCTGGAAAAGGAACGACTTTCTTCTTCACGATAAAAAAAGCTGAGCCGAACAAAGTCGACTCAGCTTCATAAAACCCTTCATAATACCAGTCTTCTATAGAAGACCGTCATTTATTATTCGATTCTAATCATCTTCTTAGTCTTCACATACTCTCCATCTACTTGCAGAGAATAGTAAAGTACGCCCAATGGTACCTTTTCACCGGATAACTCAACCGTATGCTGTCCTGGCCCATATTGTCCGCCAATAGATTCGACTACTCGACCCTGAAGGTCTTGGACATCTAATCTAACATTAGCTTCTGTTGGCAGATCAAAGCTGATCAGGGTCTGGTCACGGAAGGGGTTCGGGAAGTTTTGATACAGCACTGGTTCCTTAGCCAGGAAGATTCCTGTGTCGAAACCAAGATCTACCTCTACTTTGTCTTTGGATAGATCATAGGCTTCAGCCATAAGTCCCCGGGTACTAATTTCCAATTGATCACGGAGATAACCATTTTCCTTAGCCGTAAATACTAGGCTAAATACGATAGGCTTCTCGGCATTCGTAATGGCGGAAGTAGGTGACAGGCTTTCGTGATTCCAGGAAGTCAACAACATCCCTTGCTCAGCCTGCGACAATCCGAAGTGCTCCGCTTGAGCAATTCCGTATTGTACCTCTTCTAACTCCAGCGCTGCTGGATCGAAGACTAGCGCAAATTGGTAACCTTGAACTTTAGCCAGGTCTGTAGTCTTGAAGTCAACAGTATAGCGTTTACCACTTTGCAGATACTGGTCCTTCAATTCAAAGCCCATAGTACCATTACTAGAGCGATCTTCCAAAGTCATGAGGCGGTTCGCCTTAGCGGTGCCGTTCACATCACCTATTTTGACCGCCACAAAGTCAAGATCGAATTGACAGCTAGTCAGATCCATCGTAGTAATGAATTCAGGGAATTCAGTAGCCCATGGATTCGTAGCTTGTGGGAATTCAAACTGGCTATCTACAAATCTCCAGCTAGTATTGGAAGCGAAAGCATTCGTCTCTTCTAGCAGTAAGGCTCGTAGTTCAAGAACATCGGCTGCCGTAATCGTTCCTGAATTATTGACATCTGCCGCAATCAACTTATAAGGTGTATCCAAGGTATTGGCCCCCAGTAAGTGAGCTTGGATCAATAGTACATCAAGCGTAGTGATACCGTTACGGTCATCTCCATCTTTGAATGGACGAAGCGTGTAAGTACCATTTGCTTCCATACCAATGAATTCGAAGTTACCATCAGAAACGGTACTGGTATTTGCCGGAATAGGGCCTTCCAAAATGATGGATACCTCTTCCACCGTCTGTTCACCTTCCGTCATCACATTACCTTCTAGCAGTAGATCATCTTCACAATCATTACATACTTCATTTGGATCGCGGAGAATTACTTCTGCTGTACAGTATTTGTAATTCGGGCCACCTACCGTTCCATCTGGTTGAACCGCATAAGGATTGAATGCACTATCCCAAACGTAGACCTCCACGGTGATGCGATAGCGATCTTCGCAAGTGAGCGTCAAGGTCGTTTGATCTACATTGGCCACCTCTCCTACTCTATTCACAGAGAATCGAAGCGGAGCGGAACAATCTTCAACATTGCAAGAAGCCAGTTCAGCAGCAAAGACGGTTACTGCTGCCTCATCAACGATACCATCACCATCTACATCCGTTGGATTATCGAGGGCTTCAAGCACTGCTTCAAATCCATCGAAACAGTTTGGATCAGGTACGTAGCAGTCTACCACAGAGAATGGCATACTCACGTTTGAAACGTTTCCACAAAGATCTTGGACGGTCAACTCAAACTGGTGATTACCTACAGGGAATGAACCTGTAATTACGTAATCAGGATAAGTTCCAGAAATCAAGTTTTGATCACTGAGATCTGCATCGATAGTTCCATCCGCAAAGGCATCCAATTCAAGCGTAAACTGTAACTGGTCTGTCAAGCAACTTTCCGTTACGGTAAATGGATAGCTTACTACTGGCTCACAATCTAGCTCTTCTGTACATACTGGATCTGGCTCAGTAAACTCTATAACCGGTGCCGTTGTATCAAAGACTTTAATTCGTTGCGTATACTGCCAAGATCCGGTTGAAACTACTGCTCTCCAGTAGCCTTCTGGGTTGGTTGTATTATCACAGTTGTCCCCTTTAGTACCGGCCAATGGTAGAGTATTGGTTTCATCGTTGTCTCTATCTATGAATGCTCCATCCGCTCTCACGATGACAAACACACCTTCATTGCCTTCTAGGTTATCACAGTCCTCATCTCTACTGATGATTACAGGATCCGTCTGTCCATCCCACTCACAGTGATTAATTACAGTATACGTACGTTCTATGTTTGCACATTCACCTCCTTCTAGTGGAAGGAATTCATCGACGTAAGTCACTGTCAAGGAATCACAGCCTAGTTTATTCAATTCTAGACCTTTTGCATTGAACATGCAATCTGTTTCGACATCCTCTGGGAACTCGATTTCATAGTTCAAGCTGTAGGATAAGCTTATCACCTGAGTAAAGACTTCAATGGATTCATTGCCGACCTGATCAATTGCCTTGAAGCGGCGAGTAATCGTACCGCTACCACAATCACTGATATCGAGAATTGGATCCATTTCGATCACCTGTGCCTCACAGTTATCAAATACACGGGCTTCTCCAAACAGAGTCACCAGATGTGTTGAGTCTTGAGGATCGAAGTCGCTTGGTAATTCGTCGCAATCTACTGCCATGTCCTCTAGTCCGAAGACCACTGGCTTGATCTTGTCCTCTACCAATACATCCAACCAGCAAGTATTCTGATTGCCACTTACGTCGGTCACTAGTAACTCTACCGTAACGTAGGTATTGGCATCACAACAAGTGAATTCAACGTATTCGCCCCAGTCTGACATCACTGGTTCGTCCAGTGTTTCGCAGCTAGCTGGATCAGTCATGGATTTACGTCTCACTTCAATAGAAGCTATACCACAATTATCGTAGCTACCGAAATCAATTTGAGTTGCTAGCAGTCTAGCACCACCCTGGCTACCAATGGATACATTGATATCACCCACGCAAATCGCAGTTGGGTACTCCTTATCTAATACCTGTAGCAGACATTCTAACTCTTTCTCGGCAGCGTCGCAATTATCCACCACAAGGTATCGAAGCGTATAGTTACCGATGGCCAGACCTGGTACCACTCGATCCTCACCATTCTGGATAGTGGCAATCACATTTCCAGCTTCATCGATCAATTCTGTAAGCACTTGGTAGCCTTCATCACAACCCTCCAAGGTAACTACCGGAAGCGGCAATTCTGCCGTGGCCACACAATCGTATGGATCCGTAGGAATCATGTAGGTATTCTCTTCCAAGATTGGGCAATAGTAATTGCTTTCCGGACATTCTACGATCATCGCTGAACAGTACTGTGCAGGATCAATAGTTAAGGTATCTCGACAGTCTCCCGTCATCATGTCTACAAAGACAATACTTACCTCACCATCTACCGTATTGAATGGTCCAAACATACCCACAGTGCCATAGGCTCCAGCTCCTAGAGACTGGCCATCGAGGCTTTCAGCCATCCAACCCATACTGGCCATTTCGTTGCCCGTTACACTCACATTTACGATGAACATGTCATCCTCAGACGTATCTGGTGTGCCCGCATCATTACAGATTACCTCTGCAATTTCCGGTGTGATTTCGCACACTGCAGAGCAGGTCGTTGGAACTGGAATAAAGACCGCGAGTTCGCAATTCGGATTCAAGTCACTAGCCAAGATAAAGTTGATATTGCCGTCTTGAATACTGAAAGGACCAAATACTTTGGGTTCCGCAAAGGTACCAGTGAATCCTTCGTTATCTGTTGACGTCCATCCCGTATTCTCTAATTCTCCATCTGTGACCGTCAATGCGAAAGTGAAGGTATCATCAGTTGGATCCATCGTACCATTGTCATCGCAGATAATGTCTGTGATATTGGCAGTGAGATCACAAAGGGAACATTGGCCAGCAGTCGGTGCTTGTACTTCAAACTCTTCAGTACAACCCTCCACGCCTACTTGGTCGATTATGAATTTCTGGATTTCACCATCAGCTGGCTGACCAGAAACGACCACAGGTTCATTAAAGGCGCCGGAAATTGAACCATCCTGGCTCACCCATCCGTCACCATCACCTTCTACAAGTACGGTAAAGCTGTAAGTGTTATCACTATCACAAACTGGGCCATCGACGATTGTAATCGCTCCGATAGTACAATCTGTCTCAGAACAAGCTTCGGGAGCTTCAACGGTAATCGTAGCAGAACCACAATCTTGATCGTCTAGATCCGTGATGGTAAGCGTCACATCACCATCTGTGATTAGTAGTCCCTCTATTCGAGTAATTTGTCCATAAGTTCCAACGGCTAGATTTACTCCATTACTGCTAGCCATCCATCCGGATCCAGAGACATTGGTTCCGGTGACGAGAAGATCAAATCCATAAGTATCATCCGATGCGTCAGCAGTATTCAAATCATCACATTCTACATTTGAAGCAGTGGCTATAATCTCACAGCCTTCAGAGCAGGTGGCGGGAGCTTCAATTGTATTTGATGTGCTACAACTAGCATCCGCAAGGTCAGCTACTACAATCTCTACCGCACCATCAGCGATGGCAAATGGTCCAAAGGACGCTGTGGAGCCAAATAGCCCTGTACCTAAGAATGCTCCATCTCCTGTAGAGGCTGTCCAAGCAGCTGCAGTAGAACTATTGACCACATCAATACTCATTTCAACCGTGTAGGTATCATCAGATGGATCAGTTGGCGTACCCGCGTCATCGCAAATCACATCGAGCACATTGGTTACTACCTCACAGTCTGGGCTAGAGCAAGTTGCAGGTGGTGCAACGTCTATTTCCACAGAACAGGTAATATCCTGAGCGTCGGCGATTTTCAACTCCACCGCACCTTCACTAATCAAGTAAGGTCCGAAAGTGTAAGATTCACCGTACTGTCCATTCACTACTGGATCGGTACCAACGGTTCTCCAGCCTGTTCCAAAATTGAATTGCCCACTAACCGTTAGCTCGAAGGTGAAAGTATCGTCTGATGGATCAGCTGTACCCTGGTCTTGGCACACCACATCCATCACGACTGCATCAATTAGACATGCATCAGAGCAATGATCAGGAGCTTCTATGAACAAGCTAGTTGTACAACTTGGGTCACCAAGATCATAGAAGTCAACTACTCGGTTACCTCCGCTGATGCTATATGGTCCCAGAATTACTGTGGCACCATAGGAAGCAAACTGCGGGAACAACTCTGGTGAACTCCAATTTGCACCTGTGTTATTACCGGTTACCTGTACTATAGCCAGGTAGGTGTCATCACTAGGATCATATGGTGTTCCTTTATCATCACAGATGGTATTCAACAAGTTTGCTGTAATACTACACTCTTCAGAACAGCTGGTTGGAGGAATTATGGTGATTTCATCCGCACATTCTCCATCAACTGCATCTTCTACTTGGATTGTGATCGGGCCATCAGCAATACTAAATGGTCCAAATTCGCGAGTAGTACCATAGGATCCAGATTCTATAAGCTGTCCATCCACGTAAGCGTTCCAAGAATTGCTACCATTTGTACCATTGATTTCAAGTTTCACGAAGAAAAGATCATCATTAGGATCACCAGCCGTTCCATTGTCATTACAAACTGGGGCTTCTGCCTGAGAAACTACCACACTACACGCCTCAGAACAAGACGAAGGTGGAGTAACAATTACAGACTTGCTACAGCTTGCATCATCAACGTCGTGGACATTCACCTGGATTGGACCATTCACAATGTTATAAGGACCGAAGGTTACCGTCTCACCATACTCACCCGCTTCTACTACTGAATTATTGATGACAGCGGCCCATCCATTATTTCCGGCATTCAAGCCATTCACTTCAAGCGTGAAGGTATACACATCATCATTTGGATTGGCTGGTGTTCCATTGTCATCGCAAAGCACATTGCCAAGATTCAAGGTAAGATCACACTGATCGGAACAAGTACTTGGTGGATCAACGGTAATTGACTCTCTACACAGGTTGTTACCTTCATCTGCAAAAGTAAATGATACCGGTCCGTCAGAAATTAGGTAAGGTCCATAAGTCACTAACTCACCAAAGTTGCCAGTCTCTCCAAAGTTATTAGTCCAAGTGCTAGCACTAGTATTGTTACCTTGGATAAATAGGCTAAACGAGAAGGTATCATCCGATGGATCACCAGGTGTACCATTATCATCACATTCTGGCTCGTTGATCAGACTAACAGAAACCTGACATTCTTCAGAACATGCCGCCGGAGGAGTAACGGTAAAGCTTGCTCCACAATCTGGCACATCATCGTCAGAAACAACTAGTTCAATTGGTCCTTCGCTGATCGCAAATGGTCCTAAGGTCACGTTCTGGTTGTAGTGCTCATTGCTTAACACGATCTCACCATCAACCGTGGCACTCCAAGACTCATTGTTACTGCCTATAACGTTAAAGGACACGTAGTACACATCATCCGATGGGTCAGAAGCAGTTCCGTTATCGTCACAATCTACAGATGTTAGCTCTGCTTCAAGATCACATGGTAGTAATGAACAAGGTTCTGGTGCGTCCGCTCTTAGAATTGCTCGGCAACCCGAGTCATCAGCATCAATCGCGTAGATCAAAACATCTCCTTCACTGATTGCGAATGGTCCTACCGTAGTAATACCTCCACTGTAATCTCCACTTCCTACAACCTCTCCTGCTACAGTGGCCATCCAGCCTATACTAGTTCCTACTCCGAATCCAGTAATGCTTAGATCCGCATAGAAGATATCGTCCGTTGGATCAAATGGTGTACCGTTGTCGTCACAGCGGACGGCTACGATTTCACCCGTTAGATCACAATCTACATCAACTACGACGCCATCTCCATCGTCTTCATCACCAAAATCATCTTCAAACTCTCCATCATTATCAGTATCTACTCCATTATCTGGCGTGGAATCTACATCATCTTCATTCGCTGCTATCACTTCTGCCAGGTTGAAGTATTCTCCTTGATTGTTTACTTGTACGGTAATATATAAGAACTCAGTCTGTCCTGTTACCAGGGTACCTACCGTCCACTCTCCAGTGGTTTCATCATAGGATCCTTGCGTAGCAGTGGCACTTTGGAAAGTAAACCCAGATTCAAGTTGGTCTCCTACCACAATACCTGTACCCGTACTTGGGCCCTGGTTGGTCAAGGCCACTGTGAATTCGATGATATCCCCTCCATCCGCAAATTCGACATTAACACTCTTATCAAGGGCCAAGTCTGCGATTGGATTCGGATCTACTTCTACTCCATCACCATCATCTTCATCACCGTCATCATCTTCTACATCACCGTCATTGTCTGTATCTACACCATTATCTGGTGTTGAGTCTATATCCTCTTCGTTGGCATCAGTTACCTCTGCCAAGTTCTGGTAGTTACCACTAGCGAGTACAGTAGCCACTATCTCTAATGTCTTCGTCTCGCCAACCGCTAGATCACCTAAGTCCCAATCTCCCGTACTCGCATTGTAGTCAGATCCAGTACTACTGGTCACGAAGCTGTAGCCAGAAGGCAATTTGTCCGTCACTACTATTCCAGTACCATCACTAGGCCCTTGGTTGATCACACTAATGGTAAAGATTACATTGCTACCTACATCAGGTGTAGCATTGTTGATGGACTTGTCAAGCTCCAAATCGATCACAGGAATTGGATCTACTTCCACCCCATCACCATCATCTTCATCCCCATCATCATCATCTACCTCACCATCGTTATCCGTATCTACTCCATTATCCGGTGTGGAATCTACATCGTCTTCATTGACACGAGTTACCTGAGCAAGGTTGGTGTAGTTTCCAACAGCATTTACAGTTGCGCTGAAGCTGACAGAAACGGACTCTCCTGCCGCCAAGGATGGTATTCTCCAAACTAGACTACGACCAGAAGGGGTAATGAAAGCTGTTCCGTCGAAGCTCACTAACTGAGCGTCAGAGTAGCCACTAGGAATTGGATCAAATACCGTTATACCAGTAGCTTCGTCAGGTCCTTGGTTGACAAGGTCAATCGTGAACACCACGGTACTTCCCACCAGCGGATTTCGGTTATCTACAGACTTATCTAGTTCCAAATCAATTTGAACTGGATCAACACCCGCATTGTCTTCATCGTCTTCACTTTGATCACCATCATCATTATCGGGCGTACTATCTACATCATCCTGGTCCGCTTCGGTTACCTGAGCTACGTTTAAGTAGTCAATATCCTCGGCAGGTTCATTCACCTCCGCTGTGAAAGTTAGGCTAATACTCTCTCCTACTCCAATATCGAAACCAGACCAAGTAATGGTATTATCAGCTAGGTTACCACCATCGCTAATATTACTAATATTGCTGTAACCATTCGGAATTATATCCTCAATTGCCACATTAGTAGCCGCATTTGGACCTAAGTTCTGCACATCGATAGTGAAGGTAACTTCATCTCCAACGTTTGGTGTTTCGTCACTTACTGATTTGGTCAATTCTAGATCGATCTGCTGTGGGCCGACCTCAGCATTGTCTTCATCATCCTCACTTTGATCACCATCATCATTGTCTGGCGTGCTATCTACATCATCTTGATCCGCAGCGGTTACCTGAGCTACATTGAAGTAGCTAATACCTGCTGCAGGTTCATTAACCGTAGCCTCAAAGGTCAAACTAATGCTACCATCCACCGCTATACTGAGACCACTCCAGGTGATCGTATTGCCATCTAGGCTGCCACCGTCAGAGATATTAGTGATGCTAGAGTAACCGTTCGGAACTACATCTTCGATCGCTACATTAGTTGCATCGTCTGGCCCCAAATTGTCAACTTGAATAGTGAAAGTCACTACGTCACCAACATTTGGTGTTTCATCATTTACGGTCTTCGTAAGTTCTAGATCAATTTGCTGTGGTCCAACCTCAGCATTGTCTTCATCATCTTCGCTTTGGTCACCATCATCGTTGTTTGGTGTACTATCCACATCATCTTGATCCGCAGCTGTAACTTGAGCCACATTGAAGTAGCTAATGTCTTCAGCTGGCTCATTGACTACTGCATCAAATGTCAAGGTGATGCTGCCGTCGTTGGCAATATTCAGACCTGACCAGGTAATTACATTATCCGCCAGAACTCCGTCATTGCTGATATTTGTAATGTTGGAGTAGCCATTTGGCACCACATCCTCAACAGCAACATTAGTAGCCGCATCGGGACCTAGGTTGTCCACCTGAATGGTGAAGGTCACTACATCTCCTACATTTGGAGTGGCATCGCTAACGGTCTTCGTCAATTCCAAGTCAATCTGCTGTGGCCCAACTTCCGCATTATCCTCATCATCTTCACTTTGATCACCATCGTCATTATCTGGAGTACTATCTACATCATCTTGATCTGCGTCGGTCACCTGAGCTACGTTAAAGTAGCTAATGCCGTCACCGGGTTCATTTACGATTGCATCAAAGCTTAAGCTTATACTACCGCCATCGGCAATGGTGAAACCACTCCAGGTGATAATGTTTCCATCCAGTTGTCCCCCATTACTGATATTACTGATAGCGGAATAGCCATTTGGCACCACATCTTCGATAGCTACATTAGTCGCATCATCTGGGCCTAGATTATCAACTTGGATCGTAAAGGTGATCACATCACCCACATTTGGCGTGGCATCACTTACGGTCTTAATCAACTCTAGGTCGATCTGTTGTGGAGTGATTCGGGCATCATCTCCATCATCCTCATCATCGCTATCTTGCGAGCCATCATCATCTAATGGTCCAATGTCTCCATCTTCATCAGTATCGGCTCCATTACCGGGCGTACTATCTATATCATCCTGGTCCGCTTCACTTACTTCTGCAAGGTTAACGTAGTCTACTCCTTCACCCGGCTCGTTCACCATAGCGTCGAAGGTCAGCGTAATACTTGCTCCGGCTTCAATGGCAAGGCCTCCCCAAGTCACGGTATTCCCGTCTATGGTTCCACTATTCGAGATATTACCAATGGAACTGTAGCCATTTGGTACGATATCTTCAACACCTACACCGGTGGCATCATCAGGACCTAAGTTTTCTACCGCTATGCTGAAGGTGATAATATCTCCCACATTTGGAGCCGCATCGCTAACAGATTTGACTAATTGTAGATCGATCTGTTGTGGCGCGATTCTGGCGTCATCACCGTCATCTTCGTCATCGTTATCCTGAGAACCATCATTATCCAATGGTCCAATATCTCCGTCTCCGTCGGTATCTGCACCATTGCCTGGTTCACTATCAGAATCGATTTGATCGGCTGCAGTAACTTCGGCGATATTGACGTAATCAATGTCATCACCAGGTTCATTAACGGTTACATCGAAGGTCAAGCTGATCGTTGAACCATTAGCGATTGTAAGTCCATCCCAAGTGATAGTATTTCCATCTGCTGTTCCGCCATCGCTAATATTGTCAATGTTGGAATAACCATTTGGAACAACATCCTCAACAGCGACACCCGTTGCATTGTTAGGTCCAAGATTCTCTACGTCGATAGTAAATGTGATAACGTCACCTACGTTTGGTGTAGCATTGCTCACGGACTTGATCAACTGCAGATCAATTTGCTTATTGATACCAGCATCCAAAGTTGGATCACTATCACCACTCTCCAAAGTCGTAGTAGCAGTCATGCCATCCATTGCTGGGTCAGCATCGCTATCTATGGAATCATCATCACCTGCATTAACAGGGCTAAAGACAAATCCTTCCGGTAGAACAAATTGTACACTATAGGTACCTGGTATCAGATCATCGAAACTATAGGAACCATCATCAGCTGTAGTAGTCGTTTCGATCACATTGCCACTTTCATCCTTCAGATTTACGGTAACCCCACCAACTCCGGTATCTCCATCATCTTGAATGCCATTGAAATTAAGGTCATTCCAGACGTAATCACCTAGACTAGTGGTTTGGTAAATACCCGCATCAAGCGTTGGATCATTATCCCCACTTTCTAAAGTAGTGGTAGCCGTCATGCCATCCATAGTTGGGTTGGCATCACTATCTGTTGCATCATCCCCTCCTTGATCAATTGGACTGAAGGTAAAACCACTCGGTAATTCGAATTGTACACTGTAGGTACCTGGGTCTAAGTCTGTAAACTCGTAAGCACCATCTGCATCCGTAGTGGTAGTCTGAATGACCTCGCCCGCTTCATCTTTCAAATTCACGGTTACTCCTTCTACCCCAGTATCACCATCATCCTGGATACCATTCGCGTTGAGGTCTTCCCAAACGTAGTCACCCAAGCTCGCTGGTTCGTAGATACCTGCATCAAGCGTATCATCGTTATCTCCACTTTCCAAAGTAGTAGTCTCGGTCATGCCATCCATCGCTGGATCCGCATCACTATCTGAACTATCATCACCGCCTACATTCAATGGACTATAC
>JABSSL010000014.1 GCA_013214355.1 Saprospiraceae bacterium | reverse complement strand
AGGACCAATTACCATGGATCGAGGGTTGAAACGCTTCAAAGATTTTTGTACCCTTCAGGATTTAATTAAGGACCCATGATTTGTGTATAAACCGTAGGCTGTGAAGTACGAAATATAAATCCATTGCCACGCCTGTAGTTCTTCCCCAAAAGAGCCTTGGCTCATTATTTCTTCAAAGGCATCGTATTATCGTAGATATTTTTATCCAGCAGATGTAAATAAGGATCCAATGAAACATATTTAGGTAAATGATCCACTTGGCAACGGATCTCCTGCACACCGCTTTTGATCAGATATTTCGCGTAGTGATCCTCCTTGGAAAAGCGTACTAGGTTATCAGGATGCTGCTGGAATAATCCTATGTTGACCATTTCCTGCATAGGCACCTCTTCCAAAACCCCATTTTTTACCTCACTTTTGTGTGCTTCCACCTCTAGCAACACTTCATACCCTCCACTACTTAACTCGGTAAAGGAAGAAGACAAGATCTTCGTATCATAGATTGTAATGCGAGCAAGCCAGTCCTTCAGCTGTTCTTGTTGCGCCGGTGTAGCACGTTCCAAGAGTTGAGCTTCAAAATCCGCCATGCTCGCCTTAGGCTTAGGGAAGGCGTGATGATCGAAGAGGTAGCGTAAGGCCTCATTCAATACCTCTTCGCCTAATAGATCTCGAATCGCATTCATTACTACCCCTCCCTTAGAATAGGATAGATAGCCCTGCCCATCGACCAAGTTCAAGGGGGGTTCCGGGACGATGGCCCGGTTTCGCTCTCGGAAATATCGACTCATTTCTTCCTTGACTAAAGTCCTAAGTTGGTGCTTCCCTTGCCGTTGCTCTTGAATAACACACTCCAGGTATTTAGCGGTAGATTCTACTAGGAAGCTACCGCCTGCCCCTGTGTATGGCGTGAGCTGATGACCAAACCATTGATGAGCGACCTCATGAGCGACTCGCTTAGTCACTACATCAAAAGCAGTGGTATCCCTCAAATCGGTAAGAAAAGCTCGATCTTCCACCAAACCAATAATTCCGGGCGCAGCATATCCGCCCATAGGCCAATGGCCAGGGATTTCTAGTAGCCGCAACTCATCCATCTTGTAGGCCCCAAATGCATCCTGGCAATAGGCCAATGTTTGTTCCATCACCTCTACAATCAGATCCACATTATAGGCTTGCCCCTCATCATAAAACACAGAAAGCATTACACTATCTACTTGACGCTGGAGAAGCTGATAATTAGCCGAAATATAACTGTAGAAATGATTGATCGGCGCTTGACTTTTGTAATGAAAATATGCTCGACTATCTTCTTCCCAACTGTCTATTAGGTTTCCTGGTGCAACTGCCTTTTGTGGGCTATCGGTCGAAATGATTGTTTCAAAGTCAAACTTATTATAGGTTGCGCGATCTTCATCTGCCATTCCTGCATGCATATCACTTGCTTCGATGATCTCCAGAGGAGGCAACCCTCTCTTCAGACGCTCCTCATTATCCCGAATTTCTATATCTGATTGATATCCAAATCTAGGGACAATCCCAATACTCATGATATTCGTTCCATTTTCAACCACAGAGCGTTCCCGTATGGAACGCGCAAATCTTACGCCCCTGGGTTGATACTTGATATTATAGGTCATATTGATCGTATCACCAGGCTGAACTGGCTGATTTAGGATAAATTGATACACCCGATGCAAGGGATCGTAATCTATCAGTTCAGCCTGGTCGATTTCCAGTCTTTCTACTTCCAACCAGCGGGGAGCAGTAAACCATTGCTTAAGAATGGGGGCATCTCCCCGATTGGTCAAGGCAAACTTATGTTCGATTTTGAAGCTACCTTGCTTTGGATAAATATCTACCTTCGACTTCATGGCTGCCACTCGCAAATCAGGCCATTCATCCATCGGTTTATATTTCAATTCATAAGCGGCTCTCCGATCAAGAGAGGCCTCTCGGCTTGTACGGGTGTTGAGCACGTTCATTTGGTAATATAATCCTCCGCATAGACTTAGAAATAAGAGGGTTAACAGAGTGGTCGTCCTCCAACTACTAGAATACGGTTGGCGAAAATTGGTACGCACTTGCTGGATGAAGGAATTTCGCTGCCCACGCTTCCAGCCTTTCCAGCTAAAGTAGATGAACAA
Organism: Saprospiraceae bacterium; assembly: GCA_013214355.1. Lineage (GTDB taxonomy): Bacteria > Bacteroidota > Bacteroidia > Chitinophagales > Saprospiraceae > DT-111. The sequence goes on along the minus strand of JABSSL010000014.1, from coordinate 119,151 downwards.
GGCCATCAAACTAGTCCAATAGAGGGCGAACCAATGAAAGGCGCCAAGCTGCCGATCTATGCCATTCATATTGTTGTACAAAACTTCAGGAAAAACGCCAAGTCGGGTCATAGGATGCGCTAAACCGAAGCGAGCACTCAAACCTGTTAGAAACACGATCGTAAGCGCAAGACCAATAAACATCCCGACATATTTATTGGATACTAAGCTTTGAATAAACAGAATCAGGACCGAAAAGAACACCAAGGGTAGCCCCAACAAATAAAACTGCATAAGGTATTGGGCCAATTCAAACGCATAAAAACCTTTGATGAGTTGACATAGCACCGCCACTAAAAATGCGCTGAGTAGCATAATCATGGGTAAAGTGATCAACGCCAGCAACTTGGAGAGATAGGAGACCCAATCCTGGATAGGCGTGCTATCTACCATGTCCTTCCATCGAATCAATCGCTCTCTCGCCATGATCTCTCCCGCAAAGAATATCACGAGTATTCGGCTAAATAATTGATAGGGCTCCTCGATCAACCAAATCATTAAATCTGTAGTAGGGTAAAGGGTACTCCCATATTCGCTACCACCATAAATTCGGCTTAGGATTTCAGACAAGATTACACCAACCCAAAGGAGCATGGCAAGTCGAATTGGCCAACCTCCCCAAAGTAGTTTCCATTCTAGTCTAAGGCTGCTTTTTAGGACTGGCCAACTAGTTTGTTGGGTAATTGAAAGGAGGGGTTGGCGATAAGAGACTAGCCCTTCCTCTTGGTGAACTGGTATTGCATCTCCCCCGGCTTTCGCCCTCCTCCCTTCCTTTCTAAACGAAAACAATCGGTAAGTAAGTAGCAAAACTATTCCACCTGCCAAGATCCAGATCAGGCGATTCAGCAAAAACAAGCCCCGCATACGGATCAATGCTTCATTCTTCTCCACAACCTCCCAAAACTGAGTTTGCTCAAAAAAAGCAGAGAGACCAAAGGGATCGATTAGAGCTGCCAATGCCATCCCCTCTGGCGTGGCTGGCGTTGAACCTGCAATCATTGGGGAGTTGAAGTAAATGGCTCCAAACCAATAGAGACAGTAGAGTAAAATTCCTCCTACATAGGTCAACAATGTACTTCTTGTCAAGCTTGCAATCAGAAAGAGGAGAGCAGAAGCCAAAAAGATATTGGGTAAACCCAAAACCAAATAGGGCCATAGATAATTGATGGCACTGAGTGATCCAATCTGATCTTCACTGCCGCTTCTGATCAAAGCTCCCATCCAGAGTCCTAGAATGGCAAAGGCAAAGAGGACCAAGCCGCTAAAGAATAAACCGAAAAAGCGCGTCGTCAGATAGGTCCGCTTTAGCACCGGCGTGGTGAAGATCAAAGGCGCCATCCGATGGGTCTGATCACGCAATACAACCCTACTGGTTTGTATCATAATGAAGAAGATGGCCACCAAGGAGAATAAACCCACGATCTTATGTAAGTTGTAGGTAGAGTTGTAGTAAAGATTGGGCTCGCCAAAAGCATTGCCTGACAAGGCAAAACCAAAGGCGAGGAATGCCAGGGCAAATACTAGGAAGGAAATGTGTCGGCTATGAAAACGCCATTCGAAGAGAAGTAGTCGGGAAAACATTTGTAATGGAGAATGTTTAATGTTGAATTAAGAATGAGGTGTTGAGAATGTACTTAGGCGTGAATGGGAGCTTGTTGAAAGGTGGAGAAGTAGACATCTTCCAAACCAGGTTCAATTGATTCAAAGTTCTCTCCTGGCCATCGATCGGCTAATACATGAACCCGTCGTCGTCCCGCGAATAATCTACTAGACAGTAAGTACTGGTCAGATGATACATCAAAATCCAAGGCTTTATCCAATATCTTGCGCCAAACCTTACCTCTGATTCGCTCTATTAGATCATCTGGTCGCCCCTGCTCTACCAAGCTACCCTTGTGAATAATGGCGACTTGCTGGCAAAGGTCTCTCACATCTTCCACGATATGGGTAGATAAAATCACGATCTTTTCTTCTCCCAATTCGCTAAGCAAATCCAAAAATCGATTCCGCTCTTCGGGGTCAAGTCCTGCCGTAGGTTCATCTACAATGACCAACTGTGGGTTACCCAATAAAGCTTGGGCTACGCCGAACCGTTGTCTCATCCCACCAGAAAAGGTACTCACCGCTTTTTTGCGATACGCCCATAAATTGGTGTGACCTAATAGCTGCTCGATCTGGTTTTTGCGTTCGACACTTTGATGAATACCTTTCAGAATAGCTAGGTGGTCCATAAGTTGCCAAGTAGACATCCCCGGATAGACCCCAAAATCCTGTGGGAGGTATCCCAATTGGTTGCGGATGAATTGTGGCTGGGCAAGGATATCCACTCCATTAAAATGAATCGTGCCCGCATCCGCTTCCTGAAGACCAGCAATGGTGCGCATCAGGGTAGATTTTCCTGCTCCATTGGGTCCTAGTAGCCCAAAGATCCCGTTGTGAGCTTCAAAGCTTAGATCATGGAGGGCCTTGACGCCCCGACGATACGTTTTTGATAGGTTTTCTACTTGGAGGTGATTCGTAGGTAGCATGTCTTGTGATTTCTTTTGCTACGAAATACGGCCTGTAGACCACGGAAAGCAAAGAAAAGTGTCGTTCCGCAACAAATCGATGATCAAGTGCAGGCTGCAACCCCAGTCATGAATGATGCACTATATCATCGAAATCTTGCGCTTGATCCTTAAAACTTGTTGGAAAGCTGCATTTTCTGCTTCTTTGTAAGGTATGAATGGGCATCTAAAATGGACTCGGTTTGCTTGGTTGAACAATAACCTTTGGGTGTATCTAGCCCTTTTCTTGGTTTTGAGTGCAGAACGAGCCACTAATCTTACGCCACATAGTTGGCAGCACTATTTGTCTTGCCTGACCGTATTGGCAGGTCTGAATGCGCCCCTTTTGGCCTTTACTTATTGGAGAGAATGGTTAAAGGTTCGCCTCTCTATTTGGGCCTTCTGGTTATTGTGGACAGGTGTTTTTCTTGTCATACCAATCATCATTGCTTCCTTATCTCAATTACGTTGGCAATTTCATGTCTCGCTCTTTGGCATGGCCGACTACTTTGTCATGTTGGCTGTGCTGTTACCAGCCCTTGATCTTGGTCTTTTGATCAATGCCTTAGCCACCCAAAAGGGAGCGATCATTAACTGGTTAGAGAAATGGGGAATCGATGGGACGATTCTAATTGGGATCACTTTCTTTTCGCTTTTGTTTAGCATGATGATTGTTAGCAATCAGGAAATTTTTGATCGGCAAGAATTGATTATGCCTAGTGTAGATCTGGCTTTGGTATTTAGGCACTTTTTCCGTTTCCTAGCCTATGCGCTACAGTTTTCTCTGATCTATCTGTCGCTGTATTTTTTCTATTTATTAAATAGTCGATTCCTAATTCCTGAAATTCTTAAAAGAAGAGGTATCCTTCTTTATGCGATCGGGGTAGCAGGAGGGATTGCTTTATTTTTTCCCATCCTTTCACAAATATTGGTGAGTCTTCCGCTCGTTCGTGATGCCAAGAGTTTGATGCCAAGTCAAACCCTCGTCGTATTCACTGAGCTCAATGCCCTTCTCCCTGGCATTGTCTTAATTACCAGTTTACCACTGATCGTAGCCTTTCAATGGTTTAAACAGAATAGCGAAATCACGAAACTGGAAAAACAGCACATTGAAAGTGAATTGCTTCTCTTGAAGCAGCAGATCAACCCACACTTTTTCTTCAACACTTTGCACAATCTGTACTCCTTAAGCTTGGCTAAGTCCGATCAAACCCCAGAAGTCATCGTACAATTATCTGAGCTCATGCGCTACGTCATCTATAAGGGGAAAGAGAAAGAGGTGCCCCTATCGGAGGAGATAAATTATATCGAAGACTATCTACATCTACAGCAAATTCGCTTGCATAAAGACTTTGAGTTACAATTCAACAAATCTGTTGAAGATCCCTCTTTTTTATTGCCTCCACTTTTATTGATCATATTGATTGAAAATGCCTTTAAGCATGGCATCGAACCAGCGGAAGAGAAATGCTTCCTGAGCATTGATTTAAGGAGTGATTCAAAATCCCTTTCCTTCAATTGCAGCAATTCCTTTGAACCTAACCCAGACAATGAAGCAGGGATTGGTTTAGAGAATCTACAACGGAGATTGAGTCTTCTATTTCCCTATCAACACCACTTTTCCGTTCAGGAAGGAGAGGGCGTGTTCACCGCAAATTTAGAAGTATGGAACCCCTAACACTCAAGGCTTTGATCGTGGATGATGAACCGCTCGCTCATGATGTCATCATACGCTTCACAAAGGATGTGCCCGGTCTTGAGATCATTGGCCAGTCTTTTCTGGCGCTAGAGGCCTTGGAATTTCTCCGGCATCAATCCGTCGATCTCATTTTCTTAGATATACAAATGCCAAAACTAAAAGGGCTAGAATTCCTTAGGTTGTTGGACGACAAGCCTATGGTCATTATTACTTCCGCCTACGAGAAGTATGCTTTGGAAAGTTTTGACCTAGAGGTGATTGATTACCTACTAAAGCCCTATCGGTTCGATCGATTTTTGAAAGCCGTAAGACGAGCTTTTGATCAGCAGCAATTAAAAGCGAACCAGGCAGAGACAACAATAGCCAGGGATGCCTCCAGCCCCCAACAACTCTTCATCAAATCAGACAAGCGCTTCATCCAAATTCAAATAGAGGATATCTACTACCTGGAAAGTCATGGCAACTACGTCAAAGTATGGCAAAAGCATGGCTTTCATTTGACCCCTAAAACACTACAAAGCTTTGAAGATATCTTACCTAGTCCCACCTTTTTCCGGATTCACAAGTCGACCATTGTGAATAGACACTACATCGATTACCTGGAAGGGAATCAGATTAAAATGCAAAATGGTACAATGCTGACCATTGGGAGAAATCATCGACAAAGAGTAAAGCAATTGATTACGGATAAGGAGAGTTAGAGGATGACAAATAGAGGTTAGGAGGAAGAGGGGCTGAACATGCAGAGCAAGAGGCCAGAAATAAGAAGCGAGAAGCCAATAGATCTGACTTCTCGCTTCTAACTGTCTGACAGCGCAGCGGTCTAATAACCGCGAACTTATGATTCTTTCAAATCTAATTTGATCTGCAATTCTTCTAACTGTGCTCCGTCGACTGCGGCTGGTGCATCGATCATCATGTCCCGCCCTTGGTTGTTCTTAGGGAAGGCAATGAAATCGCGAATACTCGCTTGGCCATTCATAACGGCGCATAAGCGGTCAAAACCGAAGGCAATACCACCGTGTGGAGGCGCACCGTATTCAAAAGCTCCCATTAGGAAGCCAAATTGCTCTTCTGCTTCTTCTGGCGTGAAGCCGAGTAGCTTGAAGTTACGTGCTTGTAATGCCCGATCGTGGATTCTAATGGAACCCCCGCCAATTTCAGAACCGTTAATCACCAAGTCATAGGCATCAGCCCGCAGACTCTTCATAGTCTCATGATCTCCGGTAAGCATGCGTTCCACATCTTCTTTCTTTGGAGAGGTGAAAGGGTGGTGCATGGCGTGGAAGCGATTGCTATCCTCATCCCATTCCAAGAGCGGGAAGTCCACAACCCATAAAGGCTTGAAGTCCCCTTCTTTCATCAACCCTAGTCTACGGCCTAACTCCAGGCGCAATTCGTTCAATTGCTTGCGGGTTTTATCCGTCTCCCCAGCCAAGATAAATACCATATCTCCAGGCTTAGCACCAAAGCGCTCTCCCCATGCTCTCAATTCATCTTCTGAGAAGAATTTACCGATGGAAGACTTTAGACTTCCATCTTCATTGAACTTGATATAAACTAGACCTTTGGCTCCGATCTGTGGGCGCTTCACCCAATCCGTCAATCCATCCACTTGCTTACGCGTCATACCGGCTTGTCCTTCGGCACAGATACCCACCACCAACTCAGCCTTATCAAATACGACAAAGTTTTTGCCTTGTGCTACATCATTCAACTCCACAAACTCCATCCCGAAACGCATATCTGGCTTATCAGATCCAAATCTGCGCATCGCCTCGTCATAGTTCATACGAGGAAAATCAGGTAATTCTACTCCGATGGTCTCTTTGAATAGATTCTTTGTCAATCCTTCAAAAGTCTGCAAGATCTGCTCCTGAGTTACGAAAGACATTTCACAGTCAATCTGCGTAAATTCTGGCTGGCGGTCTGCTCGCAAGTCTTCATCTCTAAAGCATTTCACGATTTGGAAATACTTGTCAAAGCCAGACACCATGAGCAACTGCTTAAAGGTCTGAGGAGATTGCGGCAAGGCATAAAACTGACCACCATTCATCCGGCTTGGCACGACAAAGTCACGTGCGCCTTCCGGGGTACTCTTGATTAAGAACGGCGTCTCAACCTCGATAAAGCCTTGTCCTCCCAGGTAACTTCTGGTAGCTAGGGCAAGTTTGCTACGGAAGATTATGTTTGCTTGGACAGGGCCTCTTCTCAAATCAAGATATCGATATTTCATACGAAGGTCATCCCCTCCATCCGTATCTTCTTCAATGGTAAAAGGAGGAACTTTCGACGCATTCAAAACATCCATTTCCTTTACCTCAATCTCAATATCACCAGTTGCACGATTGGGATTTTTATTGGTTCGCTCTCTCACCAAACCTTTCACTCTAACCACAAATTCGCGACCCAATTTCCGAGCCTGTGTACATAGGGCGTCATCATCCTCCATATCGAAAACCAACTGCGTAATACCATAACGATCTCGAAGATCGATAAATGTCATTCCGCCAAAGTCACGACTGGCTTGAACCCAGCCACTAATCGTAATTTCTTGTCCTACGTGTTGCATCCGCAACTCTCCACAGGTGTGTGATCGATACATTTTATTCAATTTTATTCTACTCGTGATGCGCTTAGGAGTGGGTATTTTATACTCCTTTTGGCAAGACGAGCGCAAAAATAGGGATTCACCCTTGAAATACATATCACTTTTATAGATTAAAGCGTATCCATTCCTCTATATTATTTGCATGGCGTACCAAAACTTTTATACCTTGAGGCGCTTTAGTTGATGAATCCAAACCGTTGTTATTACGTTTACTTCCACATCACCGCAAGCGGAACACTTCATGAGTAAATTGGAAAAATTCGGAACTGCCCCAGTATTCTTCACAGCAATATCAACCATACTTGGCGCTGTAATGTTCCTTCGCTTTGGCTTTGCTGTTGGTTCTGTAGGTCTAGTGGGCACTTTAGCCATCATTTTGATCGGGCACGCTGTTACGATACCGACTGCCATGGCCATCGCCGAAATTGCCACCAATCAGAAAGTAGAAGGAGGAGGGGAGTACTATATCATCTCTCGTTCTTTCGGGCTGGTGATTGGCTCTTCCATTGGGATTGCTTTGTTCTTTTCGCAGGCCATCAGCGTAGCTTTTTATATCATCGCTTTTGCGGAAGCCTTTAGCAGTGCATTTGAATACGTCAAGCTACACTATGATTTACATCCCATCCTCGCTTGGTTAGTGGATAAAAAACAGACGGTAAGTATTCCTGCCCTGTTTGTTTTGACCGTAATTGTTCTGGTTAAAGGGGCCGACCTGGGCGTGAAGGCACTCTATGTGGTGGTGGCCACTTTGTTCCTCTCCTTGGCTGCATTTTTTATTGGCCAAACAGAATATAGTAAAAGCAACGAGCTAGATCCATTTGCTACGGTCTACAACGTGGAAGTATTCGAAGAATCTATCGATAACAGCTTAGCGGAGGATACCACCATTGCTATTGATGATCAAAATAATAGCGGCTCTAACAAACCGCTTCTACCCATTGGGTTCTTTACCGTTTTTGCGATCATTTTCCCGGCTTTTACCGGAATGACCGCAGGTGTCGGACTCTCTGGTGACTTAAGAAACCCAAGCCGTTCCATACCATTAGGAACGCTAGCAGGGACTCTATCTGGCATGGTCGTCTATGTATTTATCGCTTACAAATTGGCGGTATCAGCGAGTCCTGCAGACTTAGCTGATACGGACGCTCTGGTGATGGCCAGCATTGCTTGGCAGGGCTGGTGGCTGATCCCAGTTGGGTTAGCAGCTGCCACCATTTCTTCGGCGATTGGTTCCATTCTGGTAGCTCCTCGAACCCTGCAAGCTATTGCTCGAGATCGATTATTACCTTCTTCACAGATCAACTTCTGGCTATCAAGAGGTAGAGGGAAAAAGGATGAGCCTTATAATGCCACCATTGTAGTTATTGCTATCGCCTTCGTATTTGTATTGATGGGAGGACTGGACTTTGTAGCGGAGATTATTTCGATCTTCTTTATGGTGACCTATGGTTCTCTATGTTTGATTTCCTTTTTGCAGCACTTTGCAGCTGATCCTTCTTATCGCCCAACTTTCCGATCGCGCTGGTATATTTCGCTATTCGGGGCCGTAGCCTGTTTTGGGTTAATTTTCGTCATGAACCCAGGGTATGCCGTCTTAGCGTTGCTACTGATGACCGGGATCTACGCTATGGTGAGTTATTATAATCCGGACAAGAAAAATATGGCCGTCATTTTTCAAGGCGTAATTTTCCAGTTTAGTCGGCAGCTACAAGTTTTCCTACAGAAGGCTGAAAAAGAACAAATCGCCAGTTGGAGGCCTTCTGCCATTTGCATTTCGGAGTCCTCCTTTGATCGCCTAGCTGCCTTTGATATTCTACGGTGGATTTCCCAGAAATATGGCTTTGGTACTTACATCCATAAGATCACAGGTTATCTGTCCAAGAGCACCGACCAGGAAGCAAGAGCTGCCAAGGAGCGGCTGATCCGTATGGCCGAGACCAGCAAGAGTAATATTTACATTGACACCTTGATCAGTCCATCTTATACCTCGGCAATTGCCCAAGTCATTCAGCTCCCCGGAATCTCTGGTACGGAGAACAACCTGCTGCTCTTGGAATTCTCGAAGCAACAGCCCACGAATTTGAAAGATATCGTCGATAATTTCAAATTGGTGAAATCTGTCAATTTTGACGTGATCATCCTGGGTAGCTCCGAGCGAGGGTATGGGCTAAAGAAAAGTATCCATATCTGGATCACCTCCAATGACTATGAAAATGCAAGTTTGATGATCCTCTTAGCCTATATTATTTTAGGTCATAAAGAATGGAAAGGAGGACAAATCAAGATCTTTGCGGTGTACCCTGAGGAGAGCTGTAATGAAGAGCGTGAAAAACTTCATAGCCTGGTAGAAGCTGGACAACTACCAATTTCCATCAATAATATCGAGACCATACCTCGCAAGCAAGCCATTGACATTCACACCATCATCAAGGAAAAATCAAAGGATGCCGACCTCTCTATCATCGGTTTTAGAGATGAGCTAGTCAAGCATGATGGAGCTGCACTATTTGCAGGATACGAGGGTATCGGCAATTGCCTTTTTGTGAACGCGGCGCGTCAGAAGAATATTAAATAGATAGGTAGGAGAAGTAAGAGGGTAGTGAGAAGAACTCAGAGGTAAAAGGAAGCCAATATCCGTTATCATGACTGAGTTTGGTCGATAGTCGATAGTTTGAAATTTGAGGAATAAACCCAACCTACAAGGTGGCGGAAAACGTTATTAAACGGAAGAGATTGCCAAACGAGGGATTGAATGTTACAACCTATCTTAGTCTTCTGTCTAAATTTACGCCCATTCGCGATGAGTAAGACAGGTAACCTATTGACCATGGACCAAAAACTATCGACCCCAACAGGCATATCCTACTGAAGATCTGACCTCTGATAGGCAACGCGATCTAATTTTCTGTTCTCTAATTAACAAGGCACCGGAGGCAGAAATATCTTACAGGTCAAGACCGTAAAATCATCAGGATAGGTTTCCTCCCCCTTGAATTTTTCAATCACTTCCAGCAATTTTTGGTTAAAGGCAGAGGCAGATAAACGATAGTGCTGCTGCACAAAATCATAGATTATCTCATCGCTCAAGAATTCATCTTGATGGTTCTTAATATCACTCAAACCATCTGTAAAGGAAAGAATTACAGCCTCTTCCTCCACTTTCAAGCTACCTACTTTAAAGGACGGCAGCTCAAGGAAAGAACCTAATATGGTACAACCCTCTTTCAGCAAATGCATATCGCCATTGGCCACTAAGACTGGTGGATTGTGGCCTGCGTTTACATAATTAAGTTGACGAGTATTGATATCGTATTCTGCGATAAAGAAGGTAATGAATCGCTCCCCTTGTGTGATCAGGTGCACGGAGGTATTAAGATCTCGAATGAATTCGTCTAGCTCAGTACGCTTATTAATCAGGGTATGAAAATTGGCTTGAAAATTAGCCATCAGCAAGGCCGCAGCGACTCCTTTCCCGGAAATATCACCGACACAAAAAACGATTTTACCATCCGCAAATTCAATGAAATCAAAGTAATCCCCTCCGACTCCCAAATGTGGCTTATAGATACTGGCCAGCTCATAACAATCCTTACTAGGCAGGTTTTTCGGAATGAGCATTCGTTGCATTTCACTGGCCAATTCCATCTCGCGCTTGAGTCGTTCTTGCTCCAATTGGCGCTTAAACAAACGCTTATTCTCGATGGCCACCGCAATCACATTGGTAATAGTGGTAATGAACTGTACTTTACTGTACATGTCCTCTTCCTCAGAAAATCCACCAATAAACACATAGGAGATAGCCTCATTCTTATGACGTACTGGAATGACCACATCAAATTCACGGATCAGTTCATGATCCTCTTCTTCTACATTTTTTAGCCGTGTGTAGGAAGGCAACTTTTCAGAAATATCAATCCGTAATAGGTCAGCTTTTATTCCAATGGAAGAGGCACAGTACCATTCTCCATCTCTAAGCACGTATAGGGCCATCTTCTTGACACCAATCTCCCAACTGAGAAAAGACTTATACATATTGAAAAGCCCGTCCACAGAGACATTGTCATTGATGGCTTGTGTAATGTTCAATAAGCTGTTGATTTGGAGCTGCTTTAGATTCAGCTCCCTCTCCAGTTCTTCTCTGTTCGCCAATAGTTTTTAATTTGGGATATACTCGGCATCCAATTTTAATAAATATGCTTTCCTATTTTTGAAAGATAGCAATTTTCCTTTGAAGTTATCCAAAAAGGACTTTATTACCATCATCCAAATTCTAAAGCATGAAAATACTTCTGTTGGAACCTTTTATGGGTGGTAGCCATCGCCAATGGGCGGAAGATTATCAACAACAAAGTAAACATGCTATCACGATGCTGGGATTGCAGGGTCGGCATTGGAAATGGCGCATGTATGGAGGAGCAGTGAGTCTTGCTAAGCAATTCCTCGACAGCTCGTTGAAGCCCGATTTGATCATCGCCTCAGACATGCTAGATCTGACTACATTTCTGGCGCTAACTCGAAAGCGCACGCATCAAATTCCAGTTGTCCTTTATTTTCATGAAAACCAGATTACTTACCCCTGGTCTCCAACTGACAAAGACGTTTCTTTAGGTCGAAACAATCAATACGGATTCATCAATTACATCAGCGCGCTTGCTGCTGATCGAATTTGCTTTAATTCCAGTTTTCACCGGGAAGCCTTCCTTTCAGCACTTCCTGGTTTTCTAAAGCAATTTCCAGATCATCGCGAGCTGCAAAATACTGAATTGTTGCGGGAAAAAAGTGAAATTCTACCGCTTGGACTCAATTTAAATCAATTTGATTCAATCTCTGAACAGCCCAAACCTAAGGAGGCTGTACTTCTCTGGAACCATCGTTGGGAATACGACAAAGATCCCGATCTTTTTTTTAAGGTCTTGTATCAATTGGCAGAAGAGGGATTAAACTTCAAGTTAATAGTATTGGGGAGGGATTATCATAAGATGCCGCCTATTTTCGCCGAAGCAAAACTCAAGCTCAAAGATAGAATTCTACATTTCGGTTTTGCTGAAGACAAGCAGGCCTATGGGCAGTGGCTCAAGGTAGCAGATATTTTACCCGTCACGAATCGTCAGGATTTTTTCGGAGGAAGCATTGTGGAAGCTATCTACTGCGGTTGCTACCCCATTCTGCCGGATCGATTAGCCTATCCAGAACACATCCCCGCCGCTAGACACAAGGAGCATCTTTACCAAAACACGGAAGGATTAATCGAGAAACTACGCGCTGCCATACAATCTATCCAAGAAATCAGGGCGGATAAATCTTATCCTAATTTTGTAGGTCATTATGATTGGAGTATTTTAGCTCCTCAATACGATGGCTTTTTCGAGCGACACAACTTCAGAGATTTATGAAAAAGGTTACTTTCCAAGACACAGCTATTGCTTACGACACGGTAGGTAAAGGACCTTCCGTAGTGCTTATTCACGGGTTTTGTGAGGATAGTCGTGTGTGGGAGGAATTTAGCATTGACCTAGTGGAGGAGAAATACAAAGTGATAACTATTGACCTCCCTGGCTTTGGAAGTTCTGCCGTTTGGCCAGATGTAACCATAGCCGATATGGCCGATGCTGTTCACGCTGTCTTGAAGGAATTGAAACAAGATAAAGTCATTATGATAGGCCACTCCATGGGTGGCTATGTAAGCTTAGCCTTTGCAGAGAAGTACCCCGAAATGTTGATAGGCATGGGGATGTTTCATTCGCAACCGTATGCGGATAGTGATGAAAAGAAAGAGAGTAGGGAAAAAGGAATTGGTTTTATCAAGCGACAAGGCTCAGCCCTCTATGTCAAGCAGTTAATTCCCGCCCTTTTCGCGCCTGATTTTGTGAATAGCAATGCCTTTTTGATTGAAAAACTCACCTTCAGGGCCTCTAAATATGACTCAAATGGCATTATTGCGGGATTGCAAGCGATGAAAAATCGTCCTGACCGTTCCCAAGTTCTGGCAAAAATGGCTTGCCCCGTTCTCTTTATCGTAGGAAAAAAGGACAATGCCATTCCAGAAGAGAAAAGTATGGAGCAAACCCATTTGCCCTCCATCTCGTCTATTCATATTCTGGAAAAGGTAGGTCATATGGGCATGTTTGAAGCTACGAAACATACGCAGTTGTACGTGCGAAAATTCATTGTTTTTTGCCTGGATCAAGTTAATTGATTCTAAAGATTTCGCCTCCCTATTTTTTCCACTTAGATTTCTGTCAGCTGCCCGCATTTAGGCTATTCTACACCGCTCTTTTCTCAGAAAAAAGTAGTACCTTTTGATATTAAATCCACTGAACGAAAGCGGATGGTTTTCTCCTGTTACAGAACGATAAAAACCGACTTTTTCTACCTCTCTTTTCTACTCATATTGGGGTTCTCAGTAAGTGCTACTTCCTTCACTTTGTGCCAGGGAAGTTGGACCGCCAAAATGGGTACGGTAGGCTCTTTTTCCTCTCCTCGAGTAGCAGATCTAAATCAGGATAAGGTTTTAGATATTATTCTTGGTGCCGGCCGCGAAGAATTTCAAGCCTGCGATTCAGCAGTAATTGCCCTAGATGGAAAAACAGGAGCCCTGCTCTGGAAGGTGGAAGCGAAAGATCAGATTTTTGGATCTGCTGCATTAAAGGACATCAATGCTGATGGCGTCCTAGATCCCGTTATTGGAGGTAGGTCTGCGGAACTGATAGCTATAGATGGAGCTAAAGGGGAGGTACTTTGGCGATTTAATCCTAAAGTACATGCCGATAAGGATAACCAAGAACATTGGTTCAATTTTTACAATCCACAATTCATCAACGATCAAAATAAAGATGGGGTAGATGATATTCTTATCTCTAATGGAGGAGATGTGATGGCCGAACCTTACGATCCGGATCGTCCTCCAGGCTACTTGGTCGTCGTGAGTGGAAAGGATGGGCAACTGCTGGCAAGGGCTCCCATGCCCGATGGTAAGGAAACCTATATGTCGATCACCATTAGTCCAAGAAAAAAAGGGCGAGACTATGACATTGTATTTGGGACAGGTGGAGAAACGATTGGTGGAAATCTCTACGTGGGGAGATTGTCAGCCGTGATGAAGGGCGATCTCACCGCTGCCAAAATACTGGAGAGCAGTAAAGATAAGGGCTACATTGGTCCAGCAGGGAAAGTAGATATCACCGGAGATGGCATCGATGATATTGTTGTTAATGCAGTGAATGGCCGCTTAGTTGCCTTTGATGGTAAGCAGTATAAAAAGCTATGGGAAGTAGTACGTCCCAATTCTGAAAGTTATAGTTCGATGGCTATCGGCTATTTCACCCCAGATGCTACACCCGACTTCTTTGTGTCTTATGCACAAGGTGTTTGGCCCAAGTTGGATTGGAGTGCCCAGATCATGGTGAATGGAAAGACAGGGCAAGTTGAATTTTCAGACTCCTTAGGCTTTTACCAAAACACAACGCCGGTAGTATTAGATTGGAACAATGACGGACAAGATGAAATCCTGATGAGTGTCAACTTCCAGGAAATTAAGAATGTATTCCAGAAATTCTTCTACAATATGCTGGTCATCATTGACTTCAAGACCGAGGACGTGTTACAGATCGGCGATAAATTTGAAGGGAACAACCTTTCTTCAACCCCTTGGATTGGTGATCTTGATGCGGACAACAATCTTGATATTATTTACTGCCACGGCACCAACAATCGACATACCTATACTTTTGATGGAATCAAAATTCATCGAATCAAGACGACATTACCTCTGTATAAAAAGATCATCTGGGGTGCCTATCAGGGTAGCTATTACGATGGGATCTTTCACAAAGAATAAACCTATGAAGTGGAACAACAGCTTAAAGGTGGGGCTTCTATCTACCATCATGCTAATGGTCAGTTTTACTGGGACTTTGGAGCAAGCTCCTCCAGGAAAACTCTTCACCCTACTTTCTGCCAAGGATACAGGTATAAAGTTCAACAATAAACTAGAGGACACGAAGGAGCATAACATCATGATCTACTCCAATTTCTATGGCGGTGCAGGAGTCGGGGTAGGGGATATCAATAATGATGGCTTGCCCGATTTGTACTTTGCAGGGAATCAAGTAGCGGATAAACTCTACCTCAACAAGGGAGGAATGCAGTTTGAAGATATCAGTAAAAAAGCGGGAATCAAGGATAATGGGGGCTGGTCATCTGGCGTGATTTTCGGGGATGTAAATGGTGATGGATTACTGGATATTTATGTCTGTAGAGAATTGTACGATGACCAACCGGAGCTACGGAGAAACAAACTTTATATCAACCAAGGTAACAATACATTTACCGAGGAAGCTGCACAATATGGTGTAGATAATAGTGAGCGTACCCGTGGTGCCACTTTTTTGGATTATGATAAGGACGGAGACCTCGATCTTTTCCTACTTAACCAGCCTCCTAATCCAGGTGATTATTCCCCCTTTTACAACAAAGAATTATTATTGGAAGAGTACAGCCCTAGGTTACTTAGCAATGAGGGGCAGCGGTTCGTGGTCGTAACGGAAAAGGCGGGGCTTCTGAAAGCTGGCTTCCCAAATGGTGTCAGTGCCAGTGACCTGAATGGAGATGGATGGACGGACCTCTACGTTGCTAATGACTTTTGGGCACCAGATTTCATGTACATCAATAATGGGGACGGTACTTTCAAAAATGCGGCTGATGATGCACTACAGCACATGTCCTATTTCAGTATGGGGGTAGATGCTGGGGACATGAATAATGATGGGCTCCTAGACCTGATGGTCGTCGATATGGTAGCAGAAGACAACTACCGACTCAAGGCCAACATGAGTGGAATGAACCCTGACAAGTTTTGGAAGGTCGTAGAAGAAGGAGGTCATTACCAGTATATGTTCAACACCTTACAAGTGAACAATGGAGACCTTGCCTTTAGTGATATTGCTCAACTCAGTCAGGTAGCAACCACGGATTGGAGTTGGACCAATCTATTTGCTGATCTTGACAATGATGGTTGGAAAGACATATATGTCACCAATGGACTATTGAGGGATATCCGCAATAGTGATGCGACAAAAAAAGTAGCCAAAGCCATTGAGTCTACTGTCGCCGCCTATCTCAAGAAAAACCCAAATCCTCAAGGTATTTCGATTTGGGATTTGGTAGATATTAATAAAGTACTTGGCTTGGTCCCTTCTGAAAAACTCCAGAACTATGTTTTCCAGAATAAGGGGAACCTAAGGTTTGAAAAGAAAATGACGGATTGGGGATTAGACCAGAAGACCTTCTCCAACGGAGCGGCCTACGCCGATCTCGATCAGGATGGAGATCTTGACTTGATCCTAAACAACGTAAATGAAGCGGCTTTTATCTACCAAAACAATAGCCAAGCCATTAATCAACATCATTTCCTGCGCGTCCAGCTGGATAATGCCGATGCACCGGTAGTCAAGCTCGGGAGCAAAATTAGACTATATACTGATCAAGGATTGCAATTTTTTGAATTGAGCAATGCCAGAGGTATTTACTCTTGTAGCGAAGAGATCGCACATTTTGGACTAGGTGTTAATAGGCAGATCCAAAGACTAGAAGTAGAATGGCCCGACGGGAAGGTGACGAAAATTAACCGCCCAAAGCCTGACCAAACCCTGTTGGTCCCCTACAATAAGGCCAGAAAAGGAAAGGTGACGTCAAATCCTACCCGTTTATTCCATAATTCCACCGCGGATATCCAGCTTGAGTGCCTACATGAAGAAAATGACTTTGATGATTTTAAAAAACAGGTGCTTCTTCCCCATAAAATGTCTCAATTTGGCCCCAGCTTAGCTGTTGGAGATGTGAATCAGGATGGGCGAGAAGATTTCTACCTGGGTGGTGCCGCAGGAAAAGTGGGGCAGCTTTGGCTACAGCAAGCCGATGAAGGATTCCAATTGAGTTCGGTGTCAGCTTTTGAAATGGATAAGCTTTCGGAAGATACGGGAACGGCCTTTTTTGATGCAGATGGTGATGGCGACTTGGACCTTTATGTCGTCAGCGGTGGGAATGAGTATGCCGAAGAAGCTGCCCAATACCAAGATAGATTATACCTCAATGATGGTACTGGGCAATTCCAAAAAGCTCAAGATGCCCTCCCCAAAACTCGTTACAGTGGTTCCAAGGTGTTGCCTGAAGATTTTGATCAGGATGGTGATCTCGATCTACTGGTTACTGGACGCCATATTCCCTGGGCTTACCCGGAGGCAGCTTCTAGTCAATTGTTAAAAAATGAAGGAGGTCGATTTATTGATGCCACAGATCTCGCCCCTACCTTACAAGGTATCGGAATGATCAATGACGCTATCTGGGCTGATCTTAATGGCGATAGTCGCAAGGAGATGGTACTGCTAGGGGAGTGGACGGCTATCAAGGTCTTAGCTTATGACGGCCAAGCTTTCCAGGATAAAACAGCTACCTATGGCCTAGCGGAAACAACCGGTTGGTGGTTCAGTATTGAGGCGGCAGACATGGATAAAGATGGGGATATGGACCTAATTGCAGGTAACCTTGGTCTCAATTACAAATACCAGGCTAGTGAAACGGAACCATTTGAGGTGTATTATTATGATTTTGACCACAACGGTAGTAAGGATATCGTTTTAGCCTACTACAACTTTGGGGAACAGTTCCCACTGAGAGGACGTGCCTGCTCCGCAGAACAAGTCCCTGAAATCAAGAAAAAGTTTGAAACGTACGATCTATTTGCCTCCGCAAACATCACCACCGTATATGAGGATGACAACTTAAGTAAGGCCTTACACTTAAAAGCCAACACTTTTGCCAGTGTCTACCTGGAAAACCAAGGAAACAAGGGTTTTGTGAACCATCAACTCCCCATGGAAGCTCAATGGTCTTCTATCAATGATATGCTGATTGAAGACTTTAACCAAGATGGAAACCTAGATATACTAGTAGCAGGTAACCTTTATACTGCGGAAGTGGAAACACCTAGAAATGATGCAGGGATTGGATTAGTGTTACTAGGGGACGGGAAAGGATCTTTTGCCCCCCTGTCTAAAACAGAAAGTGGCTTTTTCGCGCCCTATGATGTAAAGAGCTTGGCCCGTATCAATAAAACAGCCGTTTTAGTAGGTTCAAACAATGGGCCGGTTTTACAATTCAGCTGGGATAAGCGATGGACGAAGTGATCCGAAGGGATTACTCACCGGGAGAGCTTTCCCCCGGTGAGTAATTACTCTATTGTCGCTTGAAGGCCTGCAAGGTTTCATTGTTTCTAGCCACCAACAAAACCTTCTCCCCTCCCACTTTCAAGATTTTTGCATCCCTAACCTCTCCATCCACTCTGATACCAGATTCACGATATCCCAACGGTTCAAAACGCTGATCACCTTTCCCCAATAACAACACCCCTCGACTAGCATCATGCCGCCCTACTTGAGGTTTTAGGGAATAAAAGTTTCCTCCTAGCCAGATATCTGGCTGTTGGTCTCCATTGAAATCATCAACAACGATTGCAAAAATAGGCGCTAATTGCGCCTCTAAAGGCAAAGCTTGCAAGGAGAAAGACCCACCATTATTCCAAAGGACAGAAGTCTGTAAATTGGTTACTTCATAAGGGATAGCTTCTTGTTGTTGAGTAGCATCAAAGAGGGTTTCATAAGTCTCCTTCGCATAACTTTCATATTTAAGTACTTTCCTTCGCAGATTGGGTAATTGCTGCGTGATATCGTTTTTAGTCGCGAAGGGATAGGCTTTCGTGTCTAGAGGAGCAAACCAATTGATAATAAATTCGCTACGGCTATTTTTGTCGAAATCGCTTACATACATGCTAATCGGACGGCTTGGACTTGCTTTCAACTTGGTATTCAGGCCCCAATTTCCCAATACAAAATCGATATCCCCATCTCCATCTAGATCTGCGGGTTCGATACTGCGCCACCAACCCTTGCTATTTTCTATAGGAGGGGTGATCCGCATCTGTCCACCTTCATTTCTGAATACACTGACCGCCCCCCAATCACTAACTGCCACCAAATCTGGATCTTGGTCCCCGTCAATATCTGCCCAGCAAGCATCTGTCACCATTCCTAAACCAGCTACAGCGCTGGGGGCAACATCTCGCCATCTCCCATTATCATTCAGCATCAGGTAACTACGAGGGGGAAGACCATAGTTGCCTGGTACCAGGCGTCCTCCGATGAAGAGATCCTGATCCCCATCTTGATCAATATCCGCAACTTCCAAACAAGAAAAATTACCAACGATCTGGGGGATATTGCTATTATCTACCATGAAATTCCCTTTCCCATCATTGCGGAAATATCGTAGTATGAAAAACTTCTTGCCTAACTGGTACTCATTCCCTGCTGACCCGAGCATTAAATCCTGATCTCCATCTTGATCAAAATCAAAGAAAGCCCCACAACTACTTTCAAAGTCTTTCACATCCTTTGCGGCAAAGACTGGATTAGATTTAAATCTAAATTCTCCCGAACTAGTCTGCAGATACAATTTATCGTCATCCCCTCTGGCACCTAACATGACCACATCCTCTAAGCCATCGCCATTGGCGTCGCCTTTGATCAAGCCTGGACTCTCGGTAGATAACATCCCTAGTAGCAGGCCTTCATGGTCAAAATCATTATAGCGATTTTCCTTATGCAGGGTATTGCCTTTTAAAATTTGCTGGCTTACATCAGCATAAAGGGGAGCTGGACGACTGGGGACAGTTGCCTCCGTAGTTGCACTGGCATAATCAAGACGGAGCGTTTGATCAACTGCTATGTTTTCAAGGACTTGACTTTGTCGATCAGGCCATATTACCTCTAAGCGGTCAATAGTCGATTGTTCACCTAGTCCGAAAATCAACTCGGGTTCTACACTACTTTGAAAACCTCGGCTATTGAAATTTTGGTGAAGCTGCGATCCATCAGCTGTGCGAATACTTACCTGAGCCCCAACACCAAAAGGGTTTTTCTCACTCCCTTTGAATTTGACTTTCAAATAATGATGGCCTACTTTCTCGGCTTCATTGCGGTAGATGGATGCTACCGCATTGACATTATTAATGATCAAATCCATATCTCCATCATCATCTAGATCAGCATAAGCCGCACCATTACTGAAGGAGGGTTGACCTAAACCCAACTGTTTTGCTTTGTCTTCGAACTGTAGATTTCCTCGGTTAGAAAAAGCATAATTGGCTACTGGATTAGAAGGCATCTGATCAATTAAGGCAGAGAAATCAACACTTTCTTTCTTTGCTATTTTACGATACACATCATTATTAGCTAGAAAGTCTCGAAAATCCATATACATCAAATCTTTCTGGATGCCATTACTTACAAACAAATCCTTCTGGCCATCATTCTCAAAGTCAAACACCAATGCTCCCCAACTCCAATCTGTTGCTGCTACTCCTGATAACATGCCTACTTCTTGAAAATCGCCCTGTCCATCATTCCGATGCAGACAATTTTGCCCAATCTGATAGTGGTAATTCGCTCGGTATTTGATGTCCTCTAAATGGTAAGGGTCAAAAGCCGACATCGCTTTTAGTCGGTAGTTATCCGCCGCTAGCATGTCTGTGGAAATGATTTCTGGATGCCCGTCATTATTGAGATCGGCAATATCTCCTCCCATGCTAGATATGGAACAAAAATCAATTCGGTCAATCAATTCTTCAGAAAAAGTGCCATCTCCCTGGTTAATGTAGAGGTAATCTCTCTCCCAAAAATCATTACTCACATAGATATCAGGATAGAAATCATGATTAATATCTCCGATTGCGGCCCCTAAACCAAATCCAATTTCACTACTAAATATCCCGGCTGACTGAGTCACATCAGTGAAGGTGCCACCGTCGTTGCGATACAATTTATCCCCGCCCAACTCATCGGGTTTTTCCCGCATACTGCGATACAGTTCAATCTTACTAGGATCTTTAAAACTATTGTTTAATAGGTAGCAATCCAGATCACCATCCAAGTCATAGTCGAAAAAGGAAGCTTGGGTAGAATAGCCCTTGTTATTTAGTCCTAATTCCGCCGCTTTTTCCGTGAAAGTTAGATCACCATTATTGAGAAAGAGCTCGTTTTCTTTATTGTCACCAGCTATATCCCCAGAATTACTCACATAAATGTCGAGTAAGCCATCGTTATTGACATCGGCCATCGTAGCACCCGTACTCCAGGCTTTAGTACCCGCCACCCCCGCTTGCTCGGTAATATCTTCAAAAACAAAATTGCCCTTATTCAAGTAGAGCCGATTACCCGTAAGATTAGCAGTGAAGTATAAGTCAGGTAAATCATCATTGTTAATGTCGCCAATGGCTACGCCTCCCCCATTGTAGAAATTCCGATAGGTAAGGATATTGAAATCGTTGCGATCCTTCACTTGATTGACAAAGTCAATGCCTGTCTCTGTTGCTGGTAAGGATGCAAAGAAGGTGTGCTCAGCTTTCTCTTCGGAACTATCTTTTGTGCTAGCCTCAGATGGCTCTCCAGCACAGGCATGAAGCAGGAGTGATATGGAGAATAATAGGAGGCAATTTCTGATAAACATGGCTAAGTTTTTTGCTTGTTAAACCGGTGATTTGGAGTATACAAGATAGGGGTTGAGGTGTTTTAGATCAAGCTATTGCAGGGGCACTAATCCATTACCAGATTGGCCCATATAACTTCCCCAGATCGGAGTTTCCTTCATCCGAACAGCAGTGCTGATCCGTTTCATACTCATACCTAGGAATTTGGTGAGGTCATTGGGATTAAAATTTTGAATATAGACTAGATCTAGATATCCATCATCATCCAGATCTCCCAACCAAGGAGTGGAGTAGATATTCCTGAAACCTACCGTGCGATCAATGGGTCGATAAGCATTGCGTTTGAAGTCTACGGCCACCACTTGGTTTTCAATTTCCGGAGGAGATCGCAGATCTTCGGTGAATTTCATTCCGCAGTCATAATGATTAGTACTGAAGATCGCCTCATCTATCCCATCACCATCTAGATCATAAATCACTGGGGAGGAAAGCGCATAACAACCTAAAGTATCTCTATAATTTATTTCTCCAGTTTCCCCATCTAATACGAACTGCATCGATACGCTATAGGCAGGCCAAACACCTTCACATAAAGTGGCTAAGACATCAAGCCCTTCTTTTTCATTAAAGTTACCTATCGCTGGCGCATTACTGGATTCTAGTCCTTGAAAAGCTTGTTGCCACAGGATGGCTTGGCTTTGCCCATCAATAGCCGAAATAGTTCCAGCATGAGAGATAGCAATGATATCTAACACATTATCCTGGTTCAAATCGACCAATGCCGGAGGAGCAATAAAGCCATGACCTTCTTCCTCCAAGAGGGGTTGTGCAGAAGATAAATCAGATTGAGCCAATGCCGATAATTTCACCAGGTAAAGTTGCCCGCTGATTGTTTCACCGCCTGTACCAAAAACAATTCGGTCCTCCATCCCATCCTTACCAGGGATATACAGTGGCGACATGTAGGACTCCTTTCCATCAGGCATTGTATCTGCGGCAATAATGGTCCCATCTTTCACATCTAGCAACATTAGCACGCCAGGAAAGCGGTCTTCAGTTGATCCGGGTGAAGCATCCCAATTCCCTCCATTAACCGTGAGCAATTCTGGTCGGCCATCTCCAGTCAGATCTGGCACTAAAACGCTATTGTAAAAATTAAATCGTGCAAACTGCAAGACGGGATCCGTGGTATCCGGTAATTCATATTCCCAAAGTACCGCCCCTGTTTTTCCATTTAGTGCTTTCAAATTGTGGTTGCGACCTCCGATAAAAATGTCGTTGACACCATCCTCATTTACATCATAGAAAGTAGCAGATCCTACCATATGAGCATTAGCGGCTTGTTCCCAAAGAAGTTGTCCCGTGGCCCCATCTAAAGCCATCACTCCATTAGTGACCGGGCCTAATTCTTCCTTACCGGCACCGATTATAATATCCAGAATCCCATCTTGATTTAAATCGCTGGTGCGTGGCGAGGATTGGGCACCTACATTGTACAAGGATTGATTCCAAGTCAGTTCTGTTTTTTTCTGGCTACAAGAACTACATAGAATTACCATTATGAAGAAGGGAAGAGTAAGTATCAATAGTCTTTTTTCAAACATTCTGTCGAAACTATTTGGCGAAAGATTGAGTCGCTCTAATATAGTAGATTATACAGTTAGGATAAACAAATAGCGGCACTGATAAAATCAGCACCGCTATCCATCTAAATATCAATCGGTTTAGAAATTTACTAGTTTACATCCCACCAGACTCTAGTCATAAAGTCATCTGGTGAAGTACCGCCAGTTTTCACATTAGGGTTGTTGGCCACTTCATTGGTGAAGTATTGTAATCTCCTGAAGATTTGTCCTCCAGTAAGGTTACCTGGATAGTTAGTTGGCGTCAATGCAGGTATCCCTGTTCTTCGCCAGTTACTATAGGCTTCGTACCACTGTAAGAAGTTAGCTGCCCAATGTTGTTCAGCAACCATTTGCATGGTTCCATCAAATGGGTTATTCATTAAGTAGGTATCTACATCAGCATCAGCGACTTCAAAAGAAGCATCAAAAATACCCCACTGCTGCATGCTAGCTTTAACCCCCGCATTGTAGTGATCAGCTGCAGTACCATTATGCCAGCCCTTCATAGCTGCCTCGGCTAACAAGAACTCAACCTCGGCATAAGTCATGAAGATAAAAGGATCATCCACATCCAACAATTTCTTGTTCAAACGAGTGTAAGTTGTGAATGGATCCACGGCATCGGTAGTATTCTCAAACTCCTTGATCGTCTCTGAGTCATATCCATTTGGCATACCCTGCTGTGCATCAAAATCAGTGTTGAAAGGACCTTCCCAAGGGCCGATGCCTCCACCGTAGATACTCAAACGAGGATCATTGCGCTCTTTCAGGAAATCAACCAAGGTTTTACTCATCACGGAGTTAGCCCCCCAATCATCGGGAATCAAGGCACGAGAGATACCGTTTTGGTTAAACCATTGACTTGGACCAGCAGACATTTGCAACCAGCACATATCATCATTGCTAGTCATCACGCCTCCTCCAATTGCCTTCTGAGCAAATTCTTGCGCAGTTGCTGCATCTACATTAGAGATTCGCATCGCTAGTCGCAACATTAAGGAGTTTGCTAGTTTTTTCCATTTGTCAGTATCTCCACCATAGATCAAGTCAGCAGCCCCAATGGCATCAGGACCTGTACCCAGGGCTTTAGCCGCAGCATCTAGCTTGTTCAACATGTCCTTGTAAATGCTTTCCTGATCATCATAGGCCGGGAAGAAAATTCCATCTACCCCTTTATTCGCTTCAGAGTAAGGAACGTTCCCATAGAGATCCGTCATAATATGCATCGGAAGGATGTACATGACTTGAGCTGCATGATGCAAATTGGTCCAATTGGGATTAGTACCATCTGGTCCAGTTTGACGGATTACCTCTGCTAAGGTTTTCAAAGCATTGCGGTATACAAACCACATATAAGCATTCTTGGAATCCTCATTCTGCGTATACTTATCTCCCATTGCCCGTTCACCCGACTCTAAAGAAGCCATGTGTTGTATAAGGTGGGAAGTAACCCCAAGATGAGCTCGACCGTTCACGTAACGGTTCTCGGCTGCTTGTACGATGCCCTGCGTAAACATGAACTTCCAATCCAACTCGTTTGCTGCCGTAGGATCAATATTCAAGTCGACCAGTTCATCTGAGTCGCACCCCGTTAGCGGGACAAGACAGACAATAGCCAGTATTAATAGTTTATTGATATACTTCATTGTTTTTTGTTTACGCATTAGTTAAAAAGTAACCTTAAGGTTGAATCCGAAGGACCGAGTTTGCGGTACACCGAAATAATCCAAACCTTGTGCGTTGGCGTTGCTATAGTTAGACTCTGGGTCTACGTTATCCAGGTTAGTAAGTAACAAGAATAGGTTTCTAGCAACGATAGAAATATTAGCAGACCTAATTGGCGTCTTACTTAGGAAGCCTTCAGGGATGCGGTATCCCAAGCTTAATTGACGGAATTTGATGAAAGATGCATCGTAAATGAAGCGATCAGACAATTGCTGATATGCCCCCCAGAACCCTGGAATTTCAGTGGCATCTAGCGTCTTGGTCATCGCATTACCCTCTCTATCTACACCCGTTACCGTTAAGGATTCACGGCCTTGTGACTCAAACCCTAAACCACTAGTAGGCTCCGTTGTCATCTTATGCAGACCTTGTCCAACAAACCTTACGTTGGTACCAGAATAGATCTCACCACCTGCCTTGAAGTCAATCAAAAAGTCTAAGTAGAAGTTTTTGTAGCTAAATTTCATTCGTGATACCTCCTACGAAACGGTGAACCCCATTTCCAATAATGGAAGTCTCATCCGAACGAACGGGCTGGCCACTATCCGGATCAAATACGGGCTGCCCATTGATCATCATTTGAGTGAACCCTGTGATGGTACTAAATGGTTGATCCACGACCTGGTTGATAAAGGCAAAACGCGTCCGTGGCTCTCCGATCTGAATACTATTAATACCTTCAGATAAGGAGATTACCTTGTTGTTGTTAATAGAGAAGTTCAGCGTAACATCCCAACTAAAATCACTGCTTTGTATAGGCCGACCTGTGATTAAGGTTTCTATACCAGAGTTCTCTAGCTCACCGATGTTAATGGTGGTACCATTGAAGCCGGAACTAGTAGAAATCGTGGCATTCAAGATATCATCCGTGGTCCTCTGTTGATAGTAAGTAAAATCCAGGCCTAAACGATTATTGAAGAACCGGAGATCAACCCCGATCTCGAACTCCTCGGAGGTCAGTGGTACTAAGAATTTGTTCGGAATATTACTCTGTGAAATAGAAGCCGTTGGGTTACCCTGATGTCCCTGGCCAAGGCCATAGGTCAGGGCTAGTCGATAGGGATCTGTATCTCCACCTACCTGAGCCCAGGAACCCCTCAGCTTACCGTAACTCAATATGCCAGTAGAAGTATTCATTAATTCAGTGAAGACAAAACTACCCCCAATGGACGGATAGAGAATGTCATTGGTTTCCGGTGCCAGGGTAGAGAACCAATCCTGGCGAGCGGTAGCAGTTAAGTATAAAAAGCTCTTATAGCCCACTGTGGCTGACCCAAAGACGGAGTTAATCCCTTCTTCACTAAATCCATAGCCAGGACTCTGATTGGCAAGGTTAGCAAAAGTATTGAAGAATGGAATGTTGAAGTTACTACCACTTAAGCGCAGTGCTTCGTATGATCTTCTCATTCTATTGGCACCAACGAAAGCATTGACAGATATATCTCCATAAGTATTATCAAAACCAAAGATACCTTCTAGGTTAATTTCTCGAATTCTTTCCTCTTGTTCAGTCATGCTACCTCTACGTTGGTAACCTGTGCCAAAAGGGGTAATATCTGTTTCTCTTCGAGTATACCAGTCCATACCAACACGTCCTTGTATGTACAAGAAATCTGTGATATCGTAACGGGCAAGATTGGACGTAATAATTCGGTCTCTGGTATCTGTATTTTCATACTGATGAGCAGCCCACCACGGGTTCTGGTTCCATAAGTTTCCTGAAATCTGCATCTCCTCCCCGGTTGCCTTATTATCAAAGGTAGTCGTACCTTCTGGCACGGCACCTGGCTTATTTGGATCCCCAATGAGATCATCTACATTGAGGTTAGGAGGTAAGCGAACTAAACCTTGAGGTGCATTACCTGGTGAATCAGAGATACGCGGACGGTTCTTAGCGTCCTCATTAGAATATAAAATTCTAGAAGAGATGGTTAAGCGCTCTGCGTATTTTCCATTATAGGAAAGACTCACATTTCTTCTAGTAAATCCAGAATTAGGAACAATACTTTGGTTCTCCAGATTGGAGAAATTCAAGCGAACACGTTGATTCTCGTTACCTCCAGAAAAGCCTAAAGAATTCGTGAAGGTTGTTCCTGTACGATAAAAACGGTCCAAATTATCACCTGCATAAGAATAAGGCCGGCTAACCCCATCAAATTGCGGTGCAGAACTACCATCTAGGCGAGCCCCCCAAGAACTGGTTCCAGAATCCCAAGCATCTGCCTGATCAACTGGTTTTCTTCCTTCTCTACCTTGTCCATATTCTTGTTGTAAATCAAGTTGGTCAAAGAAGTTTTCAAAAACAAAATTGGAATTGAATTCGATACCAATCCCTTTGCCGGCTTTACCGGATTTGGTAGTGATCAAAATCACCCCGTTAGAAGCACGCGAACCGTACAGGGCAGCGGCATTAGCCCCCTTCAATACGGTAATGTTCTCGATGTCATCAGGGTTGATACTAGAAGTACCATCTCCTTCATCGGAACCACCCCAAAGACCTGCCTGACCAAAGCCAGAATTGTCAATAGGAACACCGTCTATCACATAGAGCGGTTGATTATTCCCTGTAAGGGATACATTTCCTCGGATTACCACCCTACTGGATCCTTACGGTCCTGATGCGATGTTACTCACATTCACCCCCGCAATTTTCCCTGCCAAGGCATTCGCTACGTTGATTTCTCGAGCTTCCTGGAATCCTTCTCCAGCCACCTCCGTAACGGAATAACTGAGGGCCTTTTTATCTCGTTCCACCCCAAGAGCAGTAACGACTACCTCTCCCAAAGCTACACCTGGATCAAGTGTAACATCGATAGAAGTTTGGCTACCAACAGTAATTTCTTGAGAGGTAAAACCAGTGTAAGAAAAGACCAGTATGCCGTCAGATGAGACGTCAATACTGTAGCGACCATCTAGGTCAGAAACAGTTCCGGAAGTCGTTCCCTTTACAGTGACGGTCACCCCTATGAGGGGCTGCCCATCATCACTGCTGGTCACGAGTCCACTCACCGTCTGCTGTGCCAGCAGGGGAGTGAAGCACACCGCCAGAAACAATAAAAGTAATGGACTTTTTTTCATAAAGCTATGTTCTAAGTTCAGCAATAAAGAGTATAAAGGATCGGCGCAGCAATGGAAAACATTGCTAACACGCAATAGCATTTCAGTGCAGCAACAAGGCATATTGCTGACACGCATAAGTATTCCTAGGTGCAGCAACTAGCAGTTGCTGACAGGGTCTGTCTATTTGTTCGAGTCTTTTTGGTTAGTCTATTACAAAAAATGCTAGATTACTACAGAACGGAGTTGTACTACTTGGAATTTCATACTGCTTCGGGACCTGAAAGCGCTTATAGAGTTTACACTGATCTTATGGAAGATAGTATTTTTTTCTGGTCAGTGCCTATTTGTCAACATAATTGTCTTAGTTTTTAGCAGAAAAGTACATTTAATTTTGTCCAATTCTTGCCCGCTTAATGTGTTTTAAGAAAGAATTTTTAAAGAATTGATTTTACAAGCTTGAAAAAATCAGCACATAGAGACAAACATAAAACACTCACAATCAACACATTAAGCCACGGCCTTCTGAGCCGAATGTAAATTTCAAAATTCAGGAAAGCTGTGACAACTCCCTTATCCTTATTGTCCGCTGACTGTTTCCTACTAGTTTAGGAGATAATTCTTGATGTATATGAGCAGAAAAGTATCATAAACCTGAGCTTAAAAATCGATTTAAGCGAGTACTTAGATCCTCAAGTGTCAACTGAATGGCTCCATTTTCCGCTCTCTTCTGCGTATCCTGGTTTGTGAGGTCAAGGGTATTGTCTTTCGTAACTTGTTTTTCGTGCGTGACGATCTCTGAGTAAGGGATGATTCCCGTTCTAACATCCATCAGCAAGGCTTCTGCGGTAGCGTAGGCTTTAGCTTCGTCCTTTTTAAAGGCTTTGTACCGATAATAGATATCGCTATTGATAGAAAAAACAAGGAAAAGATCCGCTTGTAGTCTCACAGCAGATTCCCTCAAAGTAAAGATGTTAGGATTGTTACCGATCATAAGCTTTGGCATAAGGATGACCCGCTTTACTTTGCCATTGGCTTCTAGCTTGTTCTTGAAGATATCGATAAAGGACTGCTGCAGCTTAAGAAATTCCTCGTTGCTCCAATAGGAAGAGTAATAGCGATTGACCGAAGTCGAGGAGTAATTTAGAATGGCTAACCTCACCGTATCTGGTAGTTGGATTTCACTCGTTAGGATTCGAGCAATATCATCCTCCGAAATGGAGCGGCCTTCAAAATTAAACAGAGATCTGGTCAAGGGTTCGGGGGTAGGAGTAGGATTACTAAAGGTGGTAGGAATTCGACTTGTAGTACAACTACTAATGACTATCAAAAAACTAAACGAGATCAATAATGGTGTTACTGCTTTCATAGACTTTACTTTAAAAGTGATAGATGATGTCGGGATATCAAGATGTCATTTGCAAATGTGCTGACCTAGGTTTCAACTGCTAGATGAAAGATTGAGAAAGAGTGGTGCAAGCTCATCCCCCTGAAAATTACATTCGTCAGTTGTACAACTATAAATATCACTCCCCTCCTGCATGCTTTCCAATTTCTTCTTACCTTTGCATTCTAAACACGCAAAAACCCAACCTTATTTTGGTTCTTTGTTAGAATGCGTAAGCAGCCTTGGCTATCTGATCTTCGTATTCAATTTTAGCCGGCTATGATATCGACAAAGAATTTTTTTACACCCTCAGATACTAAAGACCCCTAGTTTTAGGTTAATGGTTACGGAAAATAGCAACGTTTTGGGACTGGATGTGGTAGAGGTTATGCCATGTTTAATGTTTAATGTTTAATGTTTAATGTTTAATGTTTAATGAAAGTTAGACGATCTTAAACGGTATTCATCTTACATTATCCATTAGTAATTATTCCTTACAGATCACTACCTAGTTCAACTCCCAAATAGCTAGCCTTATCTCCGACACCCAAAAAATGAAGGCTATGCAAAAATATTTCCTCAAAGCAGTAATCGCTGTAAGCCTACTCGTAGGCGCTTGTACCCAACTAGAAACCTTTGATGAGATCGACAAGGTGGAATACGGCGCAGAATATGCCATTCCATTGATCAATACACAAATCTCAATCGATGAGTTACTAGAAGATTTTGAAGAAAACTCAACGCTTTTCGTTGATCCTGATGGGACACTTCGCTTTTTGTACAGAGGCAATGTGATTTCCCAAAATAGTGATGAAGTCTTTGCTCCTTTTTACGAGACCTTAGAGGCTTTTTCCATCATCCCTTTATTCTCCCCTGATCAATCCTTACCACTATATGACCAAAGTGGCCTTGAAATTCAGCGGATCGATATCAAACAAGGACAATTCATTTATTATTTCCGGAACCCACATCCTGAAGAAGTTGAGGTAACGATTACCCTACCGCAGGTCACTAAGGATGGGGAGACACTAAGTTTTACCAATAGAATTCCTGCGTATTCAGGCGAAGGAGACGAACCCTTTGCCACCAACCTTTTTTCTGCAGCAGATATAACCGAATATGAAGTAAACCCCGATGAATTGGGAAACATTCAGATCACCTACTTTGCAAAAGGTCTAGATTCTGACGAATCTGTCTTACTGCCAAGTGCTTATATCAGTTTCCAAGATGTTCTATTTGCCTACGCAGAAGGCTTTTTTGCTAATCAATTGTATCCTGGTGGCTCAGATATGATTCACATTGACTTCTTCGAGAATTGGACCCAAGGGGAAGTCTACTTTGCAGAACCTAAGGTGAACTTCTTTGTAGAAAATTCATTTGGCATCCCCACGCAGGCCATTGTGAAGCAATTCGACGTGACTACCGTTCGTGCGGAGGTGCTATCCATCGAAAGTGACCTTGTCGATGCAGGCATCAACTTTAATTATCCGACGCTAGAAGAGATTGGTCAAACCAAGGAGACTAACTTTACTTTCGATAAGAACAATTCCAATATCGATACACTGCTGGGTGCAGGCCCAATCTCCTTGTTCTATGATGTAGATATTCTCACCAGTCCGGGGAGTGATACCGATGAGCCTGGCTTCATTACCGATAGCAGTTTCTATCGGGTAAATGTGGAGGTAGAACTTCCACTATTCGGAAATGCCCGAAACTTCATCGCTCAGGATACTTTCGCCATTGATTTCTCTGGTTATGGAGATGTCACTGCCGCAGAATTTAAGCTAGTTACGGATAACGATATTCCACTAGCAGTTGATGTGCAAGGCTATTTCCAAGGAGAGCAAGGTATCATCCTAGATTCTCTCTTCAGCGAGCCAGAACGCGTGGCAAAGGCCGCTCCCGTTGATACAGAGGGTTTCGTCACAGAAACTACAACACACACCGCATTCGCAGATTTTGCGGATGAACGCTTCAAACCGATCAAAGCCGCCAAGCAGTTGCTCATCGTGGCTTCCTTTTCCACTACGAACGAAGGAGCAGTCCCTGTACGAGTATTAGGCAACCAGACCGTAGATCTACGCATTGGTGCGAAATTGAAAGTGGAGCGGTAAGCCTCTCCCATCGCACCGTCCTTTCCATTTCTTCGGCAATAGATTGAAGAATGATCTGACGTAGTTCACCCCTTTTGATCGTTTTACAAAAAACCAATCATGTTAAAGTATAAATTAGCATTCATCCTCCTCGGCTTTGGCGTTTTGCCTTTGTTGGCCCAGCAGGATCTTAGCACCCCATTTTACCAAAATCTCTGGCAGGCTAATCGCACGAACCCCGCCTTTATACCTGAACATAAAATTGTCATGGGTCTACCTGGCATCTATAATAATCTTCACGTTGAAAACATCACATATAATGATCTGATCATTCAAAGAGATGGGCAAAACATCATCGACGTAGACCAAGGAATCACCTTGTTAGATCGAGAGAATCTCCTTCGAGAAAACCTCGACTTAGAAACCATTAGCTTGGGTTTTAGAACAGGTAATCTCCAAATCAGCCTAGGACATATGCTCCGCTACAATGCCTTTGCTAATTATCCCAAAACCTTGCCTCAACTGATTTGGCAGGGAAATGCCCAATTCGTTGGTCAAAATGTAGCTTTTGGGCCAGATCTGCAGCTCAACGCCTATCACGAATATAGTCTGGGCCTAGCTTATCAATTGGGCTCAAGATTGACGATAGGAGCCAAGGCTAAGTACCTAAGTGGGGTAGCAGATGTGTCTACTGCTCGCACCGATCTACGCTTGTCTACTAGCGACGATGTATATCAGTTGCAACTTGATGCAGATTACCTCGTGAATTCATCAGGTGCGCTCCAATATGATGGTTTTGACCAACTTGATCTTGACTTTAGTTTTGGTCAGGTAGAGACCGCTCAGCTATTTTCTAATAATAACGGCTTGGCTTTTGACTTGGGTGTTCATTTAGATTTAGGCAAATTGGATATTGGAATTAGCGCACTAGATATTGGTGGGCAAATTGATTGGAAAGAGGACGTACGTAATTATAGCTTACAAGGCCAATTTGAATACCAAGGCTTGAATGTAGCACAAGGCATCTTGGATAGCCAAACAGATTTGGGTAACGCTATCGATACACTCCGTGAGATATACAATCCGGTAGAGACACAGCAAGGCTACCGTACTGAACTGCCGCTCCGTACTTATCTTACTTTGGGATATGACCTTACCCAAAAAATAAGGCTAGGTGCGCTCTTCTACACCGAAAGCTACCGAGAAGAAACCTATGGCGCACTCGCGATCAATGGTCAGTGGACACTCCACCCTATCTTGACACTGGGCGCCACCTATGCTTATCGTCAGCAACGTTATGACAATTTTGGCATACAAGCTATTGCAAAGGTTGGTCCGGTACAGTTAGTAGCTGCTACGGACAATATTTTTACCGCCATCCAGCCGAAAGATAGCCATAGCGCTAATTTTAGAGTCGGTCTAAATCTCCTCTTCAATAAACTACAGGAAGAAGATTGGAATCAGCGGGAATCTTTTTTTGAATAAGCTTGTTGCTTTAGTAATAAATCCACTATATTTGCACCGCTTTTGAAGAAAATGCAACGATCAGAACCTGATGTGGTTTAGTGTATTAACTTCAAAAGCTGTGATGGCGCGGTAGCTCAGCTGGTTAGAGCGCAGGATTCATAATCCTGAGGTCGGGAGTTCAAGTCTCCCCCGCGCTACATAGGTCGGGAGCCTGTCTAGCTGGCGCTAGCCAGATAGATTCAAGTCTCCCCCGCGCTACAAGGAAGCGGCTTTCGGATATAGATTCGAAAGCCGCTTTGCATTTTATACAATTGCAGTTACTTCTCCCTGACCACGTACTCGCCTTTTTCATGCACCACTCGATAGGTCTTTCCTCCTTCTTTAACCTCATATTCTTCCAGCGGGACAATGATAGTATATCGATCCTCAAAACGAGGAGCAATGAAGGCCTCCGTAAAAGGATGAAAAAAACCTACCTTCCGTGGATACTTTGCTTGATTAGCTTGATGAATCTCAAGCCGCTCTTGTGCTAATTCAGTCATCGTCTTAGCTTTGCTGACATATTTTACCGTATCTGGTGGAATAGCCGTTTTAACAATGAAGTTTCCTGCAGGAGCGGAATAAATATATTTCCCCATCGGAAATACCTCCGTTCCATCCAAGCGCAACAAACGCGAACGTCCCCCTTTTTTACCCACTACATAGGGGAAGCCGCGATTCAAGGGTACAATATTATCATAGTCTTCTAAAGATACAGTGACCTCACCTTTATGGTTAATCAACTCCTTCGCCCCTCCCAATTTTCCTCCAATCGGCCTGGCTAGCCAATAGCCAAATACGCCAAAGGAAGGTTCATAATACCATGGCCTTGGCTCAATGACCCAACGGCGTTCTTTTTGATCGAAAATGCCCGTCTGCCAGTCCTGGACTGTTTTTCCAGCGTGTGTTTGTATATAACGTAGGTGCCCAGAGCCACCAAAATCCCCTTCACAGATCTTGTTGAGGTCAGGTCCCAATAGTGCGTTGATCTTCTTCCCCTCTTGTGTCTTAATAACATAGTAGGTATCAAATTCGGGCTGATAATAAATTAGCATTTTCGTGGGAGTTAATAGCGTATCATCCTCTTCCGATAAAATGGTCATATATCCATCCTTGAGTCGCTTAACGCGTTTTCCTCGAGGCACATAGGGCTCATACTTCTTGAGCTCTTCTCCTGCATCATTAATTTCTCGATAAACACCATATGGACTTCCAGCAAGTCCATCGTGGCTAATCGAAAAATATTGGTGTGGAATAATTATATGGCCATTATCATCAATAATCCCCATGGCTTTGCGAAGTCCTATCCCTCTACCCGTCAAGATGGTACTCTTAAAATAGTGGCGGCCCGGTTCGACTTTAGCAGAGATAAAGGAACTAGCTGCCTCCTCAAAGTTGTCTAATCTTTCAAATACCGCTGGAATGACTCGCTCCCCGTCATGGCTTATCATTCCAAATTTCCCGTCAATAGCGATGAGTATTCCTTGCGGGGTGCGAACGATCTTATCATAGGGTTGCAGTACACTATCAGCCGCTACTCGGTACCCGCGAACTTCGTAAATTCTTGTATCCACTTTGGGCTTGTAAGCTACGAGCGGCTTACGCCTCAATCTATCCAAAGAGCTTTCTTGGGTCGCTGGCGGTGCTGGATTCCTGACAGAACGGTAAATGGGCTGATTACAGGATGCTAATATAGAAATCAGCAAAAGGAGAAGGAGTGTGTTTTTCATGAATTGATTTTACAGAGAGAAATAAGGTTAGATATGCAGCAAGTACACAAAACGCTAAAAAGCTGTTTGAATCTATCTGGCTGCTATACAGGTTTGGCTTTTGGAATTTGCATAGCGCCAGAGGTAGACTCAAGGATTTTCTACGAATGACCTAAAAAACTCCACTTCCACAGTATTTCACAGTACCCAATTATTTGAAAATAGAGGTCCTAGTACACTCCATAAATAGGCTCCGGACAATCTCTTCGACACCTAATTTAACCGATACGGTCCCTGCCCGTATTGGCTTCTGCAGTTTTAGAGGTATTACGGAAGATGAAAATGGGCAACCCGGACGAACTCTCATCGATAAGAAATAATTCATAACGGAGGAGAAATGGTTTAATACTTAAACCTCCATATTGATTAGGAGCCATCACCACTTCGTGGATGATGGCTTTTTCTTTTGTTGAATTTTAAAGACTTATTTTAGTGGTACGCTGTTGGCACAAACAAAACACAACAAAACCATGAAACGTAAAACCTTCCTCGAATTGTCCTCCACCCTCGCGCTAGGAGGAATCATCAGTCCGCTATCCGGCTGCAAAAATGAGTCTACACAAATGGAAACACCTTCAAGTACCATAGCCGCCCGGACCAACTGGGCCAAAAACTACACCTACAAAGCCGAGCAGCTTCACCGGCCCAAAAGTACTGCTGAAGTGCAAGAACTAGTGAAGCAATTGGATCAGCAAAAGGCCCTGGGCACCTGCCATTGTTTCAATAACATTGCCGATAGTCCTAAGCACCAAATCTCCACCCAAGACCTCAAGCAAGTAATCAGCATTGATGAAGAAAAGGAATCCATCACGGTCCAAGCCGGAGCAAAATACGGAGAGCTGGCTCCCATTTTACAGGAAAAGGGCTTCGCGCTACATAACCTGGCTTCGCTTCCACACATTTCCGTGGCGGGGGCTTGCGCCACCGGCACGCATGGCTCTGGCGTCAACAATGGCAATTTGCCTAGTGCAGTGCGAGCACTTGAAATGGTGAATGGGAAAGGGGAGCTTATTAAGCTGCAAAGAGGGGATGAGGAATTCAATGGTGCAGTCGTCGGCCTAGGGGCATTGGGGATTGTTACGCAATTGACTTTAGATATTGAAAAGACATTTGATGTGCGGCAAGATGTTTTTCAGGATTTACCGCTCGAATCCTTACAAGAAAATTTTGAAGACATCATGTCCGCAGGCTATAGTGTTAGTCTCTTTACCGATTGGACTAAGAAACTAGTAAGCCAAGTGTGGATAAAACGGAGGACTGACCGCGAATTGGCAGACCTCGGTACAGATTTTTACGGGGCAAAGGCGGCTACTCGTGATCTACATCCCATCACGAGACTATCTGCTGTACATTGCACTGAGCAAATGGGAAAACCTGGTCCTTGGCACGAGCGGCTACCGCACTTTAAAATGGGCTTTACCCCAAGCAGTGGCGATGAATTACAATCAGAATTCTTTGTGCCCTTCGAAAATGGCTTAGAGGCTATGATGGCGCTGGAAAAACAATCAGAGAAGATCTTCCCTCATTTATTAATATCCGAAATTCGCACCATTGCAGCCGATGAATATTGGATGAGCCCAGCCTATAAGCAAAAGAGCTTAGCCATCCACTTTACCTGGAAGCCAGAATGGCCGGCCGTGAAGGAACTGATTCCTATGATTGAAGCGGAGCTAGCGCCTTTTGGTGTAAGACCACATTGGGGCAAGCTTTTTAGTGTGCCAAGAGCTTCTTTGCACGAGCGATACCCTAGGATGCAGGATTTCCTGCAAATGGTACAAGCATTCGACCCGCAAGGAAAATTCAGAAATGAGTATCTGGATTTGAATATCTATTCAAGCTAAGGACATTTCTCCCCAGGTCGCATCTCGATGAGTTGTAAGGCGACGAGATGTGGCCGCAATATATTCTCCATATTAGGTAGAGGGGTATAATAACCGATAACTTCAGTCAGCGCTGGAGTCATATCTCCACTACTAAGTTCTATAAAGGCAGGTTCCAGGAAGGTAGAAGCCACATCATAGTTTATCCCATCCCGACAATCAGAAAAACCGGAGGCATCAGCAAAATATAAGTACTCCCCTTGCAGCCGTATTCCTATATTCCATTTTACGGTATCTACTTCAGCCTTCATCTCCTGGAAAGATGCTGGTAAGGATTCCGTGTAAGGGGATAGATCATCGATGGGCACCGGCTCGCCATGATCAAAACTGGGATAGGTACCGTCGAGAATCGTGTCCTGAAAGACTTTAACCATTTTCAACTCACCACCCTCAAAGTAACATCGCCGCCAAATCATACAATTTCGATCCAGATCAGGACAGGCTTTTCGTACTCGTTTCTCTTCTAAAAACAGTAAGCTTTCTTTGCGCTTATCCCAGAGAAATAGGCGCTCATGGGTCCCATTCATATCTTTATAATACTTGTAAATCTTTTGTAGACCCGCGGCATTTTCAATACGCTGATACTCTAGTAAAGCAGCATCCAAATTGGGATGAGCCCCTTCGTAGGTCAAAGTAGAATCATTTAGGAAGTCAACGATCAATTGGTCGATGGCAGCGGGATCAAGTGAGCTTGCTTGTAAGACAATTTCCTTTTCTTCTTCCTTTGGCGGAGCACTTGATGCACAACTAAGCATAAAGAATAAGCAGGCAACTACAGATATAATGAGAAATCGATACATAGGAATTAGGTAAAAGTGAGCTGGAAAGATAAGCTAAATAATAAGCAGTCTCTGCCAGCAAGACTTCATATTGCTTGCCCGCTCAAATAAATTTCATTGGTTTCAGGTTTTAGTTAATGGGAATGAATTATCGGAGTCATTCACCAAAGTCCTGCCTCCTTTATTCCCTACTCATCCTGAAATCCTGCTGAGATGTGGCTCCCATCGCAGAAGGGTTTGTTGATAGAAGCTCCACACCGACACAAGGCAGTTACTTTATGTTTTTGCTCTTCTGATCCATTCTTATGTTTTATGGTAATGTTGCCATAAATCAATAAGGGGCCATTAGGGCTAACTTCTACTTTTGTGTCTCCCTGTATCTCTACAGGCTTGTTTTCAGCATCATTGTAGTAATAGCTTAAGGCACCGCTCGGGCATTTATCTATTTGAGCTGCAATTTCGGCAGTTGTAGCCCCCTCTGCATTGACCCAAGGGCGTTTTTGAGGATCAAAAACATCACCCAAGCCTTCTGGCCCTTTCCAACATAAGGTGCTATGCACACACATTCCAGGCTTCCAGACAATGGTTATCTCTCCATTGGTATATTCTTTAGTGATATCTTTCTTCATAGGTTAGGGTTGTAAAGTGTAAATCCAATTCCCCTAAATTAGGAAATATATTTTAAGCCAAAGGGAATTTTGTCAGGTTCCAGAATAGCCTGAGCTGATCCCGGCATCAACATAAAATTTAACCCTCTGACGAGGTCCAAAAAACTAAATTATCATTCTGAAGAGGAGTGGAGTAACTTCCCTAGTAGCTGTAGCCCTTTTTCCACTTTTTCATCATATGGTTTCCCGATACTAATCCGTAGATAGTTGTGCAGATCTTTCTCTAAAGAAAACAGCTGCCCAGGCGCAAAATTTAATTGCTGTTGCATGGCGAGATGAAGTAATTTCAAGGTATTGATACTAGGAGGAAGCTGTACCCAAAGCACAAAGCCCCCCTTGGGCCTAGATAATACCGTTCCCTCCGGAAAATGAGCTAGGATCTGCTCCTGATACCGTAGACTTTGCGTGTGTAGCTGTTTCCGCAAACGCTTCAAGTGTAAGTCATACCGTCCATTTTTAAGAAAATGGGCAAGTATCTCCTGATTTAAGGTTGAAGTAGCCACACTTTGATGAATCTTGGCCTGAAAGATTTGGTCAAAAAACTGGCCGGATTCAATCCAACCGATTCGGTAACCAGGTGCTAATGACTTCGAAAAAGAAGAGCAATAAATGACGCTTCCATCTCGATCAAAAGATTTGCAGCTACGTGGTCGTTTCGCACCAAAATACAGCTCACCATAAATATCATTCTCAATCAGGGTCACCTTTTTTTGCCGCATGAATCGAACAATTCGCTCCTTATCTGAGTCTGGAATACTTGCCCCGAGAGGATTTGAAAAGTTAGTAACCAAAAGACAGGCTGCCGGCTTATGCTTTTCCACTGCCTCGAACAAGCTTTCCATTACGACTCCCGTTTCAAAATCGGTTTCTACCTCTACCGGAATACGTCCTTTAGAGGAAATAGCCTGGAAAACCCCAAAATAAGTGGGTGATTCAATCAGTATTTTATCCCCTAGAGCAGTACAGGCTGTGATGGCCAAATTGATGGCTTCCTGGCAGCCTACGGTAATCAACAACTCATCACTATCTACCTCAATTCCACTATTTGCCATGAGCACAGCAATCTGCTCTCTTAAATCGCGGATACCTTGGATGGGGCCATATTGGAGGGCAGAATGAGATCGATTTCGATTGACATGCAGAATAGACTGTTTCAGCTTAGTGGCTGGTAACAGCTCTACATCAGGCGTATTTAGAGCAAAGGAAATATATTCTGTGGAACGATTCGTGCCATACACCAGCTGGACTAATTCATCAATGCTTTTGGGATTCTTCTTCTGACTCAATTTCTGTTGCCGCCGAAAGGATATCTTTTGCTTTGGCCTACGAACGTAATAGCCCGATTTCGGGCGAGATTCAACGTAGCCAAGGCCTTGCAGGCTATTGATAGCTTGATAAGCGGTCATCAAACTTACACCTTGCTGCTTACTCATCATCCGTAAACTGGGCAGCTTCTGTCCAGCCTTCAACTCACCTCTTTCTATCAAGCCAATAAACTGCTCTGCTAAGCGTTCGTGTTTAAACCGAGCCATCTGTTATAGATTAAAACACAAAAAGTGTATCTGTTATACTATTTCAAAAGTAAAGATATTTGCCTTGATCTTCAAGTTTAAGTCTCGACGACAGCAAAGAAGCAGAACTTGATAAACATCTAAGTGCATATCTGGAGGTAGGCTTTGGAAGCGAAAAGGTGGAGTTTAGGGTTCTTACAAAGTTCATTTTTGCTGCATAGCACTACGGAGAAAAAAATAGCTGCTGGGAAGTCCTTAAAATTGAACTTTGCAGCCCCAATTGCTACCTCCAAATATGCACTACAAACTCTTCGATCATGGCAAATCAAAAACCTAGTTTTGGGAGTACGCCCGCTCCCCTCATGTATCTCGCGAAATTCGAAAACGGAAAATGGCAAAAGGGTACGATCCAGACCTTTTCTGATATCACCTTAAGCCCTTTTGCGATGTGTTTCCACTACGGTCAAACCGTATTTGAAGGGCTGAAAGCCTTTAAAAACAAGGCGCAACAAGTCTCTGTCTTCAGGCATGCGGACAATTTTGATCGTATCAATATTTCTCTCGAAAGGATGGCCATGCCTCCCATTCCTCGATCCAATTGGGATGAAGGCATTTTGGATTTAGTGGCTGACCTGCGCAACGTTGTACCTTCCTATGGCTATGGCACGCTTTACCTGCGTCCTTTTGTAATTGCATCACAAGCCAAATTAGGAGTTGAAGCGGCTAATGAATACCTATTCCTAGTGGTAGCCAGTCCTTCCGGAAGTTATTACTCCAACCCACTAAAAGTCAAAGTAGAAAGGCACTATACACGTGCAGCACCTGGAGGAGTAGGCTACGCTAAATGTGGCGGGAATTATGGAGGTTCTCTCCTGCCCTTTCGCAAAGCGAAGGAAGAAGGCTTTGATCAGATACTGTGGACGGACTCAAAAGATCATGAATGGTTCGAAGAGTCCGGTACCATGAATTTTGGATTCATCATCGATGAGCAATTCATTACGCCTGAACCCTCTGACACGATATTGGATGGAATTACTCGAAAGTCGATCATTCAAATCGCTAGGGACCTGGATATTCCAGTAGTAGAGCAGCCTTTTTCTGTGGCACAGCTACGGGAAGCATTTAAAGCAGGTAAACAGGTAGAGGCCTTTGGTATTGGAACAGCAGCAGGTATCGCGCCCTTCAAAGAAATATCGATTGACGGTGATCTCTTTAGCTGTTATCACGAGGAAAATGCATTGATGTACCAACTGAAGAAAAACCTATTGGGCATACAGCAAGGCACCATAGAAGACCGCCATGGCTGGAATACCATCGTGGCTCAGTCTAAATTATCCGTAGTCTAAAAATAGGGCAACCGCATGGTTTTTTTTGCTATTCCAAGCACACGTTAAAACAGGTGGCGGTGGCCTGAAAATGCACTGTTCGACGGAGGAGTTTGCATTTTCTAGCGTTTTTGCTTCCCTGTCTACCGCAGGTAGAGTTTTGGGGCAATGCCAAAATGAAGAGCCTCGCCGGCTTGAGGCGAAAACCAAGTAAAGTGCACCGATCATAAAGAATTTTTGCTTACCTCAAGGGCATTAAGTCTTAATGCGTTTGCCCTACTCTAAAGATTAGTCCAACATACGAATCCCGACTGTTTAGTAGGAAAGGCTTGACA
This sequence comes from Saprospiraceae bacterium, assembly GCA_013214355.1. Lineage (GTDB taxonomy): Bacteria > Bacteroidota > Bacteroidia > Chitinophagales > Saprospiraceae > DT-111. The sequence continues at coordinate 78,057 of JABSSL010000014.1, read as the reverse complement.
AAGCATTGTCAGGTCTTTCCTTGTTTAATCTGTAACTACTCCTTGGCCTGCCAACCGGGTGGCTTGATGAGGTATAGCAGTTTATTCTTCAGCCCTTTCGCTTGGGACATTTTCTCAAATAGACGAGTGAATCCGTGAAAAAAGACAACCAATGGATTGACAGAATCAATCGGCTCACTCACGCCATACCTGACCTCCTCACGCTCCTCTTCAAAAGTCCCAAATAGTCGATCCCAAATGATTAGAATTCCTGCATAGTTCTTGTCCCAATATTGCCGATTCACTCCATGGTGAACCCGATGATGAGAGGGTGTATTAAAGATGTATTCAATAGGCTTTGGTAGTTTGCCAATGATTTCCGTATGTAGAATGGCTTGATAAGTTTGGACAAACAACTCAGCTGCTAGTAACAGCCAGGGATTAAACCCTAACATCACCAACGGAATGGAAAACAAGATGGGGATAATGGCATCCAGTGGGCCAAATCTATAGGCTACTGACATATTGAAGTGCGGAGAACTATGATGTACGGTGTGGGTGGCCCAGCCGACTCCAATCCGATGCATTAAGCGATGATCCCAATAATAGGCAAAGTCAGCCAAGAGGATACAACTGATGATAGTAATCAGGTTAAGTGGCAAGGCCGGCAAACTTAGGTTTTGGTATACCCAGAAATATAACTGGTAAAGGAATAACAGTCCCAACATCACTTCAATCCCCAAAAATGCGATTAGGGTTACAACATTTGCAATGGAGTCTCCCACTAGATTCCAACTCATCCTTCGTAAAAAAGTGTAACGCAGTAATTCCACTAAAAAGAAGGGTATAATAATGTAAAACAAGCTACCATCATTAGCCAAGTTGAACCAATATTCTACCGTCTCCTCTGAAAGTATCTTCATCAGAAAATGTGTACTATCTTCTGCTCCATACTCGTTTACGAAGGCAAATAAATGAGGGATGGCCGCCAGGCCAACAAATACTAATAGTCCTCGAAAAATAAGTGTCCTTGTGTTCATTAGATAACCATTTCGAACAAAAATAGTGGCACTTCTCCCTACATCTTTTGACTTATGTCAAATTAATCCCCCATACTTCCGCACATATTTGTAGTAGCAAAAACTTAGCTATGACACGATCAATTGATACAATCAATAAAAATGCTCGGGAATACCAAGCCGCCCGCTTCCTAACCTACGCGTCTTTGGGTGCAGATTATAAGACCATTAAAGAAGTGGCTCGCCAGGGTATCCCAAACTGGCTAGAAGATCAATTAAAATTGCCTGCTACCTCAGGCTTCAAAGATACCACCTGGGAAATATGGGAACACTTCTGGCCGCAATATATCAAGCTTTATGGTAGGGATTTCATTGTGAACCATGGAGAGGCGGTATTACCCTATTGGTTCTATTGGAAAATGGCTTGGTGGCATAATATTATAAAATCGGAAGATCATGTACGACAGCGAGTAGCCCAAGCTTACAGTCAGATTTTTGTTATTTCGGAAAAATCCAACCTACAGCTTAGTGGTCCAGGTCTTGCAGACTACTATGATCTGTTGTATACCCATGCTTTTGGTAATTACAAGGATCTTCTATATGCCATCTCCCTACATCCAATGATGGGATTCTACCTCAGTCACATCAACAATCCTAAATCCGATCACAAGCGGAATATTCATCCCGATGAAAACTATGCCAGAGAAATCATGCAATTGTTTTCGATAGGCTTGTATGAACTCAACCTAGATGGGACACATAAACGGGATGCCCAAGGTAATGCCATCCCGACCTATAACAATGACGATATCAAGGAATTTGCTAAGGTATTTACTGGACTCGGCCCGTCCGGCTATTATTGGCCATGGGAAGATTATAGTTGGGTGAAAACCGAGTGGAACAGCGAATACAACAAGACACCGGCCACTACCATTAACTGGAAGCCCATGATTCCCTTCGAGGAATGGCATGAACCGGGGCCCAAGAAACTACTGAATGGGAAAGTCATACCTGCCGGCCAAAGTACGCTGGAAGATATTCGCGATGCGATCGAGAATCTTTTCAATCACCCCAATGTCGGTCCATTTATTGGGCATCAATTGATTCAGCGCTTGGTAAAATCCAACCCTACGCCTGCATACATCGAAAGAGTAGCTACTACATTCAACGATAATGGGGAAGGGATTCGAGGAGATATGTCGGCAGTAATTCGAGCCATTCTTACAGATCCTGAAGCACTTAACCCGTCTTCCAGCGATTTACCAAAGGCAAAAAAGCTTAAGGAACCCCTGCTACGCTATACGCAAGCCATGAGAGCCTTCAATGCTACCAATCAATCCGGACGGATGTGGAACTGGGGTTATCTCTTCGACGAAGCGGTAAGCCAGGGTATTCTTGCTGCTCCGAGTGTTTTCAACTTCTACTTACCCAACTTCAGCCCGAATGGTCCGATATCGGATCAAGGCTTAATCGCACCAGAATTCCAAATTCACACCTCCGCTACCTCTATCAACTATATCAACTTAGCCCATGACTGGTTCATCAAGGAATATTACATGGAGGTGGCAACTAGTGCTGGCAACTCCTCACACAATGCTCCTAGTTTTGAAGAAAAAGACCTAGATCCCAAAGACTATGTTTACCTCAACTTGAATGCCGAAATCGCTCTGGCTAGAGATCCTAAAGCCTTGGTTGATCGCCTGGATCTTATCCTCACTGGCGGCGCTTTTTCTGAAGCCACCAAAGAGAATATTATACAGGCTATCCGTGAAATACCAGGTCCTCGCGATAGAGTCAAGGCAGCCTTGTATTTAGCTTTCATTGCTCCAGACTATACTGTTCAACAATAATTACTTACGCCCAAATCCTTTGAAATCATGAATAAATCAAATAAAGTCAAATCGAATCTAACGAGACGGCAATTTGTTGGCAGTGCCTCCTGCGCAGCTATTGGTTCCACCACCTTACTATCTTCCCTTCTTAATCTTGGCACGAGCAATGCATTGGCAGGATTACATAGCCAATCCACAGAAGTGGAAGGAGAGTACAAAGCATTGGTCTGCATTCTCCTGGCCGGTGGCAATGATAGCTTCAACATGTTGGTACCAAACAGCAAAGAACCTTATCAAGAATATCGTAAAAGTAGATCCAACCTAGCACTAACTCAATCTAGTTTGTTGCCTTTACAGTTCAGTGATCCAGGGGGGCGTGAGTATGCAGTGCATCCCTCGATGCCCGAAGTCCAGCATCTGTTCAATACGCATAAATTAGCTTTTATTGCTAACGTTGGGACCTTGGTGGAACCCGTCAGCAAAGCCAAGTACCTGGCTGGCAGTGCTAAGCTTCCCATCGGTCTACTTTCTCATGCTGATCAAATTCAGCAATGGCAAACTTCTCTCCCCGACAGTCGCTCGGCTAAAGGTTGGGGTGGGAGAATAGCAGACCTGCTAGAACAAGGGAATAAGAATCAAAACATTTCCATGAATATCTCCTTATCTGGCACTAATGTCTTTCAAGTTGGATCTTCGGCCACGGAGTATGCCATCCGAGCAGCGGCAGGAGGAAGTGTGGGAATCAGAGTCTATGAAGGGAATAGTCAGTTGGATCGAGTCCTTCGGAAAGGTACAGAGAGTTTACTGGCCCAACAATACCAAGATATATTCAAGTCCACTTTTCAACAAAAGATCCTCCACGCTCAGGCCAATCATGGTGTATTTAGCCATGCCTTGGCTAGTGTAGCTCCTTTACAATCCCCTTTTTCCGCCAATGATCTATCCGCTGATCTAGCATTGGTTGCTCAAACGATTGCAGCTCGAAAAGCATTGGGTATGAAACGTCAAACCTTCTTCATCAACTATGGAGGATGGGATCATCATGATAGTGTATTGGAAAATCAAGCCCAAATGCTTAGCATCCTCAGCAAAGCCCTACAAGAGTTTCAGTCAGCAATAGATGAATTGGGGATCTCCCAGCAGGTAACCACTTTCACTATATCAGACTTTGGCCGTACCCTAAGCTCAAACGGGAATGGTACTGATCACGCCTGGGGTGGAAATGTTATGGTAATGGGAGGGGCGGTAAAGGGTGGAAATATCTATGGGAAATATCCATCCCTACGCCTTGGCGGGTCAGATGATATTGGCGGAGCGATTCTACTGCCTTCTCTTTCCACCGATATGTATTTTGCGGAATTGGCTAGATGGTTTGGGGTAAGTAAGGGAGACCTGAGCTTTGTGTTGCCGAATATTAATCGGTTTTATGACCCTAGGAGTAGTAGCTTGCCTATTGGATTTATGAATGACTAGACTAGAGATTATGTGAAAAGCCGGAACCTTTCCACTCCTAAAATGGAAGTAGAGGGAAAACGCTACTTCTGCCTTCTAATTCTACTTAAGGTTTCCTGAGAAACACCCAAAAGGGAGGCAATGTGGCCCAAATTCACACGCAAGCTTACATCAGGGAAAATGGAGTGAAGAAGATCATATTTTTCTCGAGCGGTCATAAATAGATAGCCCTTGTAAAACTGATCTAAGAAATGTAATTGTTCTTCCACTAATCGGCGGCCAAATCGTTCTAGGCTCGGATGCTTGCCGTATAAGTTTTCCAATTGTGTGGAAGTAATACTATGTACGATAGCCTCCTCCAGGATTTCAATGTATTCAAAAGAGGGTTCACCACTTAAGAAACTTGACCAAGAGGTAAATGGAAGTTGTTCGGGATAAATCCAGGAAGTTATCTCCTTACCATCTCGGTAATAAAAGGTTCGAGCAGTACCGCCTTCTAAGAAATACAGTCGATGACAAACTCTGCCTTCATTCAACAAAATGTGTCCCTTGGTATAGGAGTTGATTTGTAGCGCGCCCTGCAAGTCTTGGACGAGCGTTGTTGACAAAGAAATGTAGTTGCCGATATAATCAAGAAATGTTGACATTTGGATGGCCCACTATGATAATGAAATACTTTAGAACATGAACTGATTCAAACTTATTGGCTGTCGACGAGGTCAAAGCATTGGATTTACTGGCGAAGCTCTTTTTGAGTTTCATACCTGGAAGGTCTGGAACGAAAAAAAGCTGAAGACCAGGAGATTCAAGGCTTTAGGCCGCAGTCCAGATGAATAAGTTTAAATCAGTTCCATGTTTGACCAGGACTAATTAGCCGGGAGTGAGCAAGTTTTGTATTGAGCAAGGCAGATTTTACAGTCGAACCTGTCTCGCTGACGCAGCCAGGTAGATGCGGGCAATTCGGCGAAAAACCTGCCTATGCCGGCAGGCAGGTCTAACGCAGGACAAGGCAAAATTTGCTACTCAAAGGCAATTGAGGTCTGATCAAACATATTCTTAGGCTAACAAGATACACCAATTGCAGAATTGCGGTAGTGAAAAAGTTAAACCTTCTTTAGTCCTCCTCCCCGGATAACTACCGTTGACATCCCGGTAATTAGCGCCAGCGCAAGATGCATATTGAACGCCCACACCTCTGCCGATGATCTAAAGTCATTAGGTACTATACTCCAGAACACCCAAACGACCGCCCACATGCAAGCAGCAGATATCATCCCTACATAAACTTCCTGCTTGGTACTCTTTAGCGGTATCATGAATTGTTTTATTAGCAAGAGACCCATGCCATAGGGTAAGGTAAAAACGAAGCTAGATAAAACCCCGTCAATCACTTCTCCCCAGATCGGAAGTTTGATCACATGCAACCCAACAAGGGGTAAAAGCGTAATGAGGAAAAAGCCAAAGGTTCTAGGAAGTACTCTTTTCATACTAATCCCGTTAAAATTGTTTGTTAAGGTTCTTCTCCCTATCTTTCAAACGCAATCCTCGCCATGAGATTTTTGGGTACTTCCATTTAACACATCCCCTGATTTTCTTGTCTAAAATATCGCGCAGGCGACGTGGGGATACTTCTGTGATAATTTGGTTAGAAAAGCGGGAAACATAAGGCTTAGGATCACCTTTTCTTTGTAGGGTAATTAAAGCAACGGTGAGATAATAGCCACCAAAGCATCTAAAAAACCTAAATATCAAATTACCCACATCAATTAACTAGCAGCAATGAAAAACTTAATCTTGATTATACCCATTGTATTTTTTTCCTTTGGAAATAGTAATGCACAAGCCATCGATCCTGGCTTTTTCACAACAGTAGATCAGTTATTCAAAAAACACGTAAAGGCGGGAGCAATTGATTATCCAGCCATCAAAGAAGATAGCAACTTCCCAGGCATCATCAATGAAATTAACAAGACCGACTGGAAAAACCTTGATGCTAAAACCCAACAAGCCTTTTTGATCAACAGCTATAATTTATTAGTTATCGATCAGGTCATCAAAAATGAAATCTCAAATTCTGTCCAAGAAAAGGGTGCCTTTTTTGATGCGAAGGTGCATCTAGTAGGCGGTGAAAAGATGAGCCTCAACACGCTTGAGAAAAAACATCTATTAGCTACCTACGGAGATCCTCGATTCCACTTCGTACTGGTGTGTGGTGCGCAAGGATGTCCTCCAATCACTAATTTCGCCTACACTGCTGATCAGCTAGAAGAACAACTAGAGCAGCAAACACGCAAGGCCATCAATGATCCCATTTTCATAAAAGTAGACGAGGCCAACCAGAAAGCGAGCCTTTCTCAAATCTTCTCGTGGTACGCTTCGGATTTTGGAGGAAGCAAAAAGAACGTTCTGACTTTTATTAATAAGTACAGAGAAGCGCCCATTTCACAAGATTTCAGCATCAATTATTATACCTACGATTGGACTTTGAATGCTCAAAGCCTAGTTAGCGATGCAGCAGAACTTGGAAACTCTAGCAACCGTTACGTAGTATCTGCCGCTATTCCTAAAGGGACAACAGAAACCAAAATTTTTAATAACCTATATACTCAACGTACCCGCAGCTCGAGTGAAGGCGACTTCAATGCCCGTTCCAATTTCCTAACCACCTCCGTGAGCTTTCTATATGGTATCACCAACCGATTCAATTTTGGCTTCGACTTGCGCTATCGCCGTGTGAGCAATACGGATGGAAATACTTCTCCGCTAAATGTATTTACTAATAATGCAGATAGCCGTCGACAAGGGTTTACCAATGTAGGACCAAAAATTCGCTGGGCTCCCTTTAATAATTTACCTAACTTTTCAGTACAAAGTGCCCTTTGGATTCCCATTGGTCAAGATTTAGAAGGCAATGCCACGCAGCCCTATATTGATTGGAGTGGCGCTAGCTGGAATACGCAGTTTTTTAATGATATTACCTTGAGTTCCAATTGGACTGTCTTTACGGAGATTGATGTACTTATTGAAGATATTGGGAATGCTGGAAATGGAGCATTGAATCGACTATCAACCCCAGCAACCGTTATTTTCAGTTACTTCCCTGATCCTAAAACGACCTTGTATGTGCTAGGAAATTACTCTCCCTTCTGGGGTACTGAGTTTGATTATTTTGCACAGGCAGGATTAGGGGCAAAATACCAGGTGACACCAAAGTTTGAAATAGAAGCATTAGTAACAGATTTTAGCAATAAATTTTTGGCAGCCAATAATGGCCAAGCCGCTACCTTTAATATCGGTGTGAGAATTTCGAGATAAACAACCAAGTAGTTACATTGGGCTAGGAAGGGATGTAAAGACCGGATGTTTCGTCGAACGGTATTGAAACCCTGAAACCGCTTTTCATTCCTTCCTACTTTTATTATATTCTGAATCCTATTACAAAACACGCTGCTCTGACGATTTTTGTGGTCCAACTGCTGCTAGACAGGCCGCATTTTGGAGTATGATTAAATTTAGTTTTTCTTGTAATATGAAATGGATCTCAAAGCCGCGCGAAGCTCCATTTTTGGGGCATATCTGGAAGATACGGCCCGAAAATTAGCTGAAGCCCGGCAAAGAGAGGTGTTCATATTAGTGAAATCCCGCCTGCCGGCCGGCGGGATTAACTTTAAACATACTCTTAAGAGGGAAGCAAGATTTTCAAGAAAGAAGGCCACTGAATCACAAAAATTATCTGAGCTCACAACATTACGCGACAGTGATTACGTCCAAATCTGCCTTAGTCCTAATTGTAGGGCTGAGTTTTTGTTTACCGGTTTGGAGTCAATTGCCTGTAAACACGCTCCAAATCGATGGTTTGAAAAAAACCAAATGGTCCTTTATTGGCCGATTAATCGATAGTCAGGTCGGAAGTTTTGCAGATAGCACGCAGTTGGCCAATGACCTTCAGCGTCTCAAAAACCTTCCTGCCATCGCTGATGGCAAGTTACAAATTGACACTACCGGAGCTGGCCTAAATGTGACCCTCCAGCTGAAAGAGGCGCTTACCTTTTTCCCCATCATCAACTTTGGTGGTGTACGAGGAAATTTCTGGTATCAACTAGGGTTTAATGATGACAACTGGCGAGGATTAGGCCAAAAACTAACCGTTTTCTACCAAAACAATGATGCCCGAGATAACTTCAATCTCTACTATAAGATTCCTTCTTTCCGCCGCAGCAAATGGGGGGGATCTGTTAGTTTTACCAAATGGGCTTCTGTTGAACCGCTGTTTTTTTCGAACGCTACCGTGTTCTACAATTTTGACAACCTCAGTCTTGGGTTATCTGGCATCTATCAACTTAAAAGGAATCGGACCCTAGAGTTGGGATTGACTACCTTTGTGGAGGACTACAATAAGCACGAGCGGCATGAAGGAGAGACCACTCCCGGCCCCCAATCACTCCGCCAACCTAAACTATTGGGCAAACTCGTATTTCAAGAGAATAGATTGAGATACCACCTATTCTATTTGGAGGGTTTCGATAACAACGCTAGCTTCCAAACGGTCCACAACTTGCAGGATCAATCCTGGTTCCACATCTTTCTCAATGACACTCGCTATTTCAAGCGCCTACCCCTGCGAGGGAATCTAGCGGCGAGGCTCCGGATAGGCTTGGCCACCAATAACAATTCTCCGTTTGCTCCATTCGTACTTGACAGCTACGTGAACATTCGAGGTTCCGGTAACCGGATTGAACGAGGAACAGCAGCCCTGATTCTCAATCTAGAATATCGGCAAACTGTTCTGGAGAGCTCACAATTCGGTATTCAACTGGTAGCTTTCTCGGATGCGGGTACTTGGCGAAAACCTGGTGGAACTTTGCAGGAGCTTTGGAAGGGCAAGAACCTCCAACATTTCATTGGTGGAGGTATTCGTTTGATCTACAACAAGGCTTATAATGCTATCTTACGGTTAGATTATGGCCATGATGTTCGACAGCCGAGCCGAAGAGGAGTCGTGGTTGGGCTTGGGCAATACTTCTAGGAGTACTTACCTCAAGCGCTTGCGCAATGCGGCCATAGCCTCAGAGCGGGAGTGTACATCTAACTTATCGTAAATGCGGAGCACGTGCGTTTTGACCGTATTAAGACTGATGAAATGTTTTTCGCTCAATTGCCTATTCGTTTTTCCCTCGAACATATCTTGCAGGATTTCCACCTCCTTTTGTGTGAAATCAGTTTTCAACACTCGGTTAATATGGGTTTGATGCCAAGAGTCTGGCTGCCAACGTTGAGCATGGTTGTACAAGGCAATTTCTATAGCTGGATAAAGGTCGCGCTCATCAAACGGCTTGACAACATAGCCGGATGGACGGGCTTGCTTGGCTCTGTCCAGGACCGATTTGCTGGCATAGGAAGTTAAAAAGATAAAGGGCAATTGATACTGTGTTCTTATTACTTCCGCGACGTCTATCCCATCCTTTCCTTCCCCAAGATTGATATCAAGTAGTACAAAATCCGGTGTGTTTTCGTGAAGCTGTGCCAAAGCGGCATCTCCATCATAAGCTACCCCCGAGATGGTGTAGTCCATCTGTTCCAACATTTCTACAATATCTTGAGAAATAAAGATATCGTCTTCTACTACAAGTATTCGAATGGTGTCCATTCCTGTTCTAATTTAGTTGCTTTGTCAGTAATCAGGTTGATGGTAATAATAGGGACACCTGAGTACCTCCTTGTGACAAAACATCAAGCTTGGCCTTCATCTTATTGGCGAAAGAACGAATGAGCTTAAAACCAAGAGAATTAGATTGCTCCGGCTGAAAATTAGGTGGTAAACCTTGTCCGTTGTCACTTACTGTAACCTTTAGGCCTTCCTCCATCTGGGCGATTTGCACATCGATTTGACCACTATCCTTATCTTGAAATGCATATTTTAAGGAATTTGAAATCAATTCGTTTAAAATCAGGGCTAAAGGTATGAGTGTATCTGCATCCATAGAAATGGGTGCTACCTCCTGAACAATTTGAATCTGTTTTTGATCTACCCGGTAAGAATGAACCAGGTTCTTAGTCAACTTCTCTATATAATCCGGCAAGTGAACGCCAATCAAGTTCTCATCTTGATACAAATTTTGATGAATCAGGGCCATAGCCTTCACCCTGTTCTTACCTTCCTCAAGCACCCCAAGCGCAATGGGATCTTCAACGGAACGAGATTGCAAACTCAAAAGGGAGGAAATCACCTGCAGATTGTTCTTTACTCTATGATGTATTTCCTTTAAGAGGGTCTCTCGATCTTCCAAGGTCCGCTCTATCGTCTGTTTCTGCGCAGCCAATTGTTTGTTGCTCTCTTGTTTCTGCCGAAACCCTCTCCAAAGTAGGCCAATGATTAAGACCCCGGCTCCCAGCCCTCCTAAAGAGGCATTACGAACAAGACGCTGTCGTTGCAATTGTGCTTTCAGCAAGGCCTCCTCTTGCGCACGCTCCAAACTCAACAATTCCTTTTCTCGATCAAATTCGTACTGTAGTTCCAAACGTGTGATCTCGCGCACTTGCTCATCATTCCGAATACTATCATTCAGGGCTAGATAACGTTCGTGATACGCCAAGGCACGCTGATCCTTGCGGGTTTTATACAATTGATAGAGGGCATAAAAAGTCTGTAGCTGAGTCTCCCTCTCTTTGTTATCTGCTGTGAGTTTTTTCGCTTCCAAGAGAAATTGCTCAGCCTTGCTATTTTGCTTGAGTTGTAAGTAATTCCGCCCCAGCTGAAGAGCCGCCTTACCCTGCTCAAATCGATTGTCTAATGAAATGGCCATCACGTGGGCTTGTTCCGCCAAGGCCAAGGCTTCATCATAAGCCTCCATCTGGTATTTGATTGTGCCGAGCTGTAGTAGAGACTGCCCCTCACCTTCTTTGTCGCCCATCTCTCTCCGCAACTCCAAGGACTGCAAGGCATACACATTTGCAGAATCCAATTGCCCTAGCCTCAGGTACACGGTACTTAGATTATGATCATTCAGACCAATCCCATAGATATCTTGCACTTCCCGCTTTATGGCTTGGGATTGATTAAGATATTTAATAGCCTCTTCGTAAGCCTGCAACTGGGTATATACATTACCTATATTGGAAAATACGGCACCAACCCCCGCCTTATGACCGATCCTCTCAAATCGTTCTAAGGCTTCCAAATATAATTTAAGTGCTTGTGGGTAGTCAGCTTTGATCTCATAATCAATAGCTAGATTATTATAGACAATCGCTTGATATACATCGCTTTCCTTTCGGAGGAATATTTCCAGCGCTTGGGAGTGATATTGAATAGCAGAATCGAGATCTCCTTTCGTGTCCAGTGCTGTACCAATGTTAGTTAATTGTCTACCGATACCCATCGAATCATTGCGGGCGATTTCCAGCGCTAGTGTTTCTCGCCATAGCGTTTCTGCCTTATTGATATCACCCAAATTAGCATGACAAGCTCCAATCCGAGACAACACCCCGGTCCACCTAGCGGTATCCTGTCGCTCCTTTGCCATATTTCGGACTTCTTCCCCATAAGTAATTCCCTTTTGCGGGTCTTGAAACTGAAGAATGTCAGTGAGATTGATTAGCACATCCATCCGCTGGGTATCCGGTAAGTTCTGAGTCAGTAAGTTCTCCAAACTGTCAATTTTTTGACTATTCCCCTTAAAAGGGAGCAGGAACAAAGGGAAAATCAGGATAGACCAACCTACCTTTAGATACAAAGGATATAAAGCTTTTAACATGGTAACACGAATTAATGAAGCTTGAATTTGGAGGGGTTTGATCTAGTTTTCTTAGACCATCTATCTAGTCGGTGGTGTAGGGTGTAGAATTTTAGCTATCCAGTAAGGGATGCCTCGATTTCACAAAACTTGTCATAGAGTCTGTCTTTAGGTGTAGGTTCCGAAATTTAGCAAATTAAATTGAGACCAGTCCATATTTATCATATAAGCTTTACCTTGCTCCATCAGTCGGTCAAATCCCCTTTTGTTACAAGGCCCGAAGGCCAGCTGACAGTATCATCTTAAACCTTGTTATCATGCTGAAAAAGATTCGTGTAATTCAACTAATGATATTCCTTTTTTGCTGCAGCTTCCTACAAGCACAACGTAGCGCCGGTCCAATTATAGCCCCGTTTGGAGCTGTTCACAAGGTGGAAGATCCAGACTTCAAAGTTGACACCTCGCAAAGCTATAAAGTTGTTTTTGACATTGCGAAAAGCCCAGATCAACCCGGTCAAATCAATCCTCAACTCAACACCCTGGCTCGCTTTCTAAACATGCATGCCCAAGCTGGTGTGCCGGCGAAGAACCTGAAAGTAGCATGTGCCATTCATAATTTAGCAAGCAAGGATGCACTGAGTAATGAGGCATATCAAAAACGATATGGAATGGACAATCCCAACTTACCTCTACTGAAAGCCTTAGAGGAAGCCGGAGCCGAAATCTATATCTGTGGCCAATCTATCCATTCAAGAAAAATAGATCGATCGGAATTGGCCGGTCCCGTCAAGGTGGCCTTATCCGCCATGACTGTATTAATCACAAAGCAAAATGAAGGTTATCGATTAATTGCCTTCTAATTTATATTCCCTAAAAAATCATCCACACCAAATACACCCATTTAGTATGAAAAGAAGAAACTTTATCCAACACAGCGCCAGTACTTTAATCGGTGCCCAACTATGGGGGCTCTATGCTTGCAATACCCCAGAATCGTCTCCTCCTCCAACAGATTCGACTTTCTCTTTTGAAGAGATGACCATCGATCAAATGCAGGCAGGATTCTCGGCAGGAGACTTCTCCATTGAAAGCGTAGCAAAAGCCTATCTGGATCGAATTGAGCAATTGGACCAGGCGGGACCGAAGGTTAATTCTATCATCGAGGTAAATCCTGAAGCGATAGACATTGCCAAGCAACTGGATGAAGAATTAAAAGCAGGCAACGCTAGAGGTCCTTTGCATGGCATTCCCATCGTTCTGAAGGACAATATCGATACAAATGATAAGATGCTTACAACGGCAGGTTCACGTGCCTTATTAGGTTCGCGGCCTTTACAGGATAGCTGGGTCGCAGCTAAATTGCGGGAAGCTGGAGCCCTAATTCTAGGCAAGGCCAACCTGAGCGAATGGGCAAATTTCCGTTCTAATGTTTCATCCAGCGGATGGAGTGGAAGGGGAGGGCAAACCAAGAATCCCTACGTTACAGATCGAAACCCTTGTGGTTCAAGCGCCGGCTCAGGAGCTGCTGTCTCTGCTAACTTCTGTATGCTAGCAATTGGCACGGAGACAAATGGTTCCATTGTATGTCCCTCACATGCTAATGGTGTGGTTGGCATTAAACCTACGGTAGGATTGGTCAGTCGGGCAGGAATCATCCCCATTTCCGAAACGCAAGATACTGCCGGTCCCATGGCAAGAACAGTCAAAGATGCAGCCATCTGTCTCGGAGCTTTGACGGGAATCGACCCAAAAGATGATAAGACCGCTGCTAGCGCGGGTAAATCGCACACAGATTATACTACTTTTCTAAAAAAGGATGGGCTCCAGGGAAAGAAAATCGGTTTGTACACTCGTGCCCTAGGATTTCATCATCAAGTAGATGAATTAATAGAAAAGGCTGTGACACTCATGGAGGCGCAAGGAGCCGAGGTAATTCGGATTGATCGTATAGGTTCCGGTGATGGAGGGCGAGACTCTTTTCAAATTATGCTGTACGAATTCAAAGATGGCTTGAATAAGTATTTCGCATCCTTAGGCCCCGATGCTCCCATTAAGAACTTGGAAGATTTGATAGCCTTCAATAAGCAAGATTCTATAGAGTCTTCCTTCGATCAGGGGCTACTGGAAATGGCACAAAAGAAGGAAAGCCTAGATACTCCTGAATACAAGGAATTACTGGATAAGATGCTTAAGAATACGAGGGAGAAAGGAATTGATGAAGCGCTTGCCACCCAAGAACTTGACGCCATCATTGCCCCAACCGGTTCAGCGGCTTGGAAAATTGACCCCATCAATGGAGATCTCTTCTTGGGAGGTAGTTCTTCGCCAGCCGCTCGTGCGGGCTACCCCAATATTACGGTCCCAATGGGGTGGATTGAAGGACTTCCTGTTGGAATATCTTTCTTTAGCGGCGCCTGGATGGAGCCTTTGCTGATAGAGATGGCTTATGCCTACGAACAAGCCTCGATGCATCGGAAAGCGCCGACCTTTAAGGAAAGTTAGAAAGAGATGAAATGGGAAACCGGAACTAACCCCTACGGTTTCCCATTCCTACTTTACTTGATGCCTAGTATTTCTTTGGACATATGCATAGCTACCAACATATGCGGAACATCAACGACTTCAGCAATCTGAAGATCACCGGCCAGAGAACATAGAGCGTAAGCCTCCGATGCGGTTAGACCGTGTTCAGTTTGTAAGTACTTAACCATATATCTCACTGCCTTTTTTGCCGCTTCATCAATACTAGTACCGAATGCAGTAACCGCATAATAATCATCCGTTTCGTATTCAGGCTCATCTATGGCACGCCCCCCTTTCAAGACCTCAATCTCGTACACGATGCGCATTGGAGCTTCAAGCCCTGTACCACAGACCTCACCCATCCCTTGCACAGCATGCCCATCTCCAATACTAAAAAGGCCCCCTTCTACAAATACAGGAAAGTAGACTGTGGTCCCTTCAATCATGTGTGGATCATCCATATTCCCTCCGTTCGCTCTTGGCGGAATAGTAGAAAGCATCTCCTCGGTCGCTGGTGCTACGCCCATCACGCCAGGGAAGGGGCGCAAAGGCACATTAACCTTATCCGTGAAGGGCACACTCTTCGTTCCCTCATTCATAGGAAATGTACGTAGATAGGGTTCTTTAAAATCCTCAGGTAAAAAGCCAAAGCCGGGTAGAATAGCCGTCCAACCCCAATCCACCACATCAATCTTGTGAAGTTTAACTTTCAGGACGTCTCCGACCTCTGCTCCTTCGACATAAACGGGGCCAGTAATCGGGTGTATCGGGTCAAAACTTAATTGCTCCAAGGCACTAGCATCCGAATCCAACTTAAATTGTTCATCACTAGCATCCTCAGTAAAAGCTTCAATCACACTTCCTGATGGAACCCTAAGCACGGGTTCGATCGCACTACTAAATTTGCTATGGGTCTGATCTTTAGTCAAGGTGTATTGTACTTCCGGAATTGTAGGACTCGTTTCTTCCACTACTTCAGTTTCCTCTTCTTGAGCCGGATCTGAGTCCGTAGGCGTATTACAAGCTGCTACAACCAACAGCAGGCATAAGCCTTTTAGCGCTGTGAATAAATACTGTTTCTTCATACTTAGTTTATGTTTTGGTTATGCAAAATCCATATCTCACTATCCTAGAAGTACTTTACTCCTAGTAGACAAGTTACTATCTATACGCTTCCAGAAATTGCTGAAGTTGTTAACTATCGGGAGAGAATTACTTAAGCATAGGTTTAGGTGACTTCTAATCAACAACTAGTTTTTTGATGCTAAGTGGAATATTGCTATTGACCAATTGCACAAAATAGAGACCACTCGAAAGCTGATCAACTGGAATATCTACCTGTTGTATTCCAGGAATAGCTCTACCAATGGCTACCTTCTGGACTACCTTTCCCGACACATCTAGTATGATGGCATCTAGGTTCCCCTTAAGCTCAGGCATTCTAATCCATAATGAAGCCTTATCCCTAGCGGGATTAGGGGTGAGCATCCAGTCAATCTTGGCCTTAGTTGGATCATCAACATTACTAATACAAGAGGTTTTGAAAGAAAAGGAAACTGAATATTCACTCTGTTCCTGTGCACAACGACTTTTCACGGCTACCTCATATTCCGCACAAGCTTCCAGATTATTCAAAACATAACTGGTATCATTAACAATGGCGGCCAGCCAATCTGAGTTACCTTTAATACGGTATCGAAGAAAGTAATCTACGGCAGGTGATACCCGATCCCAGCTCAATCTCGCCATCGTATTACCGACGGCAACTGTATCTAAACCAATGGGAATATTACAATTGTTCGCCGGTACAATTTGCACACAATAATCCTCTACTTCTCCAAAAGCTTGTCCCGAAAACGGACAAGTACCCGAAACCGATTGGAACTGCATAATTACACGCATTCTGGTAACTCCCATCATTGCATCGGGCGCAATACTCAGGCTACCACTCGCAGGAAGATTACTTGCCATACCAGCATCAAAAACTCTTTCCCCACTTTCAAATGATCCATTCTGATTGAGGTCTATATAGACTTCGAAATACTCACTAAAACTCACGCCAGCATAACCTGGCACTAGCATCAGGGGATAAGTCGCTCCTTGTTCCAGTTGAGTGACGGCTAATCCTGTATAGTCTCCATAAGCATCTGGGTCTTGGCCACTCATATTGTCTAGTGGTCCTATCATTACCCGCTCAATCCATTCATTGGTAGATTCAAGAAAATCGGTCACACAATAGTTCAAATCTAGGCAAGCCCCGCACCCTCTTGTACTGAAATAGAAAGAACTACCGAAATCTTTAGTATCCGACCCACAAATAGATCGCAATTGCACTTCAAATTTCGTGCAGGCTTGCAATAGTGTGAGGTTCACGAAGGTATCGGCTACCCCAATCGTATCCCACTCTCCCCCTTCATCTAACCGGTAGCGTAATTCGTAACTTTCGGCAGCCAACACACTCCCCCAACTTAACTGTGCGCTGGTCGCAAGTATTTCATCTAGTTGTACATCCTCAGGAGCATCACAGCATCCATCGCTAGTGAATACGGTGGAAGGAGAATAAGCTAAGGTGTCGCTCTCACAATAGGCTTTGAACTGATATTCGTACATCGTACAAGAAGTCAGGGTCGGAAAATTGTAAGGGGAAATCGCCTCAGTAATCTCGTTCCAAGTGGGTGTCCCCACTTGTCGCCAACGCAGATCAATTCTAGTATTGATATCAAAGGAAATCCACTCCAAAGTGGCAGCGGTATCGGTCAAAACGCTAAACGTCGGATTGGTAGCTGGAGGACAAGTACCACATTCCTCCATGAAACCCGTCATGCTATTATTTAGATTTAGCACTCCTCCGGTAACCGTAATGCTATCCAATGATTCATTAGGTTTGACGCCCTCCATAATAAATCGCTTCACCTCCAGTGCAGCTACAGCAGGAGCATTTTCTACGATATCCATGAAGTCTTCGCAGGGCGAGGAGTACAAAAGTGCAATCGCGCCAGCAACCTGGGGAGTTGCCGCCGAAGTTCCTCGAAAAGCCCCGTAATCATTACCGGAGTCAAGGGTAAAAACGTCCTCGCCATAAGCCCCAAGATCTATACTAATAGCCCCCCAGCCGGCAGCTTCAACTTTTTGATTCCTACGATCAATATTGGTTACAGAGATTAGATAATCACTTGGACAACTAGTCGGAAGGTCTCCATCGATATCGACATCGACGATTCGATTGGCGGTTGCACCAGCGCTGAGTATGCCTACCTCCCCCAAAGCATCATACATCTCACACCACAAGGGCGCCGTCTCGGCCTCCCCAAAATTGAGTCCCCAAGATGAATTGGTAGCTACTACAAAGGCTCCCAATTCCCCTCCAGTTTCATTGTATTGTTTTCTTAATTCTAAAGGATAGGAATAGGAAGAGATTACCCTCGCTTCATTAGTATTAAGTCCATTAGCCACCATCATGAGCTTCACCCCCCAATTCACCCCAGTAATCCCAACACCATTGTTCCCAACCGCTCCAACAATGCCAGAAACAGACGTACCATGCCTTGGATCTCCGCTGATATCATCATCATTCACCGCATTGATCGTATTCCACCCTCGATAGTCATCTACATAGCCATTACCGTCATCGTCAATGTCGTTATCAGGTATTTCGTTATGATTGATCCAGAGATTGGCCTGCAGATCCTCATGCATAGCATCCACCCCCGAATCAATCACGCACACCACGATCGTGTCCCCTCCAGCTGTAACTCCGCCGGTGGCAATATCCCAAGCAAATTCTGCATCCATGTCCGCTCCAGCAAGGCCACCATTCAGGCCGGTGTTAATGTATTGCCACTGGGAAGTAAATAAGGGGTCGTTGGGAGTGGTTTCTCTATAATCAATTAAATGATTGAACTGTGCTACATCGAGTGTTTGGGATTTGCGGATCGCCGCTAGAAAATGATGCTCATTGATCGCTACAAAATCAAAGGATAAAAGCCAAATATCTAAAGGCCTAGACACCCGTTCCTTTATGGTAAGTTTCGTTTGTTCCCCTCTGAAGGAATGCCACTCTTTTACCCAAGCTTTCAGGTCTGTATTGGGTAAAAGCTTGACTAGTAATTCTCCTTGTACTCGATCTAGTTGCTGGGCCTGCAGAAGGGGGCTAGAGAAGCCAAAAACGAGGAAGAGTAATAGGAAACACTTTTTCATAGGATTGCGATTAACAAAAGAAGCAAGCTTCTGTTGGCTAGCCTCTATCACAATTTTTTGGGTTTCAACTTAATAGAAACTCAAAATGTGACGAGAACCTTTATGGAATTGTAGATAGCCCATAAATCTACACAATTCAAGTCATTAAAAAGTGGCTCTTTCCCCGCTTTGTCACAAAAGGAGCAGTAAATATTTCCCTTAAAGCTTTTACCTTGTGGATCAAAACTACCTAAAATACCAATGGAGGAAAGAAGCGCAACAAATCATCTTCGTAATAGCTGGATACAGCAATATTTCAAATACCGTAGTATATATACAATTGGTAGTAGGATGAAGAACTATTACTACTTGATATTCCTTTTCATCCTTGCCCCTGCTTGCTTAATGGGTCAACGGGCCGAAACACCGGAGATCAAATTGGACAACCCTTACAATAGTATGTATGTCCATCTGCACTTTTTGCAACAGAAGACTTTCGCACCAGATTCGTCAGCAAAAGCGCTGGATGTAGGAGAGTTAGCACCAGAATTGGCACGCAGACGTGCCATACAGCTGAAGCAAATTCTAGATGGTAAGGGGTTATACGTCCGCTTTGGACAGATTCCACAGGACTCCAACTACTACGATAGTACGGCTCGAAGAGCTGTCTATATCCCTTTCCCAGAGGCCTTACCTGAAGTCTATCTTGAGAAACGAGATAGCTTTTGGCTTTACAGTCCAGAAACCGTTAGTAGCATCCCACGTTTGCATAAGGCGATCTATCCTTTTGGAGCAGATTTTTTATTGAATCTCTTTCCTCAATTTGGACAAACGAAGGTTTTGGGATTTGCCATTTGGCAATTGTCTGGCATAGTGATCATGATTGTCCTTGCCTTCCTACTTCACTTCCTCCTCAGTCGGGCTCTAAATCCTATAGTCAAAAGATTAAGTTCCTCCAGGCTGTATCCATCATTGGTGGCCCCATCCCTCGTCAAGAGAATCGCTCAATTGCTCAGCGTTTGGATTATCGTCCGCATTCTAAAGATCTTCATCCCTGCCCTGCAATTTGAGCCAGAGGCGCTCATCTCAGCCGTTAGAGTAGCTAATATAGTAAGCACGCTACTGGTTATGCTAATTGCATTGAGAGTCCTAGATATATTAATGCTGTACTTCTATCAGCTTACCCAACGCACCGAAAATAAGTTGGATGAACAGGTAGTTCCAATCCTCAAGCGTTCCTTACAAGCCGTCATCATTTTGTGGGCCATCTTCCAAGCCTTAAATCTATTGGAAGTGAATGTTACTGCCTTGATTGCGGGTGTTTCTATTGGAGGTTTGGCTATTGCCTTAGCCGCTCAAGACACGGTTAAGAACCTCATTGGATCAGCAATGATATTTGTAGACAAACCGTTTCAAATCGGAGATTTCATAGATCTAGGGGGATTCTCTGGAACGGTAGAAGAGGTAGGTTTCCGAACTACTAGGATCCGAAAATCAGATAGCTCCTTGGTGGCTGTACCTAATGGGGTGATCGCCAATCAATCCATTACTAATTTGGGTGTTCGTGTTTACCGACTTTTCCAAACTCAACTTGGTATTACCTACAACACGCCTCCAGAACGAATAGAACTTTTTACGGATAGTCTCAAGCAACTTATCCTCTCACATCCTTATACTCAAAAAGAAGGATACTATGTCCATCTTAGCAGCTTAGCAGATTCCTCCCTCAGCATTATGTTCCGAGCGCCGCTCCAAGTCCCGGATTATGGCACAGAGCTACGGGTAAAAGAGGAATTATTGCTAGCTATTTTGCGGATTGCGGAGAGCCTAGATATAAGTTTTGCTTTCCCTTCCAGTTCTATTTATGTCGAATCCATGCCTACTGATCAGGGACAAAAGGAACAACCAACAGGGGATTTAGCACCTGCGGAACGGGTGCAGAAGCTACTGGATCATCTGAAACAATCGTTCAATAAAGATCTTCCCTAAAGGTAGGTCATTAAAGAAGCAGTTATAGAAGCGGGATAAAATCCCCACTACAGGAGTTGTTCTTCTAGCTTGTTCCGCAACCAATCTCGGTCAAAAACATAAGGCATTTCCTGTAATTGCGCCTTAGCCTTCAGAGCGATGGTACTTTTTTGCTTTACCAACTTAAGTAAGATGCGGATAAAATTCTCATAAGGCTGCTGTACCTGCCTAGTGATCACTTTATTGCGTTTCAGGTACATCCTAAAGGCTGCCGTCTGAGACAAGAGCACCTCCCAATCCTTTTTTTCGTAAAAAATCTTCAAAAAGAGCACTTTGGAATCAAGCGTGTAATGAATATCTGTAAAGGATACCTTTTGCAAATGCTGTTGGGCCTCGTTAAAGGCTTGCTTCCAAAAGTAGAGATCAGCCAAATTGTAGTGAAAGGCATTATCACGAAAACCCTCGGACAACTCCGGCGCATGTTTTACAATGAATTGCTCCGTCCAACTAATTCGATCTAGTTTCAGGCCTAATTTTACCACATTCTTAAAGGTCCAAGGAGACAAATGACCGTCCACATATACTAGTTTCTTATCAATACTCTCTAAATAAAGATCTAGGCATTCCGCTAGATAACGTGTATCTCCTTCTCTCAGCTTTCGTATTGAAAAATTGATGGCGAACAGATAGATCAGCTGTATTTCAGATAAATCTAGTTGATCAATGTATCGATGAATCAATGCTTTTAGGGTCTGAAAATGTCCATCATTCTCCTTTTGCGTCAGCATCGCATAAATGCGACTGTAAATGGGGATAAGTGGAATATCATCATAGTCCTGTGCCTGTAAAAATTGGAAGATTTCGGGCATCAGCGGTAGCTGATAATGCGCCGTCATAGCTTGCCCCCGATCCAGCATCTCGCAGCTGTACTTGAGTTTTTTGATCAAATAATAAGCATCCAGCTGATCCGAAGCCAACTGCAGGTGAGGGTCAAATTTTCTACTTCTTTGCTTCAAAAAATTTCGATTGGCCAAATCTGCAACCAACAATTGTTGATGATAATAATCGGTGCCCCGTTGCACTTGTCCTTGCCAAAGCTTATCAAAGCGAGAAGCTAGAAAGCGATAATGCTTAGCCAGGTTCTGTTCAAAACAAGCTTCCATAGTATGGTAATGGCTAAGTCCCGTCTGGCGCTTCATCCATCTATAGCCTATATAATCCTCCAATTGCTTCAGAAGTAGGCTACTAAGGTGATTCATCTTTTTTTCGTCATAAGCTTCCACTCCATATAGCTCACGAAATAACTTTTCCCGTTCAATCTTCTTGGGATGAAAACGTGGCGCATAAGATCGTAGTCGTTGAAAGAGATTAACTAGCGCTTGATTCTTATTGAAAAATGGAGAACGGATGTATTCATCAAATTCTGTCCAATGCTTAGTATCAAAGGTTTTAAGCAAGGCAACTAGCTTCGTATTTTCCATTCGTTTGTCATATTACTTGCTTTTTTGGAAAGAATCACCTTCTAAGGCTTGTCTTTTTTAGCACAAACTGGATGATATTTAATCCCACAAAAAATTATTTAAATCACTAATTTCCAATTATATATAAAATTACTCCACTTAAAAAACAATTAATTTCATCCGATAACTTACACAAAATGTGCCTTTTTCCTATCCAACTTGCGCCTACCTTTGTATTGCTGATTACAAAAGAACAATAATCGTACTCAAACACACCCTTTACTGTTTTGAGTCAACCTAACCGCCATGCAATCATTCAAACACTACCCAATTGCAAATAGAATACGGGCTTTCCTCTTCAGCCTTGTAGTGCTATTCTCTTCAAATGTTAGTACTGCGCAAATCGAGGTCTGGCCTGGAGATGCAAGCAACAATGGAGAGGTCAATAATATCGACTATCTATTTATCTGGTACGCCGAAGGCCAAGTGGGCATCCCACGAATAGAACCAGGGATCTTTTGGCAGGCCTACCCCGCTGAGCCTTGGAATCAGAACTTTCCGGGAACTACCCTAGATTTTGCCTATGCCGATTGTGATGGAGATGGGCTAGTCAATGAAAACAACAGTGATATTGCTACCGTCTCAAGCAATTATGGCCAAGTGCGCGATGGTGCTAGCCCAGAAGATCTTCCGGTGGGTGTTCCTGGTATGAATATTCCTTTGCGGCTAGAACGAACCGATGGTCGACCGCTCTTTGAAGGGGACAATATCAGTACACAGCTCATCCTAGGAGATGCAGAAAATCCCGTGGAAAACTTCAAGGGACTCGCCTTTTCCTTGGAATTTGACCCTGAAGTAATTAGCAACGGTTTTTCCACTAGCATTGATGGCAACTCATGGATCAACCAGGATAATACGGGTGTTTCGATCCAGCAACGCGTCGTTCAAGCTGGGCCATTGAACGAAAGAGCTATGGCAATAGGAAAGCCAAATGGATCACCATCCGGCTTTGGACCTATCTTAAACCTGGGGATTATCATTGAGGATAATGTGATCAGTCTAGAAGGGAAGGATAGCATTACCACTTACATTAGTATACAAAGAGCCGGCTTAAAGGATAGTACCTTCAATTGGGTTCCTTTAGCTACCGATTCCTTGGAGATCACCGTCTATAACCAAAATAGTACGATTACCACTTCAACAAATGACCAAGAACTAGAGCAAGCTAGTATACAGATCTATCCTAACCCCTCCCATGGTTTGGTCCAGATCGGCAATCCAGCAAACATCCAGATTCAGGAGTTTAAGGTTTTTGACGCCCAAGGTCGCTTGGTTCAGACCAAAGCTGTAAACGAGCAATTATCAAGTAACACCTGGCAGCTGGATGCATCACTACCCGACGGATTATACCTAATACAAACCTTACTCGCTGATGGTCAAGCTATTGCTCATAAACTCTACCTAGACAGACGATAACCAACAGTATTCAACCATAATTTTTTGATTTGCACTCCCTCACTCCTACCCAGGAGTGCTGGAAGTGCGAACCCAAAACACTACTTAACAATCTTCATCATATCAAAAAGTGTCTATGAAAAAGTTAATGTTGGCCACCTTGGCCCTAATCACGCTATGTCTCAGCGCTTGTGACCCTGAATCTGTTACGCTAGATTGCCAAAGCAATATGTCCGTCAGTGTGGACGGCTGTATCGAAAACGAGCAAGGAGAACTCGTCCCCAATGTTGTACTTACCTACTTTCTGACAGATGGATGTTTAGCACCTAGCATCTGTTTCACAAATCTAGCTACAGGCGAAAGAACGTGTTTACCCGAGCTAGTAAGTGGTAGCGAACAACAAATTTCCTTGACAAATTTATTTGGGGGGTCGGCCTATACTTTCATCCTCGAAGCAGTAGGAAGCTATATCGAACAAGGTCTAACGCTGAGTTTGTGTGAAGAAGAAAATGATAATGATCAAGGGGGAGGAGATGGAGTCAATGATGGCCAGAATTGCTCAAGCACCTTAAGAACCAGCAGTACTGGATGCCAGGCTAATGATCAAGGTGTTCAAACGCCCAGCATCGACCTGACGTACAGCATTTCTTCTGGATGCACAGGCATGACCCTTTGCTACACTAATAATCAAAACACCGATCGAATCTGTTTCGACGATCTAATTCTGGGACAACAGCAGCAAGTAAGCTTAACTGATTTACTGCCAGAAACACAGTATAGGTTTGTGTTGACCAACGGAAGTATTACGCTATCAAGTTCCAATACGGCCAGTAGCTGCAACTAATGGTAAAGTCCTGAAAATTAATGTACTAAACGCAAGAAGGCGCTTCCCATTACAGGAAGCGCCTTCTCTATATAAGGGCCGAATAAACGGCTGCTTAACTATTCATATTCGTCAAGAATTCTTCGTTACTTGAAGTGTGGATCAAATGCTTACGCAAAAACTCCATCGCTTCATCTGGCTTCATATCCGATAGATGGTTACGAAGGATAAACATCCGCTGTAGTGTGTCCTTATCTAACAGTAGATCTTCACGACGAGTACTTGATTTTGTCAAATCAATGGAAGGATACAATCGCTTATTAGCTAAAGAACGATCCAATTGTAGCTCCATATTACCTGTACCCTTGAATTCTTCAAAGATCACACCATCCATCTTCGAACCTGTATCGATCAAGGCAGTAGCCAAGATGGTCAATGAACCTCCACCCTCGATATTACGAGCAGCACCAAAGAATTTCTTAGGCTTGTGCAAAGCATTCGCTTCCACACCACCAGATAATACTTTACCACTAGCAGGGGCAACTGTATTGTAAGCTCGGGCCAAACGAGTAATGGAATCCAGTAGGATACAAACATCGTGACCACTCTCTACTAGACGCTTCGCTTTTTCCAAAACCACCCCAGCTACCCGGACGTGGTTCTCTGCGGGCTCATCAAAAGTAGAGGCAATTACTTCTGCATTCACGCTACGCTTCATATCAGTAACCTCTTCAGGACGTTCATCGATCAACAAAACGATCAAGTAGGTCTCCGGGTGGTTTTTAGCTACAGCGTTAGCAACATCTTTCAACAACCAAGTCTTACCGGTCTTAGGCTGCGCCACAATCAGTCCGCGCTGTCCTTTCCCGATAGGAGTGAAGAGGTCAATAATTCTTGTACTGAAATCTCTTCCCGTTGGTGACATCAATAAATTGAACTTCTCATTCGGGAAAAGTGGTGTCAAATAATCAAAAGGAACTCGGTCGCGAATGTCTTGCGGCTCCAATCCATTGATTTTTGAAACACGAAGGAGAGCGAAGTACTTTTCTCCTTCTTTTGGAGGACGAATAGCCCCTCTTACGGTATCTCCTGTTCTCAAGCCAAATAACTTGATCTGTGAAGGAGAAACATAGATATCATCAGGAGAAGTCAAGTAATTGTAGTCAGCTGAACGTAAAAATCCATATCCGTCCGGCATCATTTCAAGAATACCCTCTCCCTCAATAATACCATCTAGTTCGATGTCAAATTTTGGTGGAGGTAGTTCGTATTCTTCGTTACGTTCGTTGCGTTCAGGTCGGCCACCACGCTCGCCACGGTTCGCGCGTGTGCGTTCCACTTTCTCTTGCTGTTCCAGTTCTACCTCTGATGGTTGGTATTCTTGAACTGGCTCTTCAGCCTTGCCTTCGGCTTCTGGGCCTTCTTTAGCAACTTTAGTGTTATTGGTAGCAAAAGCCTCC
This sequence comes from Saprospiraceae bacterium, assembly GCA_013214355.1. Classification (GTDB taxonomy): domain Bacteria; phylum Bacteroidota; class Bacteroidia; order Chitinophagales; family Saprospiraceae; genus DT-111. The sequence continues at coordinate 52,177 of JABSSL010000014.1, read as the reverse complement.
TGAGTTTCGGCTGGCTTTGCGTTAGGATCAACTTTTGTGCGAGCTCTGCGTTTTCTAGTCGGAGCGGGAGAATCTTCTTTAGGACTACTAGATTTTCCGTTAGAGTTCGCACCTTCTTTATCTCTAGGTCTGCGTGCTCGGGTGCGTCTTGGTTTGGGTGTTGGGGCTTGTTTTTCTTCTTCTTGCTTTTCACTAGCTCCAATGACCGCCTGCTGATCCAAAATCTTGTGAATCAGCTCCTGCTTATTCATACGCTTGTAGCCCTTCAACTTCAACTGCTCCGCTAATTCCTTGAGCTCAGGCACAAGCATGTCATTCAATTGCAAGATATCAAACATAATGCTGATAATATGATGTTAAAATGAGAATCCAAAGATTGGTTCCTTCAATGAAAAAATTATTTCTTCGAAAATTGCTTTCTTCAGGAATTATATCCAACGGATAAATGTTTTCTTTCGAGTGGCAGACTTTTATCAACTGGAATATAAAACTATGCGAGAATCATTATTTCCTTTAAGGCAGATTAGTACCCCGTGATTGAGCTTAAGTTTTGGAGATCAATAGAACTTGAAAATTTGTAGCACTCAAATCTCATAAAACTGTTCAACTCGTGTGCCAAAATAGTGGGAAAAAAGCAGGAGTTGATCAAGTGAACACCTTTGCCAAACTTATATAAAAGATGTAAAAAGTGTGGGGCGCTTCTGCGTTCTTGTCACAGCAAAAATACATTTAATTTTTAAATTCAAATAGTATCTTTGCAAAAATTCTAACCAAAGAAAATAGATATAGTTCATTTCCACACCATATTTTCCCATTTTTTAAAAAATTTTAACAACCGCTATGCTTGAGATTAGTTACATCCGAGAAAACCGCGAACGTGTTTTAGAGGGCTTGAAGGTGCGAAATTTTTCGGAAGAAGAACTAGAAATTGTGGAGAAAGTTATCGCTCTCGATGACAAAAGGAAGACGCTCCAAACGGACCTAGATAATAAACTGGCTGAAAGAAACTCGATTTCCAAATCTATTGGTGACCTATTCAAGCAGGGCAAGAAGGATGAGGCCAATGCCATGCGCCAGCAAGTGAATGATTTAAAGGATACCGCCGGTCAAATCGAAGAAGACCTCAAAGCCACCAAAGCGACCTTGGCAGAAACGCTAGTGCAACTCCCGAACATTCCTCACCCTTCCGTACCCGCCGGAAATACCGACGAGGATAACGAAATTGCAAAGGACTGGCCCGGCGCACTTCCAGAACTGGGTGAAGATGCTAAACCGCACTGGGAGCTAGCTACTCAGTACAACGTTTTCGACCTTGAGCTGGGCGTGAAGATAGCAGGTTCAGGTTTCCCTGTTTTTAGAGGCAAGGGAGCCCGACTAGTACGTGCTTTAATCGCCTTTTTCCTTGACGAGGCCGCTCGCGCTGGGTACGAAGAAGTTATTCCACCACTATTGGTAAATGAGTCTACTGCTTACGGTACCGGACAGCTTCCTGATAAAGAAGGACAGATGTATCACGCAGAAAAAGATGACCTTTATCTCATCCCTACTGCCGAAGTACCTGTGACTAATATTTATCGTGACGTCATTATAAAGGATGAAAGTGATTTTCCTATCAAACTCACTGGGCACACCCCTTGCTTCAGAAGAGAAGCAGGTTCCTATGGCGCTCATGTGAGAGGATTAAATCGCGTTCACCAATTCGATAAGGTTGAAATCGTACGGATTGAACATCCTGACAGATCTTATGAGGCTTTAGATGAGATGGTAAAACACGTGGAAGGTTTGCTGGAAAAGCTAGAGTTGCCCTACCGTATTCTTAGACTATGTGGTGGTGATCTGGGCTTTACTTCTGCCTTGACCTATGACTTCGAGGTCTTTTCAGCCGCTCAAAAACGTTGGCTAGAGGTAAGTTCCGTGTCTAACTTTGAAACATTCCAAACCAACCGTCTCAAGTTGCGTTACAAGACGGAACAAGGCAACCGCCTCGCACACACCTTGAATGGTAGTGCATTGGCTCTAGCCAGGATTATCGCATCCTTAATGGAAAACAATCAGACTCCGGAAGGGATCAGAATCCCTAAGGCGCTGCAATCTTACACTGGCTTCGACCTGATCGACTAATTTTATATTGTGAAAATCTAAGTTGATCCACATGAATGGAATTTATCTTGGCTTCATGGTGATTACCGGAATCTTTTCGGTAATCGGTATGTTCGTTAGCAATCGCCTCAAATCCAAATTCAATCAGTATAGCCAAATGCCGTTGCGTAATGGCATGAGTGGTCGTGAGGTAGCTGAGGCTATGTTAAGTCATTATGGTATCCGCGATGTACAGATTGTTGAAGGGAAGGGTTTTTTGACCGATCATTACAACCCCATGAAAAAGGTGGTGAGTCTAAGCCCAAATGTGTTTCGAGGACGCCATATTTCAGCCGCTGCCGTGGCGGCCCACGAATGTGGTCACGCCGTTCAGCACGCCAAGGCCTATCCTTGGTTGAAATTCCGCTCAGCCATGGTGCCTTTGGTGAATGTCGCCTCGCGCGCTCAGCAGTTTCTGTTGATGCTGACCATCGGTGCCATGGGCGTATCGAACAATTCCACCATGCTAATGATCACTGTAGCGACTTTTCTGGTTACAGCCGCATTCAGTTTCATTACGCTCCCCGTAGAGTTTGACGCCAGCAATCGAGCCTTGGCATGGCTGGATAGCAGTGGAGTATTGGGAGGAGCGGAATACGATGGAGCTAAAGATGCACTCAAGTGGGCTGCCATGACCTATGTGGTAGCAGCATTATCCGCTCTCGTGATTTTATTGTATCTTTTGATGAAATTATCGGCAGCACGAAGAAGGTAATTACTAAGTCAAAGTTAAGCCCTGATTAAAGTTTCTTACAGCTTTTGTACATTGAGGACTAACTTTTTCCGTTAGATAAGAGATCGTATTTTAAAGATTAAATATTCCGATTATGGAAGAAATTATTGAATTGGCCAAAATGGGTATGGACTCGGCCATAGAACACTTGCAACAAGAATTGGTAAAAGTAAGAACAGGTAAAGCCTCCGCATCAATGCTGGGCGGCATAGTTGTTTCCTATTATGGTTCTCCAACTCCGCTCAACCAAGTATCCAATATCAGTGCCTCAGACTCCCGCACATTGAATATTCAGCCCTGGGAGAAGAATATGTTGGGACCAATTGAGAAAGCTATTTTTGAAGCCAACTTGGGAATTACACCTCAGAACAATGGCGAGATGGTTATTTTGAATATCCCACCATTGACAGAGGAACGCCGTAGAGAATTAGTAAAGAAAAGCAAGAGCTTAGCCGAAGACTCAAAAGTAGGGGTAAGACAAGCTCGTCGAGAAGCAATCGATGAAATTAAGAAGGAAGTGAAAAACGGCTATCCAGAAGATGCGGGTAAGAAGAAAGAGGACGAGATTCAAGACCTAACCAATAAGTATACCCACAAGATTGATGAAATGGTGAAAGCAAAAGAAGCCGATATTATGAAGATTTAAGCTTAGGGATTTGTAAAATCCGATTTAAGCCTTATTTTTGTGGCTCTTTTGAAAAAGCTTTAGACCAAACATAAATACGTGTAGTAATGAAAAGGACGTTTCAACCTTCGAGAAGAAAAAGAGCTAACAAGCATGGTTTCCGTGCTCGTATGAGTAGCAAGAATGGTCGTAAGGTATTGGCTCGCCGTCGTGCTAAGGGCCGTGCCAAATTGACTGTATCAGACGAAAAGCGCCTGAAGTAAGATAGGACAGGATTGATCCTGTTACTTCCCTAGACGGCATTATATATAAGTCTTCACTAAAAAAGTGAATAGAATTTCCGTTAATTCTATTCACTTTTTTGTGTGCCTATTCGCACCCTTCTTTTGTCTTCTCTCCAAAGAATAACTTTGAGATAGACCCGGCCCTATATATTATCTCCTCTTAATCTCCTGAATCGCTTACGCGCTTCTACCGCAAAGGTACTGCCTGAAAAGTCAATGAATAAGGTCTCATACAGGGTTTTGGCCTTTTCTATGTCGTTGAGTTGGGTTTCGTATAACTCAGCCAGCGCAAACAAGGAATTATCAGCTCTAATCTCCTCCTTATACTTTTCCACAATCGTTTCATAAAGTTCCGCCGCCTTTTCGAAATTCCGCTTCTTCTTATACACATTCGCCTTTAGGTACAAAACATCATCTTGCAAGGAGTGATCCGGAAAGGCAACTAGTAGGCTATCCATTTTATCAAAAGCTTCTTGGAAGCGGTTCTGGAAAACCAATAATTCTGCTTGTGAGTAGGTGATCAAAGCCGTAGCAGAGGTGTCCAATCCTAGGTTATCCATAATGAAAACCGATAGGTCTAAGGCATCATTGGCAATTAAACGTGAGGTAGAGGCTTTTAGAATATCGAATTGGGTTTGTGCCCACTGGAAATCTCCATTAAAATAGGACAGCTTGGCGTTTCGAAAGCGAGCTTCATGTCCCAAAAGATCCTCCTTAAACGCTTTATCAACTTGGGAGTACAACAAGGTAGACTCCCATACTTCTCCCTTCATCAAGTAAAAGTCAGCTAGGCTTAATTTACCATTTGCCTGCACAATGCGATCGATGCCAGGAAAGTTGATGAGCTCATTAAGGATTTGAATGGCCTTATCTAGGTCGTTCAAATAGAACGCTTGCAATTCTGCTAGCTCTAGAACGATCCCAGCAGTAGCTCTGGAGCGCCCAAACTCATTGAGGAAACTCTCGTACTGAGTCTCTAACACTCGAAGATCCTCTTCTGTATAACTGTAGCCTTCTACCAACTTACTGCGGCGGCAACGAAGCGCCTCTCTTTTAGCATCGATATAGAAGGTAGAAGCTAAGCCTTTACTCTCCACGATATAGTCGTAAGCGGCAATGGCTGCATCATAATCCTTGTCATTGGAAGCAATGCGCGCCAGTCGGTATATACGTCCACCGTTCTCTCCAAACCTTCTATCCAATGCCTTCACCTGCCGGAAGGCATTCTTGTAGTCCTTTCGTTGAATGAACACCCAGGTGAGCATTTCACTCAGATGGATAGCATTCTCAGACTTTTGTAACCGCTCGTAAAGCTGTCGTTGTAGCTCTTTGTAATCCTCTTCCAACAGATACCGCTGGAAGATGGTCTTCATATTGTTAAGTCGCTCCGGGCGATCTTCCAAACTATTAAGATAGTTGGTGATCATCTTAGGAACATCTCCTTTTCTGCGATACAAATCCCCTAGATTATAGGAGAAAATACGTTTATCCCTCAGCAACTGAGCTCCTTTTTCATAAGTGGCGATAGCCTCCTCATACTTGGTAAGTGAGAGGAAGGAATTGGCAAGGCGAGTGATTCGGTATTGCTCTTTGGGTAAATTTTCGATGGCTGCCGCGTACATCTTCTTCGCCTCTTCATCTTTGAATTGCCTTTCCAACAACTTACCATAAGTCACGTATAGATTCACTTTTTCCGGCGTTTTCCGCAATTGCTGCTTAATCACCGTTTCTCCCCGCTTAAAGTCCTCCATCGCAAGCAAACACTCGACGTAGCGGTCGAAAAAGAAGTCATTTCTGGTATTCTTATTGTATAGCTTTTCGTAAAGGACAGCCGCTTTCTCATATTCCCCATCTCGAAAATATTGTTGAGCCAGCTGCGCTTCTTGCGCAAAGACAGAAATAGTCAAAAAAGAAAACAAGAACAGGGGCAAAAGGCTCCGCACTTTCATAAGCCAATCATTTAAGAGATTATTCCAGGAATAGAACAAGATAAGGAATGAAAATAAAAGCTGCTTTACCAGCACTACAATAAAAACGTCGCTTTCGATATAAAGTTGCTTCAATTCTTCAGTGCAATACTGCTAATTATGGAGATTCCTGTAGGAAAGACTTGTTCGTCCCACTTCTACCCATGAAAAAAGGGCTAAGCTCCGAAGAACTTAGCCCTTTTTGGCTGTAAGCCATATCTGTTACTCGAGTTTGAATCTAACAGGAAGGTTGAACTGTACACGTACAGGACGACCGCGTTGCTTACCTGGTGTCCACTTAATGCCCTTAGAGTTCATCAAGTTAACCACTCGAAGTGCTTCGCCTCCACACTGAGCTCCAATGTCACGAACGACCTTGGCATCAGTTACGGAACCATCTTTTTCCACAACGAACTGGATTACACAAGTACCTTCAACGCCATTCTCACGAGCAATCGCAGGATATTTGATATTCTTATAGATGAATTCCAACATCTTTTTATCCGCACACTGCTTCTTAGCTTGTTCTCCACCGGATTCGTTTTCACAACCGGGGAAACGAGGCATTTGCTCAACCACCTTGAAGATTTCCTCTACTTCAGGCTCTGGTGGTGGCGGTGGAGGAGGTGGCGGTGGAGGAGGTGCCTCAACAACAGGATCTGGACGTTCTACTTCCGTTTCTTCGTCGATACTGTTATCTACAAATTCAGGCTCATCCTCTTCGATTAGTTCTTCCTCTGGTACCTCCTGAATGACAGGGGGTGGAGGAGGTGGAGGAGGCGGTGGTGGTTCTGCCGTCCGAGGAGGCTCGATTTCAATATCTTCCTCCAATGTGTCCATATATTGGCTCACATCGATTGTTTTCTCGAACTGTGTCCACCCAAATGCCAATACTGTTAAACCAACAGCAACCACTAGACCAAGATTGAAAAAAGTACCGCTGAGCTTAAATACATCCGCTCCCGGATACTTATTTCTACCCTCTAATGGTGAACCGCCAGGCTTACTCTCGTATTGTTCAGCCAGTCCACTAGAAGACCTCTTAGAGTAAATTGATCGCATCACGAAGACTAAGCCAACGATTCCTACGATAATTGCACCCGTAAAAGCCCCTAATTGACCACCTGTAACTGTCACGTCAAGCACTAACATACTGATAGGGTTTTACTTGAAAAAATATAAAAACAATAGGCTCGCTATTGAGCCGATAATATTAGCAATAATGTCAAGGAATTCAAAATATCGGCCCGGAAAAAAAAGATACTGAGCGACCTCCATTAGAATCCCGTAGAATGCCCCAAAGCTGATAGCCAGAATGATATTTTTGGTAGTGAGGATCTTTTTTCTGGAAAGCCCCCAGTAAATGGCCACCACCAAAATCATATATACCACCGCGTGGGCTAATTTGTCCGGAGACATTAAGTCCAATTCAATCTTAGGTAAGCTTTGCTTGGGCATAACGGAGACCCAGGTAATAAAAGCTCCCCAAATTAGCGCTGGTATAAAGGGTTTCAAACTACTTTCTGATTATATGATGCAAAGAAATTTCATTTGGGTGGGCGAGGATCGATTTTTTTTTATTTTTTCCCTCTAACTAATCAGTCCTTGATAAGCTTCCGCATCCATCAAGGCTTCCAACTCAGAAGGATCACTCATTTCAATACGTACAATCCACCCTTCCTCGTAAGGACTTTCATTAATCAAAGTAGGGTTATCGCCCTCAGAATCATCTAGTTCAGGATTGAAAGCCAGTACTTTTCCACTTACTGGCATGTACAGATCTGAGGTGGTCTTTACCGCTTCTACCGTACCAAAGACTTCATCTTTGTCTAGCGTTTCATCCACCGTGTCTACCTCAACGTAAACAAGTTCTCCTAACTCAGATTGTGCATAGTCCGTAATTCCCACCAAGGCGATATTGCCATCTTCCACTTTAACCCATTCGTGCTCTTCAGAATATTTAAGATTAGTTGGATATTCCATTTCAGGAAATAATTTGGTTTGGTTAAATAATGAAAATGAAGTTGCTCAACCTCTTACTACAGAGTATCGAACAACTTCATTAGTATTGCCCAAAAATAGGCAAAGTTTCCCAAAAAAAAGGAAGCGAGGTTTAAGCCTTGCTTACTTCTTTAGCTACCCACTCTTTAACCCACTTAGAAGTTACGGATTTTGGTCGCTCCAATGGCATACCCAAAGCCCGAGACCAGCATTGTGCTGCCAAGACTCCAAGTGCTCTAGAAACACCAAACAATACCGTGTAATAGCTATATTCTTTCAAGCCATAATGTACCAATATGGCACCGGAGTGCGCATCTACATTGGGCCATGGGTTTTTCACTTTTCCTAAGCCTTGCAAAATACCGGGTACCACCTCAAATAGTTTCCAAACTACCTGAACAATCTCACTATCTGGTAGATAAGCTTCTGCAAATTCCTTTTGTGCGGTAAAGCGAGGATCTGGCTGACGTAATACTGCGTGGCCATAGCCTGGGATAACCTGTCCTGCTGCTAAGGTACTATTGACGTATTCAGCAATCTGAGTATTAGTTGGAGTCGTCGTGCCTAAAGCATCCAACATCTTGAAAATAAACTTGATCACTTCCTGATTGGCTAAGCCGTGAAGTGGGCCAGCCAAAGCATTCATTCCTGCCCCAAAGGCTAAGTACGGATCACTTAGCGTTGAGCCCACTAGGTGAGTGGTATGCGCAGAAGCATTTCCACCTTCATGGTCTGCATGGATCGTTAAATATAAACGCATCAAACTCTTGAAGTCATCATGATCAGACACGCCTAGCATATGAGCGTAGTTAGCAGCCCAATCCAAAGAGAAGTCAGGAGCGATATGATCTCCATTGTGGTAAGAACGACGATAAATATAAGCTGCGATGCGAGGTAAACGTGCAATCAGGTTCATTGCATCCTCATAAGTAGGATCCCAATACTCCGTCTTATGAATACCTTCTCCATATCTTCTTGAGAAACAACTCTCCGTCTGCATTGATGCTACCGCAATCGTAAACTGCGTCATTGGATGCGTTTCCGCGGGTAGGCTATCAATCGTCTTGAAAGTATGCTCGGGTACATTGCTTCTATGTCGCCATTGCTCCGCCAACCAGGCTACCTCTTCATCTGTAGGTATCTCTCCTACTAGCATCAACCAAAATAGGCCTTCGGGTAAGGGTTCCTTACCGCCTGGCACTTTTGGCAATAGCTCTTTCAATTCAGGGATAGAGTATCCTCTGAATCGGATGCCTTCAATCGGATCCAATTGTGATGTTTCCCAAACCATCATCTTGATGCCACGTGCACCGCCAAAAACTTGACTCAAAATTACCTCATCAACTTTTTGAGTACCATGCTCTTTTAATAAGGCCCTCATCTCCGTCCGAAGGGCACTCGCTTTTTCGTTGAACTTTTGCTTTAAGGGATCCATTAACAGTATTGTATTATTTAATTGTGTTTTGAAAAGTCTGACCTTTCTTCAGTCAGTGTTCTATTGTTACAATAACTGAAAAAGGAGATTTGTTTTAATCCAACTTAATTGGCCAGGGATTTCCCCGTAGAAAGGGGCATAAATATACCAAATTTCACCTATCTGAGGCACGATCAAGGCATTCTTTGGACGGTTCTGTGGACTTATTTCAAGCATTTTTACCCGCTTAGGATGGAATTTCCTCCTTTTCTGTCGTGCGCAAGATTTTTCGCAGTGTTTTTAGGCTGGACCTAACCAAAGTTTTGACTGTTCCTAAGGGTAGATGACAACTTTCGGCTGTCTCGCTCTGCGTATATCCTTTGATGTAAATAAAACGCATCACCTTCTGCTGGCGATCACTGAGATAGGTAAAGAGGCTTTCAATACCGAGTGTATCGATGCGCAAGCTACTCGAATGAAGCTGTGCCAATTCCTGCCAATCAGCTTGTTCAGCAGAATTATGCTTCCAAACTCGCATATCTTTAGATCGCAATCGGTCAATGGCCATATTCTTGGCAATCTTAGACATCCAAGTAAACAATCTTCCTTTATAAGTATCGTATCGATCAATTTGCTGCCAGATGGTGACAAATACATCTTGTAGCACTTCCTCGGCCATCACATCTACCTTAACAATCCTAACAATCAACCGATAAAGGGCTGCCCGATAGTGGGTGTGTAAGTAGTCCATTCCGCTTGGATCTTTCAATTTGATCAATTGTACAATTGAGGATTCAGATAATGCGTCATGGGCAGGTTTCAGACATTCATTTTTTAGTGTAGGCATGGTTACTGGCTTATAAGCAGTTTAACTTTCAGTTCGAGAACATCCAATGGCAAGCTGGCTTGACATTGCTCAAGTAATTTCCCAGACTGAAAGACCAGTAGGCTCGGTAGATAGGCAATATTGAAGGTGGAAAGGATAGGAGAGGATGCGGCTACCTCCAAATGGAAACAAATCAACTGATGTGGATAGAGATCTTCCAAACTCTGCAGCCGCTGCTGAAGTAAATAGCTAGACCCCCAGGCCTCCTGTCCCAAACTGACCAGGGTAAGTAATTCAGATTTTAGTATGATTTCTGTAAACTGTTCCTCCCGCAATGAGGTCATATCATCTCGAGCTTAATGGTGATTAAATACTTTTCACCAGGCAAGCGAGATGCCAAAATCACAAATTAAAAAACAACACCACAATTAACTGTAAATCAAACAAATACAAAAATAAAATTCACTACACACAAAATAACGCGGCACAGGAATTTCCGAAATATCAGAAAAGCCTTACATATCAAAAATCTGTGTTCTGTGAATTCCCAATTTCCGCAGACGAGAATCTAATGTTTTGGGATTAATCCCTAAAATCAAAGCTGCTCCTTGCTGGCCACTCACCCTTCCTTTCGTATGAGCTAATACTTCCAGGATATACTCTTTTTCTCTTTCCTCCAATGTTTGAAATTGCTTGGCCTTGGCTTTAATGCTAGATTTGGCAAACCAGTTGCCTATTTCTAATTTTTTGCCAGGACTCAAGATGACCGCTCGTTCAATAATATTTTCCAACTCCCGAATATTTCCTGGCCAGTCATATTCAGCTAGCTCCTGCAGTAATCTTTGAGAAACGGTGGTAATCTCTTTACCAGCTCGAGCACTGTACTTTTTAACGAAATGCTGTACTAAATGAGGAATGTCTTCTTTTCTATCCCGTAAAGGGAGACTTACAAGTGGAAAGACATTTAAACGATAAAATAGATCTGCTCTGAATTCACCATTGTTCACCCCTTGCTCTAGATCCCGATTAGTAGCAGCAATAACTCGGACATCAAGTTTAAAGGTTCTCGGGTTTCCAAGTCGCTCAAACTCTCCTTCTTGCAGAACACGTAGCAATTTTGCCTGCAACTCAAAAGGAAGTTCCCCCACCTCATCTAAAAATATAGTCCCTTTATTCGCTAACTCAAACCGCCCCACCTTACGACTGTGTGCGCCTGTAAAAGCCCCCCGTTCGTGACCAAAGAGTTCACTCTCAATGATGTTTGCTGGCAAATTGGCACAATTCACTTTGACCAAGGGTCGCTCCCTGCGCTTACTGAGATTGTGAACAGCGCGGGCCAAAAGCTCCTTTCCCGTCCCTGACTCTCCAGTAATTAACACGGTAGAGCTGGTAGCAGCTACTTGTTCCACCTGCCGTAGTACGGTCTTATAATTCTTGCTAATACTAATGATTTCGTCAAAGTTATTAGCCAACTTAATTTCTTCCTGTAAGTAGATATTTTCTTCTTCCAACTGATTTTTCAGTGACTCAATCTCCTTTAATGCCCTTTCTAATTTCTGTTCTTTTTTCAGTTGTTCTGTAATATCACGCACGATGCTGCACCTAAACTCCTCTCCATCAAATTCGAAAATATTATTGGTGATCTCTACCGGGAAAGTACTACCATCTTTACGGGTATGCTCCGTACGAAAAATGAACACGCGATCCTCCTTGGTTTTAGACCAATACTTTTGGGACTTCTTTTTTGAGAATCCAGGGTTAATATCCTTACCAGACATCCCTTTTAATTCCTCGGGAGTATACCCTAAGTTATGACTGGCCGCCTTATTAACACGGATGAAGTTTGCCTCTTTATCAATCCAGAAAATCCCATCAGAAATGCTTTCAATCGTAAAATCTGAAAAGCGAAGGGATTTATCGGCCTGCTTCCGATCTGAAATATCGAGAATGGTTCCCACCAGATGTGTCAGTTCTTTTTCATCATTGTAAAAAGGTTGGCCAGTCGCGTGTACAAATTTGATCGGGCCCTCCGCAGTACTGATTGTGCAGTCGATACTGTACGCCTTACCGGTAACAATGGCTTTGTAGATTTGATTCTCGACGAATTGCCGCTCCTCCTCGGAAGCATAATGTAATATCTCCTCCATTTTCGGTGGAGATTTATCTAGGTCAAGGTTATAAATTCTATATACTTCTTCTGACCAGGTAACCTTATCCGCTTTGATATCATATTGCCAGATACCCAGGCCAGCTATTCCTTGTGCCTGTTGCAGCAATTGATTATCGCGGTTCAATTGGTGCAATTGATTCTGAAGTTCCTGAACTTGCTCTTGCAGGGCTTGGATCTGAGAAGAGGAGTCTTGGTGTTGCATGACACGGCCTTTGGCTTTTAATGGATCTTTTCCAAATGTAAGCATTCATTAGGAAAATCAAGCCAAAGGTACCGCCGTGGGTACTGTAGCGTTCAGACCATTTAGGTCAACCAGTCTTAGTTGAGTGTTGTACTAAAGGAATTTAACCAAAGCACTAGGATCGCTCTATTTTTCTAGCTTCAACAAAGCTACCTCGATCTCCGCTTGACTGGCACCTTTCATTTTTTTACGCAAGGCGCGCTCCGCTAGACGGCGATCTTCTTGTTGCTTTTCGAGCAGACTCAACTGTCTGTCGGAGAGGATCAATGCTAATTTACCTTCCAGGTATTCTCGAAGAGATCTTTTCTTGGCTAGGTAAGCATTAGGATTGGAATCTTTCAAAGCAGCAATCTGTTCCATGTTTTCCATTTGCACCTCTACCGCCTTTCTAACCTTAGTTTGTTGTGCGTCGGTGAGATTATACTGAGCGGTTAACTCTGCGGTGGCCAAATTTACTTGATCGAAGCGTTTGCTGTCTTGAGCAAAGCCAGAGAACATAATAGAAGCAAAGAAAACGCAGAATATTACTTTTTTCATAGAAGATTTTTTGGCTACCTGATGACACGACTTAGTACAGGGATGTTAATCAGGTCCTAATTACTTTGAAAAGATAAACCAAGATGAGCTCTGAAAAGCCATCAATGTAACGCTAAGTTACACTTTTTGCGTATTTTCTTTAGATTGTATCTTTTAAATCCAGACCTTTGTCATTCGGATGCCATGGCCGTTTGTTGCTTGCTATCAGAGGAGGCTCCAGCAAGTCTTAAAAACTGTTTCGCATGCTTATTGTAAAGGACATTCTAGTTAGTGACGACATCATAGAACAGCAATTTGTTTGCAACTTGGAAGCCTGCAAAGGGGCTTGTTGTTGGGAAGGGGACTGGGGGGCTCCTTTAGAGGAGGCTGAGCTAGAAATATTAGAGGATATACAAGAATATGTCACTCCTTACTTGAGTGAAGAATCGCTACAAATCTTACGAGAAAAAGGGCCTTATACCTATTATGAAGAGCCACAGGAGTATGGCACTAGCTTACTAAATAATGGAGCCTGTGTTTATATGATCTATGATGAAAAGGGAATAGCCAAGTGCGGGATCGAACAAGCTTATATCGATCAAAAGATTTCATTTAAGAAACCTATCTCCTGTCACCTTTATCCAATCCGAGTGAATCAAAATGAAGATATTGGTTTCGAGGCTTTAAACTATGATAGATGGGATATCTGTTCAGCAGCCTGCCAACTGGGGAAGCAATTACAGATGCCTCTATATAAATTTGTAAAAGAGGCCATCATACGAAAATATGGAGAACCCTTCTACGAAGAATTAGATAGGATAGCACAGTTCGTTAACGGGGCAGATGAACCTGATCAATAGAACACTTCCTTTATTTTATCCTTTCCCTTGACAGCCTATGTGACTTATTATTCCCTCACTTTTGAATTTTAAAACACTATGTGCACTTCAAATAAACCCATCCCTATCTCCTTGTACGAGGGTAAAGTTTGCACAGTCAATTTCCGCTGAAACCCAGGCTATGACTGAATTTTGCCCCTAAATATTGGAATAAATCAAAATGTTACTTACCTTTGTAGCAACTGAAAAATAAAAACACTTCCTGAACGCACACCGTATTAAAGTCATTCCCAAATCGATTATTCCTTTATCTCCGGAACAATAGCAACTTATATCTTGGGAAAGACCTCCCCCCTCTTGTAAAATTAGTATCTCATTTGGTAAAATGGATGAGCTCTAAGCTATGTTATGTACTTAGCTGAAGCCCCTTGCTACTCATACTGAGTTAGCTTACTAGATGTAACTGTGCTCTATTTTATAGCATTTAAAACCATAATTATGGTTTTGCTATGAGTAAAGGCATGGATGATACTGCAAGCTGGGTCAGTTTAATGTTACTATGATACACTGATGTTATTTCCATAAGCAGAACAGCCTATATGGAAGTATAGATCTATGCCAAAAATCAAAATTTAGGCCCCGAGATGTTTAAATTTTGGAGCCTGGATCTAGCGTCTATTTTAATTGAATAAAACGGAAGTTTCCGAAAGAAATATAAGAATTCACTCCTTTTGAAGTTGGATTTTGGAAGCCTGGCGGTGGGGACCGTCCAGGCTTACTTTTTTTAAGCTAGTGTATGAGAAATGTGGCAATAGTAAATACAGAATTCTGGCAAGCAATTTTCAGGCTAGACGATAGTAAGACTCGGTTTTTAGACCTGCAATCAATAAATTGGGCACCTTTGCCTCGTTACAAAAAAAGGGCTGTGACTCGACGGTCACAGCCCAAACAATTAAACACCTAAAACCCTATTAACTATCTTATTTCGACGGTTCACTTGATATTAAGTGCACCGGAAAATGCTTATTGTTTCTATCAGTAATACTGTTTGAAGAGGCATTTTGTTGTAATGACAACCTTTTTAATGGTCACCTAAATGTCAAAATCACTGGATGTACATTAACAAGCCCTCCAAAAGCATCTACTTATCCAATTTCTATGGTTCTTGCAGGCTTTTCTTTTGCCTCCTCTTTCTTCGCTAACTGTAGAGAAAGAACTCCATTCTCATACTTTGCGGTGATATTATTGGCATCAATGGTGTTAGGCAGGTGGAAGGAACGCTTGAACGTAAAGTAGCTGAATTCTCTTCGACGATACTTGCCATCCTCTTCTTGCTTATTTTCTTTACTAGCGCTAATTGTCAAGGTATTCTTCTCTACACTTACATTGAAATCATCCTTCGTCAAGCCAGGCGCAGCTACTTCTAAAGCAAATCCATCCTTGTTTTCAACGATATTAACTGCTGGTTTAGAGTTAACAAAGTTGTCACGACCAACTGTTGTACCAATATCTTTGAAGAAATCATCAAAGATGCGATCGAATGTAGGCCAAGTTGTTGCTGCAGGTTTGAATCTTACCAAGTTCATGCTTTATTCTTTTTATTTAAAAATCTTAAGTGAAATTTGTTTTGAGATACACCACCCCTAGATCAATACTTGTACCAACGTAAAAAAAGCGCGAATATACTGCCATTTTGGCATTTTACATAGAATTTAGGTGACATTTTGGCATTTTTATTCTAAAACTCCATTCCTCCTGATGACAAAAAGACCAGGAGAAGGTCCAAAAATCTTTACCTTCGGCCCATGAATTTGGTAGATCTGTTAATTGGAGGGATTTTAGCCTTTATCATGCTCAGCGTGGGCATGTCGCTCAACTGGAAAGACTTCAAAGACACTTTCGCCGCCCCCAAAGCTTATCTTGGTGGATTATTCCTACAAATTCTGGTCTTACCCAGTTTAGCTTTCCTGATAGCTACAATTGCTCCCCTACCGTTGGCATTTAAGTTGGGCATAATTGTACTGTCTACTTGTCCAGGCGGAACTACTTCGAACTTCGTCACCTACCTGCTCAATGCTAATGCAGCCTTATCGATCTGCCTGACTGTGACCAATAGCTTCATTGCTCTGTTTTCGATTCCTTTTATCGTTAATTTGGGACTTCAGCACTTTTATGGCACGTCTACCGAGATGGTGCTCCCGGTCTGGGACACTATTCAGCAAATCTTCTTGATCATCTTGGTACCAGTTTTTCTGGGCGTCCTGATTCGTCGTTGGCGCCCCGCCTTCGCAGATCGTCTACAAGCGCCACTCAAATGGATAACCCTGATATTTTTGGCGGTCCTTTTCCTCATCAAATTCCTGGCAGCTGAAGGCTCGGGCGGGACAGGGATCACTATGATGGAAATACAGCAGATTCTGCCATTTTCCGTTTTAGGTAACTGCCTTAATCTTTTAGCCGGCTTTAGTTTAGCCTATTTCATCTTGAAACTAAAAAAGAATGATCAGGTGACTTTGGGGGTAGAGGTAGGTATCCAAAATACTTCCTTGGCCTTTCTCATTGGCGGGACTTTGCTGGGCAATGAGGATGTACTGAAGCCAGCCCTTGTTTATGCCATGTTCACCTTCTTTACTGCCATTATATATGGACTCCTAGTAAAACCAACGGAAAGGAGACAGCTTTTGCAATTGATCAGGAAAACCAAGAAATGATTGCGACACTTCTAGCCACACTTTTGGGGATAGCAACAGTTGTACAACTGCTATATTGGATAGGTATCTTTTCTAAATTAGCTTTCTACAAGGAAAAAAAAGAAGCAGTAGAACCGCAAAAAGATCAGTCTCCAGTATCCGTAATTATATGTGCTAGGAACGAGGCAGAAAACTTGAAAAAAAATCTTCCCCACATCATAAATCAGAACTACCGTTCCTTTGAAATTATCGTCGTAAATGATGATTCCACGGATGAAACGGAAAAAATAATTTTGGATTTTCAAAAGAAATGTCAGATATTAGAGCTTATAAATGTGGGAAAAAAGATGTCAGCCGGTAAAAAGGCGGCACTGAAAAAGGGCATAGAAGCTGCCCGCTTTGATATACTAATTCTGACCGACGCCGATTGTCGACCCGCCAGCACCAACTGGCTTTACCATATGCAAAAATCTTTTCGACCAGGAAAAGATATTGTTCTAGGCTACGGTCCGTATGAAAAAGCTAAAAGTCTTCTCAATACAATCATTCGCTTTGAGACTCTAAACATCGCTATCCACTACCTTTCCTTTTCATTCGTGGGATTATCTTATATGGGCGTAGGTCGTAACCTAGCTTATCGTAAATCGCTTTACCAGCGGGTAGGTGGTTTTGATCGACATGCTCATATTGCTTCTGGTGATGACGATTTGTTCATCAACGAGGCAGCCGACGGTGATAACACTACCGTCTCTTTACAACCAGATGCTTGGGTGTATTCTATACCAAAGAACACCTGGCGAGGCTACTATAACCAAAAAACGAGACACTTAACAACAGGAAGCAAGTACAAGCTCCTACATGTGCTGCTGCTAGGCGGAATTCCAGCTAGTTTGATCACGCACTATGTTTGCGGCTTGGTACTCTTAACTTATCCTGAATGGGTCTCATTCACAATTTTGAATTACTTGGTGAGAATAGTGGTAGTCTCTATCTTGTATACAGTCATCCTGAAGCGATTCCATGAACATATCCTAATCCCTTGGATTCCCTTCCTTGATGTTTTACTCGTCATTTACTACCTGCTGTTTTCGCCGATATTATTAATCGGTAGTAAACAAAGGAAATGGAAGTAGCAGTACAACAACCCAAATCAGCTTTATCTAAAAAAGCCTCTGAAGATTACGAATTGGTACAGAAAGCAGTGGCAGGATGCCAAAGATCCTACACTCAATTGATGGAGCGTTACAAAGGCGCAATCTATCACCTTATGTACAAAATGGTGAATGATCGTGAAGATGCCAATGATCTTACGCTCGAAGCATTCGGAAAGGCCTTTACCAAATTGCCTAGCTACGTGCCTAATTTTGCTTTCAGCACTTGGCTATTCCGTATCGCCATCAACAACTGTATTGATTACGTGCGTAAAAAGCGCCTACACCTATTGTCTATTGACGATCCCGTAGAGCCAGAAAGTGATCAAGATTACACTTTGAGCCTACGCTCTAGTGTCTTGAATCCGGAAGAAATTGTCATCCGTAACCAAAGATTGAAATTGATGCGCTCCGTGGTGAACAGATTGAACGCCAAGTACCGCCTCATGATCGAATTGCGCTACTTCGAAGAATTGAGCTACGACGAAATTGCAACAGAATTGAATATGCCATTGGGTACTGTAAAAGCTCAATTGTTCCGCGCTAAGGAGATGTTGTTTGACTTACTCCAAAAGCCAGGTGCTAGCGCACACTTTGAAACTACTCGTAAAAGACGAGTATAATCACTGAACTGTACTGATGAAGTAGGAATAGTCACAGAAGAATGAACAAATCCGGTATTAAGTACGACCTTAAATCGAATATTTACTCTTCGTCAATTACACCCAAGTAAAATATTGATTATTCCTGCTTCTCAGTTCAATATAGCCCAAAGTCATCCCTACTCTTCTCGTGCTGTTTATCGAGTGTATGCAACTAATTCGAATAGAGCTCACTCATAAACGACGAATAAAAAGAATTTCAACAGCTTTATCTCTCAACAATGGCATTCCATATTACTATGCGAATGACCATTCCAAGAACCTCTCCAGGCGAATCGCTTGGAGAGGTATTTTATTCCTTACCCATCACTCTTCAGGTACGGGGCGAAAGTACAAGGTGGCATCACCACATTGCAAAGCCAATTCATCTTTATTGATCTTGTAAGCACTCGCACGCTGGAGATACTTCAGATATTGACGCTCCACGTCTGAATGTTCCGGACAAAGCATTTTTGTCGCTCCTACAGTCTTTATCAATACGCTATCCTTTTGAACCAGGGCATCAGCAAAGTATTGATTACAGACTGCCTTCCCGCTTAAACGACCATCCGCAAAAGTCGCTGTAATATTAATATCTTCAGGCAATGTGCTAACGGTCCAACGGATTAACCGCCAATCCTGTCCGCTGATATCTAAACTTGTAGTATTAGGGCAGGCTGTACATAGGAGGAAAATGAGAAAAACAAAGAACCTCGTCATGATAGTTTGAGTTGGTAGTGTAGTATTTGTAAATGCTCCAAACTAGAGGCGAATCAAGGTATGGGGAGAAAAGGCGTAGTGGTCAGGTGTTTGCTTGACTAGAAAACCTAGGGATTGGCTTTCTGAGGAATACTTAAAGATATAAATATAGCGGTAGCACTCAAAACAATAGAATTCATTTCTAAACGACATATATGAAAAAGACACCGAAGACACTCCTTATCCTCGGCAGCTCGCGAAGCAATGGCAATACCCGCAAAGTACTTGATCGTCTAATGGAATTACATGACTGCGACTTAATCGACCTCAATGATTGGCAGTTCTCCTATTACGATTATGAGCATAAGAATCAAGATGATGACTTTATCAAGATCATCGATCAGGTACTTAAGTATGAGGTCCTGATATTTGCTTCGCCCATCTATTGGTATTCCATGAGTGCAGTCATGAAAACCTTCTTTGATCGGATCTCAGATCTACTTAAGATCAGAAAAGAGGAAGGTAGACAATTACGAGGCAAGACCATGCTAGTCATTAGTTGTAATGGAGATCAGGAAGACTATCCCAGCTTTGCCACTCCTTTTGAATTATCGGCGGATTATTTAGGCATGAAATACGCTGGATATTATCATACCTGGATAGAAAATGGAAAATTAGCACAGGCGACTGCAGATACCCTCCAACAATTGGCCAGCGAGCTGGAGTCTTTAGAAGTTCAAGAATAAACCGAATAAGCAGGTGTTGAATTTTCTTTAGAGCATCGTACGTTGTATTTTAGTATTGCAGTCCCACAACTATTAATTCAACAGACGTGGGAACTGATCTTACATACATTATGTTGAGAATTTCGTTATGCCTCAAAAAACACACGCTCTCGACTCCTTTTTATCCGATCTCTTCCTGCACGGGGAGGTTGTAGTTACTCATACATTGGAGCCATTTACGATAGAGGAAGAAACTGAGGCATTGCATCTTTTAGAATCCATTCACAAAGAAGAACAACTCAACACGCCAAAAACTCCCATACCCTTTGATCCCGCAGCAGCTTTATGGTCAGCTAAATTTCTATATCGAGCTATACAAGTCACTTTGCTTCGATCTTTGGATGAATCTACCATAAAAAAAGAGCTGCGATTGTACCCAGGTATCATTTCTGCGGCTAGTATATTTTCTGCCGATCTCTGCCTGCGTTATATGGATGACCTTTTCAAATTAAGCAAGGGTTTGGCACCGGGAGATATCCTATTAGAGTATTTCAAAAAATTAGCCTTTCAGTGGCCATATTCTGCTATAGGCTGGGCACAATTACCCAATAAAGAGCAGCTATTTGAGATTTTAAAGCACGAGGGACTGCGGCTTCTATTCCTAGAGCGCCTCCTCGAAAAAGAAGCCTATTCCGACATTACAACGCTACAATTAACCCCCTGGATCCACTCCCTAACGGGACTTTACCCAAAAGAACTTCTTCCAGAGGTGTTCAACCACTTAGAAAATGAAAACAAGTATTCCGAAAATTGACCAGTTAAATGCAATACTACGTCACCTTAAAAACACTTATGTAGGTAAAGATGAGATCATTGATCTCATGGGAATTGCATTGGTGGCCCGAGAGAACCTCTTTATGCTAGGACCTCCAGGTACCGCTAAAAGTGCCATGGTAAGATCTTTAGCTAAACTCCTGGATGGCAAGACTTTCGAATACCTGCTCACTCGATTTACAGAGCCCAATGAACTCTTTGGTCCCTTCGATATCCGCAAACTCCGAGAAGGTGAATTGCTCACCAACACCGAAGGGATGCTTCCAGAAGCTAACTTGATTTTTTTGGATGAATTGCTTAATGCCAACAGTGCCATCCTAAATAGCTTGCTGATGGTGCTAAATGAACGCATTTTCCGGAGAGGAAAAGAAACGAAAGACTTACCTGCACTGATGATCGTAGGGGCGAGTAATCATCTACCTGAGGATGATGCTTTGCAAGCCTTATTCGACCGTTTTCTGATTCGAGTGAGGTGTGAAAATGTAGCCCCTGACCTACTTAGCAATGTATTGGATGCAGGTTGGAAACTGGAGCAGAAAAAGGCCGATCCAGTTGATGGCATCAGTGCAGAAGAGATCTTGTCCCTGCAGGAACGAATCGGCTCGGTTAATTTGGATAGCATTAGAAAGCCCTACCTGGCGCTCATCCAGCAGTTGCGTAACGCTGGCGTTCAAGTATCCGATCGTCGTGCCGTAAAGATTCAACGGCTGATCGCAGCTAGCGCCCTTCTCTGCGATCGGAAGGAAGCTATTCTATCAGATACTTGGGTTATGCGTTATATCTGGGACACTGAGGAACAAGAAGAAGTCATCGCTGGAATTGTAAACGGCTTAGTTGAAGAAGATCAAGCTGAGGATCAGCACCCGCGTGCCTCTAAAAGTAATCTCCCTAACCCTGATGAAATATTTAAGGAAGTAAATGATTTACAAAGTCAGTGGGATTTGACCTCTACTTCTACAGCAGAAAGAGTCCAGATAAAAGATCGGCTGCGTTACTTAAATGGGCGTTCCGAGTGGATCAGTAATGATAGTCAGCGTCAATATGTACAAGAACCAATTTCTGCATTGTGGCAGAAGATTCTACAACACGAAAATCTCAATTGAAAAGTTTGTCTACGCTAATCTTGCATATCGATAAGCAGTACCAGAGGCGCTTAGGTCGTATCAGGACTATTCCAAATTGCTGGGTGGCAGAGGAAGAGCGTATCCTTTGGCTCAAGGTGGAAATAGAGGGGGATACCATACCTATGGCCATACAACAACTCCCTGCTAAAGGAAGATTTTGGGCAGACGAAGCAACTCGTTTATTTCCTATCGGAGGCCTGACACCGGTAGCCCAATTACCTGATTTGAACTGGTTGCCCATCGCTTCATTTATAGCGATTGAATTGCCTGTGGCCGCCTTGCCTGCTCAGGTTGCCGAGCTGTTCTCTATCCACCTTATTCGATCTGTGGAACCCAAAGAAGCCAACTTTCTTTTGCTCTCCTGGGATCTATGGAAAGACTATGCACTAGCGACTTCCAACATCCGGCTTAAACCGTTATCATTTGCAGTTTCTGATGAGAAAAAAGCCATAGTATATGGTAATCCTTTACCACCATTACCTGGACAACTTTTCTGGCAGAAAGAACGAATCTTACTTCCAGCAGGATGGGATTTTGAATACTCCATTGTCGCAGAGATTTTATCCAGTACTCAGTTAAAGGGGAAAAATGGTCTTTTATTATCTGAAGCAGATCAGCTATCCAAACTACCGTCAACTAAGGATTTTATAAATGCCTCTAGAAGTGGTATCAGAAACACAGAAGAACATCTCAAAACATTGCTTAGTCCCTAGAAAATGGAAAGCTCATTAAATCAAATACATGCATTCTTTAGGGCTTCTCAACACTATTTCTGGTGCTGGGCAGAAGATGGGGATATTGTCGAATGGCAAAATGGAGATACCCTATGCTATCGAGATGACTTATCCTATATGCTTTCCGCCGTAGCGGAAGAGGGTCTCCCTCCTCTAGGGACTATCCTCCTATTGCTAGGTGCTTGTCAAGAGCGGTCCTTAGATGACGCTGAACAAAGTTTGAATAATTGCATCAATAAGATGGCGATGGAGGCGCAAATGCGTGAAACCTTGATGGGCTTCAAAACGCAGGCTTTCGAGTTTTTGGAGATCATTCAATCGCTCCCCTCGTCATTGAGAAAAGAACACAATCGGATACATTTATTAAACACCCTAATAACAAGGCTACCCAACAAAATTCCTGCTCCCAAAGCACAAGATATTGCAGCTACGCTCCAACATGGACGTTGGGATCATTTATTTATCCGCAATGAGCTCAGGGTTCACATTAAAACGATTACCACTGACCTTGAAAACCTTTGCTATCTATATAGTTGGATTCCAGGAAAAGAAGACCTTGAATATCTACTAGAGACCGGAGTCAAGAAAGTCCCGCCACCAAGTCCCGTGGAAGAGGAAGAAATTCCGCTCGATTTGCTAGCAGTATTAGCTGAGGATCCAAGAACGGTAGGTCTATCTCGTCTAAGCAAGCGTCTTTTAGCTGCCATCCATATCCCCATGCGAACTACTGGGGCTAGTGACCTCCCTTTGGGGGGCGTTTCAGATATCACTAATCGAGGAGATTTTGACCGCCTGCTCATCAGTGAATTAGCGCAGGATCAAGACGTATTGAGTGCGCGACTGGTCAATAATGAGGCTTTATATCTTAGGCGAGAAGAGCCCCCTGATCAGACCATCCGTGAGCGGGTAGTACTCATTGATCAGACGATTAGGATGTGGGGAATACCAAGGGTATTTAGTATTTCTGCTGCCTTAGCATTAGGCCAGAAGAAAAAGGGTATTGCGGAGCAAAGTGTCTATGGATTAGCTGGTTCTCTTGCCGAGAAGCTAGACTTTAATACGCAGAAGGGTGTTTTATCAGCGCTAAAGCAGCTACACCCACATCTTCATTGCGGAGAGGCATTAGAAGATATTCAGCAGTCGCTTTATGAGAAAGGATATCAGCGGGAGATAATCTTTATTACAGAAGAAGAAGCCTTCCATCAAGCGGCCTTTCAAGCTCACTTCAACCGGATCAAGCACAGCATAAGCTTTGTGCTGTTGGTTAGCCGAACTGGTGATTTCTGGTTTTACCAATACCTAAAATCCAACCGGAAACTATTGAGTCAGGCGCAGGTGGATTTGAATAAGCTGTTATTCGCCCGTTCCGCCAAACCCATTTTGAGTCCGAAACGATCCGGAAAACTCCCTTACGCATTGAGGCTAGAGGCTTTTCCATTAGGTTTTCCAGCCTTGCAGTTCAATTACCGGCGAGAATACACCTTCATGATACCTGATGAAAAAGGAGTGCTATGTATAACTCCAGATCATCGAGCTCTATTATGGGGAGGAAAAGATTGGGAACCAGGACATGCTGCTAAAGAAATACTAACTCATATTGAGTACGGTGACTATCACTTTGGGTATGAATCTCCAAGTACAGTATTCATTCTAGTACGTCAAGCCAATTCTATCCAATTGTATACCCTTAAATTGGAAGAAGATACGGTACAAAAGCATACCCTTACCCTAGATACGATCAATTCTTTTTTCAATGTGGTCTACAAGGACGGTCATTTCAAGCTCTTCAACTTCAATGAAGACTATCAGATTGACCCGGTAGCCGGTACGTTGGAAAAACTAGACCTCCCTTACCAACAGAAAGGCATTTTTAAGGGGCTTATCACGCACGCTAATCAATACAAGCATAGTGCCGCGTTGATCAAACCCATGACGAATAGTGGATATTCGATTCTAACGCGAGTTAAACGCATATATATCAACGAACATGGCAACCTCTGCCTAAATAATTGGCAAATCACACTAGTACAACAGACACTACGTTTAGAAAAGGTTGAGCCCAGGCTAGCGGGTTTCCAGGCTCCTAGGATCAGTCAAGGTAAGCGCTTGGTGCAGGAAAACCCTAACATCCTATTTGGGGTAAAAGAATGGCAGGATGGGAGTAAAGCCTTTGTGGATTCCAGAGGGTTGCTGCACCTAAAGAGTAGTGATCCGAAAATCCCAGAAATCTGTTTGGTAGTAGCGATTAATATACCCTTACCTTGTTGGGCCTCCAACGGTACTTACACTGGATCGCGTGCATTTATACCTAAACAAGAACAGCATAGCATAGTACCTGCAAAACAATTCTACCAAGAAACCCTAAAGAAATTTATCGAAAAACTAAAGTGAACCTACAACTAACATATCAGGAGCAGAAGCTAGGACCTACTAAAGCGGTATTCTTGTCCAGTCCGAAAATTTCAGATTGGCTCAATGTATTGAGTCAATGGGGAGTAGCTTATCAAAAACTGGAGTGCTATGCCGTGCCAACCAGCCTCTCTTCAACTGCTCCCGCGGGTTTGTTCGTCGTATTTAGCGAGGGCCAAGTGCCCGAGTTATCCATTATGGCTACCGCATACCGTTGTGTTGCCAAATGTCTTTACCTACCTACCAATGCTACCATAGAGCCGCATGTTATGGCTCAGGAATGGGAGAAGTTGCTACTGTATGAACGCAATCTCTTTCACCCAAGAATCGGTTTAGTAGGTTTCGGGCGTGAAGATCAACTAGATTTCAAAACGCTCTTGAAACTCCCTGAATTAAAACCCACTAATTGGCAGCACGCACAGCCGGGGTTGCCCCCTAAACCACCACTTAGTTCCATCAAGTTGCATATACCTCCAGTTGCTGATTTCTTAGCCAGCCTAAAGTCTGAAATGGACACTAGACCACTGGATGAAATTCCGGGCGATGGTAAGGATGAGGAAAGTGGGCTTAAGAAAGATCTAAACTCCATCCAGCGCTTTTTGCTAAAAAAGCTACTAGATGGCCAAGCCTCTAAAAAGGATCAAGACCAAGCTAATTCCGGCAACCGGCCTAGGCGACATATGAATCGATATGACAATCCAGGAGGTAGCGGCGGTATGGGCCCCTTAGCGGGTTTGTTTGGAAAAGCTGGAGCTTGGCTCAATCAACGCCTAGAAGATTTGGAGAAGCATCGAGAAAAAGAAATCCAGCGATTGCTGCGCATGCTAGATGAAGATCCCGACCAGGCCCTGCGTTACTCTATCCCTTTGGATGGCCCTTATAAAAATCGAGGTACAGCCCCTCCCTCTTCACGTCTTGGTCCACGGTCTACCGACTTTAACCTAGGAAATATCGGTGGTGGTGGTAAAGCCGACTTTTGGAATTTGGACAGACACTATGTCTCCCTTCGAGAAAAGTACCAAAAGATGGCAAAGGAACAGCTAAAAGCGGGGAATTACCGAAAAGCGGCCTACATCTACGCCCATCTGCTGGGAGATTTTCACGCTGCCGCTAATGCGCTGAAACAAGGAAAATACTTTCGGGAAGCTGCCATCCTGTACAAAGACCATCTAAATAACCTTTCACAAGCTGCTCTTTGCTTGGAAGAGGCGGGCCTTATCCTGGAGGCAATAGAAATCTACAAGGATCTAGCTAAACACGAACTAGTAGGGGATCTATATGAGTCTATTGAACAATTTGAAAAGGCAAAGCCATTTTATGAGAAGGCCATGGCAAGCCAGCTGAAGTCTGATAACTACCTCGAGGCCTGTCGGATCTGTCAAGAAAAGCTAGAGGAGCCTGATCGAACCCAAAGATTACTGTTGGAGGGATGGAAAACATCGAAGCAAAGCGAACAATGCCTACTGCGTTATTTTGAGCACTTGCAGATGGAAACAGGGGAGGGTAAAGAGGAGATTGAACAGCAAGTCAACTGGATTTACCAACATCATGTCCCCAAGCATAAAGAAAGAGACTTTGTTTCTATTCTAATTACGCTGAATCGAAAATACCAGGGGTTACCTGCTGTTGGGAGGAACATCGCTTATGAAATAATCAGTGACCAGGCAGTAACGGGTTATCCAGGACTTTTGCCAAAGCTTCAGAATTTCATTGACTATGATCCTCTGTTGAAAGAGGATACCAGTCGTTTCTTATATAATAACAAGGACAATAAAGCTGCTCCTTTTAAAGATCAAACTAAAGCTTTCTACCTCGATGCCAAGGTAAAATGGAAAGCAGCTACTACCGTACCTCATTGCTTGGTAGTAATAGGGATCAAGTCAAGAAAATTGGTCATTGCCCGAGTAAATTGGGAGGGGCAGATACAGTATGCTGGAGGTTCCGAGCCTCTTCCAGACCACGTCGAACTGCAATTTGTGGAACACGGCTTATCAGACTCACAATTGATGGTGCTAAGCTCTGAGCCAATCCATACTGATCCCATTATTTTTGAAGGGGGGAGTTATCACAATGACTTTAGGCAGCCTTTGACCGTCAGTTTTCCGGCTTGGCTTCCCAAAGGGGTAGTCAGGTTCTGCCAGGGAAGAGGCCAACGGCCTTCAGCACTTGTAGTAGCTGAAAGTGATGGTCATCTTCAATGTCTGCACTATGATACCCATGGTAATATAGTAGCCACTTACGACTGCCTAGCAAAAGAACGGCTTTTACTATGGGAGGATAAAAAAGTATTAAAACCGATGTTTTTCCGTGACAACTACTTCTATACGCATATGGGACGTAGGGTTTTGCGTATAGCCATGGATGGGCAAACAGAGGTTGTAGTAGGATCGGAACAAATATTGGCATTCAAAATGTCTCCTCCCGGTACAGCCAAACGCTTGGTAACGCAGAAGTCTTCTTACCTCACCAGTTTTCAGCCTAGTTTTCAAAAGCTAGATGCAGAGCGCAATATGCTCCGCACAAAAATCAAAAGACCAAGCCACCTAGCCTTTCTCGCTAGTCGAAATCTACTAATTGTAGGTGAAACCTCGGGTGAGGTGTATGATCTGAAATATCATCGCATTATTCATCGTTTTCCTTCAAAACCCTCCGTCATCGCTGTCACTGCGGCAGCTGGACGGCGTGAATTTGCGCTAGTTCACAACAACGGCCTAATAGAGGTCAAGGAGGCTCCACCGGTTTAGCAATCGGTGATATTTATTTTCGTATCTTCCCCCTGCACTAGCCATCAGATTATGGAAGGACAGCCTTTGGATTCTGCCCCTCAGCAGGAAAGATGGCCACAACTGGCCGATCATATATGGCAATTATTTGAAACCCACGGCTCAAGTCGTATGGTATTCCATCACTTTGCCTTTGCTAAAGCAATGGCAGAGCGAGCCAATGAAATTGCCATTAAGCTGAACCTTTCTCCCGCCGAGCAAGAGGCCGTCAACATTGGCGCTTGGTTTTATACTAGCGGGTACTGGCTACAGTACAATAACCCTATCCGCAAAACTAGAGAGCTTGTTCAGCAGTTTTTGGTAGAACAGCAAATTTCTGATGAAGTGGGAAGAACTGTTCTAGAAGCTCTCCCTCCCGATGATGCGCCCAAATCTCCTCCCGCCCGGACGATAAAGGATGCCTATCTAAGCATCGCATACGGACAAAATTATCCGCAACAACATCAGTTACTTCGTCTAGAGCGAGAATGGGCTACTGGTCAGGAGTATACAAAATTAGAGTGGGCACAACAGCAACTAAATGAGCTGCTAAGTCTTCAGTTCCACACGCCCCTAGCCCATCAATTGTATGGGCAAAATCTGGCCCAACATATTCTTCTCCAACAGCAGCAAAAAGATAAACAGACGGCTCGCAGTCTGGCCCCCATCGGTCAGTCTAAGGAAGTAAGTGCGCCTTTCAGTGGCTTGGAAAATGAAGCCACCGCCCGGACGATTCAAACCTATTTTCGTACCAACTATCGAAATCATATCCACCTAAGCTCAATTGCTGATGATAAGGCGCGGATTATGATCAGCGCAAACACGATTCTGATTAGTGTTTTGATCACCTTATTGTCTTATCGAAATATCGCCGAGACACAACCGATGATCTTGCTACCGGTCGTACTTTTCCTGGTTACTGGCCTGACTTCACTCACCTTTGCGATCCTTGCCGCTCGGCCGAGAGTCACCTCCGGCCAAGTAGATACTGATGAACCGGTACCTTCTCCAGATAATGTCGTGTTCTTTGGAAATTTTGTGGAATTAGAGTTGGAACAATACGAAGTGGCAGTGGATAGAATGTTTCGCGATAGTAAATCCCTAATCGGCAACATGGCGAGGGACCTTTATTTTCTGGGCAAGGTACTAGACAAAAAATATCGCTTCCTAAGTGTTTCTTACAACATTTTCCTGGTTGGATTTATAGCTACGGTCATTTCATTTCTTATTGCACTTTTCACTTAATCAATAGCAACAAGCTAGGGCTACTTCCGTATTGTACGGGATAAGGAAATAAGAATACCTATAACTTCATTGTTAAAGAAATGATAATTTGGTTAAATAACTACCAGAAAACCACAAGCTTAAGCGTTGTTTGCATGATGAACGGCCTTGAAATATAGCCAAGTAAATGCTTTCAGGCTTTTGATCGCAAGACATTATCCCCATAAAACAATAAATATGTTAGTCCGAATCCTCAGTACAACCTTACTCATGCTCTTTCTTTTGACCCAATCTTGTGTTGGACAAAAGCAGAACCTAGAGTTTTTAGAATATATCCGCAAGTATCATAAGATTGCTATCGAAGAGATGGAGCGAGCAGGCATCCCCGCAAGTATTAAGCTAGCGCAAGGCCTGCTTGAATCCAATGCCGGTAGAAGCTACCTGGCCAAAAGAGGAAATAATCACTTCGGTATTAAATGTGGCAGCAATTGGCCGGGTAAAAAGGTATACCGAGAAGATGACGACTATGATGAACGTGGAAAGTTGATAAAAAGCTGCTTCAGAAGTTACAGATCAGTGGCGGCCTCCTACATCGCCCATTCTGAATTTTTAAGAGACCCTCGAAAGGAAAGTCGCTACGGATTCTTATTCCGCCTTCGCCCAACCGATTATCGTAGATGGGCACAAGGGCTAAAGCGGGCAGGATATGCTACAAGTGCTACCTATGCTGAAAAGTTGATCGACTTGATCGATCGGTATGAACTTTACAAGTACGATCGAATGTCGACGCTCGACCTCGATACGCCTAGTGATGCCGTTGCTGCTGCCATTCTCAGCACTAATGATGTAAAGTACACCATGACCGAAGAGAATGAGACGCTGGCCGATATTGCTCGCAGAACGGACGTAGCCGTAAGAAACATTCTGAAGTACAACGAGGTTTATGAAGATTCTGATAAGCCCTTAGCTGAAGGCTCGAGAGTTTATATCCAACCGAAGCGGGGCGCTTACCGAGGCCGGCAGATATACCATCAGATCAAGGACTATAGCGATAACATGGCTAGTATATCCCAACGATACGGCATAAAACTATCAAAACTATATAAGCGAAATCGGATGACTCCCGGAACAGAACCTGCCATTGGTCAAGAAATCAAGATCAGAGGACGAAAGGTGAAAAATACGCCGCGCTTAAGAAGAAAGGGAGATGTGCCACCACCGCCACCACCACCTAAACCGCAGCCAAAAGTAGATACGACTGCGACCAGTACTATCCCTCCGTCAAGAGTAGAAGACACTCCCATCGGTAGGGAAGAGGATACCCTTCCAGAGATCTCTCCAGAACCCAATCCGCCCATGAAAGATGTTCCATCTCAGCCGATTCCAGATAAAACACCACCCCAAAACACGGAGCCTGCGAATGAAAACCCGAGTCCTCCAAGCATTCCCAAGCCGGTAAAAGAGGAGAAAGATCCGTTAGAAGAGGATGTATTTGGGGAAGACGAATTGAGCCCTGACGAAACTCCTTCCATACCCAAGCCACCTGCATCAGATGCCGCCTATCACACCGTCTCTGACGGAGATACGCTTTGGAATATCAGTCGTCGTTATGGCACTACCGTAGCTGAATTAAAGAAGCTCAATAAGCTCAATAACAATAACATCAAGAAGGGAATGCGCCTCCGGGTTAAGTAGGGGCTGACATTGCTCTCTCAATTTTTAATCTTAGACAAGAATTGAGAGAGCAATAAAAACCCTAACTTTGAGGAAAATATCTCTTTGCCAAATTCCGTAAAACACTATTGATAACGAGGAAATGGGCGTAGCGGAAGCGGGTAAAGCCGTATCGAGGTGATTACTCATCGGGCATTTGTCAAAGAATCAGAAAAATTTCATTATGCAGAGACTTGTACTGCCCATCCTGTTGCTATGCTGTTTCCAACTTGCACAAGCTCAGGGCTATTACTTTGGACTGAAAGGAGGATTGACCATTGGTACACAACAATGGCAATCATTGGATAGAGATCCACTATTTAAGTATCATGGCATTGCCTTTGTGGAATCCATTGCCGAAGAAAATTCCTTTGGATTATTTGCGCAAGCTGGCTATCACGAAAAAGGAAGCGCCATTAGAAATCGACTATTTCTTAACCGACAAAATAATGGTTTCTTTGCTCCGCCTACTTTTGAATTCATTTTCAGAAATGTTTCATTAACATTGGGTGCTAAGCAAAAGTTTGACATGGGAACGACTGCAAATAAATGGTTTTATTTGATAGGAGTTCGAGGGGACTATAATCTAAGTACGAATCTTGGCCAATTTCGAGAATTAATTGAACGTAATCCCGCTTTCGCTATTTATCCGATTGACGCCCCTGACTTCATCCGTGAAATCACTTATGGTGTTACGATTGGTGGTGGCATGGAAGTACCTTTCTCAGAGTTTATCGGATTAGTATTTGAATTGACAATTAATCCAGATTTCTCCTTTCAGTACATACAACCTGCTATACCTTTTGTACCAGATCCTCTAACTGGCACTAACAGGACAATCCCGGAACGTCGGATTCGAAACTTGAGCTTAGAATTCACGGTTGGCTTCAGATTTTTGCGTAAAGTTGAATACATAGATTAATGATCCTTAGAAGTAAAGAGCTCGTCAAAATATATGGCCGCCGAAAAGTGGTGAAAGGTGTATCGATAGAGGTAAACCAAGGAGAGATTGTGGGTTTGTTGGGCCCCAATGGAGCTGGAAAAACCACTACCTTTTATATGGTTGTGGGTTTTATCAAGCCCAACGAAGGCTCAGTCTACTTAAATGAAGAGGAAATTACTGAACTACCAATGTATCGGCGGGCACAAAATGGTATTGGTTATCTGCCACAGGAACCCTCTGTATTTCGGAAGTTAAGCGTTGAAGACAACATCAAGGCTGTACTTGAAATGACAGAGCTTGATCCCCAACAACAAGCCCAGCGATTAGAGGAATTGATTGATGAATTTGGTTTGGAGAAGGTGCGTAAGAGTCGTGGAGATACGCTTTCTGGTGGAGAGCGCCGGCGTACAGAGATTGCAAGGGCACTTGCTACTAGCCCGAATTTCATCCTTCTAGACGAGCCCTTCGCAGGAATTGATCCCATTGCCGTAGAAGATATCCAATATATTGTAGCCAAGCTAAAGACCAAAAATATTGGTATCCTCATTACTGATCACAATGTTCAGGAAACACTATCGATCACAGATCGAGCTTATCTAATGTTTGAAGGGAACATCCTCAAAGCAGGGACTGCTGAAGAATTAGCAGCTGATGAAATGGTACGTAAAGTATACTTGGGTAAAAACTTTGAGCTTCGCAAAAAAGTAATTGATGTGGCTCCTGAAGACCCCAATGATGTATTACAGCGCGAAAAAGGAAAGGCCTAATGAGAAAGCCCAAGTTGAAGTTGACGCCATATTTGCTGTTCGGTGTTTTGCTATTCCTATCCTTATCCGCCTGTGGAGGCAAGAAAAGTGGAGCAGCAAAGGTTCGACTCAGTTCCAATGAACGAGCATTAATGGATTCTCTCTACATCAAGCAGATAGAGCAGCTTCGTCCAATGTGGGATAGTTTATGTACAGCCAACTTTGAGACCTCTGTTGCTCAAGCAGTAGACTCCCTAATCACCACTCGATTAGAGGAAGAAGTAAGGCTGAGAGCAAGAATTAATCAGCAACAATGAAATCAAGGAGAATAGCTTTTTTTTGCGTTTATGCAGGCTTGATTAGCTTGACAGCTTGTGGAGGAGACGGTAAAGTGAAGGGAGAACGCATGGCTTATATCGAAGAACAAGTTGAGGAGCGAATTAAAGAATATAAGCGTATCCTGGACGAGCGTTGCCAAGAAGATGTCTTAGAAGAAGCGAACCGCCTGACGGATTCTATATTACTAGTAAGGGCGCGACTAGAACGGGATTCTTTAGATAAACCGCCTCGACCAGATAAACCGGATAAACCGGAGGTGAAGACGATTATTGATTCCGTTCCAGTAGCGCCCTTATTTATTGATAGTACTGAGCTCCTAAGAAGCGACAGCAACCGCATCCAATAGTTCAGAAGCTCTTACAGACCCTTTGGCTGCAGCTTCCTTCCAATCCTCCACGAAACTCCCTGAGCCTGCCTTCTGAGCGGCCATCCCTCTAAACAAGAGTAATTCTGAGTCTGAAATTTCAGCTCTTCCAATTGGCATTTCCAAGCTATTCGCAAAGGCCTCGCGAGCGGCTTCAAAGTCCTGAATTGACAAATAAGCATTCCCTAAATCAAACAAGACTTTTCTTCTCCACTGGAAGTTAGGATTGTCTGGAGTGAATTTGCGTCTGGCAAACAACTTCAAGTCCTTAATTCCCTCCTCTGTTTCATTTAACTTAAAGTGGCATTCTGCTTTTCTTCTTCGGATCTTCCAATACACCGGCTGCAAAGGAATAGATACTTTCAAGGCTCCCTGTAGATCTTCGATGGCTTGCTGAAGTTCGTCATTCGCAATATGGACAAACGCACGTCCAAAATAAGCTTCCGCATTGCGAGGATTGATATCTATACTCTTACTGTAGTCATAGAGAGCATCAGCATAATTGCGCAATCTATAGTTTACATAACCGCGACGTTCGTAGGCAGTCGAGTGGCGTTCGAACTTTTCGATGGCACGGCTTAAAGCAGCTTTTGCTTCGGTTTCCTTTCCATTTTCATTGATCAGTTCCCTTCCTTGTAAAAAAGCTCTTACGGCAGATTTGTCACTTTCCGGTTCAATTCTGGCTTCGCGCAAAATCTTCCCATCCTCTAACAACCAAGCATTAAGATCACCAGAAACGGCATATTGAGAGATATTCTTTAATAAGTTTACCGTATTACGCCAATACTTATCTTGCACTTGGCCAATATGGCGTGGAATGTTTAATGAAGAATCCTCTTCCGAAAAGATGTCTTCAATTTCGAAAATGACTTCAGACTTATAGTAATTCTCTTTTCGATGCTCAAACATCTTGATTACCTGCTGGAAACTGCGAGGGGTGCCGAAATCTAGCCTACCCGAAAAAATACTTTTGTAAAAAATCATTGCGCTGCCGTTTTGTAATTGGGAACCGAATAATTGTTCATAGCTTCATTTATATTCACAATTCGACCAGTCACGTTCTGCGCGAACATGGCTATGCGCTGGTCGCCTCTCAATTTTTATACAACTAACATCGAGAACTGATAGATCCACCAAGAAGATTTCTTGATGTGGACAATGTAGTTTTCTCGTTATATGCCGTAGCTCTTTATTGTTGACACCCAAGGGCATCAACCAGTAGTGTTCAACTATTTTACCATGCCCCCCTATCTTGAGTCAATGGATTGCTCCACAGGAGAGATCGGGGCATTTGGTATAGGGTTGGCTGTTAAGAATCAAGACTAGATCTCCTGTAAAATGAGACCTATTTGATCAGTAATAGTGGTTTTTCAGAATCTCGTTTGGACGTCTTATTTAACGTTCACTTGGAGGTTTATAGTAGCATGGGATGAAACTATCGGGCAAAGTATTGCCGTGAGTACAAAGGTCGCACTTTTTTCTATAAGACACAAATAATTAGGATCAAAAAGTGCCTAATTGGCGGCTTTTTTTACAGTTCTCTACTGTTCTTACTCGCATCTTTATCAGTCACTTGTGGAAAACGATGTGGAAAACGCTCTCTACTATCCACATCTGTTTGTGGAAAACATGTGGAAAACTTTTTTTTGAGCACGTAAGATTAATACTAGATGTAAGGTGTTTAAGGCTGCTTCAATTGTGGACAATCAACAAACGGAAGGATTTTCTTTGGCAAAAAGCTGTAAAAAGCTCCAAATACACCTCTCATATTAATTGTTAGTAAAATTTTTCTTCGTGCAATGTTAATTGAGGGTAATGTGAACAACTCACAAGGAAAAAATAAAACTGCTATATATAAGGTACTGATTATGAATTTGAAGTAAAACATAAAGAACCTAAAGCAGCTAGTAGGAAGAGTTGTTAGTACGAAATAAAACTTTACCTATGCTTACTGATCAATTCAGGGAAAAATGAAAAAATTGGATAAAAAAGAGAAAAACATTCACAAATGCTAAACGTGAAAGGGCTAATGCCAAACCTTACACCCTTCCGTGCAATTGGTGCAGATATCAATCTGATCACGTCCCTGGAAAATCTGTTCTCGAAATTGTTGATAGGCTGGTCCCTGCCAGACACTTTTGAAGGCATCTTCCTTGAGGTCTCCTAGTCGATGTATGGCATCCTTATCGAAACAACAAGGCACCACCATCCCATCCCAGGTGATAACACAAGAGTGCCACAATTTCCAGCAATGATTTAGCAATTGATTCTTAATGGTGTAGCGCCCATCTTTTCCTTGTCGGTAGCGTGCGTACTTATCTATCGAGGGAATTAGATCATTGCCAAATTCATAATCGTAAACTTGAGCTGTTTTCAACTTGACCTCATCCACTCCAATTTCATCGGCCAAACGATACACCTCCTCAATTTGATGCTCGTTTGGTTTTACGACTAGGAATTGAAAAATAATATGAGGAGTGCTTGATTGAAGCTTTTCTTTCCACTTTACAATATTTCTGGCCCCTTGCAATACTACTTCCAGCTTTCCTTGGCGCCGGTATTGCTGATAAACTTCTTGCGTAGTTCCATCCACAGAAATGATCAATCGATCTAAACCAGACCTAATCGTAGCTTCTGCATTCTTTTCATTTAGGAAATGCCCATTAGTGGATGTTATGGTGTAGATCTTGCGGTCATGAGCATACCTCACCATGTCCAAAAAATTCGGGTTGATATAAGGTTCACCTTGGAAGTAGAAAATGAGATATAATAAATGCTCGTGCAGTTCATCTATAGTCTTCCGAAAAAAGTCTGTCCGAAGGTTCCCCGTAGGTCGGGAAAAGGCCTTGAGTCCACTAGGGCATTCTGGGCACCCTAAATTGCAGGCCGTGGTGGGTTCAATAGAAATCGTGAAGGGTTGCCCCCATTGAATAGGCTTTTTCAACCACCGACTAATATAGAAGGAGGTCGTAACTAAGAGCGTATTCCAAAAGCGATTGAAGGTAAGCTTCGATATGAAATTGATGGTATCTCGAAAATAGATTTTCATACCTTTCCAAAATAAGTGGACTTTTATAAAAGTAGGACTGCAAAGTTCCTATCAACCGCCCAAGGTGGCACCTAAGTCGGCCGATGATAATTTTTCGTTTTCAATGCTCCTGCGGTTATCCATGTTAATGCATACTGATACAAAAGCCCACGGGGAGGAATTTTGTTACTTCACTTCAAAAGTGATCTTAACATTCACTCGAAACTTAGATACATCTCCATCATCGACCGTCACACTGTGACTCTGTACAAATGCTGAACGAATATGCTTTACAGACTCTGATGCTTTTTTGATTGCGTTCCTCGTAGCATCTTCCCAGCTCTTTTCTGATTCTGCTAGGACTTCGATAACTTTCATGATTGCCATCTTGTTCAAGTTTTAATGAAAAAATATGCTTATAAAAATCTAAAATCTTCTAAGTGCATGGACTAATTCCTACGACCGTCAGATCCCTTAAATTCTAGGCGAACACTCTCATCTATCTTGGTCACTTTCACCTCTGTTCTTCGATTGAAACTATGCTCCGCTTCAGCGCATTGTACCCCATCAGAGCAGTGGTTTCTTGGGTAAGCTTCCCCATACCCAAATACTTGAATCCGATGAGATTTCACCCCTTGCCGAAGCAAAAATTCTTTTGCTGATTCCGCACGTTTCAGAGACAGCTTTAAGTTGTAATCGTTTTCTCCTCGGCTATCCGTATGCGCTCCTAGCTCAATCTCCATACTGGGATAGCGTTTCATCAATTTAGCCAAGGCTTTCAGGTCCCTAGCTTCTCCTGATCGGATGGCCGATTTATTGAAATCATAATAGATGTTGTCCAACACAATCACGGTACCGACGGAGATAGGTTCTTTGAGCAAATCAAGTGATTTCACTTTCATACTGATTTCTGCAGCGATGTATCTATTCCCTCTAATTCCTTCCGTAGAAACAGAGCTCCAACCCTCTTCATATCCTTCCTTTATCACTCGGATTCCGAAATTACATCCAATCTCCAGACAGTGCTCAAACTTACCTTCAATATCCGTATTGGTAATGGAGACTTCTCCCGTACATTCATTCTTGATCTGAACTCGGGCATTCGTCACCGGTACATTATATCCATCTACAATCACATCGCCAGCGAGCGTCAAGCAGTTATTGGGCTCCATTAAGACCTCAAGAGGGCGAACGGGTAACTGATCTGTCGAGGTAAATTTGATCTCCTTCGTTTTATATCCGCGTTTGGTCACAATGACTAGGAAAGATTTAGCTACTTCAAATGGCACCACCACTTCCCCATTGCGATTAGTCACATACTGTGGATCTGCTAACTCTTCATCCTTCTTGCGGACAAAGGTCAGAGATACTTCCCCTTTCTCATTGGGCAACATCTCCAAATTATACAATTCATCATTATCTGCCATGCCATCCTTCGAAAGCGGATAGACCCGCAATCCCGCACCCAAAATTCGTCGACTAGATTCTACATCATATACCGATACCAAGGTGTTGTTGATCTCTGGCAATTCAATACCTTTTAGTCCATTGGGTGCATCAAAAAGATAGATATCATCCTGCCCTCGATTATCTCGTTCTCGATTGGAGGTGAAATATCCTCGAGTCCCATCCGATCGCAAGACTAGGCCTAAATCATCTTTTTCAGAATTAAAGGGGAGCCCCAGATTGATTACTCTACCCCATTTCCGATCACTCAAATCAATCATAAACAAATCAAGTCCCCCTAGGCCCTCATGCCCGTCGGAGGAGAAAAACAGCGTTCCACTCTCGTGAGAAAACGGAAAAACCTCATTTTTCGGGGTATTGATTTCTGGTCCCAAGTTGATGGGTGCAGACCACCCACGACTAGTCCTTTCTACAAAGTAGATATCCATGCCTCCAAAGCCTCCTGGCTTATCAGACGCAAAGAAAAGTCGCTTACCATCAGCTGATAAGGCTGGGTGCAGACAGGAGTAACTATTGTCGTTAAAGGGTAATTCCTCAATGTCCTCCCAATCAAAATATCCTTTATTGGCTTTGTATATCTTCAAGCGCACACGCCCCTTCTTGTCTGCTTTACTAAGCCCTAAGCGTTGATTACTCCTAGTAAAGAAAATCTCATTTCCTTGACGATTGAAAGAAACCGGCCCCTCATGTAAATGAGAATTGATTTCAACTGAAAAGTTTTGTCCTTTTATCGGCTGTCCATTGGGATCTAATTCAGCATAAAATAACTCATAGAAAGTTTGGCCTGTATTCTCATCGATCGGACCGTTCTTGCGGCGAGAGACGTATACAATACCATTTCCATACAACACGGGAGAAAACTCCATTCCCCCAGTATTGATGTTGCTGGCATTACTCAATCTAATATCTTTTCGGTAATCCTCTCGTCCGTACAGCGCCTCAAATTTTTTGTTCTTACGCTGAGCAGGTAGAATTAAGGGCAAGCAAATAAGCACGATAAGCGGGTAGAAGAACTTAGATGTCATTTTGATCCAATTGGTTAAATAGGTAAAAGTGTTGTAGGTCATAGGTGCGTCCACCAAAGGAGAAACAGATTACTAGCTGTTCGTGGACAATCTCTATCAGAACGATATCAGTTGCTATTAACGTGTCCAAACACTTACAAAGGAGTATCTATGATGTAGTGTTGGTGCAGTCTTACTCGTTGATCAATATTTTCCGTACACAGTACCCGTATAGACAGCTGCCGCTTACAAATGCTAATTTAGATTGGTTGTTTAGCTGAAACTTAGAAGAACCTTGGACTAACAAAACGCTCTCCTTCAGACCGGCCACCAATACAATAGCGAACTACAGCTTCTATACTTCCACTGTTATACGATCTAAGTTCCGAAAGCGTTGCATCATAGGAAATTCCCAGTAGAAGACTTTCTGTTACCTGAGCGCCAAATATCACTATGGCTGATTCGCCAATACCACTGCTGATAGAACCTCCCAAGCGATAACCTAATCCGGCTGTCACCTTATTATTGAAGATGAAATTTACATTTACGTCTCCATCAAATGGTGTGCCGTCTACATACTTCAACAATACTTGTGGTTGAACTTGCAGATTATCGCCCCAATCAAATAATAAGCCAGCCATTCCATAGATATGACGTGCTTCTCTGGAAATAGTGACATCTCCATCGGCCAAATCGATATTATTTTCTAATAAGCGAGGAACTGAAACCCCTAAATAGAAGCGTTTACTGCTATAGTAAATACCTGCACCGAAATTGGGAATAAACTTACTTTGTAAGTCTGGTGGTATAGCGGTATCTATATCCTTGGACTGGATCGCCTCGGTTTGGCTATAATTGATCCGTAGGAACCTAACCGAAGCCATAATTCCAATGCTCAAGGTTCCAGGTCCCAAGTTTGGCCGATAGGCATAGGCTGTTTCTGTCGTCAACATTTCCGATACCCCGATCGTCTGCCGGTGCACGGTAGCCCCAACTCCAAGGCGCTTTCCCCACATAGGGGTGTTGAAAGATATTAGTTGTGTTTCAGGAGCACCATCCAGCCCTAACCACTGATTGCGCGTTAAGGCGGTTATACACGCACCATCCTGGTTCCCCGCATAGGCAGGATTAAGGCCCATTTTATGATACATAAACTGAGAAAAATGCTCTTCTTGTTGAGCCTCAAGAACTAGAGCGAGGCTGATACAGGCGAGTAAAAGGTATAGTTTCTTCATTTTGTAAGGATTCATAGGGTTACATTAACGTTGGATCAACACAAAGCCATTAGCGGGCTCTCGGCCATCTCCATAATTAATGATATAGAAGTAAGTACCATCAGGCAGATCTTCTCCACTGTAGGTGCCCTGCCAGTCATTTTGGTACGGACTTTCAGACTTAAAAACTTCATCTCCCCAACGATTAAAAATGATCACTTGGCTAGATGTAAAGGTTTGATTATCCAACAAACAGGGAACAATAAAGGCGTCGTTGATGCCATCGCCATTAGGCGTAATGATAGATGGAGCTTTACAGCTAGCATCCCCTCCTACAATCAAAGTAACCAAAGCCGTAGGAGCTTCACAACCTTCACTCAACAATTGATAAGTGAATTCCACAGTTCCTACGAAGTTGGGCGGTGGAGTATAGCGAACAATGCCCGATGGATCTATGGTTACCATCCCTTCCTCAGGAGGGTCGACAATATCAACGCTGGTATTGGGTACCAAAACATCATTGGCAGTAAGTCCCAATTCCGCTTCCTTCTGGAAATCGATAGGAATAATGTCCGGATTTGCAATTGGGTTTTCCTTATATAAAACAGTAACCGTATCCCTAGAACCTTCTCCACAGAACCCATCATCTATAGTCCAGACAAATTGATTTTCACCGGCACTAAGATTACTCACCATAGTGAGCGGATTGTCAAAATCGTCAATTATGGCCGCAGGATTAAGTGCTTCCCAATGTCCCTCACTACCTTGCGTCGGAGGTATAGCTTCCAGAGTAGTCATGGCCTCGTCGTTACAAGCCACGGCATCCATTCCTGCATCCGGCTGCGGATCAGAAATAATTACCAGTACATCAGAGCTATCTCGCCCGCAAACGGTATTGATGGTCCACGTAAAGATGTATATGTTATCTGGCTCCAAACCGGTGATCAAGGTCGAAGCCATCGTATCATCTTCGATTTTCACTCCTAGTATCCTCTGTGCCTCAGGCTGCGTCCAAGTACCAATACTACCCACTTCCCCAGGAGGAGTCGCCCCTAGGTTTACGATTTCATCTTCACAGGCTAGAATGTCATCACCGGCCACGGCTTCTTCTCCTTGCCGAACAGCAATTTCTACTTCGTCCGCTGAGTAATTCACACAGGCTCCATTAGACAAAGTCCATCTGAATACATAGGGCTCTTCCCTTCGAAGAAGACCACTAACACTTGTACTGGCCGCAGTATTATTAGCTATAATAATATCCGGTGCATCTGATAACAATGTCCAGCGCCCAGTGCCAATACTTGGCATCTCAGCATTGAGCCGATGGGTTCCCAGGCAGATAGAGGTATCAATCCCGGCAAAGGCTTGACTCGACGGAATCAAGTTTAACTGTGTAAAAGTTGTATCACTCCTGGTAGAGGAACATCCGTCCAAGGTCGCCGTGACAAAAAATGGGAATGTTCCATCCGTCGTGTAGTTCGTAAAGTCCGTAAAGGAGAAAACGCGATTGGTATCCGGAGTCTCCAAAGGATTCTCTGAAAAACCATCAAACCAACTGTACACAGCCCCATCCGTCAAACTATTCTCACTAAGTCGCAAAGTGAGCACCGCTTCTGGGTGGCTAATACAATGCGGGCCATCATTACTAATCATCGGCACGGAGGGCCTAGGCTTAACTCGCACCTCAACCCTTGCAGTATCTGACGGGCAGCCATTTACAACAGAAACGACTTTGTATGTACCGTCTTCACTTGGCTGATTATCGGAACTAAAGGAAGGGAATTGGATCGAAGAACTGAATTCGAATCCATCCGCACTCCATATATATTCAGCTCCGCCGGTTGACGAAGCAGATAATCTAATATTATCCCCCCTGCACACGGGGCTATTGGAAGAAGCTTCAATATTGGGAATGGGGTGAACCGTTACATTGGTAAGCTCTGACTCCAAGGAAGCACAGCCGTCAATCACTACATAAACTCTGTAATCACCGTCGTCAGTAAGATCAGCCGCATCAATGGTTAAGGTTCTTTCCTCCGTCGTCACCATTGATAAATTGCCTTTTTGCCAAAAGTAAGTCACGTCTCGCCCAGGTATATTATAATCGGTCGTAAATAGCGTAATCTCATCACCATTGCAAAAGGCAGTAATCCCATCTTGGGTAAAGGGTCTTTCGGGGCGCTCCGGGGCATCTTGTAATTCAACAAAAAGATTCTCTACTACGGAACAACCTTCTGCCGTTGTCACAGTAACAGAGTAAGTTCCAGATTGGGCTCCAGTAGCTCCCGGTATAGTTGCATTACTGCCTTCAAATTGGAAATTGTTCGGCCCTGACCAAGCATAACTGTAACTTCCATCATCCGGCGGAAAGGTCAAGGCTGTAAGCTCGACATTAGTTGGTGCGTAGAAACAGTTAGGTGCCGAATAACTAAGATCAACCTGACTTATCCCTTCCAAGACCTGCACGAAGATCGAAGTGGTATCCGCGCACCCCGCCAAAGATGTTACCTTCAATTGATAACTACCTTGATCCAGGAATGAGGCATTCGTTAAGGTGAGGTCTTGGATCGTTTGTTCCATATCTAAGCCAGGCCCATTCCATTGGAAGATTACCCCTCCCAAATCAGAAGTCCCCTGCAATACAATATCGCCACCTTGGCAAACGGGATTAGGGAGCGCTGCAGCTCCAGCGGTAGGCCTAGGATTGACCACTGCTTGCGTTGGATTAGATAAATCCGATTCACATCCGTTTCTGACGATGAAAAGCTGCCAAGTGCCGGCATCTCCTTCATCAGCATTTGGAACACTATAGCTTGGATTCGTTGTCACAAATTCATTATTCCCATCCTGTATCCAATGATATGCACTTGCCCCACTAGATAAGGTGGAAAAACTCAACGTATTATCTCGACATATGGGCCCATTACTACTAATGGTAGGCTGTTCTGGTTTCGCTCTAATATTCAACTCTACACTGACTTGGTCAGAGACACATCCTCCCTTACTAACGCTCAATAGATAAAACCCTTCGTCCAGTTCATCCAAGGCTACTAATTCAGGAAACTGCTCCGTAGATTCAAAATCATTGGGCCCACTCCAGCTGTAGGACAAATCCGGTCCTACGGTTGAAGTTCCGAGATTGATTGATTCTCCCTCACAGATAGACGTATCAGCAAAAATCAATTCAACAATGGGTTTTTCTACAGTTTGAATACGCATTACATTGGAAGGGGCGGATGTACATTCATTGGCCTCGACAATGAGGTAGAAGTCCTGATCCCCGACTGCATGTGGTCCCGCGATGGTAAAGGTTGGCTCAGCGGTGGACCCTAACAATGTTCCGTTAGGTGGCATCCCCTGATACCAATGATAGGTCACATCATTGTCTGGGGGGAGATCCATTACACCCAACACTATATCATCCGAACTACAAATGGAGGTATTGGTCGCAATTTCTGGTCGATAGGTGATTTCCTCTATATTCACCAATACGGTGCCCTCAGAACGACAGCCTGTAATTCCTTCTACCACTACCTCATACACGCCTGATAGACTTGCATCAACATTGGGTATTACTGGATTCTCATCTGCCGAAAAGAAAATACCGTCTAAATACCATTCATATAAAAAGCCTTGACTACCTGGTGAAGGTGGATTGGCGAATAAGAACAAGGTGTCACCTCCGCAAAGATTTGGAGTGGCTAAAGGTTCTGGGCGGTCCAAGGTTAAACCAAAGGTGGTGGCACAGGTAGATTCCAAACCAGCTCCATCCCGTACGGTCAATATGATATCAACCGTACTACCCGCATCTGCACAGGTAAATTGACTGGGCGTGATGAACATGGTATCAATGCTACAATTGTCTGTACTAGCCAAATTTACGTCCGACACATCAAAAACCTCATCCACCAAACCAGAAGGTGTGATACTCAAATTACCAATGGTTTGACAAGAGGCTATCGGAGGCGTTGTATCCTCGATGGTAACCATATAACTACAGGTATCTGGATTTCCACTGGCATCTTCTATTATATAGAATACCTCTGTATCTCCTAAATTGAATACATGTTGTGGCGATAAGGCCGGTTCCTGCATGGTGGTCAAAGGGATAGTGGTGGCACCTTCAGCGTAGTAGGAGGGGGTCAGGCTGGAATAAGTTAAAGTACCAAACATATAACTCGTTCCATCATTATCTCCATTTTGGGTCACCGCGTCCGTATCACAAGGATTGATACCATCTCCAGATACACCTGGCGGCACATTGATCTCTTTCGGGGCCACGCGAATACTCACCACTCCATCGACTGCCCAAGCATTGAAAGTGGCGGCTGGAATCATAATGCTCAGGGTGCCTGCAGCGTTACAAGTCGCATCCCCCACCGTAGATTGTCCAATCAAACTTTCATCCTCCCCAAATACTTCCACAAAAGCATCGGTACTATTAAAATCTCCTTGGAAACTCAGCATAAAGGTAGCTGGCCCAATGGCATTAGCTGCTACAGAATTGAAGTTGAACGTTCTTTCATCCGCCAGATATTCATTCAAATTAGGGTCCAAGGTAAAAGGAATCAGCGCACTTGAAGTATCCAAAGGCAAACGCTGCTGGTATGCGCCAAA
Organism: Saprospiraceae bacterium; assembly: GCA_013214355.1. Taxonomy (GTDB): domain Bacteria; phylum Bacteroidota; class Bacteroidia; order Chitinophagales; family Saprospiraceae; genus DT-111. The sequence goes on along the minus strand of JABSSL010000014.1, from coordinate 7,994 downwards.
AGCGCTACAGTTATCTGTGGCTCCAGCTGGCAATGGCAAACTCACCGTTTTTTGACAGGAATCTGCTGCTAGGCTCATTACGATATCTGGAGGGCAAATCAATTCCGGTGGAATATTGTCTAAGACATCAATATTGTAAGAACAACTATCTACATTGCCCGCACAATCCGCGACAAAATAGGTTACCGTATGACTTCCCGTTTCTAGCGTCACCATTTCCGTAGCGATAGGGGATACGGCTACCGTGGGGCCTTGGTCAATCCGATAACTGTAACTAATTCCTTGTAATTCTTCTACCTCAATATCAAGTGCCGCATCCACCATTCCAGTGGGCGAACAAATTGCGTTGATCGCAAATCTACCATCAGCTGGAAGGTTAGGTTGAAGCTCTAATTCGATAACTCCATCTGCGGCCCAGGCGTTGAAGGTGCCTAATGGAATGGGAAATTGTTGCATGGAATTTCCACATTGAGCATTTGTAGCCGCAGTGGTTCCCAATAAGCTTCCATCCTCACCAAATACATTAAAGAATTCATTCTCTTCTTCACCATCAACATTAGTCAAGGTGATGGTGAGTGTTCCATCTGCTATGGCATTCAGTGGTAGATTTTGGGTGATGGGTAGAGCTAGACTGATCGGGTTAACCGGAGTCTCTCCTTCTTCTCCTGGCGCAGCATCTGAGCTCAAAGTGGCGTTGGCCGTAAGGCTGACAACCTGGCTGGAGGAGATATCACATTCTTCAGTAATTTGAGGAGGCACTAAGCCCACCGTAGCATCACAATCATTGCCATCTATATTAATGGTGATATCATCAGGGCACAACAGAATAGGAGGATTATTATCTACTAGGGAGAAAACTGCGGTACTGGTATCCCGGTTTCCACAAAGGTCTTCCACAATAAAATCAACAGCTTGCGAAAGCAGCGTATCTGATGGAGAAGGACAAGCAATAGCAGGAAGACTCGGCGAATTATTCGTTCCCGAATTGACGGCAATCCAAATAAGCTCTCCTTCATCGGAACAATTATCTTCCGCAGTTGCGCCTGCCCGCCCATCAATCCAATTCGTAAAGGCAGTCTGCAGATCAGTCCCATCTAGGCAAGAAATGCTCAGATCTTGGGCCTCCATCTCAAAGACAGGTGCCAATTCATCATTGATTGTGATGATCTGATCCAACTCTGTGAAATTGCCACAAACATCGGCTACCCGCCAAGTTCTACGAATCGTTCGGTCATCCGCACATAAACCATCTATAACAACATCAGAGAAGGTTACAGCAGGGGCGGGGTCACAGTTATCCACTACATCAGTAGGCTCTCCGGTTACATTTAAGTCATTGGCTTGATCACAATCAACAGTAATATCAGCAGGAACGGAGAAGGTCGGCTGTTGCATGTCAGCCACAATAATGGTTTGAATTTTACCCGTTACATTGCCACAGAGATCTCTTGCTCTCCAGGTTCTAACAATCGTACGATTGTAGATACAACTCCCCGCTTCCTCTGCATCTGTAAAGAAAACACGGACACTATCGGTCGGTGTACAATTGTCCATGGCGTCCGTAACATCTCCTGTAATGGACAGGTCCAGGGGATCTTGCGTACAATCTATAGTGATATTATCAGGCACCGTGAAAGTAGGTGCATTGTCATCTTCTATAGTAATCGTTTGTTTAAAGATTGTGGTATTTCCACAGTTATCTGCTGACATCCAGGTACGTACGATGCTATACTCATACTCTGAACAAGTTCCATCCATCACCTGGCTATTCGTCTCACTGAAATTAAGCTCAGGAGAGGAATCGCAATTATCCATTGCAGTGACAGTAGGGAAGGGAGGAATGGGATCATCGCAGGAGAGCGTCAGGGTTTCTTCGGTAGGTATCCCTACCAAGACCGGCGCTACGGTATCAATGGTAGTATAGGTTATAGTTTGTTGCGTCGTATTACCGCAGTCATCGGTAAGGGTGACCAGAACGTTCAAAGTGGCACAATCTTCATCAAAGGTTTCAGGTGCATCAACGGTAAAATCATCCGGACCTGAACAGTCCGTCGTTGCCACGAAACTTGATCCGACAGCCAATTTCAAAGTACTCAACCACACATCATAGCGCACCGCACTTTCTGGTCCACTCGGTTTACTCAATTCACAAGCTACCGTGTCGTTGAACATATTTAATAATGGAATCATTGGCGGCCCCTCATTGTCTCCTTCGATGGTTATCGTTTGAGAAACAGAGGTCATATTCCCATCCATATCCGTAGCCGTCCAGGTACGTATTATCACGCCTCCGGTACAGATATTGATGGAGGAAGAATCTGGACTATCTACTGGAACAATTTCTTTTGGAAAACTATTGTCTGTATCATCTTCTGCCGTCAAAGTGATTTTAGGCGGCAGATCCGCTAAACAACTGATAGTGATATCATCAGGTTTATCATCGACGAATACAGGAGGATTCACCATTTGACGATGAGGAGCAGGGGTAGGCTTAGTTGGATCAGAACTTGCTCGAGCGGCCACATCGGCGGTTGAGACAACCATACAAGAGATACAGAGACAAAGGAGCAGCTGTACCTTGTACCGTAAAGAGTTCTTCATATTACGTATGTTTAATCTAGGGATTATAAGTGGTATTTAGGACAATACGGATCAAAAATATCGGCAAATGAAGGTAGTAGTAATACGGGAAGCGCAGACGCTTGAGGTGGAATCTGGAATCGTGTTCATGGGGAATCGGTTTTTGTCATCTATACTTGGATGCAAATTATTAAATATTGACTAATACAGCGCATTAGCCATGTTAAAAAATTCACGAAACCATTGTTTTTCAGCAAATTTGAGTCTTAGCTGACTCTATTCTTCTTCGGTGGTATGGGTGAGATCTTCTCTATCTCGGAGTTTTTTGTCTTCTACGTTTTCGTCCAAAAATTGATTCAGACGGTCAACTTCTAGGTTGGTTTTGATTTCACCAAACTCGTTGATCTTAATATCAAAACCCTTCAATTCTTTGTGCACATCGGGTTTTTTATCTGAGTTGTTCTTCTTTGGCATAGGTCAATAGGGTTGTACATAATTATGCGCCGAAAGGCGTTTGCGAAAGTAGTCAATTCAAAGGAGTTCCGCAAGCTCATCTTTCTGATTTCCTGCTATTTAAAGAGATAAGTATTTGTAATGGGAAAATCGCGCCTCTAAAAGGAGAGGCAGGATTCGAGTGAATCACCACCTCTCTCTTGCTTTTATTGGACAGCTGCCTTAATTTCATCGAAGGCAGCATAGCCTTTCTCTAAACGAACTTGGATCTCTTCAGATCCTAGAAGCTGCATCATTTCAAATACGTCAGGCCCCTTTACAGTACCGGATACCGCAACTCGCACAATCGGTAATACATCCCCAAAACCAAAGCCATTAGCTTCCATCGCTGAAACGATAGTCGATTTGATGTTGCCAGCCTCAAAAGGATCCAAACTGGCCAAATCAGTCTTCAACTGATCGAAAAATGCTCTGCGCTCTGGTTTCCACTTTTTGCGAATGGGCTTCGCTTCATACTCTAGCTCATTTGTAAAGAAGTAATAACCGTTGGCCCAGAAGTCGGGCAAAAGATTTACCCGCTCCTTCATCATGCCACAGAAAGCTTGTAAAAAGGCAGTTTCTACCTGATGGCCCTTTCCCTCAATCATGGGACGAATCATTTCAGCCAACTCGGCATTAGAGGATTGAATAATATACTGTTGGTTAAACCATTTGGCTTTATCAATATCAAATCTAGCGCCTGCTTTACCGATTTTCTCCAATGAAAAGGCTTCACAAAGTGCTTTCAAAGGAAAAATTTCTTGCTCAGTGCCGGGGTTCCAGCCGAGGAAGGCCAGGAAATTGATAGCAGCTTCCGGCAAGAAGCCATATTCTTTAAAGCCAATGAAAGAATCCTCTGGCGTGTCTCCATCCCAAGACAAAGGGAAAACGGGGATCCCCAACTTATTGCCATCACGTTTACTCAATTTTCCTTTGCCTGTAGGCTTCAAAATCAAAGGAAGATGCGCGAACTGAGGCATTGTATCTTCCCAACCAAACGCCCTATACAATAAGATATGATGAGCAGTACTTGGTAACCACTCCTCCCCGCGGATGACATGTGTGATCTTCATGAGATGATCATCCACTATATTGGCCAAGTGATAAGTAGGCATTCCATCAGCCTTGAGGATAATTTTATCATCTAGCTCATTACTCTGGAAACGTACTTCCCCTCGGATGATATCTTGAATTAGAATAACTTCATCCGTTGGGATCTTGAGTCGAATAGTAAAAGGAGTACCCGCCTCCAGCAAACGCTTCACTTCTGCCTCGGGTAAGCTAATACTGTTTCTCATTTGCCCCCGTACATCCGCACCATACTTAAAACTATGATTCCCTGCTTGCTTAGCTGCTTCACGTGCTGCATCCAATTCTGCAGGGGTGTCAAAGGCATAATAGGCTTTGCCATTATCGATTAATTGCTGAGCGTACTGACCATACAGTTCTTTTCGTTCTGACTGACGATATGGACCATATTCTCCGCCAAAACCAGGTCCTTCATCCGGCTGCAACCCTAACCATTCCAAAGCCTCTACAATGTACTTTTCGGCCCCAGCTACATATCTAGTTTGATCAGTATCTTCGATTCGCAAAATAAAAGTACCTGCATAGCGTTTAGCTAGAAGGTAATTATATAATGCCGTACGAACCCCACCAATATGTAATGCCCCGGTAGGACTTGGAGCAAAGCGAACTCTCGGTTTTTCCATGTATCAAAGACTGTAATTCAATTAAAAATGTTATTTGCACAAAAGACCTTTGGAGCAACAAAAATTTAGTTGCTCAGCCTGGTTTTTACATAAAAAGCGGTTGATAGGAAAAAAAATTCAATAAAACGCGGTTTTTTTCAATAATTTTAGCAGCGTTATCCACCTTCAACGCGTTTACTTTTCTAAACCCTTTAGTTTGAAACATCGAGGTCAAAATCGTTTGTACGCAAAAATAGTATAAAATAGCGACCTCCCACGCATTATTGCGCGGTATAACCACACCAAACTTTTACCCTAGTTATATCCTGTCATTTGACAGTACTATCACTTATTTTTCTTTTGCTAGATGTAGCAATTTTATTTGCTCAAGTGCTAGCATTAGCCTAGATAAGCATATCCAAAACAGAGTTATAAAAGCATGACTCTGAACAAAATAGCTAAAGCTTTATTTATTAATTATCCATGAACATTAATCCCAAATTATTATGTACCTAGTTAAGACCCCCCAATTCATCCAGAACTTGTTTCCCAATTTCACCTGGCGTGTCTCTACCCAGGAAAAACAGTTATTCCTAACCTTTGATGATGGCCCAATCCCAGAGGTAACTCCCTGGGTATTAGAGCAGTTAGCTGCCTACAATGCCAAAGCCACCTTCTTTTGCGTGGGAGACAACATCAGAAAGCATCGCGATGTATTTGATGCCGTTGTGGAAAATGGTCACACCGTCGGAAGCCACACCTTCAATCACTTAGATGGATGGGCGACCGAAAATATTCCCTATTTCCACAATGTTCGTCATAGTGCTAACATGGTGGATTCGACTTTATTTAGACCACCATATGGTCGCTTAAAGCCGAAGCAGGCACAGTTCTTGATGCGTCATTATCAAGTGGTGATGTGGGATGTGCTAAGTGCTGACTTTGATGCAAACATCACTGGAGAACAATGCTTAAAGAATGTAACGAAGAACGCTGGCCCCGGATCAATTGTCGTTTTCCATGACAACATCAAGGCCATCGAGCGTCTGGAATATGCTCTACCTCGAGTTTTAGAGCATTTCACATCATTGGGTTACGTCTTCAACTCCTTAACGGACCAGACCTTATCCAATGAGCAGTCATTCCAGAAACGTGCTTAATGAAACACCGAACCTTTCTAGGTTTGGATCATGAGCACCGCTTAATTGAATTTTTTGTAATGCTAGATAGAAAGCCGTCGCGCTTTGTGGCGGCTTTTTCACTTCCTTCCCTTATTCCTCTTCATGGTTTCGGTTTATTTGGCAAGCCCAAAGACTTGTCCTATGCAAATATTAGCAAGCGGTGGTTTTTTAACGCTTAGTTGATACCATAGCGGCTGGTTTCCCCGTTTTATACTAACTTTGGGCGCATTTTGTCATGCCCCTTTCTTAACCCCCAGTTGATTAATCGACTCATGAACGATCAAAATATACCTTTGGTGAAAAATATAGCTCTTCTTGTACTATTCCTTTCAATTGGTACAATCAGTATGGCCCAGCGTGGTTGGGAGGCAGGTCCTTGGGCCGGTGTAAGTTATTATTTTGGAGACTTGAATACGAGTTACAACCTAAGCAAACCACAGTTTGCCGCAGGTATGATCGCTCGATATAACTTTAACAATCGATTAGCCCTAAAATTTTCAGGTAATTACGGTTACATATTGGCGGATGATGCTGATTCCAAAAACATTTATGAGCGTGCAAGAAATTTAAGTTTTGAGTCCCCCATCATAGATGCATCCGCACAATTCGAATTCAATTTTCTTCCGTATGTCCACGGCAGTCAAGAAGAATACTTTACTCCTTACCTTTTTGCAGGTCTTTCCGCTTTCTACTTCAATCCTCAGGCTGAATTGAATGGAGAGCTATACGAATTGAGAGCTTTGGGTACAGAAGGACAATTTAAAGGAGAAGAGTACTTTACGGTACAGGGAGCTTTGAATTTTGGTATTGGTCTGAAGTTAGACCTCAGTTACGAATGGAGTCTGAATTTTGAACTTAGCGTTCGACAAACCTTCACAGACTATTTAGACGACGTGAGTACTATCTATCCTGATGAAAGCGACCTCCTGCGCGCCCGAGGTGAATTGGCCGTGCAATTGTCTGATCGTTCGATAACTATTCCTGGTGTGGTTGAAGAAACCTTGGGTATAGAAGGGCGACAACGTGGCGATAGTAGCACTAACGACTCTTATCTCTTCCTTGGGGTAGGCTTGGTGTATTATTTTGGTGATTTGCGATGTCCTGGATACGGTAGAAATCGCTAGTTCACTCCCTAACTTTCTCGATTCACTGTAGAATAGTAGCCATCAGGTAGGTATTGGGATACTTTTGGAGTACCCAAAATACCTCAGTATGACGATGAAGATTTATCATTCCCCTCTATTCTACGCCCACATCTTTTTCCTATTACTATTTCTGAAAGCGCTCTCCAGTTTCGCCAAGGAGGCCTCTGAACGTAATGATGGCAGTCTCATTCTTAGCATCATTATTTTTATCGCTGGATCTTTTGGGCTCTGCTGCGGCCTGCTCGTTGATTATGGTATCAGAATCACTCCGATAGCTATTCCGGTGAAATGGGCCATCCAAATAGGTCTTGCCATATTGTTTGCCGTAGGGTGGCATAAGGGATTACTGCTTCTATCCCATTGAATACTTTACCAAACCTCAAAATACTAGACTAACAATGGAACAATTACACTATTACTATCAAGTTGTGGAGAAGGCAATCACCAAGATAGGACTTGATCCGACGGCCTGCCGTAAGAAGCCAGGGCAGTGGTCCTTGACTAAAGGGCAGATTCCAATTTGGGTAGATGTCTTCTACTTGGACAGGGAGAAAAGCATTTATTTCCAAGTAGCGGCCCCAATTATGAAGATCCCTCAGGACCATGCTGGTCGTTTGGCCATGGATCTCCTACAACTTAACAACCAACTCTTCGGAGTCGCATTTACCGCTAACAAAGGACATATCTATTTGAAAACCTTGAGAGAAACAGAAGGATTAGATATTAGTGAGGCACATGCTATGATCCTGAGGATTGGCAATTACGCAGATCAATACGACGATGAATTAAAGAAGCGATATCCGGAATGGGATAAAGCCTCCTTTGATTCCTCACAAATCAACCCCAATTAGATCATCTTTCAAACTAAAATAAAAACATGAGTCATCCCGAATAAAAAACCTCTT
>JABSSL010000139.1 GCA_013214355.1 Saprospiraceae bacterium | reverse complement strand
CAATTCATCATAAATGACAATGGTTTTCAGCTGGCTGGCGTGCCTAATTATGCTGATGATGTAGCAGCTGATTCAGATAGTAATCTACCCAGTGGTGGTATTTATACTGTCACTGGAGATCGATCACTGAGAATAAAACCTTAACAAATGAACACTAGATCAATAATCATAGCAACGATCCTACTCGCAATAGGGGGTTCTTCCTTATCTGGACAAGCTAATAGGCTGGTAGAGTCTGGATTAGATAAAAGTGGAAATGGAATTTTATCTGTCACAAATAATGGAGATACGGTCCGAGTAGACTCAATTAACCTCACCAGTAATCTGTGGTTTAACGGTCCCAGCAATGGATCCAGGTCCTATATTGGAGTCGATGGAGAGATGTATGTTCAAAGATGGAGAGATGCCAATCAAAAATATGGGCAATACTTCGGCACAGACCACCACTTATTTCATGATCAGAATAACAATCTTTCCAACTCAGTAATTGAATTTTTCCGCAGAGGCTGGAATGGAACGGACTACGATATTACACCCAATGGTGCAAAGATGGGAGGAATCTGGTTTAGCCGTGGAACTGGCGTAGGGACCCAGGAAAGAAACTGGATGGAATTCAATGCTACCATCACCGATAATATTACAGGTGAAGGATATTTTAATTGGGATATTGAAGATGGCGATACGGATAAGAATGGAGAGTTATTTAGGCTTACTAATGAAAGTGCAGCTGCTTCTCCTTACAGATTCAATCGCATGGGGACTAATACTTATGGAACAGGTACTGAAGATGTAACGCTTGCTGGTTATGATGCGAATGGTCACCTTATAAACGATGCTAGTATTTTCAGAATGAATAGTAGTGCTTCTGCCGCTGGTATGGTAGTGACTAGTACAGGAAGTAGTGCAGCAGGTAGTTATTTTGTTACTAATAAAATAGGTATTATTCCTTTTTCAGAGGAACTTCTTGGGGCTTTTAGTTTTGCCAACAGTAACGTGATAGTAGGAGGTCTTTATAACTATTTCCCCGCTTTTGGTACTACTACTACTCAAACCGAGTTGAGAGTAGGACCTAGTAGAGCTAGTAATACAGCTCAGATATGGAGTCCCGATAGAAGTATTAGTTATCCAGGGTATGACGCTGGGATTCATGATGATACGCCCGTTAAAGCGCTAGGTTTAAATGCCGATGAGAAAATGGTAACTTTTGCTGTTCCTAGTGGAGGGAGTGCTGATGGTAATGGATTATACAGTGTTAGTAATAATGCTACTGATGTCGCGGTAGATACGATAGGGGTAAACGATGAAGTTGTCATTGACGCTACCGCGGATAATGGTTCCTTAAAAGTAGATGCTTTACTTAAGGTGAGAGATACTATCTCCCTTACTGGTAACAGTACCAGGGTGCTTGGCAAAACTCAAATGCAACTTGAAGCTAATAGTGGCGGAAGTAGTATAGGTAGAATCATATTATCCGGTAATACTGCTGTACCTCTACAGATTAGAGACATTAACCCCTCTGATATCGCTGTTTATTCAGGACTTGCTTTTAGCTTTGATAGTCAAAGTAATTTTACTGCTGCTCAAGGTACAGGCTTCCTGTTTAGTGTTCCCGGAGCCAATCTGGATATTGATGCTGATACTGTGAAGCTGGTTGATTTACCTAGCCAACCATGGGTTCGGAATAGTACTTATGTCTTAACCGCTGATCAGAACGGGCATATGGAGCCCAGTATAAAAGGACTCTACAGTGATACTACCTTGAGCGTTACCAATGGCAATATTCTTTCCTTTGGAACCATCTTCGCTGATCATGAAACTACCACCATTGAAAGCATAGTCAATACAAGTGCGAGTACTGATAATACCCTGCTTCTAGGTACTGCTACCACAGCAATGCTTGGGCATAAAATTGTTGTCACCAATTCTGATACTGATACGGATCCAGATAGCGATAACTATGATACAGCCTTGAGTGCAACCAGTCCGATTTCCCTGAATGGAACAATCGTATCTGGTTATATGATGGCTAGAGGGGAAACCGTGACCCTGATCATTGCTAATGTTGGGGGATCTCCCGCGTTCGTAATTTCTAGTAGCAGCATTCGCTCGGGTAACATCCATACGATTACCGCAGCAGCTCCAACATTACAGCTAGAAAGAGGAATCGTGCTACAGTTTAACGCAGTTACACAGGGACTTACCACTAATACCTTAGGGACTTCTGACCTGGAACATGGAGATGAACTACAGATCGTCATTGTAGGAGCTAATGGAGGCAATGATTCTACCTTGGATCTAGATTTTGGGAATATCGTCTGGGATAATCTTTCCGGAGATGCTACTGAAACTTTCAATCAGCCTAGGCATTCCTTCACCGCTACTTGGGATGATGTAAATGAATTGCTTATTCTGAATGGCAATTAATATGAGTACAGAAATCATCATATACCTGGTCTTATCAACGCTAAGTGCAGCGCTGCGCCGCATCATTAGTGGTATTAAGAATGGAGCCTTCTATGCGAAAGGCAACATCAGTAGGTATGAGGATCCTGTCTTTACAAAGTATCTGAAAAAATATGTAGACAATCTACACTTTGCGGAAACCCCAGCTTGGTACACCCAAGCTGCTCAACAGTACTTTTTACTGATGGCAATTTTCCGGCCTCTATTCATGGACCAGGTGTTTTGGAAGGCGTGGTTGTTTCCCATTGGAATATCAGTGCTACTAATTATGGCTTATTCTGCCTTGGCCAGTTTAGCCTACCAGGGCTTCATTAATATCGGTTCCGGGCTTCCTTTTATAGATCCAAGTGAAAACCCAAAGTCTGAATTTGCCTTTTGGAAATGGAGTTTTTGGTGGAGAAGACCCTTACAGGGTAGGGGACGCCTCTTTGTTTCAGTGCTTGGAATTATTTACCTATCTGGGAGCTTGATTATAGCAAAGATCTTTCGAACCAAACCAACGACCGATAAGCTGTAAATATACATACTGCATCTCTTCTTCGGTTTATCGATTGCTTTAAAGGCAAGTGTAGGGGAGGGAGAAATCGATCACATAGTATCTAATCTACTTTTCTCAAGCAATCAGGCTAAGGTAGAGGAGTATGAATAGGATAGGTCTACTGTAAAAGCAGCATATACTGACCATCAAGCGTCAGTATGAATCTCATGAAACTACTAGCAAATGGAGTCATTCGAAGTCATTGTTGGGGCAATCAGCACCATTGTTGGGGTGGTTGGAAAATCACTGTGGGACAAGTATGGAAAGTATCGAAAGGTCAATGAGATCATCGATGACGCTATGAACAGAACGGCTAAGATGGCTAAACAAATTATTGAACTACAGCAAGAGGTTATGGAATTGAAATCGCAGCTTTTGAACCAAAAAAACAACGATGAAAAAGAAGCTCCTTAGACTACAATCTATGATAGTGGAGGTTGAAAAGTCCGTCGAAGCTGTCGCCAAGGAAAGCCAAGCGCTGAAAGAAATGATGACCGCCTGGCGAATGGGGGATAGCATCACTTTCTCCACACTAGATCGTCTAGCTTACTATGAGCCTTTGCCGATCGGCGATGGAGTGACCAGCTATAAAATTCCTTCGCGAAGAGATGAATTGACTTTTGTAGTGGTGTTTAGGGCCAATGGCCATGTCAAAGATCATGTCCATGATTGCAAGGAGCTAATGATCAGATTGGATGGAGAAATAGCTGTTAATGGAGAACAGGTTGACAAAGAACTAATGGTGGATATCAATAAGCATCATCAGCTTTTTTCTGAAGAAGGATCCATTTTGATCGTCCATTTTGAGAAACCAAACTAAGATTCATTTTATCATCACTTAATAATGTGCTATGCAAAACAAACTGGGTATTGAAAACTTGAAAATTGCACTAGGTAATTTGGTCAAGTCCGGAGTAGATGTGGCTGTAGCTGTATCAGATGGACTGCAAGGCCGTGATGTTATTGTCGTTTGGGATAACTGGGATGAACTTAATCAAGTTTATGCCGTAAAAGATCAGGCCATTGCAGAATTCAAAGACTTAGACCCACAAGAAACAATGGAAGTTGTGGAGCATTTGGCTACTGAATTCGATATCCCTAACGATGAGGTTGAAGATCGTATCGAAAGGGGTGCGCGATGGGTAGCTAGAGGATATAGATTGTACCTGGATGTGCAAGACTGGGCTTTGGATGCCAAACCCATTTTTTTCCCAAAAGGGGCAGCAGCTTAAGGTGTAATTCCTTGTGCTCCCAGTTTCCCTTGGTGGGGTCTATTTAGACCTCACCATTCACTATTAAAATGTCACAAGCATGAAATTTGCTAATGAAGCTTGCGGAGAGGGATTTCGCTATTCCTCGGTTTTGCAGACCTGTGTCCCGGATACCGCTAGTGGTACAGATATCAGTTCGCCTATATCTACCGGTGGAGGAGGAGCTTGGTCTAGCGAAAACCTCAAGGATTACGGTTCAATCTTAGCGGACCTTATTGGAGCTTTCCGTAGAAGGCCAGACACCCCAGATACCATCATATATCAGCCAGCGCCGGCACAAAAGAACAATAGTGGAATATGGATTGCAGTAGCGGTAGGAGTGGTAGTGCTGTATTTCTTACTCAAAAAATAGTCTCATGAACCTTACTGTAGATAAAGATGCAAAACAGGCTGCTGCGGAAGCCACAGAGCCCAAAGAGGAGGATTGTGGATGTGGATGCTCTGGAGATTGCCAAAAATCCAATATCCGCAAATGGGTAATTGGCATTGGCCTAGGCCTGTTGGTAGTAGGTCTAATCATCTATCGGATCCGAAAAGCAAGATAAAATGGCTAAACCAGTTGATTGTGGAACCAAGTGCGGTATGAAATGGGGATGGGTAAAACGCTGTAAAGAGATGCGCGACTGTGCTTGTCGCTGCTCCCCGCTAAAGGCCATTAATCCCAACCTGTACGATGCCTGCAAAAATCAGTGCAATAGTTCTGAGAAACCTAAGAACCATCAGGACTTTATGTGCAACTATCTAGGAGGGGAAGTACTGTACAGTCAGTACGGTATCCTGGAATGTGGCTTTCAGGTAGAGGATTCCGCGCAGTATGAATCCTGGATTCTCCAGCAGGAAGCTGAAGAGGTGGCCACAGCTGGTAGCCGAAAAATGATTAATGTTATCATCCTTGTAATGATAGGATTGGTAGGTATCGGTTTTATTAGCCTGATTCGATCAAGAACTAAATCCTAATGGAAGAAGCAACAAATACGAATGGTGGTGGTGGTGCAGTGGGTGCCGTTGCAAATGCAGTAGCTAGTGTGGTAAGCTCTATTACCGGCTTATTTGCTCAGGACAAGCAAAAGCAAATTGAATATCAACGCTGGTTAGCGGCTACTTTTCCGGAATACAAATGGTTCTTTGAGTATGAAAAACGCAGGGATAATAGCTTGATCATTATTGGCATTTTTGCTGCCCTTCTCCTGGTGATGCTGCTTGTATTGATGAAAAAACCGAAATCATGAAAAAGATGTATTGGCTTTCGATGCTATTGATTCTTGGAGGGTACTTGGCCTACCGTCGATTCGGACATGTATTGGATCTCAAGCTACCCCCGATTGATATCGATGGAATAACCATTAATGGGCTAGATTGGAAGACGTACACCAACAAAAGATATTTCCCGATCAGTAATGGGAAGGAGCAAAAGGCGCATGAAGCTGTGCAGCCTTATATTGACCAGGTCTTAGCGAAGGATGAAGCCTACTTTTGGCAGTTATTGGCCGACTCGGAGGAGAAGAATCTTTCCTATTTGGTTTTCAAGGAAGCTTTGAAACTAGCTGAACAGTCCAGTGCTGTTTTGCCTAAGTCAGTTTGATAAGAAACTCACATTGAATTAATAAATTGCTAATTTAGCAATAAAAAATCGTATGGGAACTGAAGGTAAAACAAGGATGACCGTTAAAATCTCTTCAGAGCTAGCTCAAGTATTGTTTCAAAGGCACCAAGCTACTGAAAGCGAGTCGGAAGAGCCTGTATTTAAAGAAGTGTACTTAGGAGAACAAGTGGAGAAGGCCCTTAAGCTTTGGAACTTTGGAGATGTTGTAACGGATAGACTGGTAGAGGAGGAGCTGGAGAAAAGATGGGGGCAAAAGACCAAGGAGCTATTTAACAGCATCCAGGACTATGAGGATCGGATGACTGCTGCTGCGGGGCGAATTAAAAAAACTAATAACAGAGGGCTGATGGCCGGAATAATTCTATGCCTGATTGCGCTCATACTTCTATTTTTCAATCGAAGAACAAGTGAATACTAATGAAACCTGAAACGCACATACCACTGCACCCTGATGATCCAAACCAATTCGTTATGGTTAGTCCTCGGGATGGACAAGTTACAGATAACTTCTCCTATGCTGAGCTGTATAACCCCAAGACAGGTTTAGCAGAGCATCCTATATCATTGCAAGTGGTAGAGGCGGTTCAGTTTATTCGATCGGTAAGCGGTATTCCTATGAATGCCAATTCCACCTATCGCAACTACATTCCTTCTTCAGGAGTGAATCCGGCCAGCAGATCCCCTCACATGCTGGCTTGTGCCTTTGATAGTTCCTTTTTGGCGGATGGGTCAACCAATGAGGCCCTATACATCGCCATTCGTGAGGACTTTGATAATAAAGGGCCTTTGTTTCAATATCTATGGGATATGGGGGTTCGAGGCTTTGGATCCTACGATACTTTTATTCACTTAGATACATTGGCCAGCGAATACTATTCCTTTGCCCGGACAAAGAGAACTTCAGTGTATAAGGGGCAGCGTTATGCTCGTTGGAATAACATGAAGGAGCTGATGTACCTAAGACCAAGCTTAAAGTTTGTGGAGCAAGATGGCACCATTGCCTTAGTGGAAGTTGGGGAGGAGGAACCGGCCATCGTACGGACGGTCAAATCAGTAGCCGGTATCGTTAAAGGTTCACTCAATGAACTTTTCGATAACGATGATCAAGGGAGAGACTTTACTGCTCGTCAGGGCATCTATATAGTGGGGGCCTTGTTGCTCCTGGCAATATTGGGCCTTTCATTTTCCAAGCAAGATTAATTGATATGAAACGAGCATGATATTTATTAATCATAATTCTTGCACAAGGGTATGATTAAAAAATATTATGGGAGAGCATCGCGGTTACATGTGTGTGGAAAATTTTCTGCAAAATGCGTAACTGCGGAAAATTTTTAAACACATGAAAAATAGAACGCAATTCATTTCTGCTCTGGTAATTGGTGTAACCCTTTACTGGGTAAGTACGCTCCCAAAAAGGAAAAAGAAACCAGCGAAGAATGAATCACTGCGGAAATCTCAAGTAGAGAATTATTTTGCCCAGATAGAGGGGATCCTCGCTGCTGCCAGGAGAACCGGTCGAAGCCTTTCCACTGCGGAAATGCAGCAGGTTGATTATCTAAAAGCTAAGCTACTAGAGTTGGGCATTGAATACATTATCCCTGGGCAAGAAGGAGTTTCTTCGGTAAGTAGGCAATGGGCAACTCAATACCATCCGAATTAAGAAAGGTGTTCTCATAGTATGTGGTTTAGCAGGCTTTGGATGTATTTCCAAAGCTTTTTCTATATATGCTGACTATATATACCCCTATACTTCAGAAAAAACAGTGCTATTTTCCTATATATCCTTATGCTTTTACTACCTATATATAGGGAGGTACATAGCACATATATAGGGGAGTATATAAGGTACTTATAGGAAGAGGGAATGCCGACTGATCCGACATTCCCTCTCCCTATTTCGTAAAAAGGTAAAAAGACTACAAGCTAACGGCCTGCCCTGCTAAGACGAAACCCGATAAAGCTGAGGCGAAGATCAGGGGTGAAGTTGCCACGAAGAGCGCAACGCAGGTAGGCTGGTACGTTGCCCCATGAGCCGCCCCGAAGAACCCGGTTTGAGCCAGTATTGGGACCAACGGGGTCGCTTTTAGGGCTTTTAGCGTAGTAGGCCTTGTCATACCAATCCCAACACCATTCCCAAACATTACCGCTCATATCAAAAAGGCCCAGGTCATTGGCTTTGAAGCTGCCGACTGGAGAAGTAAATTTATAGCCATCATTTCCTTTTTTCCCTCCTTCGTAATAATTAGCGAAAGAAGCAAGTTCAGTTTCCTTAGAAGTACCCGCCCACTTATGATCTTTCCCGCGGCTACGTGCGGCATATTCCCATTCTGCTTCGGTAGGTAGGCGATAGCCATTGGCATTCCAGTTGGCAGTTACAGTAGTGCCATTGATCGTATAGACTTTTTGCAAACTTTGTTGGGAACTCATCCAATTACAATACTGAACCGCATCGTACCAGCTAATGTGGATGACAGGATGATTATAATCCGCTTGTTTTCTTCTTGTTCCAACGGCATCGAAACGCCAGTTTGTACCGGCCTTTTTTTTCCAGTCGCTATTCTCCCAAATGTAACTGCCTCCTTCTCGCTCTGCGGTGGTTTTATAGCTTGTGGAAGTCACGAATTTACTAAAATCTGCTACGGTCACTTTATGGTGCGCAATATAGAAATCGCTAAGGGTAACTGGATGTAGCGTTTCATCACTTTCTCCATCCTTACTCCCCATCTGAAAGGTACCACCCTGGACGAAGACCATATTGTCAAGATCCGTGAAGGTTGAAGGTGATATAGTTGGAGAATTAGATTGGACTTTTGTTCTGGCTTGAGCAGCGTAACGTCCCTTTGGGTAGAGGTTCAGGTAGTTCTGATAACTAGCCTTGGTGTTCTTCAATTGAGCAAATTCCCATTCCTGTTCGTCTTGTAATTGGAGCAATTGCTGACTCACTTCTCCTATGAAATTCCCGTTGGGAAAGTCCTGCAAATATTGCTGGCACTTTTCAATAGAAGGGTTTTGTGTGATCAAGCGGTAGGCCTGCATATCTCGCTGCCGTTGATTAAATTGATCGGTGTTGATTTTGGGTATTTCGTACTTGGGGAAGAATAGGAAGCTAGAGCGAGGGTCGTCTCCTTCAAAGTCGCCACCTCTAGGGGCAGGTTGGGCTTTTTTGATCGAATTAGCAAATAGCTCTTGTGCAGACATGAATCGGCCTTGGAAAGCAGATAGGCCTTCGAGGAACTTGCGCGCGAAGTTGGAGCGGCCAGGTACGATATCTTCCTTGGCGTCGGAGGTCATGAAGAGGCGAGAGCGGTATTTTTGATGATTGATTAGTAGTTTTTCTTCTTCGCTGAGTTCGCCTTTGCGTTGAAAACGGGTGTTGCCACTCATGCTTCGCCAGTCGGGATCAAAAGTCACGCTGAAGCAAGCGTCGACGGCTACTAAGATATGTTGGCAATTGATTTCACTGATGAAGGGCCGCCAATTATTATAGGTCATTGCTGTGCTAATCACCTTATCAGGATCAGCGTCAGCAGGTAAAAAATAGCCGTTATTGTATTGACGAACGCCATGGCCCGAAAAGAAGACTAGCAATTGACCACCCTTATCCCTTCGCCCTAGTTGGTAATCTCTCTTATAGTCGCTAAGCTTGGCTTCAATCTGTGCCATGCTAGGGTTACGGACAATCTCCGTTTTGAAATCATAGCGTGTCCGTAGTACCTCAGCGATGGCTTCTGCGTTTTTGATCGTATTTGGGAGATTGGTTAGGCCATCATCTTGGTATTGATGGACGGCGAAGAAGAGTGCATAGTTGTTGCTACTAGTCTGGGCACTAGACAGGTTAAAGAGGAAGCAGAATAGGATTAAAGGGGCGTAACGCATAGTGTTATGTAGTAAGGTTTTCATTCTACAAGAACTTTTGTAGTCAGCTTAAAGTGAAGATCACAAGCGATTGATATTGAGCGTTGATCAAGGTTTTAGTTGACTGTAGACACAACATTGTCGTAGAATCAGTTTTCTATTTAGAGGGTTTTTTAAAAAGTGCAAAAACGACCTCCCCTACATACACACCTATGCCGATTTCTACTAAGGTTAAAGTAGCACTCATTTGATTGTAAGCTAGCGCTCCTGCCGGTTTTAGTATGAGTACAAGGCTAATGGCAAAAGTATAGACAAACATCCAGAAGTAGACCATATTTTTGAAATGATGGGTGACCAGCATTTCCGTTTCTTGTGATTGAATGTGTACATAGCGGTTTTTGGCACTATCGCGCACCATCAATACGGTGTAGGCGGTGAATAAGGGAATGAGCAAAGAAGCGGTCCCGATGAATTGATCTACCGAGAATCCACCGGTATCCCAAAGGAACAAGAGCAAGCCCAGGACAAAGACCTTACTAATGATCATAAAGCGTAACACAATTCGCTTAAGTCGACTCTCCCGTATACCTGGCTTTTTCTTTTCGGCTTCCAGTAGTACTTCTTCGCTTGGCAACTCATCTGTGAGAGCCAGGAGAGTCATATTAATGCGGTTGCGTGTTCTAGCTAGATCATCGTAGTCGACCACATTCAACTGGCTGTCCTGCTTGAACTGCTTGAATTGAGCCATTAGACCTACTGCTTGATTATGCAAGTTGAGTAATGCCTCAGGCTCGGTAGCTTTGAGGTAGTGCTGAAGTGCTTGCTCAAGGTCGGCCATGGCAATCAACCGCTTTATGTCTTTTTGGGTATCTAGTTGAATCTCCATTTTAATTCCCAGTGATTTGTTCACCTAATTCCTGCACAAATATATCGGCATAGCGATCCAACTCATCGTCAAAATCTTCTTCCATGCTAATATACCCGCGGCGGCTCGCCTTCTCGAATAAAGCCGAACCGAACTTACCATCTAGAATCAGTTGTAACTGAAAACCACTCGGTGTTTCAGTGTAGGTAATGGTGAATCGCAGCAGTTCTCGCTTGGCAAAGTTACAATTGAGTCCCATTTTTCTTAACATAGGACAAATAAAGCCTTGCCCTTGGATCACCTCTTGACAAAGGTTATAGACCTCGAATCGAAGCACCCGTTTATTCTTCTCTAACTTTTCGATTACGGGCTTACGGTCGGGGCAATCGCGATTCTGGTATTTAGCCTCTGCATACCTATAGATGAGATCAAAAACTGCATTGGAATTGTAACTTCCGTTAATATTTTCCTTAGCTCTGGGAATACGAATATCTTCCTTATCAAATGCTATATCTCGAATTTTAGACCTAGGGTTATCCTCAGCCACCTTTACTTGATCATTTTCAAAATAAATCCCTCTAAAGAAGACCGGTTCTTGGTTCAAATCATAGGTGTTGTACAATTGTACATTCCCTTTGGTCTGATCTATTTCCATTAGGTGGATCATCTTATAGAATAGGTGCTCCTCCAAACTCAGCGCAGCATCGGCTTCGTAGGTTTCCTTGAGGAGATTCCAGGCATTCATGATGGAGTCAACATCTTGAAAAGGTGTGCGGAGATAAAGGGCTACTTCTTGGGGTTTGACTTCTAAATCATGTACTTCCAAGATAGCACCAAAGCCCGAGCGATCTAGCCAATCTTGATACACTTGTGCTTGTGCTTGGAAGTAAGATAAGTCTTTTGTGAAGTCCCCCTCCGGCTGTGACCAGGTGGAAAGAGGGGTAATTAATAGTATAAAAGTTAAAGAAACAAAATAGCGGATTGGGGTCATATACAAGGCTTTATTCAAATATAAGGAAATCTGGTATTTACGTACAAAGTTGAGTGTATTGATCCCTATAATTTTGCCAGTCCCTATATATACCCAGCATATATACCCCCATACTTCAGAAAAAACAGCCCTATTTTCCTATATATCCTTATGCTTTTACTACCTATATATAGGGATGTGCATAGCACATATATAGGAGTGGCTATAGTACACTAATAAGAAGAGGGAATGTCGGATCATCCGACATTCCCCCTTAATATTTCGTAAGAATGTAAAAAGACTACAAGCTAAGAGCCTGCCCTGCTAAGACGAAACCCGATATTGCCGTAGCGATTATCAGGGGTGTAGTTGAGACGACGAGCGCAACGCAGGTTGGCTGGTAAGTAGCTCCATGAGCCGCCCCGAAGAACCCGGCTTGAGCCCGTACTGGGACCAATGGGATTGCTTTTAGGGCTTTTAGCGTAATAAGCCTTATCATACCAATCCCAACACCATTCCAATACATTACCACTCATGTCAAAAAGTCCTAGGTCATTGGTTTTGAAGCTACCGACTGGAGAAGTATATTCATAGCTATCTTTTCCTTTTTTCCCTCCTTCGTAATAATTACCAAAAGAAGCAAGTTCAGTTTCCTTAGATGTACCCGCCCACTTATGATCTTTCCCACGACTACGAGCAGCATATTCCCATTCTGCTTCGGTAGGTAGGCGATAGCCATTGGCCTGCCAGTTCGCAGTTACAGAGGTGCCATTGATCGTATATACTTTTTGTAGACTTTGCTGGGAACTCAGCCAATTGCAATACTCAACCGCGTCATACCAAGAGACATTATTAACAGGGCGCTTTCCCCTTCCCCAGCCTTCGTCGTCTGGTTTCTTCTTGCCCGTAGCTTTACAAAAACGATCGTACTCTTCAAATGTTACTTCATGGCGGCCGATGTAGTAGGCGCCGAGGGTGACCGAGTGCGGCGTTTCATCATCTTCTCCATCCTTACTCCCCATCTGGAAGGTACCACCTTGAACGAAGACCATATTGTCCAAATCTACCTTAGGAGTAGGGGCGAGTTCCTTCAATCGGATAGCTGCCACGTCCTGGTAAATACTCTGTGGGTGTTTTTGCATAAAAGAGCGATAAGCTAGCGCAGTGTTGGTCCGCTTGGCGGCCTGCCAGTCCAGCAATTCCTGTTCCTCACTTTGCAGTTGTTGCAGTTTTTGTCGAGCTACGGGCACAAAGTCCCCTTGGGGGTATTGGGCGAGATACTGTTGGTAGGCGGCGATAGAATTTGTTTGTTGGGCACTGCGCCAGGCGGCTTGATCGGAGCGGGCGTTACTTATGCCAGGGCTAGAAGCTTGCCGAAAGAAAAGAAAAGCAGAACCAGCATCGTTGCTTCCAAAAGAACCACCACCTGGAGTGGGTGCCGCCTTCTTCATGTAGGAAGCAAATAGTTCACTAGAAGTGAGATAGCGACTGGAAGAATGGTGGGTGCGTAGGCCCGCCAGAAATTGCTCGGCGAAGGTGGAGCGATCTGGGGTTTGACTGCCTTTGGCATCGGAGGTGAAGAAGAGGCGGGCGCGATAGCTTCTATGATTGAGAAGGACCTGGTCGCTGAAGCGTTCTCCCGGGCGGTTGAAGTTTCGATCAGTTTTGGTTTTCCAGTTGGGATCAAAGGTGATGGAGTGACAAGCGTCGATGGCCACCAAGATGTGCTTACAATCGATAGTATTGATCTCATCTCGCCAATAGCCATACTCCAAGGCAGATACATGAGGCCGATCGGGATTAGCATCGGCGGGCATGAAGTAGCCATTGGGGCCTTTTTCTATGCCATGACCCGTAAAGAAGATGAGCAACTGCCCTTCCTTGGCATATCGGCCACTGGCATACTGTCTTTTATAAGCAGCAATTTTTCTTTCTATGGTTTCCAGACTGGGGTTGGGTACGACTTCGGTTTCGAAGCCATAGCGACGCTCCAATTCAGTAGCGATATCTCGGGCATTCTGAATGGGGTTGCTTAGATCCTTCATGCGCTCGTAGTCGTCTACGGCGAAGAATAGGGCGCGGTCTTGGCCTTGGCGAGATTGTGCCCATAGCAGGCTATAGCATAGTAGTAGGGGTAGAACAAGGCTTAGTTTTTTCATTTCTTGGTGTGGGGATTGGATAGAGTGGCTAAGATAAAAGATATATGGGGAATTGTGGAAATTATATGGAGGTGGTATGAAGATAAGGTATAGCGGGGGATAGAACTTTCTTTTGGTGGAAAATCTATCGGGCTAGCTAGACAGACACCAAACGAGTTACAAGGCCATGGCTGTTACTAGGAGAAAAGAGCAACACTGTGTTCCCCTTAGCCCGGTACTAACAGTGTGCTCTGGCGGTATTTGGCTTCTGAGAAGCGCGGGATAAACAACTGGACAATTAGTGTACACTAGCCTCATTCTTAAAGAAGGCTATCCTGACTAGGACTGTATTGCTAAGACGAAACCCGATATTGTTGTTGCGATTATCAGGGGTGTTGTTGTTACGATTAGCGCAACGCAGGTTGGCTGGTTTGTTGTTCCATGAGCCGCCCCGAAGAACCCGGTTTGAGCCTTATTGCTGTTTATCCGTTAGAAATTGATGGCGTAGTCCTTTGAATGGTTCAAGGATAGCCCAATAGCTGTTCATACTTTGCAAGAAAACTTCTTCATCAATTTTCTGTTTATTAAACGCATCGAATTGTGCTTCCATCCGTTTGCGCATGCGTTGCCAGTTGGGCCTGGCCAAGCGAATAGTCCCAGGAAAAACTCGTCGGCCAAGAAAGGTCAAGCCATTCTCAGCGTGGTTTAGAAAAGTAGCATTCGATTTAAGCCGAAGTCCCAATTCTCTTTTTAGGTAATCTTCAATACTGGATCTACAGTCTTTTAAATAGTGCCTATCCTGTGAAAAGAGCACAAAGTCATCCATGTAACGGATGTAGTTTTGGGCTTTCAACTGATGTTTAACAAAGTGATCAAATCCATTCAGATATACATTAGCGAAGAATTGACTGGTTAGATTACCTATAGGTAAACCAACTCCTAAGCCACCAAGTCGAATAATTTTTTCTGCAAGCTGCATTAATCTGTGATCCTTAACTTTCCTCTCTAGCAGCTTCAACAGAACATCATGTTCAATGCTATCAAAATATTTGTCTACATCAGTTTTGAAAAACCAGTAATTGTGGCGCATCATATGCTGCGCACGCTCTAGGGCTTTATGCGTGCCCTTGTTTTTACGTGTAGCATAACTATCAAAGATGAAGCAGCGTTCGTAGATGGGCTCCAGGATATTGATCAGCGCATGATGTACTACACGGTCCTGAAATTCTGCTATGGAGATCGTTCGTTCCTTGGGGTCATATATTTTGAAATAATGATAGGGGCTTGGCTTGTAGGTGCCTGCATGCAAAGCTTTTTGTAACTCGAATAGTTCTCTTTCCAGGTGAAAACTAAAGGCCAAGGTAGAGCGCTTTCGAGCTGTACCCTTTCGTGCTTTACGGTAGGCAGAAAAAAGATTAGTAAAGCTCAAGAACTGATCAAATAGATTGCCATAGCGCTTCATTCGGACAGACTCTTTAGCCAACCTCCACACATCTTACCGGTCTTATTAATCGCCCGAGCTAGAAATTCATACTGTGTTAGACTCAAATAATGTCTGTCCTTACATAAGCGATTGAAAAAGCGCAGTTTCTCCAAGTTTAGGTTGAGTTGATGCAGTAGATGTTTACGCTGCTCGGTATAAATAGCTTCCAGTAGTAATTCAACCGTTTCCAGTGCTAAATTGACGATCCGTCCGCTGATCGTAAAGCGCGTATGCTTGGGCATTCTTTCACACCGATCTAGCAACCAGTTGGTGGTGTTATACCATTCTTCGAAAATCAGATAATCTTTGGGCTGAGGCATTGAGTTTGATTTGTATCTGCTTACTTAAAGGGTAAGTTGTCTATAGACGAATTTTCGGATTTTTCCTTGGAGCGTTGATCGTAAAAATCCTTGATAATATTGATAATATGCCGGCCATACTTCTCCAAGCGTTTACGGCCGAAACCTTTGACTTGCTTGAGACTTTCTAAGCTGCGGCATTTGAAGCGTATCATTTGTAGAAATTGAGCATTGGTAGCTACCAAGTACACGGGGATTCCGACTTGCCCTGCATGTTCTCGGCGCCACTGCTTTAACCGTTCATACAATAAACGCTGGACATCATCCAGTGCTCGAATCTTGTCTTCCCCCTTCAATACAATTTCATATTGAATAGCCACGGACCAAAAATGCCGCCCATCCTGCTGAAAAAAATGGGCCTCCATCTTGTGTACTTTCTTATTAGCACAGAATTGGCTGATGATTTCGTCCGGAAAACCCTCCGATACCTCATCAAACGGCAATGTGAAAATTCGAATCTCCATATATATAAACTATATATAGGCCTGTGTTTCTGAAAATATCGTGCCAAAACCCTATATATCCTTATGCTTTTACTACCTATATATAGGGGTGTGCATAGCACATATATAGGAGAGTGCATGGCATACATAGGAGAGGATATAGTGAAACAATAAGAAGAGGGAATGCCGAATGATCCGACATTCCCCCTCTATTTTTCGTAAAAAGGTAAAAAAACTAGGAGCTAACGGGCTGCCCTGCTAAGACGAAACCCGATATCGTAGTTGCGACCATCAGGGGTGTAGCTGAAACGATCAGCGCAACGCAGGAAGGCTGGACCGAGGTTCCATGAGCCGCCCCGAAGAACCCGGTAAGAGCCAGTATTGGGACCTTTAGGGATACTATTAGGACTTTTAGCGTAGTAATCACCATCGTACCAATCCCAGCACCATTCCCAAACATTACCGCTCATGTCAAAGAGGCCCAAATCGTTGGCTTTGAAAGTGCCAACTGGTGAAGTGTATTCATATCCATCCATATCACCTTTACCGTTCGCAAAGGAGACCAACTGACTCTCCGATGAGGTACCTGCCCATTTTTGATCTTTCCCGCGGCTACGGGCAGCATATTCCCACTCAGCTTCGGTAGGTAGCCGATAGCCATTGGCCTGCCAGTTGATGGTCACCTTCCATTTTAGGTCATCATACCTATTCTTATTGTTGGGGTCCTGCGTCCGTTTATTGATGCTGTAAACTGGGGTGAGACCATCCTGGGAACTTCTCCAGTTGCAATATTCGATGGCATCATACCAAGAGACGTAGATGGCAGGACGCTTTCCCCGTCCCCAGCCATGGTCATTAGGTTTTTCCTTACCCGTAGCTTGGCAAAACCTGTCGTACTCTTCAAAAGTTACTTCGTGGCGGGCGATATAGTAGTCGCTGAGGTTAACCGAGTGAGGAGTTTCATTATCCCCTCCCTTCTTGCTACCCATCTGAAAAGTGCCGCCTTGGACGAAGACCATGTGGTTGAGGTCAGGCTTTATTGGTGGTGGATCCACGCCTTCAGCCGCAAAAACGAAGCCCCCCTGCTCATGTGCCGGTAATTCCCCTTGGTGCGGCGTCGGACTGACCCGTTCAAGTTGGCTCAAGAGATCCTGAAAAGTACAAAGTCCATCTCCATAGGTATAAGTGGCTCGCAATTTCTTGATGATAGCATCAGCAAAAGGAGAATGTTGCTTGCCATCCGGTGTGCGTTGCTTGCCTCCAGAGGTAATTAAAAGGCGTGATTGATTGCGCAATTGCCGATAGATAAGCTTGTCTCTTTCTGTACTTTTGCTTTCCCCTGGGCGTTGAAAATTACCCTTGAAGGCAATTTCTTGATCAATGGTGCCAGAGTAGCAGGCATCTACTGCCAGCAGGATATGCCTGCAAGGGATTTGAGTAATGATGTTACCAAGATCGGTTAGTTCAATATAGGAGCCAAAATCATTGCTTCGACTCTTGGGCACGAAGTAGCCTTTCTTGGTTAGTTCTCGAAAGGTACCATGTCCGGAAAAGAAGATAAAGAGTTGGTCTTGAGGCCCAAACCTTCGTTGATGCCACTGCTCTAAGATGCGAAAGATGGTAGCCTGATCCAGGTCCTTATACACTTCGGTGGAGAAGCCATACATTTCCCGAAGTTCTTTGGCGATGGTTTCGGCATCTTTGATGGGATTCTTCAGATCGCCGAAATCCGGGTTGTTTTGGTAATTGGTATTGGCGAAGAATAGGGCGTGGTCTTGGCCTTCACGAGAATGGAGCCATGATGGGGCAGATGAAGATCCAATGATCAGAGGAAATAAAACGATCAGAAATAGAAACCGTATGCGCATCAGGTTCTTTTTAGCACGTCATAAAATGCATTTACTTCGCTTTTGCTATTCAAATATAGGGATGTAATGCATTAGAAAAAAGCATTGGATCGATCCTCTCCATTAGATAGAGATAAAAGTGTGAGCCGATGGTCATCAATATTGTCCCAGTTTCACCTTCGTTGGAACGAATATTGCAGCGTACTACTCGCCAAAATCACATACATGCAAGACAAACACATCGAAGATCAAATCCTAGAAATCATTGAATACATAAAGGAGGCAGCTGAAAGTAATGGACTCAATGGACCAGGGGAGTTAGCAGCGAAAGCTGGCTTTCATTCTCAACAAGTATCAAACTGGTTAAATCATGGCAGTAGTCCAACTTTAAAAAATTTATTACGGCTATTGTTGGCAGGTGGAGTGACAATGGAGTTGAAGGCGGAGGGACTTTCTGAGGTATTGGTGATAGGGGAGGTTGAAAAAGAGGAAAAATAGCCTGTCCTACTATCATAATATTGTAGGACAGATTAGGTGCATCTGCCACCGAATTCCCACAATATTGATTTGACTTTTTACTTGGATTGTCCTACTTACCATATTAAATAGGACAATGACCTTGAGATACTTAACATCCATGGTCTTGGAGCTCTGCAAGAGAACAGTTCTTTCAATTTTGAATTACAGTTCTTTTGACCTCATCAGTACAGTTTTATAGCAAATTCTTTTCCGACTTTATTGAACATTTTCGGAAACGCAACAGCCATTTCTTAACCATTCTGTACATTTACAGATGAACCTAATGAAATGTAAACATGGCAGGTCAAGATAATCCCCAAACCCCACCACCTCAGTCCAACAACCAAAAACTCGTTATTGGTCTCATCGTCGGAATACTCATTGGATTGTTCATTGCCTTTTACCTTCTGGACTACTTCCCTGTTGTTAGTACTGCCCTAATTAATGTTTTAATAGCCCTATTCCTAGTGGGGGTTTTTGCCGTATTGGCTTTCACCTGGTTTAAAGACCGGATACTTGCCCAGCTTTTTGGTACGGATTTTCAAGTGGAAAACTCCAAGGAAGAACTTAAAAACCTGTATGGTCAGATAGGCCAACAGTATGTTAGTAAACTATTAGAGGGGTTTCCGAAAGAAACTAGGCAAACAGCCAAATTAGCCACCCCTCGCCTTTTGAAGTTGGCTATTTGGGCATTTACTAGAAGTTGGGCCTTACGATTGATTGTTGCCATTTTCGTTGCGATTGGTGGGCTGTTGGGTGCTATTTTACTATACAATCAGAACCAATTGTTGAACGGTCAAAATGAATTGTTATTAAGCCAAAATGATAAGTTGGATACTCAGAACCTCCGGTTGAACTTACAAAACAATCTAATAGAAGCGGATAGAAGGAGTTCTTTAGTCTTCCTGATGAGTAATGTGCTGGATAGAGTGGACGCAGAAATTGCTTTGCAAAGGCAGAGTAGAGTAGAGAAGTCAGATACAGTAAGGTATCGTTTAAGCAAGCCTCTAATCAGCAGAATTGTGGCTTTAAGCAGAGCTTTTCGACCCTACCGAATGTTCCAGGGCGATACTTTATCAGAAAAGCTTGTAAGCCCGGAAAGAGGACAATTATTCGTTTCCTTAATGGAAAATAATCTAGATAGCTTTACCCAAAATACGATTGTTAGAAGCGGTGATTTTTCCAATGCTATAATTGGAAAAATTCAATTAGATAATTCGAACCTTAGTTATGCGAACCTTCGAGGTGCAGACCTTCGCGGTGCGAAACTCCAGTATTCAGACCTTCGCCGTGCAGACCTTCGCGGTGCGGACCTTCGTCATCCTGATTTTATCGCTCCGGACTTTAGCGGTACGGAGCTTCGGGATGCGAACCTTAGCGGTGCAAACCTTAGCGGTGCGAACCTTACCAGTGCGTACTTTCGCGGTGCGAACCTTAGTGGTGTAAACCTTAGCAATGCGAACCTTCACGGTGTGTTCCTTCTTGATGCGAACCTTAGCAATGCGAACCTTAGCGGCGTTCTTAGCTTGACTCCAAAACAACTCCAACAAGTACAAAGTTTGCATGGCTGTAGAAACCTTGATCCGAAACTAGAAGAAAGATTAAGAGCTGAAAAGCTCTGTCTATTTTCACAAGAGGGCTGTAAGGAATAGCCATTCCGCATTCATTACACAAAACCGGAAATCACTTCTAATTTCCAACCCCTTACCCTGCTATTTTATGGGATAGGTCTTGATTAATGCATCTAAAAAAATTCCGGAAATAGATCTGTAGCCGGAAAGCAGTTTCAAGGTGAAACACTATGGCCAATTCTGTTTCATCACCATCCCACCCCGTCATTGAATACCAGTCATTTATCATTTTCCTTTCTGCGCTTGATCTGCTAAATTTGAAACATTATCTGTGAATAATGTTTCATCATGACTTTTGCTTCAACAGAATGGGATTTATACGACGAGCACGGGAACCGGAAATATCTGACGCCGGAAGAACGGGAAGCTTTCTTTAAGGCCATTCCCAATGCGCTCGATAGGGAAAAGCGGACCTTTGCTCTTATGCTCTATTATTCCGGATGCCGGATTAGTGAAGCTCTGGCTGTGACGCATGGCCGAATCGACTATGGTAAGAAAGGTGTCGTATTCAAAACGCTCAAACGGCGGAAATCTGTATTTCGGTTTGTCCCCCTTCCTGGTCATTTTTTAACCAAGCTTGATGATGTGCACCAAGTTGAGGATGTCCAGAAGCGAACATCAGGTAAGAAGATCTGGAGCATTAGCCGGACAACGGCATGGCGTGCTATTTCCCAGGTTATGGATGGAGCGGGTATAGAAGGCGTCCAGGCGACACCTAAAGGACTGCGGCATAGTTTTGTTATCTATCACCAACAAGAGAATACGCCGGATCATATGATCCAGAAATGGCTGGGATGGGCCTCACGAGATATGATGGAGGTTTACGGTCGTGCAGTTGGTAAAGAAGAGCGGAATTTTGCAGCGAGGCTTTGGGAGTAATTCCAGCACCTTATAACTTGAGTTATATTAACGACTAAAAAACGAACAAAACAAAACCTATATTTTTGCTTTTGGGAGGCAAAAATCTGTAAGCAATTGATACTTAAAAGGAAGGCGGATTCCCTAGGTTATACTTATTCGGAAAGTATAACCTAAGTGTATAGAGGATGGGATGAAAAAGAAGCCGCACACAGAGTAGTAGGGAATATAAAAAGATTGCATAAAGAAAAATTCTTCAAACTTGATTTAAGTAATTGCTATTTAGCCGATGTTAACCTCAATGGTCTGAACCTAAGTGGGGTCAATTTCGAGAGTGCAAATCTCAATAATGCAAATCTCAATGGCGCTGAACTCAGTAAAGCCTACTTTCATGAGGCCAATCTTAAAGGAGTTAGTATTAGCGGAGCTAATCTTGTTAATACTTGGTTTGTTTTAGCTCACCTCAATAGTGCCTATCTCGATAGCGCAAACTTGGTCATTAAAAGCCAAAGGGGTGTGTATTCCGGCGCAGCTGACCCCTGTATTCCGGTCCATTGACCCCCATGTTAATAAGTCTACCCATTAGCTGAGGTATGGGGTGTTGATAACTTGATTACGAAGATAGTTGATTTGTTGTTTTTCTGAGGCTTTCCCCTCTTAGTTCTACT
>JABSSL010000138.1 GCA_013214355.1 Saprospiraceae bacterium | reverse complement strand
TTCACTATACAAATGAAACAAGGAGCTATACTTTGTAGTTCGGACATTATCGAGTCAATCTTTGGTCGCTATAAAAGCTATTTTCCCACTAATGCCATGATTGGCATTACCGACACGGCTTTAAGTAGGGCTCTTTTTACTAACAAGATTGATCAACAAAATTTAAAAAAGGGACTTAATAGTATCAGTACTCAACAACTCAAGCAATACAGCAAACACGAGTTTGGTCAATCCATTGTAGCACAGAGACAAAAGTTACTACGCAACGAGATAAAACGAATATCCAAAAACGGGGAAGTCATATTGGCAAAATCTGCCTAATTTCGACCAACCCATTTCGGAAGTCTATGGCTCAGCTAAAGTTTAAACCAACTCATCATGATACAATCCATTCGTTGTACTATACCCATAACCCTATTCCTATTGACCATCCTTGGCTTTTCCTGCCAGTCAGCTGTCGAGGAAGAGCCTCCCCGTCCCAATATCCTCTTTGCCATTTCCGATGATCAGTCCTATCCCTCCGCGGGAATCTATGGTGCCAAAGAACTGCAAACACCCGCTACCGATGGAGTAGCCAAGCGAGGGGTGCGGTTTACCAATGCCTTTTGTGCAGCCCCGCAATGTAGCCCATCTCGCGCCGCCATTTTGACTGGGCTTAACATTTGGCAGCTGGAAGAAGCGGGTACGCACAGTAGTTACTTTCCTAGGAAATTCCCAGTCTTTACACAGCAACTAAAGCAGTCTGGTTATCAATTAGGTTATACCGGAAAGCCCTGGGGGCCTGGCAATTGGAAAGATGCCGGTTGGCCGGAAAATCCAGTGGGTCCTGCCTTCAACGAAATCACTTACGACAGTGTGCCCTTTACAGGCATCAATAAGCGCAATTATGCGGCTAACTTTGAAGCTTTTCTAAGTCAACGTCAGAAAGGGGAGCCCTTTTTCTTTTGGTATGGTTGCCACGAGCCGCATCGGGTGTTTGAAGCGGGTTCTGGGCGAAAGGCCGGGAAAAATATGGCTAATACAGTAGTGCCCCAGTTCTTGCCGGAGGATAGTGTTATTCGTGATGATATATTGGATTATAATCTAGAAATCGAATGGTTTGATCAACATCTAGGTAAGATGCTATCGCTACTAGAGGAGGAAGGAGAATTGGAAAACACGATTGTGATCATTACCTCAGACAATGGCATGGCCTTTCCCTCCGCCAAAGCCAATCTGTATGAGTATGGTACGCATATACCCCTCATTATGGCGGGGCCAGGCATCGTCCAAAATGAAGCGAGAGAACAAGTAGTCAGTTTGATTGACTTAGCCCCTACCCTCTTGGAAATGACTGAAGCTGCCCCCTTACCCAATATAAGTGGCAGAAGTATCACATCGCTGCTCAGCCTGCCATCCTCAGAAGGGCTACCACCGCACCGGGAATTTGTCCTCACGGGACGCGAGCGGCATACGCATGCTCGACCAAACAACTTTGGATACCCTGCCCGCGCCATTCGTACGGCTGACTTTCTGTATATCCATAATTTTGATTCTACCCGTTGGCCAGCAGGTGACCCTGAGGTCCAGTTCCCGGCTGATCATGTCGCTCCTAAAGGCTTTAAATCGATGGCCGGAGGTTTTCATGACATTGATCCAGCCCCCAGTAAAACCTTTATTTTAAATCATCGCGAGGACTTGCCCCTGTTCTATGCCTTAGCGGTGGCCAAAAGACCACAAGAACAGCTTTATCAAATCAAGGATGATCCAGCTTGTATCGAAAATCTAGCAGATAAGCCCGCCTTTTTGGCTATTAAGGAGGAGTTAAAAACTCAGCTATTTGAGCGCTTGCAGGAACAAGGAGATCCTAGAGTATTAGGAACGGGAGACATCTTCGAAAGCTATCCTAGATTTGCCGGAATGCGGGAATTTGATGGCTTTAAGGAGCGAGGAAAATACAACCCAAAGTACGGCAAAGCTAAGCTGCAAGATTAGCATTAGTCTACTTTTTACATCAAAACACCTCATCTGAAAAAAATATAAATCGTGAGAATCACTGCAATACTATCCGGCTTATCCTTCCTCTTACTTGGCTGTAGTCCAGAACAGGGCGCTGACCAAACACCAGAAAAAGAAGCGCTTCCTAATATCGTCTATATCCTTGCTGATGATTTGGGCTATGGCGACGTCTCCGTCAATAATCCAGCTTCTAAAATTAAAACCACTCATATCGATGCTTTAGCCCAAGCAGGGATGCGTTTTACGGATGCGCATTCCCCTTCCTCTGTCTGCACACCTACCCGCTACGGTATTCTTACCGGCAGATATTGCTGGCGCAGTAAGCTCCCTAGGGGCGTGCTACGCGGATATGGACGAGCTTTAATCGATCAGGACCGAACAACAGTAGCTTCCTTTTTGAAAAAACAGGGCTATCAAACGGGGGTGGTCGGCAAATGGCACTTGGGCTTGGATTGGGTAATTAAGGAAGGGGTTGAGGATTTTCTAAATGCTGAGGGGACAGACAAAAGTGAATTCGGTATCGTCACAGAAATGAACCCTGATCTGATCGATTTCACTCGTAAACCGACGGATGGTCCGCTGCAACATGGATTTGACTATTCTTACATCCTACCAGCCTCCTTAG
Source organism: Saprospiraceae bacterium (assembly GCA_013214355.1). GTDB lineage: Bacteria > Bacteroidota > Bacteroidia > Chitinophagales > Saprospiraceae > DT-111. The sequence continues at coordinate 18,919 of JABSSL010000138.1, read as the reverse complement.
ATATGGATCCATACTGCTTCTTGGAAAACGACTCCTTGGTCGCCATTCCCTCAGATCATACCCCTGGTAATGACCTCAATACGGGATATACAGAAGCCTTCTGGAGAGCAGGTCGCATTGCTCCGGGCTTTGAGATGGATCAGGTCTTGCCCACCTTCAAGGACAAGGCAGTCTCCTTTATTCAGCAACAAGACAAGGAGACGCCCTTTTTTCTATACCTCCCTCTAGCCGCACCACATACGCCTTGGGTGCCCACGCCAAACTACAAAGATTCCGCCGGAGCAGGCAACTATGGTGATTTTGTCAAAATGGTCGATGACCAGGTAGGTGCTGTGTTGAAGGCACTTTCTGATCAAGGTTTTGAGGATAACACACTGGTCATTTTCACCAGTGATAATGGCCCATTCTGGACACCCGCTTTAATTGAGGAATATGATCATCGATCGGCCGGCCAGTTGAAAGGCATGAAAGCCGATGCCTGGGAGGGTGGTCATCGTATTCCCTACATCGCTAAGTGGCCAGCAAAAATTGCAGCGGGTACTACTAGTGATGCCACCACTACTCTGACGCACTTAATGGCTACTATTGCTGCTATTACAGCGACTCCATTAACCTCCAGTGAAGGCCCAGATAGCCATAACCTACTACCCGTATTGCTCGGAAAGGCAGACACCATCCCAGAGCAAGAAGCTATCGTGCATCATTCTTCTCGTAACTTTTTTGCCATCCGAAAGGGAGATTGGAAGTTGATAGAAAAGAGAGGCTCCGGTGGTTTTTCCAAACCTAATGTCATCACCCCGGAACCAGGAGAGCCAGTTGGTCAATTATACAACATCAAAGAAGATATCACCGAAACTAAGAATCTATATCAAGAAGAGCCCGAGATTGTGCAAGCCTTGCAAGCCTTACTCAATGATATTCGAGATCAAGACAAGTAGATTCATATTAGCAACAGAAGTTCCCTTTATCGAATGAGCAGGGAACTTCTGTCTGGGCATGAAAGATCAGTAGTCGCTAGTCGCCTTTTACCACGAACTCTTCTGTGTGCATCACCTTGCCTTCGACATCATGATGCTGGAAAACTAATTTCGGTATTCCCGCTTCCCTACTAAGCGTACCGCTGAGAAATCCACCTTTTACACGTAGAAAACGATGCTGCGGCCGGACATCTTCCTGGTCCCATCCTCCGGCGTGACCGTCGGCCCCTGACCCAGAACTGAATTCCCAAAGATTGGTCCCTTCATAATGGGTGACGTATTGCCAATGTCGATCGCCATTGCAAATAAAGAAGTTTTCCTGGCCATTGATAAACGATCGAATTTCCTCACCCTCATACTGAAAATTACTATTGGAATAATTATCACTTTTATTCTTTCGGTCAGGCCCTAGGATTGGGGTAGAGGTGAGCAAAATCCGGAAAGTAGCATCCGAATTACGAACTGTCTCAAAGAACCATTGCTTTTGTTCCGCTCCCCAAATCGTCTTTCCAGGGCCATCTGGATCCGTATTCTTGCTTCGATAGTTACGGCCTTCCACTATCCATATTTGCAGATCTTTGCCCCAACGAATCGTTTTGTAGGGTTTCTCATTGGTAGGAAACTGCTCCTTATCAAAAATTTCCAAGCCCCGTTCGTAATCGACCGTACCGTAGGTCATGCCCGGAAAAGCATCATTAGACAAGGCATCATGGTCATCCTTCATAAAGTAAGTCGTGTGTTCATTGAAAAACGAGCGCTGAAAGGGCAAAGCAAATAATCTGTTCCATTTGAAAAACATAAATTTCTCTGTCATGGCATAAGGTAGCGGCTTATCGTAGTATTCAATATCCCCGGCATGGACATAGAAGTCAGGCTTAAGGGCCTCCATGGCGGGATAGATCTTATGTCCATTGTCTTGATCATCTCTACGAATGAAATCATGGCAGGTCACTACACAAAAACGAATATCTTCCTCCTGATCAGCTGCAGGTGGGGTAAAGAAGCTTCCCTGTAAAGTGTCGGAAGGAGCGCCGTCAGGTCCAGGGCGCGCCTGTAGCTCAAGTTGATACCTAGTGCCGGGAGACAGATCAGTGAGCTTCCATTGCAGGGTATGGTCTTTCGAAGGGTCGACTGCTTGCCAAGCAATGGTTTGTTGCTTCTCTGCCTGTCCTTCGGGATAGTAAACCAATTGAACCTCACCGGTTGCCCCTGGGCAAGCACCAATCATTTTATCAAGCGTTAGACCACTAGGAAGCTGTGTACCCTCCAGTGAATCAATATTGTTTAACTTTCTAAGTCTTTTATGATCCTTCTGGCTAATTCCCAGAAACTGTGCACCCGTCAAGTTGCCATCCGGTCGATTCGTCAACCTGGTCCACAGGCTAATTGAGCTTTGGTCCGCCCAGCCGTTGTGCACACCATTCCCAAAATACGGTCCATCCGAGGTTTCGGCATGGTCTTGACAAGCTATGAGGGTAAGGCAAAGGACCAAGGCCCCTCCTATCCGATGAAGCAGTTGGTTTTTCATCTTGTTTGTTTTGTTGGTTTTTCTAAGCGGTGTGTCCTTGTAATAGGGCTATTGTATTGGTTCAAATACACAAATTGGAAATGACCATCAAGACTTATAGCATAATTATGAGCACACACTTTCTACAATATACTAGATTTAATATCTTACCTAAGTAGGATTCCTTTCAAAACGAAATGTAACTTTTCAAGTACAGACACATGAAGTCTTTATACCTGCTATTCTTGCATTCCTTTCTACCTTTCTTACTTTCTCCTGATCCTAGCTTGGTCCTATCCCCTACCCATTGGCCTCGACATACCATTGACGATTCTTCCTCCGGAGCGGACGGGGTGAAATTAGCGGACTGGAATGAAGATGGTCTACCAGACATCGTAACGGGCTGGGAAGAGGGAGGTCTGGCCAAAGTTTATCTGCACCCAGGGAAAGAGCATGTTAGGGATAAATGGGAACAAATGACGGTGGGAAAAACTCCTTCGGTGGAGGATGCGGTCTTTGTGGATTTGGATGGGGAAAGTCCCTTGGAGGTATTGAGTTGCACGGAAGGGAAGGAACGGAAATTATACACCCACTGGGCTAATCCTAGAGGAAAAGAAGTGGAATGGCGTCAACAAAGCGTAGCTGTAGCCGACGGGCTCATGCAATGGATGTATGCGATCCCCTTTTCCTTAGGGCCGAATAAATCTGTGATTGTGGCAGCCGGTAAAGGGAAAGAGGCTGCTATCGGTTGGCTAGAAATCCCCGCTAATCCCAGAGCTGTTGAAGCATGGAAATGGCATCCCATCGGTCAGGTGGGCTGGATCATGTCGATTATTCCAGCTGATATGGACCGAGATGGAGATTTAGACCTTTTGATCAGTGATCGCAGGGGCCCCTTGCAAGCCTGTCGCTGGTTGGAAAATCGTGGACCAGATAGGTGGGAGGAACCTTGGCCCAATCACTGGATTGGCGCAAAGGGTAAAGAGGTTATGTTTATAGATTGGGTGGATTGGGATGGAGATGGGATAAGGGAAGTGCTAGCGGTGGATTGGACAGATACTCAAATAAGCATTTTCAAACCCAATAAGGTTCAGCAGCAAGCACAAAGCTGGACAACAACTCATTTCCCGATACCCCCAGACATGGAGCGTCCCAAATCAATAGTGGCCGGCGATTTGAATGGAGATAATGTACTAGATCTCATCCTCAGTTCTAATACGGGAAGCGTACCATTAGATGGTTTGGTCTGGTTAAACGGTAAGGATCTCGCCAGTGGTACTGGAGCTACATTTCAGTCTATCTCTGGGAATCATATCGCTAAATATGACAAAGTAGAGTTAGTGGATCTAGATCAGGATGGAGACCTCGACATCTTAATCTGTGAAGAAAATTATGGTACAAATAGCGAAGGATTGGGTGTCATCTGGTACGAAAACCAACTAAAAAAGTAAAATATGTTCTGTAAACGCAGTCTACTCAGTTTCTGCCTGTTTTTATCTTGCCTCCCGCTAAGGAGTCAGCAATCCTTCAACTATTTATTTGAGCAAGGTATGGAAGGTTACGCCTGCTTTCGCATTCCTGCTCTAGTTACTACTGCTAAAGGGCATCTTCTTGCTTTTGCGGAAGCTCGTAAAGGCTCCTGTTCCGATACGGGGGATATCGACTTGGTCATGCGTAGAAGTACGGATCAAGGTAAAACCTGGAGCCAAATGCAAGTGATTTGGGATGATGGGGAAAATGTCTGCGGTAATCCGGCACCGGTGCTAGAAAAGCGCAATAGTATTGTCTTTTTACTAATGACTTGGAACCTAGGAAGCGATCACGAAAGGGATATCATAGCAGGTACCAGTAAGGATACTAGACGGGTTTTTATCACTCAATCCAGCGATGAAGGACTGACTTGGACTGCCCCAAAAGAGATCACCAGCACCACCAAGAAGCCCAATTGGACTTGGTACGCAACTGGACCTTGCCATGGCATTCAACTTACCAAAAAGACAGGATACCGGGATAGACTAGTTATCCCCTGCGATCACATCGAGGCTGACACCAAACACTACTATTCTCATACCATCTACTCTGATGACTTAGGGAAAACTTGGAAACTCAGCGGATCTACTCCTCAACATCAGGTCAATGAATGTAGTGTCGCAGAAACGGGAGATGGAGCCCTGCTCTTGAACATGCGAAACTATGATCGTACCCAAAAGAATCGTAAACTTTCCCAAAGCACCGATGGCGGCATGACTTGGTCTGACTTGACAGATGATTCCACCCTAATTGAACCGATTTGTCAGGCCAGTTTGCTCGGCAACTTAAAAAGAGGAAAAAAGCATAGGCTGTACTTCTCCAATCCCGCTAGTCAAGAAAAGCGGGAACGCATGACGCTGAGGGTCAGCAAGGACAATGGTAAAAGCTGGCGTCAATCAATGGTCTTGCACGAAGGGCCATCAGCCTATTCTGATTTGGTACTGTTGCAAGGAAAGAAGATAGGGGTACTCTATGAAGCGGGGAATTCCTCGGCCTACGAAGGCATTATATTTGAAAAATACGCTCTGAAAGAGTTAGAGTAACCATCCCCATCCTTTTGATTTATCTTGTAAGTGTCCCTTAGATATAACGCTTTGTGATTTGGTGTGGTCAGCTACCCCAAACTTGCAAGGAGGCTTTTACGCTTCTCCATTAAATGAACAACCCGAACCTTGGATATGTCCAAAGTTCGGATTGACTCACGTTTACTTTTTAAGATTTTCACTTATAAACCATCGACCCAATTTCTTATTGCTATTCCCAATTTATGGGGTTCATCTTCTTGTAAAAAATGTAATCCTTTCCCTACAACTTCGTGGGTTGAATTAGGCATCAATGATGTCCAAAATTCATAATCGGAATCGCTGACATTAAAACCAGGATCGCCATGAGGCATATATTTAGGAATGGGTGTCGTTGTCATAAATGCTTGTAATTGCTCAAAGAAAATCTGCGCTTCGGCAGGGTTTCCTCCAATTGGAACTTCTTGAGGTAATTTCCACATTATTTTCCGGTCAGCTACCTTAGTATACGGTGCTCTATACTGATTCATTTCTTCTTCAGATAGGTCCCGTAGTATTAAATCTGGCACTAATTGTTCCAGAATAAAAGCTTGATTGACCATTTGATCCCAACTACTTCCTGGGGTATTATCCCCTTCCTCACCCGTCCGAATAAACCGTTGAAAATCAGCAAAATCCGGAGGAAAAACATCAAAACTCGGTACCGGTGCCCATAAAGTCTCAAAAAACACCATTCCCTTTACCCTGCTAGGGTTACGACGAGCATATTCAAATCCCACCGGACCACCCCAATCTTGTACCACTAGAATGATGTTGTTTCCTAAACCCAATTGGTCCAATTGTTTAACTGCTAAATCTGTAATATTACCTATAGTGTAATCCATATCAGGCTTGTCAGACCCTCCATGACCAATCAAATCTATAGCTACGATTCGTCCTCTTTTTTGTAGATGCGGCATAACATTGCGCCACAAATACGACCACGTTGGCAAACCATGGATGAAAACAAAGGTATAATCTCCATCGCCCTCTTCATCAATGTAGTGAAGTTGATTACCGTCTATATTTAGAAACTTGGCTTCGTAATTCCAAGCAGCAGCAATGGTCGAGGTATCAATGTTCTCTACGCAGGTGAGACAATCTTGAATTATGATACCATCTTCTTCTTCACAGGCAATGAAGGATATAGTACATAGAGCTAAAAGAGCCCATAAAATATTTTTGAAATTCATTTCTTTAGGGTTTTTATTGAATCATGGGTGCGATTAGAAACATATCTATATACGGAGCTGCTGCTGTTCGCAAGGGCAGCACTGCTTTATAATCTTTATGGTTGAGCGCATAGTCTCTACCCTTCGTACCTCGTTTCCACTCGCTTAGGAAAATTAAACTTGGATGGTAGGTCCGATCTTCGACACCTAGGCCTTGAAGCTGAGCAATAGGTTGAAAACCTACTTTTGGGTTAGTCGCGATAGGGCCTACTTTTTCAAAATACTCTTGCAACTTAGGAGCATTATTGGGATCGAGCCACAAGGCTGTAAATTCGTAGGTGTTCCCTTCAACAAAGGTGTACGAAATGTCTTGTTCCACCCTGAAATAACCTGTCGTCAAAAAACTTAAGGCATCGTTGCGGATGTTAACAATCTTCAAGAAATCCAAGTCCTTTTCGAAGGCACGCTTCTTCTCTAGGCTTTCCCACTCAAAAAACACCAACATCTGAGCTGGAGCATTGCCTAGTTTTCTATCGACTAAGGCGAAGCTCCCGATGGGTCTGGCACCATAAGTGGGCGCAAACTTGATGGCTTGCGAGAAATAGTCTTCACTGAATTGCTTCTCTTTGCCAGGTTTTATAGTCAACAAAGCCGTCTCAACAACAGTATTGGCTTTGAAGGTGAGGATTTGACTTTTTTGGGACATTGCTGGATGGCAAGCCAAAAAGCTAAAGACAACAAAAAGGATGAAGGTAGTTTTTACGATCAAAGATTTCATAATGATTTGCAATGTTTGCATCGTATCAATTTTTAGTTAAATGATGTGATACAAATGTGCAGCGATTAGGAATCTTTCACTTTCCCTTTTGGGTCAAGTCCTTTCTATTTTGGTGACGATAGGTAGTTGGAGAAACGCCAAATTGATTTGAAAAAACAGCGGAGAATGTTGTTGGGTCATTAAAACCACAATCGCAGGCGATATGGCTAATATTTTCAGCGCTTGTACTGATCAATTGAGCTGCGTGTTCGAGCCTTCTTCGTTTAATATAGCGAGCAGGCGTTTCATTAAAGGTAGCTTTGAATAATCGCTTGAAGCTAGATAAACTTTTGTGGCAGATAAAGGCTAATTCTTCGATGCTGATGTCATTGAAAATGTTGTTTTCAATGATGGTTTTAAATTCTAATTCCTGATAGTTGAATAGGTCTGCAAAGAAGGTCTGGATCGAATCGCTATGTTGCGATTTCATCAGGATCAGAATCAATTCTTTAAATTTTAAGGCCGCCAATTCCTCATCAATCAAAGAGGGGTTATCTAGGTAAACAATCAGGTTGTTTACATATTTTTCGATGAGTTCATTGGCTAACTTTTTAGGAGTTGATCTTTCTTTAGACTTATTGAAAAAGTCTACCATCTCATTGCTGTAAATCGATTTGATGATATCGGTATGAAAATACACGGCAATAGCTTCTGCATACACTTGTTCCTCTGAGGAAGGAAAATAGGAAATGTAGTTGCCGCATTTCTTCAGCAGGGCTTCTTTCTCGCCTACCTTGAAAATGCCATTGGCTTCGATAGTTTGATAACTACCTTTGTTGATATAGAAAAAGCAGGAGTAGTCCTGCAAGTTCGATGTATATCGAGTTGGTAAAGAAAATTCTGCCCTTTGGAATAGGGGTTTGTCTTTGTATCTAATGGTAATATCAGTCATGTTAAAACCAAAATTCCACTATTTCTTTCAAAAAAACTTTCTAGAAAAGTCCAAAGTTTTTATTTGTAATGAATTAAGTAGTGTGAGAATAGTAGTCTTGAAATTTTGGGTAGTGAATTTTGAGCTGAGGGGAGGCCGTAAAATGGAGCAGCTGTCGAGCTGCCAACCTGTTTAGCCATAGGTTAGTTAAGCATCTTACTGACGTAACATGGTTCCGAAAGACACGGTGCGAATTTGGAATATCTATTGTCGCTCTACTTATGCAGCTTTCCTTACTGGTGTTGAACGCACTAAAAGAACAGGATATCGGGATAGAATAGTTAAAGGCGCAAGCTATCGGAGGCTCCACAGAGGTTCCGGGATACGCTCCGATGGCTTGTCAGACCTGGGAATAGTTTAGTATTTCTCTTAGATGATCATCTATCCCTTCCGCCGTAGTAAACGTCACAGCGGCGGTAAAAGGGTTAATCTATTTTCTCTTGGCGCTTTCTCCCAAAGCAGAATGAGTAGTCCGTCTTCGACCTTCAAAGCGCCGGATGTACTGATAGTCTCGGTTCTTGTACTGATGCGTAAGTCCCCATTCAAGTGCCCCTGCCGGCTCCGTTTCGGTATCGAGGGTACGGTTCAACCCGATCGCATGCGGAGCGCCCTTGATCACAGATTGGATTTCAAAATTGATCCCATCTGGGGACCATTGAATCGTATTTTTTTCGGGGCCATCCGTTGTGATGAGGGAGGCTATTCCTCCATTGTGATGCCAGACACAAATTTCATGACCACTATTTGAAATAGGATTGTAAGGAGACTTCACGTAGGGTCCAAGTGGGTTATCAGCGATTGCCACACCGTGTCTAATCTGACGCCCACCAAAGGTAATCTCTTCGCCCATCTGCTCCCCTTTATAATAGAGGTAAAACTTATCATCATAGAAGAGTAGACAAGGATCGTGGACCTTATGGCTATCAAAATCTCCTTTCTTCTTGACCATAAACCGATTGTCTTCTTCGCCAAACCATTCTCCATTATCAGCAGGGCTAAGAATGGGTTCCTTGCTCTTGGTCCAAGGGCCATGCGGAGAGTCTGCCCAAGCCAAGCCAATTTGATTTTTGACTCTAACCACGTAAGGAGATTTTACCGTTTGATAAGTGAGGTAGTATTTTCCGTCGTGCTGCAGAATCTCAGTGGTAAATACACTCCGGTCATCATAGGCTCCTTTTTCGCCTCGGGGAACGGCTAAGCCTTCCTCTTTCCAAGTCCAACCATCATCTGAGGTGGCATACCAGATGTCGCATCGATCCCAGGGAAAAACTTTCTCGTTTTCAATATCTCCCGCAAAACCCTGCGTAGTTCCGGTGCTTCTAGAGTACCACACAAAATATTTTCCATCTACTTGTATCACTGCAGAAGGGTCTCGACGCACTACGCCTTCTTCATAGGCTAAGTCCCCCTTGAGATCGTGTACCTTGAACTCTATAAACCATTCATTACCTAGGTCAGGCCATTCTAAAGCACGCTTCGAAGCTGCACTTAATTTATCCCGATTGGTGATCCCCAAATGATCGAGTTTTTCATCTGTAATCTCCAGTTTGTCTTCCTCCACGGCCGAGGTAGAGCTAGTTTGACAAGCCGTGAAACTGGCAAAGAGTCCCAAGAAAAGAAGCCAGCCTAGAAAAGACGTTCGGTTGCGTTGATTTCCATTTCGTTTCATTCGTATCTATATTATGTTAGTTTGTTGTTAATCGTTTATTGAGGAGATATAGACGTAATAAGCACCCCATTCTTGGCCATTTTCATCGCTTAACCAAGTCTGTAAGTCCACCTTTCCTGCTTCCAGTTCAAGTTCGAAATTCACTGCCTTTTGATTTGGCTGGATATCTGCAGAAACTTCCTGTCGTCCCACCTTTAATTTAGCCTGGACCGGACGAAGTATACGACTAGGTAATTGTCTTGCCTGATCCTTAGTAAACTCAATTTCGGGATCCACTGTTGGCGTGGGGAAGAGCGCATCCATAGCCAGATCCAGTTCTCTGGGCCAACGGCGTAACTCAATCTGATAAGTCCCCTGTCGAATCACTTTTAAATCCCAAAAACCATTAGCGATTTGCGCGTTTCGAACATGGCGTTGATTGTACAAGGCTTTTTCTCCGTGCCAAAACTGGCAATCGAGCTGCACTGTTGCTTGTTCGGGTGCTCCAATAACAGTTCGGCAATATTCATCAAATTGGTCATCGATGTCCTCCCACCAACCTTCATAGGCAGATTGCAGCGTGTCAGTAATCTCAGGGTACTGCTCCGCCACATTGGTTTGCTGACCAGGGTCTTTATTTATATCGAAAAGCTCCTTACCCACGAGACGCCATTGATCTGTCATCACACAATAGTCTAGGTATTTCTGTGGGGTATCTCCCACCGCCTTTTTCCCAAAGGCGACTTGATTATGCACAAATAGAGTCCGGTTCGTGAATGCTTCAGAACTGCTTGAGTTAAGCAAAGGGACTAAGCTTTGGCCATCAAAAGGCATTTTAGCTTCCCATTGGAAATCAAGTAGATCTATTAATGTTGGTAATACATCTAGATGTGCCGTCAGAGCAGAAACCCTTTTAGTTTCAGTTCCTAAACCTTTGGGCCAATGCATCGTGAAAGCAGAACGATGTCCCCCTTCGAAGGGGGTAGTTTTGCGGCCTCTCATTCCTGCATTGTATCCATTTATCACCTGAAATCCTGCCTTACCCTCTTTGAAAGAGACTCCTGCCGCTGTCCCATTATCCGTCATATAGAGGAGTAAAGTGTTTTCATCGAGTCCCTTCTCGGCTAAAAAAGTTCGCAATGCTCCCAGGTTCTCATCGATAGCGGCAATCATGCCGTACATCCAGGCTCTACTTTCCGGAATCTCAGGGCGGCATAGGTAAGGTTCGGCATAGCTTTTTGGCACTTTAAAAGGTCCATGAGGCGCGTTTAGCGGTAAGTAGACGAAAAATGGATCATCCTTAGAATCAGCAATAAATTGCTTAGTCTCCTCAAACCACACATCCGTACAATAGCCGGTTGTTGCCTCTGGCTCCCCGTTCCGGAAATAGGTGTCGTCATAATAATCGTTTCCCCAATAGTCTGGCGTTTCTCCAATCACTCCTCCGCCGTGGATATAGCTTTCGTCAAACCCCCGGTCCATGGGACGAAAGGGATAATTATCGCCCAAATGCCATTTACCAAAGATGGCCGTTCGATAACCATTTGCCTTAAACACCTCTGCCATCGTCGATTCATTTTCTCTCAAATGATGTCGTCCTTTGAAGGTTTTCCAAACCCCAACCCTAGAAGCATATCGACCAGTCATCAAGGCTGCTCTCGTCGGGGCACAAGTGGGGTCAACGTGAAAATTGGTAAATCGTATGCTCTCCTCAAAAAGGCTGTCCATATGAGGCGTCTTGACGTAAGGATTGCCATTACAACCAAAATCACCGTAACCCTGATCGTCTGAAAGGATCAGGATAACATTGGGTCTATCTTCTGTTTGGCTTTCTGCGCTAGCATTTTCCTCACAGGAGAGGACCAAACAAGCAAGGACTAGCCACAGCACGATCAGGCAAGGATGAGCAGAAGGTAGAGATTTAGGCAATGCAAACATATAGATCAAGATTTTCAGCAAACAATTAGTCCATGATCATTTGTGGTAAGAACAATGATAGTTCGGGAATCAGGGTTACCAGGATCAAAACAATCAAGCTTACCGCCAGAAAGGGCAAACTCGCCTTACTGACCTTACCTATGGATACCTTACCAATACTCGAAGCCACGAAAAGACAAACGCCCACTGGAGGCGTAGTCAAGCCAATAATCAAATTCAAGACTGCGATCACGGCAAAATGAATGGGATCTACACCTACGGAAGCCGCCACCTTTAGCAAAATGGGAAACAGAATCAGCAGCGCCGCGATCGTTTCCATAAAGGTGCCGACGAAGATTAACAATAGATTAATGAGTAGTAAAACCAGGTATTTATTGGTGGTAAAGCCTAAGATTTCAGCAGAGATCATCTGTGGTAATCGTTCTGTGACTAGGATCCAACCAAAGAGGTTGGCAAAACCGATCAGTACCATCAATGAAGCAGATGTCTTCATGGAGTCCAGTACGATGACTTGAATTTTCTGAAAATTCAATTTTCGATACACCAAAAGTCCAACTAACATGGCGTATAAAACAGCAATGATAGAGGCCTCTGTAGGCGTAAACACCCCCCCAATAATCCCAAAGAGAATAATGAAGGTCATCAGTAAGGCCCAAAAGGTATCCACAAAACTTCTAGCGATTTGAGCCAGGCTACTTCTGGGATGCTTTGGATAGTTTTCCCGAACGGAAATGAAATAAGCCACTACCATCAGTCCCCCGCCCAATAAGAATCCCGGCACCGCGCCCGCTAAAAACAGCTTCCCCACAGACAACCCACTTAAAGTAGCAGCAATAATCATCGGCACACTTGGCGGGATAATTGGACCTACCGTAGAGGAGGCCGCAGTAATAGCACAGGAAAAGCCCTCGCCATATCCCTCCCGCTTCATGGCCGGAATCATGACGGAACCAATGCTAGCCGTATCAGAAACGGCCGTGCCAGAAATACCGGCAAACAACATAGAAGCTCCAATATTGGCTAGGGCTAGGCCTCCCCGGATATGGCCCAGCAGATGATTGCAAAAGTTGATAATCTTCTCTGTTAGTCCCCCATAATTCATCAGATTACCGGCTAGAATGAAGCCCGGTACACTGAGGAGCACAAAAACATCGATCCCTGAATACATTTTCATCGGTAACACAACCAGTGGAAATCCGGTCAGCAATAGATAAACCAAACAGGCTAAGCCCAAGGAAAAAGCGATTGGAAAACGCAATACCAAACCAGCGATAAATACCAAAATTAGAGCCGCTATCATATCGCTTGTCTTTTTAAGGCTTTGAATAAATCCCTCGCCGCATAATAACTGATCGAAGCCCCCAGCACAAACATACTCAGGAAGGCAATGGACATTCTCATTTTCATGCTAGGTGAAAACTCGTAGTGTCCCAAGCGAATGAATTGAATAGCATGTATTGTCAACAAGCCAAATAGTATGAGCACGAGCAAAGGAATAAAGACATTTAAACCGTGCTGGATTTTTGGGGAAAGCTTATTATAGAATACATCAAGATGCACATAATACTGGGACTTGAAAGCTAGCCCAGCGCCAAATGCCGTCGCATAGATGAAGAAAAGGCGGGAAGCCTCTTCCGTCCAAGGCGGGGTATTGGCCAAAAAGAAACGTGCAAAAATCTGTAGTAACACACTGCCAATCAAAGCATAAGTGCTAATTAAAGTCCCGTATTTGAGTAGGCGTGCAATGGCTTTTTCCATGTTATTGTTGTCTTGAGGCCTGAAATTCGCGGTATAACGATTGACTTTCTGGAGAAAGGCTATTGTAGATGGCTTCTTCACACTTGGCAGCAAAGGCATCCTTATCCACTTCTACAAATTCCATCCCTCTGGCCTTTAACTCATCTTGAACCTTTTTCTCACTTTCCAGAAATAAGCGGCGTTCGAAGGCCTGCATTTCCACTGCTGCTTCCAAAAAGACTTCTTGTAAATCCTCGGGTAATCGTTGAAACTGCTTTTCTCCTACTACGGGATAGCTCCAACTCATTACGTGCTCCGTTAGGTTTACATACTGCTGCACTTCTGGAAAGCCTGCGTTAAGAATCAATTCGAATGGGTTTTCTTGCGCTTCTATCGTTCCTTGCTGCAGGGAAGTAAAGACTTCAGAAAAAGCCATCGGTGTGGGCTTAGCGCCCATGGCACTCCAGGCCGTCACAAAGGAAGGAACACTGGGCACTCGCAAGATTAATCCTTGCAAGTCATCTGGATGTTTGATCGGGCGGTTGGAGGTTAAATGGCGTGGTCCCCGTTCGAAAACCGCTACGGGTCTTAACCCGGTTTCAGCCAAGATTTCTTCCTTAATCTTTTCACCAATGGGGCCATATAGCAAGGCATTTTTATCGGTAGTATCGCGCAATAAGAAGGGTAATTCACAAAAGGCGGCAATCTCGATCCAGTTGCTGAGTAAGGAGGCCGTTACCGTCATTTCAATAACCTCTGCCTGGATCAAACGAATGGATTCCTTTTCTTTGGCCAATTGCTCCGAAGGATATACCTCTACCTTTATGCGCCCCTCCGAACGATCCCAGAGTAGCTCACCAAAATGCAAGAAAGCCTTGTACCAGGTATGCTCTTCATTGGCCCACAGACTTACCCTGAAAAGATATTCTGGTTGATCCGAGGGAGAGCAACGGCTAAGTACGCTAAGGCTTAGTAAGACTAGCCAAATGTTTATAGTTCGTTTCATTTTGTTGAAGTTATTCTGCTGACTAAAGGAGTCCTCAGAATGAATAGCTTCCAATAACTATTGTTGCAGAGCTGGCCCAAAACTGACGGCTTAGGCCAGCTCTATCTTGATTAGGCCCTACCTTAGCGTCCCATCCATCCTCCATCTACTAGCATAATAGAACCACTCATATAATCTGAAGCAGCCGAAGCCAAAAACACAACTGCGCCCTTGAAGTCCGCTGGCGTACCCCAACGACCAGCTGGAATTCGCCCTAGAATAGCCATATTTCTATCGGGATTGGCGCGCAGAGCAGCCGTATTATCCGTAGCAATGTATCCAGGAGCAATGGCATTAACATTAATACCTTTACCCACCCACTCATTCGAGAGCGCCATGGTCAGTTGTCCAATAGCCCCTTTACTGGCTGCATAACCAGGCACGGTAATTCCTCCCTGGAAGGTCAATAGAGAGGCCGTGAAGATAATTTTCCCGTACCCCTTTTCTATCATACCCTTTGCCAATTCTCGGGATAAAATGAACTGAGCATTTTGGTTGATTTCAACGATTTTATCCCAATATTCATCAGGGTGTTCCAAAGCGGGAGCTCGGAGAATTGATCCTGCATTATTGACCAGTATATCTACCATTCCGTGATCGCTTTTGACCTGCTCAATGAAGGCATACAAAGCTTTTCGGTCAGAAAAATCACATTGGTAGCCTTTAAAATTTCGGCCTAATGCCTGCACTTCCTTTTCGACTTCACTTCCAGATAATTCTAAGGTAGCCGAAACCCCAATAACATCAGCGCCAGCTTCTGCCAAACCGATGGCCATGGCTTTCCCAATTCCTCTTTTGCAGCCCGTAACTAGGGCTAGCTTGCCGTCTAATTTAAATTGATCAAGTACACTCATTTTTATATCGGGATTAGTTTTGGCAATCCAACAACACCTTCATGCCGTCCGGATTTTTGTCAATGTTTTCAAATACTTGTTGAATCGCACTTAAGGGCTCAACCGCTGTAATCAAGGAAGAGAATGGCAATTCATTCTTGGTAATCAACTCAATCGCCTTTTCATAGTCCTCTGGTTCGTATACCCTAGCCCCAATCAACTTTAATTCTTTCCAAAAGAACTTGAAAAGGTCCACCGGTCTGGCTTGTCCATGGATAGCAACCATGACGATTCGTCCTCGAATTCTCGCCACCTCCGTCATCACGTCGATAGCAGGTTGTACACCCGCCACCTCAAAGACTACGTCGGCCATATACCCATCCGTTTGTGTATCGATGTACTGAACAAGATCCGTTTCCGCTGGATTAACTACCGTAAAGCCCATTTCTTGGGCCAGCTTAATTCTCTTGGGGTTCACTTCCGATATGACTACTTGAGCTCCAACCTCTTTGGCTACCAAAGCCACTAACATTCCGATTGGGCCACCTCCCAGCACCACGGCCACCTCCCCTTCTTTCAATCCGGAAAGGCGGACATCATGGCAGGCCACTGATAAGGGCTCGACTAAAGCGGCGAGTTTCAGATCAGTCTTAGCGGGTAACTTATGGAGCGTGAAGGCAGGCACATTCCAATATTGCTGCATCGCACCGGGACTATCGATACCAATGAATTTGAGCTTTTTGCAGATGTGACTAAACCCCTTATCAGAAGCTTCTTCAGCCCGATTATCTAGTGGCCTGACTACCACTTTATCTCCAACTTGATAACCGGACACCTCTGTGCCTATGGCATCAATTTCTCCGGACATTTCATGCCCAATTGTGACAGGTATTTGCACCCTTTTGTCCATCATACCATGATAAATATGGACATCCGTACCGCAAACACCGCAATAGGCAACCTTGATACGTACTTCACCTTTTCCCGGTGGCTCCAGCTCTTTTTCCGCTACCGAAAAGGTATGTTGACCTTCGTAAAATGTGGCTTTCATGTAAGTTTTGATGATTTGTAAAGAAATAGACAGCCTGAATTACAGCACCTCAACAATGCAGTAAAAATCAGCTGTTAATGCGAAAGATCGGCATGAAACAACTAGACAAAAACTGAACACGTACGATTTCGCCATGAGCAATTCCTCATGCCTGGGACATAATTTAGATATTTATATTTAGAATTGAGATTTTGTGAAAATGATATTTAACTCATGGTCCATTCAACTAGACAATACTGGATTTTTGGCTTGACACTAGTGATCTCTTGTATAAAAATTCCAGGGCTTGCGCAAGTAGACTCCATGACTGCCATGATGAATGAGGTATTACGGGAGAAGGCCTGGAATATTCGATTTCAAAATCCAGATAGTTCTCTATACCTTTTGGACCTTTGCTATCAACGCTTAATTGAACAAGGAGATACTTCGAAAGCGATTGAAGCCTTAATGGATCAGGCCACCGTTAGTGGAAACCAGGCTAACTACAAAGACTCCTATGACAAGCTTTGGACTGGACTGCTATTAGCTGATCAAACCAATGATGAACGGAATAAAGTAAAACTCTACGTGCGATTAGGGAGGTACTACAGCTTCTACAAACGTAGGGATGAGGCGATGCGATACTTCAACCTCTCCCTCCATCTAAATAAGCGGCTCGTCAAGGAGGGTATTGTGCCGAAAAGCAATCTTATTCAAAGCTACTACCCTTTCGCGGCGACTTACCGAGAACTAGCCGAACCAGAATTGGCTAACATCTATTTAGATAGTTGCTTTCAATTGCATTCCGCAGAAAAAAAGCCACTCCTCTATTTTCTCCAGTTTGAAAAAGCTTTTCTATTAAAGGCGGAGCAAAAATATGAAGCAGCCCTTGGTGTTTTCAATGATATCCTTCCTTGGTTCGACCAATTCCAACCCGGTTATCGGGTATTACTCAAAACGTACATGGGGGACACCTACCTGAATCTGAATGAGGTAGAAAAAGCGGAACAAAACTATCAAGAGGCTTTGGAGATATCTGCCAAGTATAATAGCCATAAAGATTTTTCCCCGCTCATCCATCAACGGCTCTCGAACCTGTACCTAGAACGAGGAGACTATCTACAGGCCTATAATCGCCTAAAGACCGAAAAGACTTTGGATGAAGCTTATTTTGACAGCAGAAGTGAAAACAATCGTCCCTTATTGGAGATTCAAGATGCATACCGAGCTGAACAAGATCGAATCACGGAATTGCTTAAAGAAAAAAGACTGACTGAGCTCGAACACCAAAGTAGCCTATGGCTGTTACAGCGTATCATCTTATTGGTCAGCATCCTCTTTGTGATGCTCATTAGCATACTATACTTCAATTACGTTAGAAGTAAGCATAGATCGGAGAAGCAAATGATCAAACGGGAACGTGAGCTCGAGCTTCAGCAAGTGAATGAACTGATTGAAATAAAGAATAAAGAGCTAGCCGCCTCTACACTCAAGCTAATTGAAAAAGATGAGTTCCTTTCCAATCTAAAAGAAAGACTGGCCCAGCAGAATGGAGATCTGAGTGCCAAAAATGTAAAACAAATCGTCCGATCCATTAACAGTAACAGCTCACAAAATTGGGAAGAATTTGAAACCCGATTTATTGCCGTTAATCAAGACTTCTACCAACGTCTGGAGATCAAGTTTCCAAAACTCACGCAAGGAGACAAGCGCCTTTGCGCCCTTATCAAACTAGATTTTTCCAGTAAAGATATGGCCAAACTAATGGGGATTTCGGTGGAAAGTGTCCATACCAATCGCTATCGCCTACGCAAGAAACTTGACCTAGAACGCGATACGAATTTAACCGAGTTTATTGCCACCGTATAATCTCTTATCGCTCAAACAAATAGAAGGACACGCGTTCCTTATTCCAGGGTTCGTCGATCGGGTCTCCAATTGCCATCGAGTAATCATGGCTCACCAATCGCCATCCTTGCTTGGTCAAGGATTGGACCCTAGCCAATATCGCCGTGTTGTCATACCTTCCTTGGAGTGGTAGTTCCTCATACGTCACACCCGGTGTTTTGTACTGTTGCTTAAACCGCTGTCTTGCATTTTTAGCAATAAACACCTCTCTTTTACAAGTTCCATCAGCATGGCTTTCCACCAAAAACTGAACTCTATTCTGATAGGATACTACCAATGTCATTAACTCCTTAGTCTCCGATTTATTGGTATTAAATCCAAAGATTGTAAAGAGGAGGGCTACAGCAGCAAACGTGAAAAGAAAAGGCTTTGGTAAATTGATCTGCATAGGTTTTAGTTTTCATTATTAAAGCTAGATTAAATTAAGCTAAACTGGACGGAGATGCTGGCTCTTCAATTGGCTTTAACATAGGTTTTGCATTTCCATGGGTGAGGATGGTCCCGGATCTTGGGAGCGTAGGAGGTGTGTTGGTAGAAAATACCAACACGGGCCGGGAGGTCGGAGGAGCACTAATCTCAAGCCGATGTTGGTGTTGCCACGGAGGTCAATTTCAATCCCAAGCTGATGTTGGTGTTTCTACGGATGTCAATTTCAATCCCAAGCCGATGTTGGTGTTTTTCCACCAACATCTTATGCATTTCCCTGGGTAAGGATGGTCCCGGATCTTGGGAGCGCAGGAGGTGCGTTGGTAGAAAATACCAACACGGGCGGGGAGGTCGGAGGT
>JABSSL010000137.1 GCA_013214355.1 Saprospiraceae bacterium | reverse complement strand
TCTGAGCAATTCTTAGAAAACGGAGCTGCTTCCACCTAGCCACACCTATGTTCTACCCTGCCCCGTTAGGGGCCTAATATGCCTAGCCAAGGATTAGGCAGGCTTTCATGTGCCGTAGGTACAAAATATAGCATCCAGGATTTCAAGCCAGTTACAGGGAGCCAAGGATGAGAGGAACTGCCATCGCCAAATAGGTGATGAATTACGTTTGTCCCCAGCTTGAATGTACCTTAGTATGTGCTCTCCGAACATTTCAACTAAAAGCCTATTACTAGTCTATTACTCATGTTTCAATGCCAAAACCGGATTGACGTTTATTATTTTGATGATATGGTAGGAGATGACCAACAAACTCGTGGAGATAACGATAAACCCCGCAAGCAGGTACACTCCTAATCCCACTTGCGCACTAAAGCTAAACTCTGCTAGCCAAACCTTGACTAAATACCAGCCGATCGGTATTGACGCCAGCATAGAGAAGAATACAATTCGACCGTAATTTTTAATAATGGCGGCAAACAGATTGCCAAGTTCGGCACCAAGTACCTTGCGAACACTCATTTCCTTGGTCCGTTGTTGAACGTGCAGGGAGAAGAGGGCAAACAAACCCATATAGCAAAGTAATAGAGATATGAAGGAGAAGAATTGGAACAATTGAGTTAGTTGTTTCTCCTTATCGTACATGTTTCCGATGAACCGATCAAAATGGGTCACTGAAAAAGGAGCACCTATATAGAATTCCTGCCATTCTGATTGTAAAGTTGTAAGCTCAGTGGCTGAGGCCTTTACTAGAAGGTTATTAGGCTGTGCTGTTTCAAATAGGAAAACAATGGGTTCGATCAGGTTGTGTAGTGATTTATTATGAAAATCTTTTACTACCCCAATCACTTTCCTTTTCTCGCCCCCATAACCAATTTCTCTACCTAGCGGCTTTTCCCAATTCAAAGATCTGGCTAAGGTTTCATTAATGATGACACCTCCCTCTTCGTCGGTTCTTTGTGTGGGATTAAAGTTTCTTCCTGTAGCGAACGGGATATTAAGCAGATCGAAGTAAACTTCGTCAACTCTGTAAATATTGTAGATTTTTTCGGTTTTGGAGCCTTCTTGGTACACTTCAAATATATCCTTTCCATTTTCCTCTCCCGGGATGGCTCCGCCACCAATAAGGGAGGCATTTTGGATGGAACTACGGCTTCTAAGTTGTTCTCGAAAGGTAATTGCACTGCTCCTTTCTTCTTCACCTTCTGGAAGGCGAAGAATCAGTATTTCTTCCTGGTCGAAACCTAGGTCTTTTGTCAAGAGAAAATCAAGTTGCCGCCCCATGCTCAGCGTTAAGATTAAGACTAATATGGCAATACTATATTGGAAGCCCAGTAGCAATTTCTTCAAGAGAAGTATGCGAGGGCCTTCTTGCGATACCGATGGACTAGAAAAAGATAGATATACCCCAGAATAAGTGCTTCCAACTAAGCCACATCCGAATACTAGCAAGGATAGCAAGAGCATTAAGAATTTATTACTGACTAGGCTAATGGCCTCGAATCCGGTGTAGGCTGTATAGAATTTTTCACCGAATAGGATAAGTACAATAGAAAGTGTAGTAACTAGTACGGTCATGGCCAAAGATTCTACTACGCTTTGCATGACCAATTGGCGGCGGGAGATCCCCAGTACCTTTTTTACTCGAATCTCTTTGGTACGTTGAGTGGAACGAGTCAGCGTCAGATTGATGAAATTCAATAGGGCAATGATCAAAACCAGCAATCCTGCCATAGCTAAAGCATTGATGTATACTCGACTACCCTTTTGTACATCATCTACTAAGGCAGGGGAAAAGTGTATCTCGCTAAGCGCTTGAGCATTAAAGCTGACCTCCACCCCTGAGCCTTCTATAAGCGGAGCTAGCTGATCCGCCACTAGCTGATCCAACCTACTTTGTAATTCTTCCTGCTGCAGGCTTGGGTTAGCGAGAACATAGGTATACTGTTCTATATCAAACCAACTTTGTACATCATACGCTGGGTCGACGGTCTCAGATAGGAGCGCATTGACTTGGATATGTGAGTTTTGGGGCCAATCCTGGAAAACCCCCGCGATGTTATAGGTTTTTTCCTCCACTCGGACTTGCTTGCCAATTATATCTACCTTACCGAAATACTTGATAGCTAGCGATTCGGTCAGTACAATGGCATCAGGCTGGGAGAGTGCATTATGATCTCCAGCAAGGAAGTTGAAGCTGAAGATCGAAAGTGCCTGTGGATTGGCCTGAAAAAAGCCTTGCTCCTGAAAGGCTTTTCCATCGATAAAGAGGGTAGAAGGGTGAAATTTCAACTTGGCATATCCTTCAATGCCCGTGTAGTTTTTGTGCAAAAATTCTCCTAAAGGTTTCCCCGTAGTGGCATAATGATCCGTGTGGTCCCCTGCCGTTACCTCCATACTTAGCCTGTAGATCTCCCGATGCTGGGTGTGGAAGACATCGTACTGATAGGAGGTCTTAAGATAGTTGGCGATGAACCAGACTGACGTAATGGCTACACTCAAGCCGATCAAGGCAAATCCGGTATAGAGGCGATATTTCAGGAGGACACGAAGACTATGGCGGAGCGGGTTATGCATAGGTGTTTTTAGATAAGAGAGGTCAAGCTGATCGATATGGTTGTATCCGAAGAATCCCTACCGAGTGTAGGTGTCGAGTTGCACCTACTTATCAGCTATTAACAAGCTCCTGCCCGCAGGAAATGGCGGGCATCAACGCTCCGCAAAACGCTTCAAGGTCTCCTTCGTATATTCTGACAAAACCAAGCGCCCACTAATCTCCGCTCGCTCCTCTAGGAGTTGATCCCAATGCTCTGTACCTTCCCAGCAGATGCGTTTGATTTCCGCTGCTGCCTCCGGATTGTAGCCATTGGTTTGCTCGGCGAGGGCTAATACGGCTTGATCTAGTTCTTCCGTACTTTCGAAGACCTCAGCATAAAGGCCCTTATCCTTAGCCCAAGTTGGAGATTGAAAATCGGCAGGATTCATTGCCATTTGGCTGAAGGCGGAAAGTCCTACCTTTCGCTTCACAGCAGGTCCCACGACAAATGGGCCAATCCCTACTGCCAATTCGCTGAGCTTAATACTTGCGAACTTGGTGGCGAGGCAATAGTCTACCGCAGCAGCTAAACCTACACCTCCTCCCACAGCCTTACCTTGAACTCGCCCGATAATGATTTTCGGACATTTTCTGCAGGCATTGATCACATTAGCAAAGCCCATAAAGAACTGCTTGCCGGTGTCAAAGTCATCTATGGCGATTAATTCATTGAAGCTTGCACCCGCACAGAAGGTGCGATTGCCATAGCTTTTTAAAATAATAACCTTGATGTCTTCTCGTTCCCCGGTTGTCCTAATGGTATCTGCTAGAGCTTTCAGCAAATCACTGGGTAGTGAATTATGAGCCGGATGAAAAAAGGTTATTTCAGCAATGCCTGCTTGTATATCTTGAGCTGCAACAAATGCTTCCATGTATCCAAATACTTTACGTACTACACTAAGCCAAATTGGCTAAAGTGGTGGTGAAAATGTTTGCGATTCATCAGATCCCAGAGCTGCTTGTCCAACATGCCGAAGACAGTATTGGGCGTTTCGATGCCTGGGTTATCCTTGAAGAAGGTTTCATAGTCATCAATAGCAGAGAGTAGTCCCGCTTTTGCTTCCGAAAGGTTAGCAAAACGCAATTCTTCCAATTCCTTTTCCTTTAGTAGAGGATGGTCGAAAGAGCGTGGCATGGCACGATAGTTAAACAAGGATTCCTTGAATCGTTCGATGCGCTTTTCCGGCGTAATGACCTCCGTATCCACTTTGCCCATTGCCATTTGAATGAAGAATTCCAAATGTTCCACCATATGTTGTGGTGTCAGAATACCCCATTGAGGCGTATGATCCTCGGTCAGTTTGTCTAAGATTTTGGCGACCTTGACTTTGTTGAAATCTAGAAAAGGAGACTTTTTCTGCACCATGGTGAGGATGGTAGCAATGGCGACGAGCTCCCCATCTTGATCGAATACTTCCACATACCATTTAACTACTCCAGAAGGCAATTCCCGTCCTTTACTGTCGCGATCTACCTTTTCCTTACAAGTTAAACGGACTTGGATGGTATCATTGTGATAAACGGGACGTACAAATCGACATTCCTCCAAACCATAGTTGGCGGCGACAGGCCCTTTGTTCGGATAAACAAATAAGCCAGCAGCGGCAGCGAGGATAAAATAGCCATGAGCCGCCCGTTTCTCAAAAATAGTTCCTTCTAAAGAAGTGATATCGGTATGAGCATAAAAGTGATCCCAAGTGAGATTGGCGAAGTTAATGATATCGCTATCGGTAATGGTTCGTTTGTGGGTGAGGAGTGACATACCCGGTTCGATATCCTCGAAATGATAGGCAAAGGGGTGTTTGGGGGTTTCTTTGTAGCGTGATCCAGCCTGGTAGATGCCAGTAATTTCCGTAATGGTACTTGGCGTGCCTTGGATCGCACAGCGCTGCATATAGTGCTTAACACCACGCATGCCCCCCATTTCTTCACCACCACCTGCTCTGCCGGGGCCACCATGTACCAAGGTAGGTAGAGGAGAACCATGGCCGGTGCTCTGTTTGGCGTTTTCACGGTTCAACACCAAGATCCGTCCATGATGGCTGGCAGCACCAACGACAAACTCACGCGCTATGGCATCATCATAAGTAGTGATAGAGGCGCACAAAGAACCTTTGCCCATTTTGGCAAGTTGAACCGCATCCCCAAGATCTTGGTAGGGAATGATGGTGCTTACTGGACCGAATGCTTCTACATCATGAACCGCTTGATTTTGATGTGGGTCTTTTTCCAATAACAGAATTGGACTAAGAAAGGCCCCTTTTTCGGCATCGGCACCCAGCAAATCGACTTGATCTAAATGGCCATACACTAACTCCGCTGTTTGGCAGAGTTCATTAACTCGATCTCGCACCTCTTGAACCTGATCTTTACTGGCTAAAGCTCCCATTCGCACCCCTTCGGTAGTTGGATTCCCAATAGCTACTTTGGAGAGGGATTTGCCTAAGGCAATCTGTACATCTTCCACGTAAGCTTCTGGCACGATCACTCGACGGATTGCCGTACATTTCTGTCCGCACTTAACCGTCATTTCTTTTCTCACTTCCTTGATGAAAAGATCAAACTCTGGGGTGCCTGGCTTGGCATCTTCTCCTAGGATGGCGCAATTCAGAGAGTCGGCTTCCATATTGAAAGGAACGGCTTCCTCAATGATCCTGGAGTGGGCTTTCAACATTCTACCTGTTGACGCTGAGCCGGTAAAGGTTACTACATCCTGTGATTCCACAGCATCCAAAATTGTTCTTGCGGATCCACAGACCAATTGTAGGGCACCTTCAGGTAAAATGCCGGAGGCTATGATTTCTTTCACTACCGCTTCGGTCAAAAAGGCGGTGGCAGTAGCAGGTTTCACTACGGCTGGGACACCTGCCATCCAGTTCACCGCACATTTCTCCAACATACCCCATACAGGAAAGTTAAAGGCATTGATGTGAATGGCTACCCCTTCTTTGGGAACCATGATATGATGCCCCATAAAGCTACCTCCTCTGGATAGGTCTATAGCTGCTCCATCTACATGAAAGGGTTGATTAGGGAAGTTCTTTCGTAAGGAAGCATTGGCAAACAGGTTACCAAATCCTCCTTCTATATCGATCCAGCTATCGGCTCGTGTTGCTCCCGTTCGATAGCTGATCTCATAAAAGTGTTCTTTTCGCTTATTTAGGTATAGGGCCAATTTTTTTAGCATATTCCCTCTTTGCTGGAAAGTCATTTTTCGCAAAGGAGGTCCTCCCATTTCACGTCCATAGGCAAGTACTGCACCTAGGTCGATACCTTTAGTGGTGGCATGGGCAATCACTTCTCCAGTAACCGCATCAAAAACGGCTTTCCCATCTCCTTCTCCCTCTCGCCACTGGCCGTTTACATAATTACCTAACTTTATCATATGTTCAAATATTTACTTCTTATCAATAGGGTCTCAATCTATCAGAAATGTGGAGTAGCTTTTTCTGTTGGGAAAAAACGACTTCCAGCTTCCGCCATTTTTCGCAGTAGCGGACTGCATCTGTACCGGCTTTCACGGTAATAGTCAAAGAGCTGATCCAAACGTTCTACACAGTTTTCAATCCCTATTTCATCCGCCCAGCTTAGTAGCCCTTTAGGATAATTTACTCCTTTGGTCATCGCGGCATCTATATCTTCTCGACTTGCAACCTTAAAGTGCAAGGCATCGGCTGCTTCATTAATCAACATGACCACGATACGGTCCACTATGGCCTGTCCTAGCTTATTGTCTGCTTTGGGAGCAGGGTGAGAAGCACCCGCTTTGTAATCGTAATAACCTCGGCCAGATTTACGACCAAGGTACCCCGCTTCGGACATGCGCTTTTGCGTAAAGGAAGGGCGGTAGCGAGGATCGAAGTAAAAAGCCTTGAAAACGGTTTCTGTTACAGTATAGTTGACATCGTTACCGATGAAATCCATTAATTCAAAGGGCCCCATCCTAAATTGTCCAATCTGCTTCATGGCCCAGTCGATCGTTGGGATATCTGCTATTCCTTCGTCATATATGCGCAAAGCCTCTCCATAGAAGGGGCGAGCGACTCGATTTACGATGAAGCCTGGCGTATCTTTCGCTATGACAGTATGCTTGCCCCAAGAGGCGATGATATCATTGGCACGCCCTAGGACGATTGTAGACGTTTGTACAGCAGGGATGATTTCGACCAATTTCATGAGTGGAGCTGGATTGAAGAAATGGATGCCGACAAAACGCTCCGGTCGTTGGCAGACGGCCGCCAGGGAAGCAATAGAAAGAGAGGAAGTGTTTGAAGCTATTATAGCCTCTGCAGAAAGCAGGGGCTCCAGTTGGCTAAATACTTGCTTTTTGATCTCAGGATTCTCTATGATGGCTTCAATAACTAGATCTGAACTAGCCAATTCATTTAAATCTTGGACATAGTAGATGTTCTGTTGTATCTGTTGGGCTTTTTCTTCCGTGAGTCTACCCTTCATCACCAGCCGCTCCATGATTTGAGCTAGTTTTTGCTGACTCTTGTCTAAGGCAGCGACTTGGGAATCATAAAGGTAAACTTGACAATTGGCTGTGGATGCTACTTGGGCAATTCCACTTCCCATTGTTCCTGCTCCAATTACTCCGACCTTCATATAGGCAGTTTAAGTAGGGCTCAGGATTTGGTTAGGCCACAAACACTTCGGAAGTCTTCAAGATTTCCGAAGTGTTTGTGGCCTAACCAAACGCCCATTATTTAAGACATTTAAAATAATCGAAAGGCTCCAGGCAATCCTCACATTGAAACAGTGCCTTACAGGCTGTTGAACCGAATTGACTGATCATTTTAGTATTAGTAGACCCACAGCGAGTGCAAGGTACAATTCGGACTCCATCCATGAGTGCCAGTTTATCAGCATTGGCCTCTAAAGGAGCAGCAATGCCATATTCCTCTAGACGAGCACGTCCTCTTGGGGTAATCCAATCTGTGGTCCAAGCCGGTGCTAAGATGAGCTTCACGGTGGTGGGATATCCAGCTTGCTCTAAGGTGGCCTTGATCTCCATGGCGATTGTATCCATAGCTGGACAACCAGAATAGGTTGGTGTTATCTTAACCAACAAGCCCTCTTCCTGCTTTTCAATGGACCTGACCACACCCATATCCATAATTGAAAGTACAGGAATCTCAGGGTCAGTAACCTTTTCCAGTAGAGCTTCAATATCGGGATGTTGCGTTGCCGTTTGCATATTAATCAAATTAAGCTGAGCGTATTTACCATTCCATATTGGGGTAGGTGCGCTGCATATACTGCAAGGTGCTAAGGATATGGCTGTGATGTTCTGAGTGGACGCCTTTCTTTCCACCATCGTGGAAACCAAAAAACTGAGGAGTGGATAGCGTCGCTTCTTGCAAAACCGTTTTGACCTTTTCGTAGTATTTAGATCTAACGAGGGAAAGATCTGCTCCAATTCCTTGCTCTTTCATCTCTTTTTCAATGGGTGTTTCTTGCACCAATTCTCCGATATAAGGGTAAAGGTAATCCACTGCAGTCTGCATGCGATTATGGCTCTCAGCAGTACCATCGCCAAGTCGCTTCACCCATTCTGAAGAAAACCGTAGATGGTATTTAACCTCTTTAATGGATTTGTGTGCAATGGCCGCAATTTGTTCATCCTTGCTCTGCATCAATGCTTCGAGCAGGGGCAGGTGATAAGCATCAAAGAAGAACTGCCGAGTGATGATAAAGGCAAAATCCTTATTGGGCTGCTCCACTAACAAGGTATTGCGGTACTCATGTGGATAGCGCATGAAGGCAATACTGTCTTCCGTAACTTCATCATTTGTTTCTCCCTTCACTTCAGCCGCATATTGGAAGTAATTTCTCACCTGTCCGAACAGATCTAGGGAGATATTAGTCAGCGCAATATCTGTCTCTAGGCTTGGTCCATGACCACACAATTCGCTCAGTCTATGCCCAAGAATCATAGCATTATCCCCCAGCATCAACAAATATTGATAGAGTTGATCTTTCATAGCCTAGATGTGTTTTAGTTCGTTTGGCAGGTCATAAAAAGTGGGGTGGCGATAAGCTTTATCCTGAGCTGGCTCGAACAATTCTCCGCTATGGGCGGGATTTGAAGCCGTTATTGCACTGGAGGGTACGACCCAGATGCTCACCCCCTCTTGTCTTCGGGTGTAAACATCACGGGCATTTTCCATAGCCATTTTAGCATCAGCAGCATGAAGACTACCAACATGACGATGCTCTAAACCACTTTTTGACCGTACAAATACTTCCCAAAGGGGCCAGTTCTTAGTACTCATAATCTTAGAATTTTAGCCTACTTCTGCTAATCGTTTTTGTTCTTGTTTATCTGCATATGCCATAGCAGCTTCTCTTACCCAAGCACCATTTTCATAAGCAGATCGGCGAGCATCCAGTCGTTCCTTGTTACAGGGGCCATTCCCTTTCACAACTTGCCAGAATTCGTCCCAATCAATCTCTCCAAAATCATAATGACCGCTTTCCTCATTCCATTTCAAATCTGCGTCTGGCACCGTGAGGCCCAAGAATTCTGCTTGTGGAACCGTGATATCTATAAACTGCTGCCGAAGTTCATCATTGGTCTTCCGCTTGATTTTCCATTTCATTGACTGCTCTGTATGCGTTGACTCAGCATCCCTTGGTCCGAACATCATGAGCGACGGCCACCACCAGCGGTTCAGGGCATCCTGAGCCATGTCTTTTTGCACCTGAGTACCTCGGCAGAGGGTTAGCATGATTTCGTAGCCCTGTCTTTGATGGAAGCTCTCTTCTTTACAAATTCTCACCATCGCTCTTGCATAAGGGCCATAAGAGGTTCGGGTGAGCATTACTTGGTTAATGATCGCGGCACCGTCTACCAGCCAGCCAATGGCTCCAATATCTGCCCAGCTGAGGGTAGGATAATTGAAGATGCTAGAGTATTTGGCTTTGCCGCTATGCAATTGTTCGAAAAGTTCATCCCGACTGATCCCGAGCGTCTCCGTGGCGCTGTAGAGATAAAGGCCATGCCCTGCTTCGTCTTGCACCTTGGCCAGTAAGGCTACCTTCCTACGTAAGCTGGGCGCACGGGTAATCCAATTTCCTTCCGGTAGCATTCCAACGATCTCAGAGTGGGCGTGTTGAGATATCTGACGGATATGAGTCTTCCGGTATTTTTCCGGCATCCAATCCTTTGGCTCGATATTATGACCGGCATCAATTTTGGCCTGAAATTCTTGTTCTAAGCGATCAATGTTTAACGACATCAGGATTTGATTTTAATTCTTTTAATATAAAAATTCCATTCCTATTGGATGGAAAAATTAGTAAGTTATACGTCGAAGTCTACTACTACCTTGTCGCTCTTCGGCATGGCCTGGCAGGTCAATACAAATCCTGCTTCCACTTCATCCGCTTCTAAGGCGTAATTCACCTGCATTTCCACTTCCCCTTCAATTACTTTCGCCCGGCAAGTGCAACATACGCCCCCTTTACAAGCAAAAGGAAGATCAGCGCCTTTGCTCAAGGCAGCGTCCAAAATACTGGTATTTGGATCTTTAAGGGAGACATTGAAGGCTTTTCCCCCTTCAATAATGGTAACCTCACAATTGATTTGTTCAGCGGTCTGTGAGTCGCGAGTCTTAAGCGCCCCATTCTTTTGTTGCCCACTGGTGAAGAGCTCGAAATGGATCTTCTTCTTATCCACCTCTTTTGCCAGTAAATAATCCCGCACCATGAAGATCATGTCCTCAGGTCCACAAACGAAGAAATCATCGATATCTTCTAAGGGGAGCATTCTTTCACTGATGATATCCAGCTTTTCAATATTAAGTCTACCATTAAAGAGTGGAGCACTTCGCTGTTCTTGTGTAAGAAAATGGAAGACCTTGAATCGATCCAGAAATAGATTCTTCAGCGCTTCAATCTCTTCTTTTAGAATGATAGAACTTACATGTTGGTTGATATAAAATAAAGTGAAATGACTGAGTGGTTCGGCAAGCAGGTGGGTCTTGATGATCGAGAAAATGGGAGTGATTCCACTTCCCGCTGCGAAAGCAACATAGTTTTTAGCTCGATCCGTTTCGATCTCTGTGAAAAAGCGTCCGTTTGGAGGCATTACTTCTATGGTATCACCTGCCTTTAGCTCTTCATTGGCGTAGGTAGAGAACTTCCCTCCCTCAATACGTTTAATCCCCACCTTCCATTCCTTATCCAAAGGGCTTGAACAGAGAGAATAGGAACGTCGCACCTCCTCGCCGGAGATCATCGCTTTGAGTGTCAAATACTGTCCCTGTTTGTAAGAAAACGTCTCACGTAGTTTGTCTTCCATACGAAAGGAAATGACGGAGCAGTCCTCGGTCACCTTATCTATTGCTTTTACTGTTAATGGATAGAAACGCTGTTGAGACATTACAATACTTTTATTTACTAACGAACATTTGTTCGTATTTGTTCTATAAAAAAATGCCTTTTTAAATTCGGCTTATTTGACTCTTGGTTGGGAAAGTATTGTAACTGCTTTCCGAACACTACGACTAGTACGTGCTTCTCACTGTACAAAACTAACAAATGTTTGTTTATTTTTCAAGTTCGATTCTCCTATAACTGTGCTTGAATCATACGTTCCAAGCCACGGTCAGCAGGACGTCAGAAGGTTTGATGGCACGACATTTGGGAAGGTATAATTGAAGGCATATACCGCAATGCTTTTATTTACGTTAGTTTGCTAAAGGAGAATTTACTAGACTGATTTATGGGAAAAGTCTTTTTGCGTTGGTTGGGAGTAGTGATCGCTTGCACTTGGTGCTTGTTGCTTTCGGGGCAAGACCAATGGGCTTTGCGCATTCTATCCTTGGATAAATCTCCGACCTGGCTGCAAGAGGAGCTTACTTACGATACGACCTTTTCGGATTCTTCCCAGGTGATTGCAGCGCTGCGAGGAGTAGTTAGCCAGTTACAATTAAAGACTTACTTGGAGGCTTCCATTGATACTATGGTTGTAAAAAATCAGGACTTATTGGCCATCCTTCACGTGGGGCCAGCCTATAAATGGGTACAATTGGGCAAAGGTAACGTGGAGGAAAGCCTCTTGGGACAAACGGGCTACCGATCTAGGCTTTTTACCAATAAGGCCTTTTCTCAGCAGGGGTTAAAGGAGCTGCAAGATGCCATTTTGATTTACTTGGAAAACCATGGTTATCCTTTCGCCAACCTACGGCTAGACAGCTTGAAGGTGGACCGGGGAAAGATTAGCGGCGTACTGCACGTGGAAAAAGGGGATTTATACACCTTCGATCAATTGCGTATTGAAGGTAATGCTAATGTTTCCGAGACTTATCTCAGTAGTTACTTAGGATTAAAACCAGGTACACCCTATGATCAGCGCAAGATCTTGCGCGTGAGGGATCGGATTCGGGAACTGCCGTTTTTACAAAGTCGGAGGGATTTGAAAGTGACTTTTGAGGGAGAGCAGGCCAAAGTAGACCTTTTTGTCGATAAGCGGCGGGCGAGTCGCTTTGATTTTTTGATTGGGGTATTGCCCAGTAGTGCCCAGACGGGAAGATTCTTAGTGACGGGAACTTTCAACGCCGAATTACAGAATCAATTTGGTCTAGGGGAACGTATCTACGCGGCTTTTGAGCAATTGCGTCCGCAAACTCAGGAGTTGGAACTAGAATTTAATTATCCCTATGTTTTGGGCACTCCTTTTGGAGCAGATATGCATTTTGAACTGTACCGACGTGATACCAATTATTTGGATCTTCGTTACAATATTGGTGCTCAATATCTATTGGAAGGAGGTTCGTATTTGAAAGCTTTTTGGAACAACTATACTTCTACTTTACTTACCGTAGATACTTTTGCGGTCCTCCAGACAGGACAACTCCCTGACACCTTAGACGTAAGCCACTCGACTTTTGGCTTAGAATACAATCACCAAAAATTAGACTATAGGTTTAATCCGCGCAAGGGTTGGTCTGCATTTATCAAAGCCGCAGCTGGCTTGAAAAATATCCGACGGAACAACCTCATTAGTCAGTTGGATATTCCCGATCCGTATGCGGAACTAAACTTAAGATCCTTTATCTATCGCTTAGAAGCCAACCTGGCGGCCTACATCCCCATGTTTAAGTCTAGTACATTGAAAAGTAGTTTACAAAGCGGCTTTGTAATCACGGAAGACCCCATATTTGCCAATGAACAGTTTCGGCTTGGCGGAAACCGTTTGCTACGTGGGTTCGATGAGGAGTCCATATTTGCTACTAACTACGCCGTTTTTACCTTGGAGTACCGCCTATTGATTGGGCAGAATTCCTTTCTTTACCTATTTGGTGATTATGCCCGCCTTGATGAGAAAACGATCAAAGCATTGCCTGGACAAAACACGGTAGACTTTCCCTATGGTTTCGGTGCGGGGATTAGTTTTGAGACAAAGGTAGGGGTGTTTGGGATTAGCCTAGCCTTTGGTAGTCGGAAGCAAAACCCGATCGACTTTGGAGCGCCAAAGGTACACTTTGGATATATTAGTTTGTTTTAGGCTAAGCAGTCGTATTGAAGCTATTTGTTTCCTTCAGATAGGTTCTACTACATAGATTTACCCTAATTTGCTTACCTGATTCTGATGATTTAATGTTTTTCATTCTATGTCAAAGCAATTAATTTCCTCCGGTTCTAAGATGGAAGGGCCGATTGGTTTTTCCCGTGCAGTACGGGTTGGCCCTTTGATCGCAGTAGCAGGTACGGCCGCCATTCAGCCAGATGGTTCCACTGCTGCTCCTGCTGATGTCTATGGTCAAACGCTCTATTGCCTGGCAATCATTCAAAAGGCAGTGGAAGAGGCAGGGGGCTCACTGACGGATGTTTTCCGAACTCGAGTCATGTTGACAGATATCAGTCAATGGGAATTGGCAGCCAGCGCACACGGTGAGTTCTTTAGTGAGATACGTCCGGCCTGTACTTTTGTAGAGGTGAAAGGCTTTATCCAGGAAGATTGGTTGGTGGAGTTGGAGGCGGATGCGTGGGTGGGGTGATTTATCATGGCACCTCCATGTTTGTGGAAAACACCATCCATCGGCTGGGCAGGTCGGGGAGGTGAGTAAATGGGTAATCCAAGCCGTTGCAGGTGTCTGTAGCTAGCCAGCTAGATTTTCGCCTGCGACATATCTGGGCAGATCAAGGCATCCAGGAGAGATGGTGGTGGAAAACACCATCCATCGGCTGGGCAGATCAGGGAGGTGAGAAATGGGTAATCCAAGCCATTACAGGTACCTATCCTAGCTAGCCAGCTAGATTTTCCACCACACCCTCCCTTGCCTGTTGGTGTTTTTTCACCAACAGCTAGAATAGCAGAGCGGGTAAGCCTCTGATCTGAAAGCTCAAAGAAAATGTCTATTTTGATCGGCTCAAAGACTGCTAGATTATTGTTTTCAATGGAGGTGGTCGGAAGCAACTGAAAAACTAGCTACGTTATGTTAGAGCGCATTTTGGGAATTGAAAATCGACGGATTTTTAGAAGAATTTGCCGGTCAGCTCAACTCAAGCTCTCCCACAAATTGAATAAAGGAGGAATATCAACTTTGCGGGATATTTTTGAGTATAGAGAATACTCAGATTACTTTCCCTTTTATGAAAAAGTTACGGTAGTTGATATTGGAGCCCATTATGGTTTTTTCTCTCTTTTTGCTTCAAAAAACACCAATCCCCAGTCTGTAATCTACGCCATTGAGCCAAGCAGTAAGAATTTTGCAGTATTGAAACAAAACCTTTTGAGCAATTCGGTTGCAAATGTAATTCCATTGAAAAAGGCAATTGGGAAAGAAAAAAGAAATGGGGTTTTGTATGAGGGGATAAGTGTAAATAACTCTCTGATTTCAGATTATCCCTTTTTAACAGACAGGGGTAAGGAATCCAAGGTGGAGATTACAGATTTGTTATCCATAATGAATGAATACCAAATTGAAGAAATTGATTTTTTGAAAATGGACTGTGAGGGGGCGGAATATGAGATTATTTACCATACCCCTCGAGCCGTCTTCGAAAGAATAAAGGTGTTGTCTTTGGAGTTTCATGATCTAAAGAACGAAGCCTTTACCGGCAAACGTTTAGTCTCCAAATTAAAAGAGAATGGCTTTGCTGTAGTAAATTTTAAATATAGGAGAACGGTCATGGATTTAAATTATGGCAAAATCGTGGGGGTTAGAGCGGATGAAATTAGCCAAACTTGGCATAGCTAAACATGGCTGTACGGGCAGCAAGATCGAGTGTACAGTGTTAAGGTTTTCGTAGGATATCAAGAAGCTCCCACCAGCGGGAGCCATATTTCCAAACCACATGGTATGGGATTTGTTCAGCGCCAAATTGCCTACGTACTTTTTCAATACGTTCTATTACACTTCCAAGAAAATCGAAGGTGGGTAAGGCTAATTCATTTCGAGTATATTGAATCAATTGCCAGACGAGCCATATGCCACTTCCTTGGGTTCGAAAGGCGGGATCATCGCCAACGATCGAGAGATAGGAGGCATTTGCGTCCCATAGCAGCAGGGCTACAGAATGGATTTGACCCGCGGAATCTGCCGCGAAAAAAACTTCACCTGCGGAATGCTCTCTCGCTGCCTCCACTAGCTTTTTTAAAAAGGAGATAGAAACGGGGAAAGCCATATCCTGCCTTTTAAAACTTAGCGCAGCTACCCGATAGAACTCTTTGAAGTCAAGATCTGTATGTAACTGAAGTACCGGGGCTACCTTGGCAATTTTTTGATTTCGGTAGCTGGAGCTAAAGCGACTGTAGATTTGCTCTAAATTGTCGAGTGGTGAAATCTGGTAGGAGTATAGGGTCTGTTGCTGGAAGCCTTGCCAGTAGAAGGGAAGCCAATTGGTATAGGGATAATGGAAGTTCTGTTTGAAAAAACTAAAACGCGGTAAATGCTCGATCAATTGGCGGAGTAGCCTCGCCTCATGTTTCGTTCCTCTGTACTTCGGCAGAATGTACGGACCCAGAAATTTGGTGAGGTGCGGCATCGTAACATATTGAATCGGTCCTTTCTGCTTCTGAAAATAAGGTAGGGTAGCCGCAATTTCTCCCCCTTTTTCAATGAGTATAACCTCCCAGTCTCCACCTTCGCATACGGCATCCAGGTACCAAGCCTGCGAGAAGACGGGGAGGTCTACTACTTTTTTACAAAATTGTCTATATGTTTCTTTATTGGTCACTATTGCGATAGGACAGGAATTGCTCCTCGCAAAGTAACACCTATTTGGCGAATATCATTCAACAACTCTTCGAAATCCTCCTTTCTACTTCGGTGATTGGCAATGGCTACTCGGATACAATAGCGACCATCTAAGGTGGTGTAGCCGGGGGCAGATTTTCCGGACTCCTCCAGTTGTGTTTTAATTTCCTTATTGATGGTATTCAGCTCTTCGAGTGATAGGTCACCTGGGTTATAACGGAAGCATAATATATCTAGACCAATGGGAGCCAACTGCTCCATGTCCGCGCTTTCATTCACTAGTTCCGCCAGATAATGTGCCTGATTGACATTTTTAGTAATCATATCGCCGAATCGCTCTGTACCATGTTCCTTGAGTGACATCCATATCTTGAGGGCTCGGAATCTCCTCGATAGTTGCAAGCCATACTCACTAAACCAAAGATCGCCAGCAGCGATTCCTCTTGTGTTCTTAGCCAGGTATTCTGGGATTAGTGAAAAGGTGTTCTTGTGGCCTTTGCCATCTTTTACCAGTACACAGGCGGCTTCAAACGGCATGTGGAGCCACTTATGTAAATCGATGGCTACGGAGTCAGCTCGTTCAATCCCACTTAAGTGTGGTCTCACAATGTCAGATAACATAGCAATTGCGCCAATCGCGCCATCGACATGAAACCAGAGGTTTTCGGCTTCGCAAAAATCTGCGAGTGTATTCAGATCATCTATGGCGCCGGTATTTACAGTGCCGGAGGTGCCAATGACGCAGATGGGATGAAACCCGGAGTCTCGATCCGCTTTGATCCGCTGCTGCAAAGCATTGATATTGATGGTATAGTCTGAATTAACGGGAATCTTAACTAAACTACTAGTTCCCATACCCAGCAACTCTAAAGCTTTTTGGTTGCAACTATGTACTTCCGTGGAAGCGTATACAATCATTTTGTGATTGGGTTGGAATCCTTCTTGACGAAGATTGTAACCTGCCTTGACATTTCTTGCCACGGTAAGCCCCACCAAATTGGCCATAGAGCCACCGCTGACTAGAAGTCCACTTGCTGAGGTGGGGAATTGCATGATCTCTTTCAACAACTTGACTACCTGTGCTTCCACTTTGTTGGCAGCATGATTTCCTCCGCCTAAATTGGGGTTCATGATAGAGGCCCAGAAATCACCAAGCGCACCGGACAGCGTTCCACTCCCCATATACCAGGCCCAAAACTTGGGATGGACATTACCCATAGGGTAGGGGAGTACCTTCTCTTGAAATTCTGAGTAAACTTCTTGCGCAGAACTAGCTTCTCTAGGGACGGGTTCTTCAAAACTGGCTTGCACTTCCTCAGGCATCGGCTGCCAGATGGGTTTTTCACGAATGGTTGATAAATAATCGACTGCATCGTCAATCATTTGATGCATCAATTGCCGAGCTTCGTCCCAATTGGTGGGATCTAAGGTTTGGTTTGTGGTAGGGGTGGGTGTGGTTTTCATTTTCTTTTCATTTTGAATGCTTATGGACTTCCAAGTTCTTGGATAAATATTCAAAACGCAAAAGAAAATGGTAGATAGAATGATATTCTGATTGTGTGGTTACTTTTTTTGAGCGATTAGGAGCCCATCTCGAATGGGGAGGATGAGATTGTTGACTCTTGGATCGTCCTGCACCATTTGGTTAAAAGCGTGTAGCGCTTCGGTATCCTTATCTCTTTGTTCTTGTACGACCTTTCCACTCCAAAGTACATTATCGGCAATGATTAGTCCTCCTGGGTTCACTCGATCAATCACTAAATCATAAAAAAGGGGATAATCTAGTTTCCCGGCATCTAAGAAGACAAAATCAAACTTTCCAGGAAGCTGCGGGATAACCTCCTCGGCTTTGCCGATGTGTAAGTGAACCTTATCTTGGAGCTTAGCTTGGTCAATGTACTTCTGGATCAGGTATTCCAGTTCGGGGTTTGCTTCTACGGTATGAAGTATTCCGTCTTCTGGTAAGCCTGCTGCCATGTATAGCGTAGCGTAGCCGGTAAAGGAGCCAATCTCCAGTACCTGTTTGGGCTGTTTCAATTGGCAGAGCAATTGTAGTAACTGACCTTGCAAATGACCAGACATCATCTGTGGGGCCAAGGTTTTGAGGTGGGTTTCTCTTTCTAAGGCCTGCAACAGAGGACTGGGAGGTGTACTTAAGGCTTCACAATATTGCGTTAATGGATCTACCTGTCTACTCATTTCTTTTTGCCGTATTTTTGCTTTAGGTAATCCCCCAAGCTATCCAATTTTTGGTTCCAAAATCTTTCGTACTGACTTACCCAATCTGAAACCTCCTTGAGGGGTTCCAAACTGGCATGGCAGAAACGCTCCCTGCCGTCTTTATGTACGGCTATCAGCCCGATATCCGTTAGCACCTTTACATGCTTGGAAACGGCTGGCCGGCTTATATCTGGGAAACGCTCTGCAATGGCATTCATCGGCATAGCTTCCTGTGTCAGTAGACTTATGATCTGCCTTCGAGTAGGATCAGCGATTGCCTTGAATATATCTTTTTCTCTCATGGTGATTTGTTTTGCGCCCAGCTTCCAAAGCTTAGGCGGATACCTCATCCAGGTAGGCTGGAAGCAGTTTTCGCGTGATCTTACGCCAGCCAAAGGTAAGGATCTGTTTGATCATCCAACCATCGAATCCAACAAAGCCCGTGTGACGTAGGTTCACGACGGTACCGTCTTCGATGGATTTGAGGTTCCATTTTACGAGGGTAGGTTGCTTCATACTTCCCCCCTGCCAACTGTAAGTAATGGTGTGGGGTTCATCGATCTCCATGATCTGACAGTTTACAATGCCATCAAATCCAGGCCCCGGTTTGGTTTTAAAACGAAATTTTTGATTTAGCTTCAATTGAAAGTCTTCCACGGGCATGAGCCAGGTGTTCATAGCTTCGGGGTCAGTTAAAGCTTGCCAAACTTTGTCAGCGCTGTAAGGATAGAATCTGGAGATTTTGATTTCTTGAGCCATGGTGTTACTTACGATGGTTAGTGGATCTACACCCGAAGTTTGACTAGGTATATCTAGGCAAACTTCGGGTAGGAATGATGCTTATTTAGCGATTCGGAGTTTATGCGGACTGGTCTTAGGAATACGTTCCAAGATACCTCTGGCTTCGAGATCCAGTTTAACCGTTACGACATACCAAGGAATCTTACCATCAAATTTTCCATCTAACTCTTTTTCGGCAATGTCATTCATGTCTGAATAGGTGATTTCTCCATGTTGGCGAACTATCCCAAGTAAGGTTTCGGCCATCTGATCATACCTTCTTTTTAGAATATTTACCCCCTTTTTGCCGGTGGGGTGTAAAGTCATGATTTTCTCTTCCATTGTAGATAGGTTTTATTGAGTTTAAGATTGCGATTGATAATTTACAATTTAATCATTTTGGCTGCGATCAATCCGACAAGACTCCAACCAATCAAGTGGTCGGCGAGATTGGGGAGGAAGTAAGCGGCGGGAATACCATACCAGTTGGCTATCGGCAACTCTACGCAGATGGCAGCAAATGCGCCAAAGATGGCAACAAAGGACCATTTGGACCAGAATTGGTCTTTAGCGGTTTGGCTGAGTAGAAATACGACAATGGCCACGCTGAGCAAATTGTAAATGAAGCTCAAGAAAAAACGGCCGCCAGAAAAAGCAACTCTTCCCGAAGGATGAGCAATCATTAAACTAACTACCGGCCCATTGGCAGCCTTTTCTGCTACTTTACTCAGATCCCCATCTTCAGGGATACCGGGAAAATGATAGACGCCTGCTCCTGGAAGCTGCTGTATGAAGTCAGCGGTGGGGCTAGTGTCAGGTAAATTTTGGAAAGCTTGGTTGTGCAGTTGGAGCCCCATCCAGGAAATCGCGTTCCAAAGGAAAAGGGCCACAGCTCCCATTAAAATGGTTAATAGTACGTTCTTCATCAGTATAGGTGGTTTTATGTAACTTTCTGGTTACAAATATATATGTAACTTTTTGGTTACGCAATATGTGATGTTGTTTTTTGCTAAGAAAACCGGATGAAGTCTATGCTATTAGCACCTAGGTGAGGGTGGAGTATTGGGGGGTAGTGACTTGACTATTAAAGGATTGTGGTGTTTTTTGTTATTGAGTTTTTCTTGTTGTTTTGTAGTAGGAAAATCTCAGATATAGGCGTTTTTTCTTGATGTCGTATTTGAATTATACTGGAAATAGAGGAAGTGATTATGGATCAATCCTTTATTTTAGATCCTGTTAACCTTTCTCCCATCGAACTATACATGGGAAATGGGAATTCGGGATTTGGAAAACCGCAGCTATGTCAATTCCCCTTTCTGTCTTCGTATGTCCACCTTTGAAATGGAGGGAGGTCAAAGGCATCATTTCCTCTAAAACGCTAAAAAATGCAAAAGTACTTTCTTCCCATTTGCTGCTTGGTTTTGCTCTGTCTAGCTTGTCAAGGTACTGAACCGGAGCAGGGCCAAAAAGTTGATTCAGCTAAGTTGCCCAACATCATTTATATCCTGGTAGATGATCTGGGTTATGGAGACTTAAGTTGTTATGGTCAAAAGGTGCTTAAGACGCCGAATATAGATCGATTGGCGGCTGAGGGAATGCTATTTACACAGCATTACGCAGGCTCTACGGTCTGTGGACCTTCCAGGGCATCCTTGCTGACGGGTAAACACACAGGGCATACCTCTGTGCGAGGAAATCAGCCTCCTGGCCAACTCCTGGCTCCCGAAGAGGTCACCATTGCAGAGGCTTTGAAAGCCGCAGGATATAGAACTGGAATAGTAGGTAAGTGGGGTGTTGGGCATCCTCCCCCTCCGGACGATCCTGCTAGGAATGGCTTTGATCATGCTTATGGATACATCAATATGTGGCACGCACATAACTTCTATCCGGAGTTTCTGTACTTGGATGGAGAGAAGAAAATGCTGACTGGTAATGTTACAGACATGAGTTTTGACTACCGGGAAGATATGCCTGAGGGTACTGGAGTCGCCCAGGAAAAAACCACTTATACCCTAAATGAATTCCATACGGATGCCTTGTCATTTATTGAAGAAAATCAAGACACGACCTTCTTTCTTTACCTAGCGCTGAATGCCCCGCATGCCAATAATGAGGCAGGTAACTTCTTAGGCGACGGTATGGAGGTTCCGTCCTATGGTCAGTATGCTGAAAAAGACTGGCCCAATCCTGAAAAAGGCTTTGCTGCGATGATCGATATCATAGATGGTATAGTAGGGAAGGTAGAAGCTAAGCTCAAAGAAACAGGCATTGCTGAAAATACCTTAGTCATCTTTACGAGTGATAATGGTCCACATCAGGAAGGAGGACATAATGCTGATTTTTTTGACAGTAATGGCCCATTACGAGGTAAGAAACGAGATTTGTATGAAGGAGGCATCAGGGTGCCAATGATAGCTAAATGGCCTGCGAAGATAGCAGCAGGCAAACAGACAGATCACCTATCGGCGTTTTGGGATATTCTGCCCACCTTTTGTGAGATTGTTCAAATGCCAGCTCCTGATGAGGTTGATGGTCAATCTTTCTTACCTACTCTACTCGGAGAAGAAGGCCAAAAGGAGCACGAGTACCTTTACTGGGAGTTTTATGAAGCCGGTGGTAAGCTAGCCATTCGAAAAGGAGATTGGAAACTCGTAAAACTTAACCTAAAGAACCCAGACCGAGTTATTGAAACTGAGTTGTATCAGCTATCTACAGATGTGAGTGAAATCAGGAATGTTGCTGGGAAGCATCTGGATAAGGTGGAAGAACTGGAAGCCCTGCTACAAAAGGCTCATACTCCTTTTCCGGGTATCTCTTTATATGAAAGGTGACTAAAGCCGAGTCCATTTTGAAGACGTACTTTTCCGGCTTCACGGAAGGTTTCTGGATATTGGCGTAAGTGTCTCCTAGTTTTGGAATATTAAATCCAAAAAACCAGAACTAATGAAAAAACTTACCCTACTTCTGCTAAGCCTTTTCGTCGGTACCTTAATAGCCTGTGATAAGTCTAATGCTCTAGAGATTGAAGAGGCCACCCAAGATTTAGCCAAAGAGGTGGCTGGAGTATATCTAGGTACGTTGGTGTACAATGACTCTCTATTCTCGGATTACAGTTTCGAAGTAACCCGACTATCAGATGACCTCGTATCTGCAAAGGGACAGGATAGTCGTTTCCCGGAAATAAGGAGTGAACTGAGGGAAGCACCTGAGCTTTCGCAAGTAGACTGGATTACTCATCCAGATACCTATCAGTTGGATAGCACTTTTACCTATGTTCGGGCCTCTCAACATCTGACTGTAATTAGAACAGATCATGCTGTGGAGTTCTTCGGATATAAGCAGGATTAGTGTTAAGGTCAGTTTTGGTACTTTATAACATAAATTTCTCCGGTTTCTGGCGGCATCTTTCTAGCAAGCCCTACCTTGCTTGTCGGTCATTTAGCTAGGACTATCCCGCCTGGGCGACCCGACAGGTATTCCCTCCTCGCGCCTTGGGCTTCCTTAAAATCTGCTCTCCATGATCTCAAATAACTTATGTTACAAAGTACTTAGCTTGTTTCAATTTGAAGTAAATGGAGCAAAAACGAGGCAACAGAAAAGAAAAACATGAGTCATCCCGAATTTTTAGCCATTAAGAAAAAGAGGCAATGATGGATGGCCATTCTAAGCCTGTAGAGCGGTATCGATACAGATCGGTACCG
>JABSSL010000136.1 GCA_013214355.1 Saprospiraceae bacterium | reverse complement strand
CACAGAGACAAAAGTTACTACGCAACGAGATAAAACGAATATCCAAAAACGGGGAAGTCATATTGGCAAAATCTGCCTAATTTCGACCAACCCACTTCGAAAGTATATGCGCTGACTGCCAGCTGTATCGTAATTTTGAAACGTGAAAAAACGACTACTCATTCTATCCGACCTCTGGGGTTTTACGCAAGCCAAATATCTAGAGATCTACCTCCAACAGCTCGAGTCTACTTTTGAAGTACAGCCCTACGATTGCTGTCTCTTGGCTGAGTTACCGCAAGATCAGAAGACACAGGAAGAGCGGCACCAGCACTTTGTGACAAGAGGTATTCAGCAAGCAGTGGATACTTTGATCAATGCCGAAAGGGAACGGGTGTATGTGCTCGCTTTTAGCGTTGGGGGGACCATAGCCTGGCGGGCCGCCCTCGCTGGTATGCCCGTGGACCAACTATTTGCTATTTCTGCTACGCGCTTACGTTATGAAGAACATCGACCTAATAGCAAAGTTCGACTCTGGTATGGAGAATTAGACCCCTATCAACCTAAGACGGAATGGTACGAAAAGATGCAGCTTTCAGCTGATCAATGGCCAGCACAAGGGCATGATATCTATAAGCATCCAACAGTGATTGAGACCATCTGTCAGCAGCTATTGATTAGCTAGCCTTCATTAAATGGAGGCAACATCCGTTCGTAGCCAGGTAATAGTTGTTTAAAGTGGTGTTCTAGATGGAAG
Organism: Saprospiraceae bacterium; assembly: GCA_013214355.1. Lineage (GTDB taxonomy): Bacteria > Bacteroidota > Bacteroidia > Chitinophagales > Saprospiraceae > DT-111. The sequence goes on along the minus strand of JABSSL010000136.1, from coordinate 21,849 downwards.
ATGTAATCCCAGATCAAATAGGCCAGTGAACTTAGGGAGCCTTCGGCGGGTCTATTCATACCAATAATATGAAAATTATGCTCAGCCATCTCTTGAACCAAAAAGCTAGGGTCGATGCTCGCAATGACATTGCCTAAATGTCGATTCGTTGCCTCCCATAACTGCACAACCTCTGCCCATCCTCTTTCTTGGTAGGCATTCTTTTGCACCCAGGCTACCTGATCATAACCATGGAAAATCAAATTCCCTTGTCCTTCAGCCCGAATAAATCGCTGATGATTGTTGTAGGCAGAATCAACCAGATGGCCCATGATTTCCTGCTTGGACCACTTGCTAGGTTCCGTTTTGTGCTGCATCTCTTCGGGAGATTGAACAAGGAGCTGAGGCACCGCCTCATCGAGTATTTGAGTCAAAATTTGTTGGTATGACATGTCTTTAATGGTTTATCTAGCGAATCGATAAGTGGTTTTTATTAAAAAGGTGTTGGCAAAGGGCAAGCCAAAGATCTCCTGCCCAAATCTTCGCCTTTCCTGAAAGCTAATTTGCTTAAAATCGTTGGCCCTTTGCGCCCAAACGAAGAAGAGCATGGAGCCGGGAAGATACTCATATCTTAACACCAAATTGGAACGAAATTGAGCGAAAGCAAAATCAGGATTGGGGAAGAAATAATCCCCTTTTTTATCCAGGTTTTCATCAACAACATAGCCTTGCCCCTCAGAAGTTCCTTGAAGTTGGGCGGCTTGGAAAAAATGCATTTGATCCCCTTGCTCCCTAGCTAAAGGATCGACTAGGTAACCAAAGGCTTGGTACCTTCCTCTGGTAAGGAAAGCCTCTCCATAATATTGCAGGCTAAGGTCAGCATGAAAAGTGTAATTGAGCCGTAGGGCGAGACTGAAGGTGGTTTGGTCCAAATAAGAAAGGATATAGCGTTTGCTATATTGATAGTCTACTTGGTCGGTGAACTGTAGGCGATTCCCGATTAGGGTGAACCTGGGTTGAAGAGAAGCACTAAATTGATCAATGGGCTGATAGGTGATTTGTAGCCCTGAGTTTAATAGTTTGTAACTCCCAACTCCCCCCGTCTTAGCCCAGCCATTCAGACCAAAATACAGCTTCTTCCGGGGATCACTTCCCAAAGCCCACCAGGCTCCATATTGATCGGGTAAGTAGATCCTGGGCCCACCCATCAGCAGTGATCGAGAATAGATATGAGGTTGGGAGAAAAAGCCCAAAGTAGCGGACAAGTTGTTCTGGAAAGTCCCATTCACTTCTACATCCCAATCGATATAATTTAGCTGCCCCGCAAAGTCCCATACCACCCAATGCTGATACACGATGCTGCCTTGTCGGAAAGCACCAAAAGGGTTCAAAGAACGATAGGTAAGCCGCATATAATCTTGGATCTCGTCAGCATTACGCATGAAGCCGAGATCGTTCAATTCAAGGCCGGGAGAGCGCCAGGTAAGTCCTGTTTCAAGCATAAAATGCCCTTTCCCTGCTTTGCCAAGGCGAATATCGCCACCGTGTCCCGTCAAGGAAGTTAGCGTGCTATCAACCGATAGATGTGCGGCATCCGGGCGCTGAAATAGATGAGCGATGGAGGTCTGAGTTTGATAGATGGCCTCGGGACTCCCTTGGACCTGACTCATGGTTAGACTCCCCTGCAAATACCAATTGCGCTCGGCCCATTGATGCCTAAAGTCTAACCCACCAGTCAGGGCTGATCGGTGTAGAAATTGAAGTTCGGGACTCAAATCTCGAACCGTAGAAGTTAATATACCTCCGACGAAAGAATTACGATCGTTGAAATCCTGTTGGACCCGTGCCACAAAGTAGTTAGTTAAGGGCTCCACGCGTATTCGGCGATCCTTTTCCCCATCAATGATATCCGCATATTCATTACTAGTAAGACTTTCCAGTACTCCAAAAGACAGTCCCTTTTGGGTCTTACCACTCAGCTTGAGGGCTCCTAGAATGGTGGTATTATCGGGTATTTGGCTAGACTCGCCCGGCTTGGTATGGACGAACCCCTGTGGACTTCTGCCGATCCTTCTGGAATAGAATAGATTGTCACTGCTGAAGGTCCCACCCATCTGTGGATTAGAGAATTGATAGTTGAACAGCTGTTTGTTTTCAATAAAGAAAGGCCGACGCTCTTCGAAGAACAATTGAAACCCATCGAGGGCAATGGCAGCTGGATCCGCCTCCACCTGCCCAAAATCGGGATTGATGGTGAAGTCCAAGGTGACGTGATTGCTGATTCCGATCTTGCCATCCAGGCCAGCGCCGAAGGAGGAGGTAACAGGATTTACTGCTGGATTTGGTGACCCAGCTTGGGTTTTTAAGGCTGAGGTGATGAAGGGCTGGAGCTCAAGCTGCCTTTGCAGGTGAGGTTGCAAGTCATGCAGTTCTCCGAAGGCGCCCACCCAGGTGGGGGCATCCAAGGGAACGCGCTGCCATACGGATAGCTCTGCCTCCCTAAATATCTTGCGAACCACCTGGAAGCCCCACACTTGCTTTTCTTGGTCGCTGAAGCGCAATTGATTTAGCGGAATCTTGATCTCTGCCGTCCAGCCTAGACTATCGATACGACTCATACCTTCCCAGGTAGGATTCCAGGATGGGTCTTCTATTTGCCCATCCATGGCGAGGGTGTGATCCCCCTTATCTCCGGCAGCAGTCAAAGTGAAAGAAAAGGCGGAGCGTCGATCGTAGTAACTATCAAATAAGAGTTGGATCCAATCCCCTTCCAAGCCATCCCGTGCAGACTTTCGACTGTTGATCTTTGTTGGCTCAGGATCTAGGCATTGTATACCAATGAAAAGATGATGGGCATCGTAGTGGATTTGAAATTTGGTCTGGCCCGTAGGAGCTTGGTTCTCTGCTGGTTCTCGTTGTACAAATTGTCCTTGCCATTCTCCCAGTAGCCAAATGGGTTCATTGAGTATTCCGTCTACGGTTGGACTTTTTGTACCTGCGATTGCGATTGGATTATACCTCTTTTTTATCGGTAGAAAAGGCCCATCTTGCCCGTAGACTACGGAACCGATGAGCCCGACCTGCAAAGCCAAATAAATGATTTTGAATTTCATGATCTTGGGTTTTTCTCAGAATTAGTCCTCAAAACTATTTGACTCCAACGCGGCTTCCTATTCCTATAATTGAAGGCTTTTGACGGCTTAATTGAAATCTTTTCAGATCACTGCATCACGAAGTCGGCTATCTTTGTACTATGGAACTCAAATACTTCAGGTTGATCAAAACCATTACGGAAGAGGGGAATATTGCTAACTCTTCGGGACGTTTATTTTTAACCCAATCCGCTCTAAGTCATCAGTTGCGTGATTTGGAGGAGAGGCTTGGCTTTAAGGTGTTTTTGAGAACGCGCAACAAGTGGCAGCTAACGGCGGAGGGACAGGAGTTGTACAAGCTCGCCAACCAGCTATTCCAAGCCATCGATACTGGCTTTACCAACATTAAACAAATCAAGGAAGGGGCGAAGGGGACCATTAAGCTAAGTACGGAATGTCAATCTTTTTTCCATGGCTTGCCTGCATTTATTCAGAAGATGGGCATCCTCTATCCGGAGATCGAGATTGACTTGATCATAGGCGCTAATCACCAAACGATTTCAAAAATTTTGTCCAGTGAGGTAGATATCGCCATTGTGACGACGAAGCCCGCCTCCGATGCCTTGGCGAGTATTGAGATTTTTGAAGACGAGATTTTTGTTTTAGTACACCAGGAGCATTACCTAAATACCTTGCCCTACTTGGATGCGAGCCACTTTGCAGATGTGCATTTGATTATCAACTCCTTTCCCTTGGAATCCGTCTCCGTATATGAGCATTTCCTTCGGCCCAATAAGATTACACCGATTAAAATATCCGCCATACCCTTTACGGAAGTATCACTGGAAATGGTGGAAGCCAATATGGGGGTGATGTGCTTACCACGCTGGGGCTTGGATGCCTTCAAGATCCCTGAAGGCATAGCTTTCAAACGTATAGGTAAACACGGCCTCAAGCGTACCCATTATCTAGTGATGAAGGAAGAAAATAGGAATAAGCCCTACATGAATCACTTCATCGCCAATTTTAAGGAAGACTTTGTTGATCGTTAGTCGACACCTACCGTCACAGGCCAGCCCTGAAACTGTTCAGCTCCGTCCTTCGTCACATCTACCTCCCTTGGCCAACATTCGAAAGTGACTTTTTGGTTAGGTTTTTGAAAGCGAATCAAACCATAGCCGGAGCCACTGGAGGGGCTCTCTGGATTGACGTAAGCATCCATGGTGATTTTATTGGCGAAGCCATCCAGGTAACGTCCCGTCCAAGGAAGCTTATCATTGGAATTTTCACCTGCCTTTTCATCTTCAGGCCACCACCATCTGCTGTAGTAATTGTTCACGATAGCAGGTACGACGAAGGCCCACGGCCCATCCTCCCATTCATCACTACCATGCTTAATGACCGTAGCTAGGTGCTGATCTCCGGCAATGTGCACGGCTTTGGCTTTTTTGATGGCCTGAATGGCTTTATTTCGCCCCGTTTGTGGCCAACCGTTCGAGTCCATGTCTGCATGGAGGCGATTCTCTTTCTTGCCATGGAGGTGCGCTCCTCCACAGAAGCCCGTCTGAGAGAGAACAGCCTTCATAGACACGCCATCCCAACTTTCTCCCCACTTATCTAGGAAGTCCAGCTGTCGTTGTCCCAGCAGTTCAAGTCCTTCCACATCTACTCTTTTGGGGTCATAATCTGGATTGCGGATGTGATCGGGGCGAGGCCCTTGCTGAGGGATCTTTCCTTCCGGTCCAGATTTGAACTTGCGGTCTTCGATGATGGCAAAATCTACGCCGCCAATATTGAGATTGGTATAGTATACGCCGATGCCCTGTTGAATGGGCGTGGGGTCAAAGGCATCAGGAAGGTGAGCGGTTTGGCAGCGCTCCACCATCTTTACGTACTCATGATGATAGAAATAGCCACCGTCAGGGCCTGCTGAGGTAGAAGCCTTTTTACCATATTCCCCCCAGATATTACCTTGTCCGATATCATGATCATCTGGAATGGTGATGCAAGGCCGTTCTCTGAAGATATCCCGGAATTGCATCCCGAATTTTAGCCAGGCAGCGGTATGCTCTTTGTGGTCGTAGGATTGATCACCAGCAAAAAATAGGAGATCAGGATCGTGATGATTGACATTGCGGATATAATTGGCTCTGTCCCCTCGGTCTTTATTGCTATTACAGGAGAAAGCGGCCAAAACGATCTCCTCTTTTTCTTTAGGATCTTTGCGAATCAAACCCTCAAAACTTGCTGCCTCCCCATGCAAAAGGCGATAGGGGATATCTTGACTGCTATCCCAATTCTCCACCCGGAAGAGTGCTGACCAACCTAAGTCATTTACGTCTTGTTGCTGAATTTCCTCCCAGGCATCTTCCTTTTTTACTTCTAGTCTCACGGTTCGCGTTTCGTCAGGGTAAAGCGGGAAAAGCTGTGCACTTAATTTTAGTACGCCCTCAGATACCGTGTAGATACCAAAGGCAACCACCTGATCACGCTCAACCTTCATATTGATGATGCGACTATTTCCCCGGTTCCACCAATCGTTGGTGGCCAAGGTGTCTAATTTCTCGAAAGGAGCAAGGACAGGAGGTTCTTTTTCAGTCTGTTCAGCAGGCGTGTTATTGCAGGCGACGAAGGCCAGCAAAAGCAAGAAAACACAGATCTTTTTCATAGAAGAGGCTTGATAAAAGTTGGTGGATCGTAATCGTTTCGAGCTAAAGTGATGCAGCTATAAGCTCAGAGGTGAAGGTACTAAAAATTCTTCCTTTCAGAATCTATACCGGATATAGCCCATCCTTAAAGTTTTGATCGTGGTATCCCTTTACCCCGATGCTTTGTGCTAGCGGACTGCGATAATCCTCCCCCTTTGCTAAGCATTCTAAGATGCGCTCAAAATCATATTTAGGCTTCCAACCCAATTCTGCTCTAGCCTTATCGTTGACGTAGACTCGATTGATGCCGGGGAACATTCCCCAGTCTCTGTCAGCATATACTCGTTGGTAGGTGGGGTACTTGGAAGCCAGTACTGCTGGGGCCTCTGTGCGGAGTTTTGGTAGATCTGCTTGTGTAAAGGGAGTCGTAGCAGTGATGATATAGCGGTCAAAGCCGATCTCCGGGGCTTTGTTTACGGCTAGGAGGTGAGCATCCACGATATCTTCGATGTCTCCACGGCGATAGAGGAACTCATTGACTTTGATATTGGCATCGGTAAAATGGTTGCGCATGGTGGGATCATCATCTAATTCTAAAAAGAAACGTGAAGTCCGTAGTACAAGGCAAGGTAGTCCGTGATTGCGATAGAAGAGTTTACAAAGATCCTCAGCGGCTGTCTTAGTCACGCCATAGATGTTTTTCGGAACGGGGGTGAGCGCTTCGGTTACCCAGACAGCAGGATCGCCCGGACCAGGCGCCATGGCATCTCCAAAGGTGCTGGTGGTGGAGGTGAAGATGAAAGATTGAACCTTGGCGAGAGCGGCTTCTTCCAGTAGATTCAGGGTCCCTGTAGTATTGGTGTCGATAAAGTCTTGGCGCGTATGGGTTTTGATATGGGGCTTGTGCAGGGTGGCAGCGTGTAAGACCACGGTGATTCCTTGCATGCAGTCCTTGACAAAGTCACGATTGGCAATGGATCCGATTCGATCCGTGAAGGGAGAGGGTAGGATGTCAATGCCAATGACCTGCTGGTTCTGCTGGCGCAAAGTGCGGACCAGGGCCTCTCCAAGGTGGCCACTGCTTCCAGTAACGAGATATTTCATGAAGGTGATTGATTGGATGATGTTATTAGTAGTGTGACAACAATATCAGTTAATTTTGAGTTCCACTTTTGCAATTAGGAGGATCATTGCTTTTGCGATAGCCTCTAACTATCTTTGGAGCAAAGATACTTTCCCTTACCAAAACGTACCCATCTATATGACCAAACGAAAAGACTTTACGTTAATCGGAGCCGGGATCATGAGCGCTACTCTTGGCGTGTTGTTGAAGGAATTGATGCCGGATGCCAAGATTAGCATCTATGAACGCCTCGATAAAGTAGGCGCTGAGAGCTCGGATGCCTGGAATAACGCTGGAACCGGTCACTCTGCTTTCTGTGAATTGAATTATACGCCCGAAAGGAAGAGTGGGGTAGTGGATATCTCGAAAGCTTTGAAGATTAGTCAAGCCTTTGAAGAGTCGAAGCAGCTGTGGGCCTATCTCAAAGAGAATGGGAAAGTGAGAACAGGTAGCCCCTTTATCAATGACATTGACCACATGAGTTTTGTATGGGGGAAAAAGAACATTCAATTTCTACAGAAGCGCCATACGGCACTGAGTATCTATGGCATGTTTGAGGACATGGAGTACTCAGAAGATTTCAATGAGATCTCAGAATGGCTGCCGTTGATGATGGATGGCCGCAATCGCGGAGAGGAAATCGCGGTGACGCGCATGGCCATTGGGACGGATGTGAATTTTGGTGCCATCACACGTGGTATGATCGAATACTTGCAAAGCTGTGATGGAGTAGAGGTACACTTGGGGCACCAGGTAGAAGATTTGAAACAAGAAAAAGATGGTCGCTGGCGTATCGAGGTGGAGGATTTGGAGACGAAGGAAGAAAAAGAAATCTATAGTGATTTTGTATTTATTGGCGCGGGCGGCGGTGCGCTGCCATTGCTAGAAAAGTCAGATGTTCCGGAAGCCAGGGGATACGGGGGATTTCCAGTGAGTGGGCAATTCCTTTACTGTAACAACCCAGAGGTGGTGAGCCGTCATGAAGCTAAAGTGTATGGGAAAGCGGCTAAAGGGTCACCTCCTATGTCCGTCCCGCATTTAGATACACGAATGTTAGATGGAAAACGATCTCTACTATTTGGCCCTTACGCAGGCTTCTCCACTAAATTTCTCAAGAATGGCTCTTATCTAGATCTACCTTTATCCATCGAGGTACACAATGTCTGGCCCATGCTGGCCGCCGGCATCCAAAACATTGGCCTTACCAAATATCTGATCAAACAAGTATTCCAATCTCCGGAGGAACGCTTCGCTTTCCTACAAAAGTTTTATCCGGAAGCCAAAATGGAAGACTGGGAGTTGATCACCGCTGGCCAACGGGTACAAATTATCAAGAAAGACAAGGAAGACGGAGGTGTCTTGAAATTTGGAACAGAGATCGTATCCAGTGCAGATAAGAGTCTCGTAGCTTTATTAGGGGCTTCCCCCGGCGCCTCCACCGCCGTGACCATCATGCTTGATCTATTGAAGACTTGCTTCCCCGATGACGTCAAGAGCGAGAACTGGCAAACTACCTTGACCAACCTTATCCCCTCCTACGGCCAATCCCTGATTGCCGATCCGGAGTTGTGTAAGCGAACGCGGGATTATACGAGTAGGGTGTTGAAGTTGGAGGAGTGAGGTGTGGTGTAAGATGCTAAGTCTGCGAATTGTTCAACGGATTAAAACCACTTCTCCACTCTTGGTCATCAGGCCTTGATTAGCGGATTGAACTTGAATCAGATACACATAAACGCCGGGGGAAGAAGGGCGACCTCTAAAGTTTCCATCCCATCCCAAGTATTCCTGGTTTGCTTCAAAATCATCTTGGGCAAAAACCAGATTGCCCCAGCGGTCCAGAATTTGTATAGAGGTTATTTTCGAAATGCCGACATCGGTAAAAACGGTAAAGGTGTCATTGATCCCATCTCCATTCGGTGAAAAGGCGGAGGGGATGTACATATTTGATCTACTGTTGACCGCTATGTTGACCACATCCTGAATTTCGCAGCCTTCCAGCGTTCGGAGAGTGGCGCTAATTTCTAGGGAAGTAGTGGGGGCAAAAGTAGCGGTCAAACAGGGAGCTTGATCACAGGGAGTCACCCCCGGTGCGGACCATTGGATTTCCTGAATTTGCTTTGGTGGTAATGAACTATTGACCGCAATATTCACCGTATCTCCCTGATTAATCACTAGATCTGGCCCCAGCGTAAATTCTATGGCTGGTGCATCGCTGAGTTGTAAGAGCGTATCCATCTGACAACCTTGACTGTCTTTTATGACTATTGAGTAGGTACCCGTTTCAAGATTAGAGAAAGTGTTTACGGATTGAAACTCGGTTCCATTGATTTGGAATTGATAGGGAGGAGTACCTCCTTCAATCAATCCAACTAGGATACTACCGGACTCGAGATCCTGGCAATTGAGGGGATTGAGATCAAAGTAAGCACTGAGGATTTCAGGGCAAGGTAAGGGATCTGGGCTTTCACAACTTTTCTGGATAGTGAGCACATCCGTATGTCTGCATCCATTTTGGTTAACCGTCAGGAAATATCGCAAGGTCTCCGTAAAATCAGCGGGTAAAGTCAAGACAAGCTGACTCACATTCGCCTGGCTAAAAGCCGAAGTCAATCCATTTTGGTCTTCCCAATGGATCTCAAACGTTCCATTTGTCCCTCTTACCGATCCATTCAGCTGAACTTGCGTTTCTCCACAGACGAATTGTGGTCCGCCAGCATCTGCAAAGACACCACAAGGCGGTTCGGCCAAACAATTTAAGAAAGGAGCCGCAGCTCCTCCCCACTTCAGCGCAAATCCGGTGGTATTATTAAAGTAGTTATCCACTAACAAGAAGAACCCTTCGCCCGGCTGAACAATCAGTGGTGCCACCATGCCATCTCCATGGGCATCCTCTCCGGCATCATTCGCGCCGAAGCCCAAACCGGTTTGCGGACAAAAGTCGCAAGTAATGGCTGCCCAAGAGCATCGAACGGGAGCGCCTAAGGCATCGCAGGGTACATTTGGTCCAAAAATGGTAAAATCATAATCGGTCTCATCTTCAGGCGTAATTACGAAGGAGAGGTCTAAATTTGGAGGCGCATTCTGGTTGATTGCAAAATAGTACCAGGCGGATCGGTTTTCTCTACCTTTTAAACAGCCCTCAAAATTGTCTGCCAAAGCAAAATCATCCTCACCAGGACCCAGGGGGTCAAAGAGAATGACATCATCTTTGCAAATCACCTGTGCTTGATCACAATCACTTTGCAAATTTCCTTCCGCTTCATTGGATAGGACGCAAATCAAAAATGATCCTCCTCCCTCACGGACGTCATAGGCCTGTATAAAATAATTCTCTCCAGGGGTAGTTTCCACCAGCAAGCTTCCATTTCCTCCTGGTTCGGTACCGTCAACACAAGCGATCTCAGTATTGCAATTAATAAATACTGCAAGCCCAATTTCTACATCCCGGTCACTAAAAACCCGGATCAAGGTAAATGGGCTAACCGCTCGAAATCGATACCAGCCATCATCATCGGTGTTTCCGTTGCAGGAATTTTCTGTTGTAAAATCACTCAGGTCGTTGGTGTCCCCTTCTGCTGTTCGGCAATCAGGATAGACCATTAGTTCCTTAGCGGTATCACACCTATCCGTCTGGGCAATTAGGGGGACCGAACATAAGAATACTAAAAATAAAACTATATATCGGATTGTCAATTTAGGCATTTGTTCCAAAGGCTATCAAGTACTTCGTTTCTTTAAATTACGCAAGAAAAGTCCAGCCACTGTATTTTACTAGCCATCCCATTTAACCGATCAAATTCTACAGATTTATCCCTTCTACCACTAAAACAAAAGGATCAAATACCTGAGAAATGTACAATCGCTGGTTGATGAACAAAGCTGTAGAGGCAGCGCTAATGAGGTCCCCATTGTTTTGGAAGACTTTGGCAGCCTTTAGGGTCATCGGGTCGATCATAAAAGCCTGTACCGGCGACTTTTCCTGGCTATCCTCAGCGTGTGCCGAAAAATCGAGTGGGCAAGGATGGGCTGCGGTCCAAAGTCGTCCCTCATTATCCAACAAAAGATTATCTCCCAGGGTGATTTTTTCACTTTGCTGCGCGGTCGATTCTTTTGAGTTCGTATTCAAGCGTCCATCCCCATTTATTTCAAAACGTAGGACTTCATGACAGGCCCCATTGGCCACGAATAATAGATCTTTGGCTTCATCTATCCAGATACCATTGGGGAAACAGAGGTCTTTTTCTGCAATCTGCCAATTCCCTTTTCCATCGTAATGGACGATACTTCCAGTCTTTAGGCCCAAGACCGCCTTAGTTACTTCATTTGGATCTGTTGTAGGGACGTAGTTGCTTGCATAAAAACTACCATCCGATAGAACGTCCAAATCATTGGGTACACTCATAAGTGCGTTTTCAAAGACTTGGGACTCATCCAAAGCTAAGGTGTCCCCCTTGATTTCAAAGCGGAAAACAGGATGCCGCCACGCATCTCCTTCCTGATGATGAGAGATGGCATATAAATAGGTGATGGAATCAATGGTAACGATATCGATGCCATGCGGGAAGATCTCAAAGTTTGCTGGTTCGATATGTAGTTGCTTGCTTTGGTTGGTCTGGGGATCAATACGGTAGAAGCTGCCGATTTCTTCATTTTCTTTTCGGCGCTCTTTGCAGGAAACAATGATGCTGGGATAGCCCAAAGAATAATCAATGGCCATATCTTCCGGTCCACCACCTACGTCTATTTTTTTGGTAGTAACTTCGCCAGCTGTTGGATAATCTCCACATCTAAAAGGCGAAACACCGCAATCGCTGATCCATAAATAGAGCGTAAACGCCAACACCACAACTAACACAAGCCCCAAAATTGATAGTAAGATCTTCTTCATGAAAAATTATGTGAGAACTTAAGAAATAGGATGAGCAGAATATTCCACTATTTTTGTTCGCTCCTTCTAAAAGATGCACAGGATCTTTGACTTGACCTTTTTGAAATTGCTGCAGCTGAACATTTTTCCAAGAAGGATATTATACAATGTAGCATTTCTGAACCAAAGACAGAAACGACCAAAATTATAAAAGAGGACCAGTAGTTTCACATGTAGAGCGTTTTTGTAAATTGGACTATAGGTCTCCACACTGTTAGTATGTCTTTGTGAAATTGGAAGCCTGCCTGGCATTCGCCAGAACAGACAGATGCGAAGGCGGAAGTCGGAAAAGCCTCCGATTTAGGCCTTTTTCCGACTTCCGATTTCCGACTTTGCAAGTAGCTTTAGCCTGGAAAACGAAACTTAAGAATAGGCGAGCGCCTTACATGAGAAACTATCGATGAATAGGCAGACCTCTCATTACTTGATTGATCCTTTGACAAAAAAATAAAAACTAATTATGGCACTTCCACCACTATTTGACCGCTTGAGACTCCCTGTTATTGGCGCGCCCCTATTCATCATTTCAGGCCCAGAACTGGTCATTGCGCAATGTAAAGCGGGTATTGTTGGATCATTTCCTGCTTTAAATGCAAGACCACAATCCCAATTAGATGAGTGGCTTCACCAAATTACAGAAGAATTAGCGGCTCATGATCGAGATCATCCCGATCAGCCTGCCGCTCCATTTGCGGTCAATCAGATTGTGCATCGGAGTAACAATCGCTTGGAAGAAGATATGCATACTTGTGCCAAGTGGAAAGTGCCATTGGTGATTACCTCACTTGGTGCCAGAGAAGAGTTAAATGTGGCCGTGCATGAATGGGGCGGTATGGTATTGCACGATGTGATCAATGACCGATTTGCCCACAAAGCCATTGAAAAAGGGGCTGATGGATTAATTCCTGTAGCTGCTGGTGCAGGAGGCCATGCAGGAACTATTTCTCCCTTTGCCTTGATCCAGGAAATCAGAGCCTGGTTTGATGGACCGGTAGCCCTGTCAGGGTCCATTGCGTCTGGAGCTGCCATTTTGAGCGCACAAGCCATGGGCGCCGACCTTGCCTACATTGGTAGTGCCTTTATCTCGACTAAAGAAGCTAGGGCAAACGATGATTACAAACAAGGCATTGTCGATGGGAAAGCGGAGGATATTGTCTACACTAATTTATTCACGGGTGTTCATGGTAACTATTTAAAGAAATCAATAGAAAATGCTGGCTTAGATCCCCATAATCTACCAGAGAGTGATCCGAGCAAAATGAATTTTGGCTCCGGTGGCAATACCAAGGCCAAAGCCTGGAAGGATATCTGGGGGTGTGGTCAAGGTATCGGAAATATTGATGAGGTATTATCAGCAGGTGAATTAGTGGCCAAGTATAGTGAAGAGTATCACAGAGCGGCAGAGCGGTTGAATGCTTTAGCTGTGTAAACAACAGGCCCAATTAATCTTCTCATTTTACGATCAGGATAGAATTGAAGTTTTCATTGTCGTCTAACTCGGCATTGGGATTCTCGGGGTCTAGAGTCCATACTCCGTCTATCACGAATTTATAATGGTACCTTCCAGGCTTCAATTCTAGTCTGCAAACCCACTCTCCATTTTGTTTTACAAATGGATGTATCATAGGGTTCCAGTTGTTAAAATCTCCGGCAATCGTGATCAGTCTGGAATACATGTAATTGGTCTGCCTCAGCTTGAAGGTGACATTGGCTTGGGTAGTGCTGGGGTCCAATTGCGAAAGAAGGGTAATGATCCTTTGGTTGTCAGGCTGTAAAGCGCTTGCTTTTAGATAATAGGTTTTTGCCTCGTCAAAATCGCCGCTTTTCAGACAGCAGTCGGCATATTGCAGATAGGAATTATAGAACGGATAGGCTACAACATTAGATCTGTAAGCCTTTTTTGCATCTTCAAAACGTCCCTCCCTCAGGAGCCGATAGCCTATTCTTCTCATCTGATGTTGACGAATCAAGTTGGTATCATGATGGGCTTGTGATTGATCAAGGTAGGCTACGATAGCATCATCATACCCGTTTTTAACAATCTTTCTCAATAGGGCCTGGTAAGGTTGGTCCTTAGTGCTATAGTCTATCATATCAAAGGCAGGACATCCCTCATCCCATTCGTGTCGGATCAATTCTGGGACGATTCTTAGCCCGTTTTCGCTGTTGGTCAGAAAGACAATTCCTTTTCTAGTGGTAAGATTGGTAATGGCAAAGGCTTTGTACGTGCCATTGTCTCCCCATTGCCAGAGGGCCTTGCCTTTTTTCGTCTTTTGAATGCCCCAGCCTAAGCCCCAATGAAGATTATCCCACGCTGGAACGGCGACTTGTGCTGATTGCATGTCAATAGTTGTGGGCTTTTTACGTTCAATATCATACAATAAAGCCAAGATCAATTTCGAATAGTCTTCGGCCGTGGTTTGAAGCGAGGCAGCCACATTACTGCTTCGTCTTTTTCTTTTGGGAATAGGGTACCCCATAAAATCGTGTGGTGGAGCGAAGTTGGCTTCAAATCTATCCTGCCAGCTAAAGCTGGAGTTTGACATTTCTAAAGGCTGAAATACCAATTCTTCAATCACTTGTCCAATCTCCTTCTGTTGAAGATGCGCAATGACCTTCCCGAGGTACACAAATCCTTCACCCGAGTAGGAATATTGCTTTCCAGGATCAAATTGTAAGGCTAGCTTGCCGTTTCTCCAGTTGGGTAAACCACTCGAATGACTTAATACCATCCTGGCAGTGATGCGTTTGTACCTTTCATCGTGAGCCAAGTCCTTAAATTCCAGATACTGATAGAGCGGTCTATCCAGGTCAAATACACCGGATTCCACCAATTTCATTACGGCATAGGCAAAAACGGGTTTGCTCAAGGAAGCCGCTGAAAAAATGGTTCGAGTATCGACAGGTACTTTGGTGTCGTTTGATCTGACACCATGGCCGCTATTGTAAACGACTTTGCCATCCTCGATCAGGACAATGGATAGACCCGGGATATCATGGGCATTAATTAAACCGTCAAAAAATTGCGCTCGTTTCGTTTGACTATGTAGGCTATAGACCAGCAATACAGTGAGGAGAATTACAGTGGTTTTTTTCATTACTATTATCTCTATTCAGCTTTTCTAAAAGGACAGCAGATTTTTAGAGTAGTTGTATCAATTTTTGAGTTCTGCCTCTAGCCCATATGAAAGTTGCATTAGAAGAAGTTGCTAGACAAGCCACCGGATACAAACGGTTGAAGGCACTGAAGTTAAGTTAACATTACCTTCATCTTCTGGAACGGTCGGCACTTCTTGTCAAGAAGATGAATTATGGGTTGAAGTTTTTTATCCACTAAGGAGAAGATGATTCTATACACATACTTGATAGATTCCTTTGTCTGGATGGGAAAGGGAATCATTGGCGATTTGTTACCTTCAGTAGTCGAAATTACGCATTGCAGCGTAAGATTTGGATGCAGGTATACAAAACCAATTTTAAATAAAAACTTTTGAAGAAGATAATTTGGGAGTTTTCCATTGGATCTTGCGGAGCATACACCTTTCAGGGGCATAAACCCTTCATAATGTCCATTCTGATATTTCAGTTACTCATTTCCATTTCTCAGGCACAGGTGCTCAGTGATAGTTTCCAAGTCGTTGATGACCCTACCATTAATGAGTTAGATTTAGGAAATGCCAATCACACGCTAATAGATGAAAATGGGGTGATGTGGATTTCAACCAAGAATGGGGTGTTTACATTCAATGGGACTACGCTCCAACAGGTAGATATTAGAAATGACGAAGGCTTAAGTTTAAGCTCCTTATCGGTAAAGAAGGTTATCAGAAATCAGGCAGATGAGGATTGGTTTTTTATTTGCACCGATGCTTATGGTTTAATTGAATATAATGAATCCACAGAAAATACAATTACGCACATCCATGAGTCCAATGATCCTTTTTCTCCGAAAGGCAATAATATAATAAGCCTTATTCAAGAAGATAGTGGAAACTTCTGGATAAGTACGGATAATTTTACCTTGAGCTATTATGATAGATCCAAGGGGCAATTTTTTAACTATTCCCCTTTAGATACAAGCAAGGCTCAAGAAGCAGGGATTTTAGGAGAAATGGTTCAATGCCCTATTCAGGAAAATATATTATGGCTAGGCTCAAGATTTGGATTATACCAATTTGATAAACGCTTGAAGCAATTTCGCCTATTCCCATTTGAAAAGAGCTACGAAAAGTATTTATCCCATCAGTACATCAGGATGTTTGCGGATAAACAAGAAGGACTACTCTGGGTAGGACGCTTCAATGAAGGTTTATGGAGATATAATCCCTTAAGCGGTCAAGCATTGTCCGATGGAATAATATCTGCGAATAGGGCATTTACGGCCCGTAATGTTGTCCTCGATATTTTGCCATATAGTGATAACACCCTAATTGTAAGCAGTGAAAGAGAAGGATTAGCAGAATTTGATCGCTGTAATGGTGCTTTGCTTGGAACCTACAATTTAGCGACGGGACTACCTGCTGAAAGTTTGACGATTAATTCGATTAGGTATGATCAGCAGAAATACTTGTGGTTGAGCACTAGAAATGGTTTGTCTAGACTTATAAAACGGCAAAACAATACCCGAGTGATTGACCATGAGACTTGGTTGAGATCGTTCTATCATTCCATTGGGAAAGAGCCATTCCGTAGGCAAAGAAACTGGTTAAGGGCAGATCTCTTTTCAAATGATGGGAAGTACTTATACTTAGGCACGCAAAATGGAAATGGTCTGATCAAGTACGATCTACCAAATGATAGTTTTTCATTGATATTTGATGAAAAGAACTTCTTAGGAATTGAGCACAATCAATGGTTGGATGCGTTGTGCGAAGATGAGCAAGAAAGAATCTGGATCGGAACGGACCAAGGACTTTATTTATGTAAAGATGGGGTGCCCTATTTTACCAAGTTTCTGGTTGGCAATGAGTTGATTGACAATCAGCATATTTCGACAATAGTTTGCCACGGCCAACAATTATATCTAGGCACTCTTGGCGAGGGAGTATTCCGACTAGATTTGCGATCCATAGAGACAGGCGAGGGAGTATTAATCGAAGCAGTTGAACAAATTGGCAGGAAGGAAATCTATAAACTGTACTTTGATAATAGTGGAATGTTATGGGTTGGGGCTAACCCGGGGGTATTGGTTTTTGATCCCCAAAGGAAACGGATTTTACCTTACGAAAAACATCAGGGTGGGGGATCCTGGCTAACCAATTTGAAGATCTATGATGTTGCAGAGACTCAAAACAAAGTTATCTACCTGACCACTTTGGGTGATGGTCTGGTAAGTTATGATCAGAAGAATAGGTCCTGGCGTAGCTATCGTAGTAGTAAATATGCGCAAAATTTTATGGGAGAGCTCGTGATCGCCCCCAATCAAAACATCATTATTTCTTCGATAGGCGAATATCTTGAATTTAACTCGGCATTGACTTATGATCATTTCCCCGCCTTAGAAAATTATCGTACTTCTTTGGGTGTCGAGCGATCACTCATTGCATTTCCTGATGGAAGAATTTGGGGCGGAGAGGATCAGGGAATTGTTGAATTCAAGATTTTCAATAACGCTTCTTCTTTGGTTCCATTATATATAAAGGAATTCGCTGTAAACGGAGAGCTTAAATATAACACAGCCCAACTCAAACGAATAGCTAGCCTTACCTTATCCTACGATGAGAATACTTTTAGCATTGTACCCGATGCCATCAATTTTGCGGTAAATGCCGAAAACCATTTCCTACAAAAACTGGAAGGGGTAGACAGAGATTGGATCGGGATTAAGTCTAACAATAGTGTGACGTATTCCCATGTAGCACCTGGGACTTATCAATACTTGTATCAGGCAAGAGATCAATTCGGAAAGACTTCGAAAGAGATAGCAACTTTAGATATTATTGTCCTCCCTCCTTGGTGGCGTAGTAAAATAGCCTACCTCACTTACTTTTTATTGACCATGGCAACTCTTTTTCTGGCTAGGCAACAAATTATTCAAAGAGAAAAGCTAAAAAACCGATTGAGACTAGAACAGATTGAAAAAGAGAAAGTACAGGAGTTGGATCAATTACGCGCCCAATTTTTTGCGAATATTTCTCACGAATTTCGCACTCCTCTAACCTTGATTAAAGCACCTTTGGAAACCTTATTAGCAGAAAACAAAAACAAGGAAGATCAGATCACATTCTTCAGATTGCATCAAAACACCGAACGACTTTTACATCTAGTTGATCAATTACTGGACTTATCCAAATTAGAAGCCGGTATGCTCAAGCTAGAGGTAGAATCAGTGGAAGCCTTTTCCTTGCTACGCCAATTAGCTGGTAATTTTCAGTCTTTGGCTCAGCAAAAACAACTGGAATTCAAACTTGAAATCCCTAAGCAAGCATCTTCACTTAGCTTGGACAAGGACAAGCTGGAAAAAATAGTATTTAACCTCCTCAGCAATGCGTTCAAGTTTGCTCCAAAGCAGGGTTGGGTAGTGTTTGAAGTTGAATATGATAAGGCGTTGAAAATCAGAGTTGGTAATAGTGGAACTCCGATTCCTGCCAATGAGCAACAAAAGATTTTCAATCGGTTTTATCAGGCCGGAGATACCAGGCATCAAGGGGCTGGCATCGGGCTGGCATTAGTGCGTGAGTTGGTGAAATTGCATAATGGTAATATTAGGGTCGTTAGTGCTGAAAAAGAAGGGACCTGGTTTCATGTTGAACTGCCTTTAGAATTTGCGAAGGCCAATGTTTGGGAAAAAGAACCTAACAATACGCTTGAATCTAGCCCGAAAGAGATCACCAATACCTTGATCGAAGATAAATCGGTGCCTTCGGTTGCGTCATTGTTAAAACAACAACCAACGGTCCTATTAGTAGAGGATCATGAAGAAGTCAGAGCTTTCATAAAAGCACAACTGACACACCTCTACAAAATCATAGAGGCTGAAAATGGGGCTGTCGGATGGCAACAAACGCTGCAACAAACTCCCAGTTTAATTATTTCAGATGTCATGATGCCCGTCATGGATGGTGTTATTTTTTGTGATAAGGTTAAAACGGATCCGAGAACAGACCATATCCCCATTATTTTATTAACGGCCAAAGCCGATGTGGAAAGCCGAATCAAGGGTTTACAAACGGGTGCTGATGATTACTTAGCTAAGCCCTTTAATAGTGAGGAATTGAAGGTGAGATGCGCTAATCTGATTAAACAAAGGCAAAAATTGCAGCAACGATATCAACAAAGCCTTTTTTTACCAAAAGGAAAAAAAGGAATTAGTAATGCCGAGGTGGCTTTCATTAAAGAAGCGATAAGGGTAGTTGAAACAAATTTATCCAATGCTGAATTTAGTGCCGAGAACTTTGCTAGCGCCATGCATTTAAGTCGGACTCATTTGTATCGTAAGTTAAAAGCGACTACCGGAATGAGCATCACGGACTTTATGCGTAATCTTCGTTTAGAAAAGGCTCATCTACTATTAAGCGAAAGCGCCGATAACATTTCCGAAATTGCTTATCAGGTAGGCTTCAATAATTTATCTTACTTCGCAAGATGCTTCAGGGAAAAATATAATTGTTCTCCTTCGGAGTTTGCAAAGGGTTGATTTTCAGTGCTGTGGAACATTTGTGTCAAAGATGGTAACGAGAGTGTTAGCATCTGGAGATTTTCGATGGGATATTTGATCCATTCAAATTCTATTAGCATAAATCTAAACATGATCATAATGAACTTAGCATTTAAAATAACAAGCATCCTGGGATTATTCCTATTAACTCAGGTTTCCTATGCCCAATCTAAACAAGAAATGCGTGCTCAGAAAGGGGAAAAGGTGGTAATTATTACCGCCACCATAAAAGCGGAGGCCAAAGAAGATTACGAAAAATGGATACGGGACATTTTCTATGGTGTGATTAATAATGATAAATCGCCTACCATGCAAGAACAATATCTCAAGACCCGTTGGCTCACCCCCACGAGGCAAAACGAAGATGGAACCTGGACCTACTTGTTCCTGATGGACCCTTGGGTGGAAGATGGTGATTATCACTTTCAATCTGTCCTTGAAAGAAAATACAGTAAAGAAGAAACTCAACAACTGCTTGAACTGGAACTAAGTTACCTTGCTGAACCGAGGAAACTATATTCCACCTATCAGTCTGAGCATTAAGCGTGTAACCCATGTATACCCCAAGGGACCAAATGTTTTTTAGAAGAGCCGATTTGATCAATTCCATCCATCTAAATAACTGAATTTATGAAAACTTATATTGAGCTGTGGAAAGCCAAATCTACTTGGCTAAACCTAAGTATGGAAGAGCGTGGAAACTATATGGAAAAGGTAGGTCCTGCTATTCAACAATTCTTAGACAAGGGAATAGAGATTATAAGTTGGGGAGTAGTTGAAGCTGAAACTCATCATAAAATAGATTACGATTTCTTCGGTATCTGGATGTTGCCTACCGTCGAATTAGCCAGGGAATTTGAGGCTATGGTGGAAGCGGCAGGCTGGTATGAGTACTTTGAACAAGTTAATGCCATGGGAAATCATGAAACTCCTCAAGATATCATACCGAAAATAATCAATCTGTAAAACTAAGTACTTCAATACTGTGGAACATAAGTTTATTGGGAGAAGACCCATGCAAAAAATCAGAAGTTTCCCTGAGACATGATGGGGCAACGCTTCGCATATTTGCCGCGCTGCTTTTACACTTACTTATGTTACAGAGTACTAAGAAAGATTCTGATCCTCGAGAATGTCGGTAAGTCAATAGATTTTAACTCTTTGAGTTAATAGGCTGAGCCAGGGGCTTTCAAATCCTCCCTTTTCTATTTCCAATCTCCACGCAAATGAATAACTTGGGATCAATCAAAATTGGTCCAGAGATTGCCAGAAGAAAAAAGCATATTACCCATTCTTAAGTATTGGAAAAGCTTCCTCCCCGTATTCCTCTTTTCGGTATCGCTGGGGGCTCAATCTAACTCACTACCTCAAAACCTGAGCTTTCAAAATATAGTGATTCCTGGAGGAGTGAAAGCGAATATGGTGAGCCGGATCACGCAAGACTCCTTTGGTTTTCTCTGGTTTCCTTCGTCCGATGGCTTGCACCGCTTTGATGGAGAGCATTTTCGCTCCTACTTTTTTGACAACGACCAAAATAATAGTGAAGGACAAAATCAAATTGAAAAACTGATCATCGATTCTGATGGAGCGTATTGGGTGGCCAGTCAGGGCAATGGCCTTTATCAGTTTGATGTTACCACCGGAGCGTTTGAGCACTACAAATTTCGGGGAGGCAGTAATCTTATTTTGGAAAATTCCATTGTGGATATGGTGGAGGGCCCCAATGGTAACCTTTGGCTTGCTACCGTCAAAGGAATTTTAGCTTTCAATAGAGCCGATAAGTCGTTTACTCATTTTGACAAGGTGGAGATGGATGGGAGAATGACGAGTTTGAGTAGAGTGGAAACGGTGACATTGGATGATCAAGGTAAATTATGGTTTGGTGCGGGGGATATCTATGCTGCGGATATAAGTCAAGTTGGAGGCTTATTTCAGTATGTGCAAGAGAAGAATAGTCTACAGCAGTCAGCTATTGATTTTGAGGGGGGACCCAATCCTGGTACGCTACACATTAGTAGTATGTATGAAGATAAAAAGGGAAAGATCTGGATAGGGACGGCAGCGGGTAGCTTACTTGAATTGGACCCCAGAACCCAAAAAATACAATCCCACGCTTTTCGAAATCCTCCGGTGGCCGAAGATGATGAATCCTTGTTTATATCCTCGATTACCGAGGACAACTGTGGCCGACTCTGGCTTGCAGTTTTCGAGGAAGGCTTGTACTGTTACGATCCGATCTCAGGAGAGTCCAAGTTGTTTCAAGCTGATCCCCAGCTCCCCTCTAGTTTATATTCCAATCGGATCATACGGCTTTTTACAGCGGCGGATGGGACGATTTGGATCGCAGGGGGAACAGTTAGTCCTTATCTACAGTCGCCGAGCGCTTTCCTACAAAAGATTGAGGTTTGTGATGAAAGGCGCTA
>JABSSL010000135.1 GCA_013214355.1 Saprospiraceae bacterium | reverse complement strand
CAGACCATCCTTCTAGTTTAGCAAAAAGTCTAGGTAGGGTACTTCCATGACTGTGTTGTGCCCATTGCGATGGCCCCAGTGCCCCTCTTCGCCATAGGCCGTACCGTGATCGCTGCAAATGAAACAGCATACGGGGGCTTTGGCTTGGATGGCATCCATTAAGAGGGGTAATTGCTGGTCCACGTATTCTAGGGCAGCTTGATGAGACTCCAGCGAATCCGTTGTGGTATTTCGGTAATGACAATTGGGTTGATGGATGGCAGAGACATTGATATACAGGAAGAAGGGCGAATCAATGGATTGTAGCCATTGGACTGCCAAACCAAATTGATTTTGGGTAGAATCTGGCTCGGTGACACCCAATGCCGGTGACCAAAAGCTTTCCTGGAAGAGATCTGGTAATATCTTACTGACGGCAGTCTGTTTGTTGAAAAAACCCACACCGCCGATGCAGGCTGTACGGTAGCCGATTTTGTTCAAGGCCGTGATGATGTCCGCTTCTTGGAAAAGATAGGTTTGATCGGTAGTGGAGACACTGCCTTGAAATTCGGCGGCAAAATGCCGAGGCGTCACTGCTTGATCTACCTTAGTGGGAAGAAAACCCGCAAAAAAAGCTTGATGCGCCGGATAGGTAAAGCTGGCGGGTGAATAGCGTTTTTCCCAGCCGGTGCTCGGTAAATAGTTGGAGAAATTCGGGAGTTGACCTTGCAGAAACAAATGCTGGGCAGCATCATACCGGAGGGCATCAAGTACTAGAAATAGAACATTGGCAGATTGGCCAATTTGTTCCTTCATATTAAATTCCCAGTTGATCATGCTTGATTGTTGTATGCTCTTGTAGCTTGGCTAGATGCTTTTGCCAATGCAATAGCTCCATTTCGTAGGTGTTTTTACCCCTAATGAAAATATCCTTAAGGAAATCACCAAAAGGATTGACCTCCAGGACATAAGGACTACCTTTTCGATCGACAGCTATATCAATACCGGCATAAAATAGACCTGGGAACTGGCTCGCCGTATCCCGTGCTACGGATTTGACATTTTCAATTACCCTCCTACCCCATTCCGCTTCTAGATTTTCGAGTGATCCTTTTTCATTACCTAGGCGCAGATTGGTGATCGGATGCCAACTATGCCTAGGTTGTACAAAAATGGGTTCTTGGTTAATTATTACCACCCGAAAATCGGTACTTTTTGCTTGAAAGCGCTTTTTGATAACCCATTCTTCTACATGCAACTTGTTGGGAATCATTTTCTCTATAATTGCCTCGATTGAATCGCGCTCATGGTATTTCTGCAGTCGCTTATAATTGAATAGTTTCAGTTCTCCCTCCTCTTGTCTGGCCCCTAAGGTGGTTTCTAAAAGCAATCGCTCTCCATTCTTTCTAAACATCATGATCCCCGAAGCGCTGGAGCCATGTGCGGGTTTCAAAAATAGGTTTGGCACCTGCTTATCCTCCATGATCGCTAAAAGATGCTGGAAACTGTTCAGATGGTTAGAGTAGATCTTTGGGATGGGAATTCCCCGACTAGTCAATAGCTCTTGGCATTCGATTTTGTTAAAGGCCAGTTGGATCGGTTTGGGATGATTCATGACTAGGCATGTTGGCTGTTCCTGTAGGAAAACCTCAATCCGATCCAGAATCTTGCACCAGCCCCTGTACCAATGCTGATGATGATAAACCCTCCCCCTTTCAAAAATAAGCTGTTCAGCCTTGGAATATCCACCAAGACTGAGCAGTAATTTGTAGGTACCGAAGTCCTCTCCTGGTGAGGTGATCCGGACCGTCGTGGGCTCCTCGATCCGCGGTAAATGGCCTTCGGCTACTTCCTCGTAGCTCACCCATTGCACCGGAACATCCCCTAGGACATTTCGCCATTCCCTAGCTCGGCGTGATTGCTCATTGCCAAAAATGAGATGCTGCATTACTCCCCTATTTCTACGTAAGAATAATCATCCTCAATCGGTCCCTGATCGGCAAGATTGATATTTTGGGCCGAGAACTTATCTGCTAATTTTTGCATCCATTCATTAGAAATGAAGTGATATCGACCATTGATATGTTCAAGTTGTAGCAAGGCCTCATTTTCATAAAGTGCCTTAGCCCCAAAATCTGTCATCGTACCCATCGAAACATCTAAGATTTTTATTCCGTCCAGGATAGGAGCCCCTTGTAGTGCCTGAGCCATTTCGTCGGCTTGGTAGTAGTTCTTTAGTCCGAGATACTTTAATTTAGGGAATTTACAGTTCAGGATAGGCTGTAGATGGCTAATTTCAATCGTACAACCATATTCATCGGTACCTAGCCATATCTCAAGATATTCTAAGTCTGGTAGGTTGGATCGATTTAGGTCTTCAATTATCTCTTTTGCCAGTCCGCCAGTTTCAATAACGATATGCTTCAATCTAGGAAGCTTAACTTTCCCAAAAGTAAGCTTGCCACCCCCCTTCACACCAAAGGTCTCTAGTTCGGGGAAGTGTTGCCAGAAATTGGTGTAATTCCCCTGTATGATCCAGGAGATCTCCGATTCTTCGTAGGTCATATCACCTATGAAAAGGTGCTTCAGCGACTTGAGGGCTCCCTTTAGTTCAATCAATTTATCTAGGATAAAGTCAGCACTGTTTTCGTAAGCCTCTCCCCAGGCACCGATGACTAAAGTGTCAATTTTATCAGATTCCGGCAGTTTGACAAGTTTATCTAGCAGGCTGATGATAGGTTCTTCGGGCTCGTATGATTCCGTAAAGACCTTTACCGCTGAGTTTAAGTCAAAAGAAGAGCCATCAAATTCCTTGATCGGTTTACCGGCAAAGATTGTTGGCGTTCTGACGGTGATTAGCTCCCCAGAATCATCTTGATCCATTGGTTTTCCTGGGGCATCTCCGCCGCTATCGTTCAAGGTCAAATCTTCCACCGAGGCATCGGGAGCATCCCTCATTACGGCTTCCATTCCATTATCTCTAGCGGCGGTAGAGTTGTACATTTCTGAAATGCCTAGGCCTTCTCCATTTTTGGCATGCAGGGTAAAATAGTACTGATCAGACTTTGAGGTGGCAGGCCGAAATCTTTCCTGGAGAGACGCATTGAAAATGGTGGATTCAATACCGTGTTTACATCCTTGTTTTGAAGTGTATCCTTCACTGCTCCTCAGGATGTTTCTACCGTTTACAGCGAATAAGTTGAACCTGAACTCTCCCGCTGAGTCTTTGAAAATGGTGAATTTAGGGAATTTCATTGGTGTGATTTTTTTGGTTTTCTAACGCTTTTTGTGGTCAGATAAGAAATGTTTTTTGTGATTATACTTGATGGAACTAGATGCACTCATCAGCCAATCAAATGGGTTTTTAGTTATTATGATTTCTTTGAATTAATGGTATTCAAGTGGGATTCGCTCTAGAATCCGATTGGAATAGATCCGGTTGAGATCCAGTTCCTTCAAATTGATGTATCCGATGTAGCAGCGGCAGCAATCATTGGTACATGATCTAGCACGCAGCATGGTATCGAGGGCTTGATGATAGATGTTACCCAAGGGCTCCTTAATGAAATGACATCGGGTCACATTTCCTTCCCCATCGATAGAAAGACTTGTCTCTCCAGCTTCACAGCCTTTACCTTGGGTTGGGTATATGGTATTATTGAAGGAAAAAAGGGGATCGATTTTCTGTAGCCAATTCTCATCTGCATCTGAATAGTAATTGGGCTCTCTCTTATAGGCGTTTATCCAAAAGTAGATCCCTTGGGGCAGCTTATCCTTCAATTCTTCTATGAAGGGAAAATTCTCTTTCTTCCCCACTATTCCAACACTGAAGCGGATATTATTTTGCATCAGTTCCTGACACCGCCCAATGAACTTATCTACTGTGGTCTCCGTGGGATGAAAGGTGGTCCATAGGGCGAGGGTTTTGGGATTGGCTCTTGCTGTCCACGACAGGTTCCCCGATAAATTGGTCTGGATGCATACCTTTTGGACATGGGAGATCCAGCTTAATCTTGTCAAGGCTTCCTGGTAGTATTTCCTGATCAGGGCTTCCCCCCAGGGAGTGAATAATAGGCTGATTCCTCGACCTTGTTGAGACACCCAGTTTTCAAATTTCAATAGACATGCTCGGTCAAAGGCCAATTCTTCTCGCGTATTTTTCTTTTTGGCAAAAGGGCAGTAGGAACAATCATAGTTGCAACTTTCTAATGGCCCACGATATAGTATTTTTAGCATGATCCTTAGGTGCTTGTTTCAAGCTTATGTCAGTTGAAAGCTATTCATTAGGTCATTTACCTGACTGGAAAATAGTTGCGGTCCGATCCAATCCTCCAATTCTAATCCCCGCTTTGAAAGCCTAATCCAATCCCCTTCTTGTTCCAAAAAGCCTTGGCTGAAAAAATCTTGAATCACCTCCATGTCCAGCACTGACTGATGGAATTTTTCCTCAAATTGATGGATAGCTAATTGACCGCCATCAATCAGTGATTTGATCAAAAACCTTCTGATTTCTTCTTCTTTGTTTAAGCGTATTCCATACTGAACGGAAGTAAAATCTTTTTGATTGGAATATTCCTCAATAATACCCTTAATAGCCTTTCGGCTAACTGCGTAATGACCACTATAGTGAAGTTTGGATGTATAGGACCTCGCCCCGGCACCGATCCCTACCATTCCATTAATCGTAGCGTCATAATCTGATTTAATGATAGGAGCATCTATCCTTCTGAAGCAGCGCATGGAAACCTGGCGATAGCCATTACTTAGTAGATAATCTCGTCCTTGCCGATATAGGGACAAGCGAATATCGTTTGTGGGCGGGCCATGCCATTTAGCCAAGCCGGTCAGGGGGCGAGTGTAGAGAGGATAGAGGAATATCTCCGTAGGTGAATAAGCAAAGGTTTTCTCCAGCGCATATTGCCAGGTCTCAGCAGTTTGTCCTTTTATACCATAGATGAGATCTATGTTGACTTCTGGGATCTTAGATTCCATTAATCGCTCTACAGCCTGGGTTGCTACATCCATAGACTGGGGCCGCCCAAGTTGCTTGGTTTCTTCCTCAATCCAGGATTGAATTCCGATACTGATTCGATTGATCCCGGAGGCCTCTATCAAATGAATCTTCTCTGGCGTAATTGACTTTGGGGAAGATTCTATACTTCCATATTTATTGTTGGTATTGACGCCCAAATCATCCTGGAAGATAGACAGCATATTGGCCAACTGATCCGCATCCAAAAAGGTTGGGGTGCCACCACCTATAGCATATTCCTCGAATTGGCTATCAGGTAAGACCATCCTATAAGCTTGAGCTTCGCGTTTCAAGGCAGCCAGGTATCTATCTAGTCCCTGTTTTGGGTTGGCAATGGTAAAGAGGTTGCAAAACCCACAACGCATTTCACAGTATGGAATATGGAGATATGCGAAGAGCTTAGTCTGGTTCTCAGTTTGCCAAACCTCTTTTAAAGTCAAAGGTTTATCTAACTCGCGATAGGCCAACTTGTGTGGGTAACTGTAGGCGTACTGCAGGTAAATGTCCATTCCTTTTTTCACCTAATTTATGTGTTAAAAGGAGTTTCAGTTGTTGTACTTCTTGATATGAATGCGAGACAAATGTAAGTATTAAATGGTTAACATGCCACTCTTACCGTAGGATTGTTGAATGGAATTAAACTTGAGTTACATTAAGACTTCCGACAATGAAATGCGCAACCCTATGGAATACCTAGGCTTCTTATTTTCCTTGATAAACTGGCTTTCTTTTTTCAAAGAAACTGGTAATCGCCTCCTGGAAATCCGCTGTACCTAAAAGCCCCAGTTGAGCTTCTATTTCTAAGTCTTGTCCAGCCCGCTGTAGGAATTGACCTTCATTGATGATCTTTTTGCACAAGCCGACGGCTAAGGGGGGTAAATCTAGAAATTGTTGGGCGAAAGCTTTTGCTTGGTCTGCCAATTGATCCAGCGGCACAAGCTTGTTAACCAGGCCAATTTGCAAGGCGCGTTCTGCACCTACCGGTGTGCCTAGCATCACCATATCCTTGGTATGGGCAATGCCAATTGTGTTAGTGATACGTTGTGTTCCCATGATCACCCCAATACTGCGCTTGACTTCCGGGAGTTCGAAGACTACATTTTCTGCTGCGATGCGGAAATCACAGCAAAGTGCCAGTATCATGCCTCCGCCAATCACAGCACCATGCAGTGCGGCGATGGTCGGCTTTTCCAATGCTTCAAAAACATCCAGGAAGGATTGAGCATGGCGCAGATTTTCCCGATAAGCCGTTTCCTCCTGCCCCACCATATTGCCAATTAAACTTACATCCACACCCGCTGAAAAGCAATCACCAGCACCCTGTACCACCACGACCCAAACCGCTGGAGTCTCCGACAGAAATTGAGTGATGTCCCCTAATTCTGTTAGGGTAGTCGTATCAATACGATTCTTTTTGCCTGGGCGATTGAGCGTTAAGTAGGCAATAGGTGTGTCGATGGCTAAGGTCCAGTGTTTATAAGTCTTTTGCATGTGTATTTCGCTTTAAATAAGGAGTTTAGTGAGTGTTGCTTGTCGTGTTACTTTAAGGGTTAAAAGTTTCGCTAGATGATATGGAGAGCGGTATTAGTCAATACCTGTTTAAGATCAACTCCCACCAAGTAAACCCTAGACGATTTGCCGTCTTGTTTTGTATGGTGGTGGCCATGCCAAAATTACCATTAGCTAAAAGAATAATGGGAAAGTACTCGCCTCCGGTGGAGAGCTGATTGTCTCCGACTTCAAATCTTGATCGGATATCCAGTTTTTGAGGTCCTAAGTGAAATATTTGGAAATTATCCGCTTCAACTTGAATGACGGCAGCATGATGCCTGATCTTATCATTAAAGCCTGCCACCCAGGTACAGAGTGTATACCCCCCCTTTGTCTCCATGTAGGGGTAGTAGAGGGTGTCTTGGCTTTCAGCAATGAGCTGCTCCCTCCAATTTTGGCCATTATCCGATGAAATTCCCATTTTGAGTTGCTGTCCCTCACTCCAGAGGGAATATAAGCGACCTTTTGGATCGAATGACAAAGGCTCCACCCATCTAGGGATTCCACTAAAATCTTGGGTCCAACTTCGTTTACCCGGTAGTTGCACATCTTTCCAGCTACTACCATTATCAAGGCTGAGCCGTACCAGATCAATCCCTGCATCCAGTTTGTTACCTGATGCAGACAAAGGAGCTACGCGAACGGCCAACTGACCATCAGGCCCAGCGGCTAGAAAGCTGGAGCCTCCCTTCGGTGATATCTTGGCTTGCCGTTTCCAGTTCTCTCCCTGATCGGTGCTACGGGAATAATGAACGCCTTGGCCATCATTCCAGATGATATGGAGATCTCCATTGGTTGTTTTCCGGATCCAAGGTCGGTCATCATAATCTCCTTTCGAAATGTTTTGCCATTTCCAAGTCTTTCCTTCGTCACGACTAATGCCCAGCGTGATTTGTTCTCCCTTTAGTGTGGAGAAATCGAAACCTGTCAGGTCAGTTGGTATCTTAGTGTAGGTCATGCTAAGGAAGTAGATAGTCCCGGCCTCGTCGATTAAGAGGTCTACATCGGAATTTCCTTGGGCACCATCCTCAGCACTTCCCACATCCACGGCTTGCCAGTGCTTACCCATATCGTTGCTTTTCCAGAGTTGGGGACTATCACTGTCATTCCGATAGCCGGTCAGGAATAGGCTTCTATTCGGATGCTGTGCGATCATGGGTTCCCTAGCCAGGCTTGAAATGTGGTCGATTTTATTTTTGACGATGAGCTCCAGTTTAGATTGACCGTTGGCCAAGAGTGGAGAAAAGGTAATCAGTAGGTAAAGTAGGTGCCGCTTCATCCCTGAATGGTTTTGGTTATGTCATATGGAAATGAAAATTTCCATTTTCTAAAGATAGTAGAAAAGCGTTAGGATGAAATTCTAGGAAAAGGAAAAGGGAGCCAGACACTGTGGTCTAACTCCCTTCCATTTTACATAGTGTTTGCTAGTAAGGTGTGATTGTGTGTTCTTTTTTAGTTAATCCATGGATCATCCTGAGACAAGGTGAAGATTACATCAAATTTGAATGCCTCTGATCCTATCTGTTGCTCTAGTAAGCTTTTCTCATTCATGCGTGGCGTAGAACCTCTTTGTGGTCTTTCTTGTGTTCCTACTCTCCACTTAACTTCGAATTGGTTGTCTGCCGCTTCTCCGATGTTGCTGTGTCCATTTTTGCGCTTGATGATGGTGAAGTCGCGATTACTCAAGGCTACCGCTCCGTTGTCAGTAGGTACGATTTCATTTCTAGCGCGATCGGTTGAGAATCTTGCGCCGATATTGTTGATCGCTAGCTTTTGTCTTCTATTGCCAGACCAGTTTTCTCCTTTGACATGATCGCCATTGATGTCTGCTCTCCAGTCCAATTTCCAGTTTACGGTAGCATCTACTCCGAAGCGGTGGATGCCATTCTGTACCCCATTGCTTTTATAAGCACCGCCGTTTCTTGGACGTTCAGCTTTGATACCGTGCTTGAATTCTTCCATCTCGTCAAATACAAAGCATACACTAGGATCTTCAGGAGCGTGTAGTTGTAGGATAGTTTCCAGCTTCACGCAAACTGCGATTTCTTGTTCCAATACATCCAGATCACCCATGTTTTGATCGCCAGCAGCGAAGTTGTTGTTGCGAATTTGTGCGTTCATAGTGGCGGCGAAAAGTGCGAAGAAAAGGATAGTTAGTGTTGATACTTTATACATGACTTTTGAATTTAAGCTTTGCGTTAATTTGTTTGAAGATTAAGACCGTGTTTTGAATAGGCTTCGTTGTAATTGCACTACAAAGTAAAGGGGAAAAGGAGGGATAAACGCTGGATTTTCTGTTTTTCGACCGGATGCTTAGCTTTTTGGTCAGATATGTTCGCTTTTTGGAAATAGCACTTGTTAGTCTGTTAAATAATTGAAAATCAGCAATTTATTGAATTGTCCAAACCTTGGGGAAGAGGAGTT
Source organism: Saprospiraceae bacterium (assembly GCA_013214355.1). Taxonomy (GTDB): domain Bacteria; phylum Bacteroidota; class Bacteroidia; order Chitinophagales; family Saprospiraceae; genus DT-111. The sequence goes on along the minus strand of JABSSL010000135.1, from coordinate 14,031 downwards.
TTTACCAAAAAAAGCAGAGAGACAACCAAAAACAGGGAAGAATTGACCAAAAATGGAAGCTGAGGTTGTTGTAGGAGGAAATGCAGATAAGACTAGCTATTGTAATAATTCCATGGCGCGTTCAAGTACCTCGTCTTTGGCAAGATTAGCCCAATCAAAGGAGGCAGTAAAATCGGGAGGTACACCATTTTCCCAAGCAGGACTGAAATCCAGATTCAGCGTTTGCGTAATGGAAAATCGGTATCTCCATCCATTGGGTAATTGCCCGCCATTGGGCATCCCCAGCCCTCCTCCCGTCTGATCTCCTACTAAGGTGACATTGGGCAATGCCTTCGTGGCCAAGGCGAGTAAAGAACCGGAACTATAAGTCCCTCTATCAACCAATACAATAACGGGATGCGGATAGCGAACGCCATCGAATGGACGAACGAATACCGGTTCTGGTTCGGAAAAGTCATTAAGCTTTGATCCCGTCTTGATTCGACTGAAATAGACAAGCCTTTCTGTTTCAGTAAGGCGATTTAGTACAGTGTACACATCTTTAATTGCCCCACCTCCATTTTCTCTTAGGTCCAGGATCAACCCTTTGGTGTCTTGATATCTTGTCAGTACAAAATCTAGACTCTTTGTAGATATATCTCCTGGGAAAGAAGATAGCCTGACGTACCCAAGACTTCGATTGGAGAGAAAATCGTGTTGAAAAGGTCCCGAAATCATATACTGCTGCCCGAGATAGTGATCTGTGATAACTCGCCAGTCAAAGTTGTCTGGACCTAGGAATTCCGTACCGAAAAAAGAGGTATTGAAGTCGGAGAAGAGATTGGCATGACCATCTCGTAAACTAGCCAGCATGTTACCTAGTACGTTAAACAGGGAATCATTAGACATTCCATCATAAATTCTAGTTTGGTAGTCGAGCTTAACGGAATCCCAGTCAATCTTTTTCAGGTCAAAATAGGCGTATTTCTCCCGACAAACTTGCCAGAGATAGTCCGCATTGACCAAAGGATCGTTGCTGTCTAAGGATGGCTTAAAAAAAGCCTTCTCACAGGCTACACCGCTCACGATTAGCAGGACTAATATCGGATAGACTCTCATCACAGCTTATTTTAATCGGTATAAGAATGATACTTCTAAAAGATGCTGGGCCACGTCTAGCTCGTGATAGCCCTTGACGCTATAAGCATCCCACACATAAGTCAACTGAATGGCATTTGTAGTCCGTAGGGACTGGGTATAGCGGAGCAAGCCATTTGCTCGAAAGCCGGAAAATAAGCGCCATTCATATTGCATTAAAAAGTCATCATTATTGAGAATCGCTCCTTGTCCGAGATAGGCAAATCCATGGCGGAAGGTGGCATTCATCAAGCTGATACCGAGCCTCCCTTCGAACGTCCTCTTGAGGCGAGGAACTGAAGCCTTACCCTGATTAAGGTCAAGCTTGAGTTGAATCAACGCGAAGAGTGAGCTAATCAGGTCGACTCCTTTGCTGGCATTAAGGAAACTAGGGTTTTTCCTCAGGTTCAGATTCGTACTCCATTGACCTCCAATGTTTACGGACCAAGGAGATTTATCTGCTTTGGGCCAAGCAAACAACTCTAGATAATCCAAGGAAATATTGCGTACAAAACTAGGTGTATTGACCTGGACGGAATGGGGCGTGAATTCGCCAAAGTAATAGGAAAGGGCTATTGTTGATTCATGTCTCAGGTTCACATCCGTATGAGATAAGGCGAAGAAGATGGGAGTGCCGACATAGGTTAAGGGAGAAGTGCCCATATCTCGATAGCTCACCTGAGCCATACCACTTGAAAATCCTAAAAAGGCTGGCTTGATTTTCTCTGTCCAGTCTACTGGCTTATTAACCTGAGCTCCGCCAACAACAGCTCGCAGCAAAAGCAACAGGACTACGATAGGAAGAGTGATGGCGCGATGGAGAGTACTCATGTTTTTCAAAAAGAAATTTAAGGATGGTCAATGTAACTTGTAATGGTATTTCAGAGAACCCGTTGGCAAATCGCAAGGCCAATATGCAAACATTAAAGAGGGGATCTGGTAGAATGCTATTCTAATGGTATTGATGGGAGCTATTTGGTAAGAACGGGCAAGCAGTCCGGTCTAAGCAAGCAGAAACTTTTGTAATTGCTGGGCTTTTGCTCTAGAAACGGGGATCAGTTTTTCGATACCTCTCAATCCTATCACTAAATTTCTTGCGGTGCCTTCTACTTTGTAGATATGCAGTCGTCCAACGATATATCGATTGTGACATCTTAAGAAATAGGCTTCCGGTAAGATTTGCTCTATTTTCTTTAGCTTACTTCTAAATACCTTGGTCTTAACATCTGTCCCTAGTCGGTAAGTGACTTCCACATAATTGCCATCCGACTGCAGATATACCAGCTCTGAAACCTCGATCTTTAGTTCCAAATTGCCATTCTCTGCACATAGTAGTAGCTCATTTGGGGCTTGCTCATCGAGTGAAAGCTCCTTTAGCCTTTTGTTTTCAGTTTTCAATGCTTCTGAAATGTCTTGGATACGTTTCAGTTGTTTTCTTTGGTGCAATAACTGTTCGAATAGGACTAGAATAAAAATCGGAAACATTCCGATGACCAAGGTATAGCTTGTAGTTTCCGCAAAGGAGATCCAAGATCGCTGATAACCAACCATATAGCCTGCCATCAGTAAGAACAGTAGGGTGTTGATTAGGAAGGTAATGAAAAGGTACAGACCCACTTCTTTTCCAAGGGTCCAACTTTCGACCTGCATGGATTTCGGAAATAGCTTTTGGAGTAAAAAGACGCCTCCGACTATGCCACCTGAAACAACTATACCGATACAAATGGCCACTTGGACCCTTTTCCAAAGGGAGAGCTCTTCCAATTGTTGTGGAGCTAGGATTACGATAATCAAGATGGTCACGACGCCTGGTATAATGGCACTGTATCCATCAAAAATAAAGGGGTGAGGCTTTCTAAAGTATTGAAGCAAGGTATTCACGGGTGTCACTTTTCAAAATCGTCTTAGCACTCATAATAGTAACCACTTTTGGCTACTTATTCAAATGAAATCCGGCTGGGTGAGCCTCAACCGCAACTCGAATTTTTCAGTACCTTTGGTTAAAACGAAATACCCTTAATCATGAGAAAAACCTGTCTTTTAGCTATTGCACTTCTAGTCTTTTCCCAAGTGGTTTCCCAGAATTTAAAGACCCCTACCCTCAGTCCTTTTTCCGAGATTAAGCAAGAAGTTGGGTTAACCGAAATAACCCTATCCTACGCCCGCCCGAGTGCCAAAGGGCGAACAGTGATGGGTAATCTAGTACCCTATGGTGAAATTTGGCGAACGGGAGCCAATGCTTCCACCAAGCTATCCTTCACAGAGGATGTCAAGATTGCGGACAATGATCTCCCTGCTGGTACCTACGCACTATACACTATTCCGAATCAAAATGAATGGACCATCATTATCCATAAGAAAACAAATATGCGGAGTATTGCCGGTGGGCGAGTCAAAGCTGAGAATGATGCTTTCCGCTTCAATGTAAAACCCATGACTAACCCGGTGGGGGTAGAAACCTTTACCATGCAGTTTACGGACATCACGACTAACTCCTGTCAGGTCCAACTATCCTGGGAGAATACGATTGTGAAATTCCCAATTGAAGTGGAGGTAGGTTCAAAAATTGAAGCACAGATGGCAGAACTCATGAAAGCACCAGATAAAATTCCACATCGTACTTACTTTCGAGCGGCTGAATATTACCTGCATAATAAAGTTGACTTGAACCAAGCCATGGAATGGATTGATGCTGCCTTGGCTAAGAGTGAAAACAATTTTCGCTATGGATTGCTGAAATCCAAGATTTACAACGCACAGGGGGAGCAAGAAAAGGCCGTCAGCACCGTCAAAATCGCTAACGAATGGGCCACTACCGCCAAGAATTCTAATTACATGGAGCAAACTAGTGTCTATCTGGCCAACCTGCAAGGAGGAGCTGGAACATCTACCGATGAGGATACTAAGTCTGCTAAGTACGCAGAAGATGTAGCCAGCTTAGATAATATCCTGAAAGCCCTCTATGCTTCTATTTCGGGGGAAAAGGGAGAGCTACGAGATTGGGATCGATTTCGGAATCTATTTATCCCCGAAGCACGGCTCATGCCTAGTAGTAAAAATAAAGAAGGAAAAGTGGGATATCGAATCATGACCCCAGATGAGTATGTGACAAGGTCGGGTAAATGGCTCGAAGAGAATGGCTTTCATGAAGTGGAAATCAGCCGTGAAGAGGTGGAGTATGGGTCCTTGGTACATGTGTTTAGTACTTATAAGTCGTATCGATCGAAAAAGGATGAAGAACCCTTTGCGCGTGGTATTAACAGTATTCAATTGATGAATGATGGTGATCGCTGGTGGGTTATACAGATATACTGGTTAGGAGAGACAGAAGCTTTGCCTTTACCGGCTGAATATTTACCAAAGCGATAGGCTTTATCAAAAAAAGAGCGATATCAAAGTGTGTTGATATCGCTCGAAAATCCAATCGTCTCTATCTCATGTTTTATTAGTTGATCCAAGGATCGTCTTGTGAAAGTGTGAAGATGACATCAAATTTGAAGGCTTCAGATCCAATTTGTTGCTCTAACAAACTCTTTTCGTTCATACGAGGAGTAGATCCACGCTGAGGTCTTTCTTGCGTCCCTACTCTCCACTTTACTTCGAATTGGTTGTCTGCTGCTTCGCCGATGTTGCTGTGTCCATTTTTGCGCTTGATGATGGTGAAATCGCGGTTGCTCAAGGCTACAGCCCCGTTATCGGTAGGTACGATTTCGTTTCTGGCGCGATCCGTTGAGAACCTTGCGCCGATATTGTTAATCGCTAGTTTTTGTCTTCTATTGCCAGACCAGTTTTCTCCCTTGATATGATCTCCATTAATGTCTGCTTTCCAGTCTAATTTCCAGTTTACGGTGGCGTCTACTCCGAAGCGGTGAATACCGTTTTGAACACCATTGCTTTTGTACGTTCCCCCGTTTCTTGGGCGCTCAGCTTTGATCCCGTGCTTGAATTCTTCCATCTCGTCAAATACAAAGCATACACTAGGATCTTCAGGAGCGTGTAACTGGAGGATCGTTTCGAGCTTTACGCATACCGCGATTTCTTGTTCTAGCACATCTAAGTCGCCCATGTTTTGATCGCCTGCGGCGAAGTTGTTGTTGCGGATTTGTGCGTTCATAGTGGCGGCAAGTAGCGCGAAGAAAAGGATAGTTAGTGTTACTGATTTAGACATGACGATTGAATTGTGTAATGAGTAAAAATTTTTGAAAAACTAAGACCGTGTTTTGGATAGGCTTCGTTGTAATTGCACTACAAAGTAAAAGGGAAAAGGAGGCTTTCTGACTTGATTTTCTGTTTTCGGGCTCTCCCACCACTTTTTCAGAACCTTTTCCGCTTATTTTAGTAATTGAGATAAAATTAGTTGTGTAATTAGCTGAAATATAGGTTTATGCGTCTCGTTTCGGTGCGCGCTTACCAAAAAAAGAAACAATCCTACCAAAAGATGGCTGATTCCTACCAAAACCAGAAAATTAGACCCTAAGCACATAAATAATGACTTCTTTTGTATAAGGGTAAGACCATTTACGCGAAGCAAGCTGCTAGAAAAGAAGCTGTTAACTATCATGAAACATTTACGGACCCTTTGCCTATCCATTATCTTGATATATGGCTCACCACTGCTTGCGCAGGGGGAGGGCAAGGGCGGTATTGAAATGGTATTTACGCAAGATAGTCTGCAGTTTGATGAGGAATTTGGGGAATTGACTAACGTACTGAAGATCATCAACTCCTCCGAAGAAGTCATCACAGTTTTCCCGAAGGCAAAACTCCCTAGCGATTGGCACCTCATTTTCGCCTTACCAGAAAAACTTGTCTTACAACCGCAAAGTCAGAAGAACTTCCTTACGCTGGATCTCGCTATCCCAACTTCCGCTGCAGGCGGCACCCACCATCGTATCGATCTTAGTTTGCATAACGAGCTTGGACAAGCTATCGGGACCCAATCTTTTCATGTATTCATACCCATCAGCCGCAGTTGGGAAGCTTATTGTGAATCCAATGAGCTGTTTATACCTAAAGAGGGCAAAAAGACATCCTTCGACATCTTTGTGCGGAATACAGGTAACGTGGCGGAGGATCTAAAAATTGATTTTCTCACACATCCGAATCTGGACATATTCAAGGGGCCTACGAAGAAAATAAGCTTGGCTGCTGGTGCAGACACTACCCTCTCCTATCAGATTCGATATTTAGAAGCTCCCCTTACCGCCCAGAAGCTGCCTTTGCGATTTATGTTGGAAAGCTCCAAGACGGACTATAAGGTGAAGGGGTATATATTCTTTGTTTCGCTGGATAATGAATTCGATTATTTGAGTACTAAAGGTAAAAACCTGTCGGTGGAATTGTTTGCGGGTAATACCGGAGGGAATGGGGCGCTCGGAGCTGGGCTGAGAGCAAATGGGCAGATAGACGTCAAGGACAATGGCCGACTGGCTGTTGATGTAAACCTGCCTAATCTGCAGGGTAATCTAGATGCAGAAAACCGGTATTTATTGCAATATCAAGATGAGTTGCTGGAAGTAGAAGCGAGTAATGAATACCTGAGTACAGAATATCGAACAGCCAAAGACACGGAGAGTAATTGGGGGGTCGGGCTAGCTCAATATCACAATAGTGGGATGACGCAATTTAGCTTAAATCGTCAGAGTATTCGCAACAATAGAAGACTTAGTACAGAGCTAGAATATTTCAGTGATCCAAACAGTAAGCGGCAAATGGCCACCAGCCAATTCGTTTTGGACATGCCTTACCGGGAAAGGGACAACCTCTACTTTTCCGTTCAACACCTGCATGTCCGAGATCGAGGCGATAATGCCTATATCAGTAATGCGCAACAATATCTACTTCGGTATGAAGGGCGACACTCTATGCAGTTGAATAGCTCGCTGGATATCAATTATGCCACTCCTAAATTTGAACTCGCGGAAGCGGGTCTGTTCCAGGCTACTGGCAATTTGGCCTTTCGATCCAAGAGCCAGAGGCAAGAAATCTCCCTATGGGGCAACTACATCAATAAGTCGGCTGGCAATTTTGCAAAAGGAGAGCAGATAACTTCTCCAAAGTACCAGCAGTCACAATTTTCCTTAGATTATAGTGTCTTCTTAGGAGCTGAGACGGTGGCAACTTTTGGATCTCAATATCAGTCACAGATTCAGGATGCGCCAGCACTGGCCAAAACCAATTCCTTTCCCTTTCAATCTTCACAATGGGGCTGGAGATTTGAAGCTCGGCATAAAAGGGCATTCACGCTGAGTGTCAATCGATCATTTTCTACACTAAGAAGTCTGACAGATAGTTATGCAAAGGAGAGCTTTAGTCAAGGTAATTGGGAAGTACGTAGCCGGTTCAGACACCGGTTCTTCTCGATTGACTACCAATACCAAGATGCTGCTGATATACCCACGCTACCATCGGATTCTTTAACACTGGAGACTGCTGGGCATTCGTTGCATATGCAGGTACAAAAGCGGAATCTATATGCGGGCTTAAAATATCAACAACTTAGTGAGGATAGTCGGCTGATTCTGCCCTTTATGGCCAGAGGACGCCTATGGGCAAACCGAGTCTCTTACTCCGTGGCGAGTAACTTGATTTATCAGTTTGGGGATCAATCAACTAGTCTATTGGGTAGAGCCCATATTGATTGGCACGTCGATAAGGGCTGGCATTTGCTACTGAGTGGACAAATGAGCAAAAGGCAGGAACAACTATCGACTCAAACCACTGCCGTTTCGCAAGATCTAAGTACTCAGTTTGAAGTGGGTATTCGTAAAGACATGCGGGTGGAGCTGCAGCAAGACCCGGCTCACCACCTGAAGGTATTGTGTTTTAAAGATGAAAATGGCAACGGCCTTTGGGATCCTGGAGAGGAACCTATGCCGGATATTCGATTACATCTTACACAAAAAGAGAGGCAAAGCCGATCACGAAGCCGGGTCCAAGAAGCTGCTGTATTCTCCAATGCCAGGGGGCAAGCGGAGTTTAAGCATATGCCTGCTGGGACCTATCAGGTGACCATCTTCCGCTTGGGAGCAGCAAATGACAACTACTTCAGTACCACCGCGGAGGCATGGGAAATTGAGCTATTGACCAATCAGGATCTGCTGCTGCCCTTTGGTAAAGGACAGCGAATTCAAGGTCAGGTTAAATTGGAAAGAGATGATTATTCCGCTTTGGGAGAATTGCCGATCAATGGGATCAAAATAACGGCTACGAATGCTAATGGAAGAGTCTTTCACGCGCTGACTGATAAGGAAGGTAAATTTAGCCTTTTTGTGCCGTACAGTGAAAGTTATAATATCCAGCTTCGCAATCCTTATGAAGAACATTTTGAGATGAAGCAAGGGCAGGTAAAAGTATCCTTGACACCAGATACCCCAGTACCTCCGGTTGAACTAGTGCTCAAAGAAGTTAGTGTGGAGGTAGAGTGGAATTAACCAAAAACAAGCCCAGATCTACCTAAATCAGCCCTTTTTCTACCAAAACGCGAAAAGCTGAAACAGCACTTTGATTAATGTACTTTTTTTGTAATACGACCTGTTCTGGCATTTTTTGGAGTCTACTCAAAGGTGAAGATCATAAGCGTCCCGACAGAATGATCGGGAGAGCATTGATTGAGATTTTAGCTGACTCAAAATAGAAATGCTGTCAGAGGCACTAATAAAAATTGTCGTTCATATTCAAAAATCATATTGCATGAAATCCCTCTGGATCTCTCGTATCCCGATGCTCCTTTTAGCCGTATTATCCGTGCAAGGGAGTCAAGCACAGTCCTTTTCTGTTAAACCCACCAGCCTTCAATACCCTTTGGAACCCGGACAATCTGGGTATCGTCATATCACCGTTACTAATATGACGGATGAGCCCAAAACCTATATCGTTTCCAAAGGCGATTTTATGCCAGATTCCTTGGGCAATACCCTCCGTTATCCATCGGGGACTACCCCCAGATCTTGCTCCGAATGGCTCCAAATCTCTCCCACTACCTTTGAACTAGCGCCGAATGAAAGCAAGAAGATTAGAATTGCTATTGAGGTGCCGGCGGGAGAAGAGGCCACTAAGTGGGCTGAGCTATACATCCGGGCAGAAGAGGAATTATTATCGCTGCCGGCCTTGGCCGATAAGTCCTTGCAATCCCAACTGCAAGCACAAGGTAGGATTGCCATCCCCGTGCTGCAATCTCCAGCTTCTAACGTTGCTTTTGAAGCCAAAGTGACCAACATGCGAGCGGCTAACTATAGTGATGTGAAGATGTATTATGCCGATTTAATCAATAGTGGAGACAAACTGGTTACCGGGCAAATTCTGCGAACTATTACGCATCTGGATAGTGGTCAGAAGAAGCAACTACCACCTTTTAAAGTCGGTCTGTTACCCGACGAGCGCAAGACAATAGAATTCCCTTTACCAGATGACTTAGCGGAGGGCAGTTATCAGATTACCACGATATGGCAAGTGGATTACCAGAAAAGGCCCAAAGGGGCAAGACTTCAAATTGAACTGCAATAGCCTCATTGATATTCACCTGTAAATCCCCCCGCTATGTTGAATCATAAACGCTTTCTACTGCTAATTGGTAGTCTCCTATTGTTAGGTCGTGTAGGGATCTCGCAAACCTATCTCGACACGGTCTATTACGAAAATGACACGAGTCTAATCTATCAGATTAAGGAACTCTCCACGGAGACAAAAGAGCCTGCTGGTCAATGGCTAGAGTACCATCCGAGCGGGCCCCTAAAACTTAAATGTGCCAAGATAGGCGAAGCTTTTCAAGGAGCCTATCAGATGTTCTATGAAAATGGCCAACTCCAGAAGCACTTTACCTATGAAGAAGAGAAGATTCATGGCTCCTACCAAGTCTTTTATCAAGATGGTAGTTTGAAATTAAGTGCGAACTACAGCAGAGGGAAGGTAGATGGAGAATGGATTAGTTATCACTCCAATGGGCAGGAAAAAATTAAGGTAGTTTATATCCATGGCAAAAAGCATGGCCCTTGGTTGATGTACTACGAAACGGGCAAAATACAGTCTAAAGGCGAGTATGAAAATGGACTCAAAATCAAGGCTTGGGAATCCTACTATCCTGGTGGACAACTGCATTCTAAAGGCGAATATCTTGACAATAAATTTGCCGGCCAATGGCTAGTATATCACGAAAATGGTGAACTGAAGCAAGAGGGAGTGTATTCAGAAGGCCGATCAGAAGGCGCTTGGAAGTTTTACCATGATAATGGGCAGCTGGCCAAAGTTGGGGTCTTTAATAAAAACAGAAAGACTGGAGAGTGGAAGCACTACTATGATAATGGACAATTGCAGTTTATCCTGCCTTTTAGGGAAGATGGAGTACTACATGGTATCGCAAAAGCATTCAATATCGAAGGTAAGATTATTGAAGAGATAGAATATAAAAATGGAGAAAAAATAGCATTGTTGGCAAAAGATGCAGCCGTCGGGAAATAGTCAGCTGCATCTTCAAGCTTGGGATATCGTTTCAAGCAATTAGCAGCCACAATCCCCGTATACATACCAACTACTCAGACTTTTTCCAGCTTCGGATAAGATTTCTAGGAAACCCTCATATTTACCACCGCCGCCATCATGTCGGCTGGTCTGACGAGCCGTTATCTTACAAGTATAGCCATTACCCGCATATCGTAGTTCCAAGACATCATCATAGTTGTTCTTGGCCTTAACCTCACGCACTGCATCATTCCACAGATCCCTGATAACTCCGCGATGCCCCATTCCTATCGTACCGATCGATTTGATTCTAGGTTCGGTAGGAATTTCATCCATGGCCATCATTGTTTCTTTTAAGCCTTTGAGAAGATCGTCTTGCCAGTCACCACTGCTATTGAGCGGTTTTCCGAATAATTCGTCTGCTCCTTTTTCCTTTAAAGTAATCCATACCTCCTGCGCTCCACGTTGCTTTAGTCGGGGTAGGTCATCCTTTAACTGAATCATTTTACCATTGATCTTGATGGCAGCATTATCTTCCATGTCACTAGCAAATACCATCATTCCAGTACTGGCTTCTGAAGGTTCAAAATTACAAGAGCATCCTCCATCCTTATCAACATTGGAGGGTATATCCTTGAAGGCAATGGCTTCTACCAAAATAGTAGCGTTCAGAGCCGCGGCTTCCTGCTTAGAAAGGCTTTCTTCTTGGAAGTCTCCTTCCACGGATTCCGGTCTAGGCTTTAATTGAAAGAAGTGCTTGCTGAAAGGCTGGGAACGTGTAAAAGTTTTCGCTGGATTAGATTCTAGATCCATGATGGACTCTTTTAAGGTAAAGGATGGATGCTCACCACTCCAATTCACAAACCTCCTTTTCATCAATTGATAGTCCTTGTTGAATAAATCATACATTCTACTGTATCCGTATTCCCCTGTCTCTCTTTTGCTAATGGCCAGCGTTAAATCCCCTTTTGAGTAGATGGTGGTGGAACTTTCAGAATCTCCGCCGCTAGACGTCCATTCGGAACGTTTAGCCCATTGACTCATTTCCAAATCTGCCAATTCTCCCACACTCATGGTACTTCGCTGCACCGCTTTACCTTCGCCTTCTCGTTGCACTGTACCACCAAAAACCCAACCTTCCTTTCCTTCAGCAGTGCGTATCTTGAGCCACGGTGCTTCGAAGGAGGCACCTCTGAGTTCTATGGTTTGTAGCGTCTCTGTTCGTTCTCCAGTGTACTTGAAAACGGCATTTTCGCGGAGACTGGCGACGATTTTTCCGCTGGTATTGGGTTCCGCTCTTACATTAAGCAGATCCACCCAAGCGATCAGCGACTCATTGACTTGGTAATCTTGTTCTGCTTCTTGTTGCTCTGCCTGCGTCCCTGTCTCCGTCTTTGCATCCGCCGGTTGTGAGTTTTCGGAGGTACCGTCAGAATTACTGCTACATGCGCCCGTCAATAGTGCGAGTAGCATAAATAGGATCGAAATAGAACGTGTCATATGATATTTGTTGGATTTAGAAAATACAAACGCTCAGCAAAGTCAATACCCGATGGGGTAACCGTTGCGAATTACTGAAAGACGGAGAATTATGCAAAGTTGTTTAAAGTGACGATGCAGGTGTCATAGACTTAATCACAATTCCGTTAGTGGAGGAAACAGTTGGGAATCATCAAATTTTGATGATTGTCAAAGGCTGGGAGACAGTTTAAACAAACCAAATATAGCAATTCTTACAGATTGGGTTATACCTTGATTAGGTCAATCGCTTAGTTACGGCAAGTTTTTAGTCGGGAGTGCAGTGACTCGAACCCAGAAGACAAAAAGCTATTCTGCAATCTACTTGCAAAATCAATTTGAAAAATAAGCTAGCTGTTTCGCTATTTTGCATTTTTAGAAAACGATTAACAGAAATTACTTTAAACACCCGCACTACTTCTATGCCTGTCCCTAATTCGACGATCAGGAAAAGTATTCTTTTCCTTCTACTCATTTTACCCATCAGTACCTTCATCTATGCTCAGGGAGGTCGAATCACCGGGGGACAAATACCCAAGACAAGTTACGATAACCTGCTGCAGGGAAGAATCTACTTTCCTATCTATCCGGCTATAAGTGGTAATCAATACTTAATGAGGGATTGGTCGGCTGGTAATGTCTTGCTACAAGGTAGATGGTATAGTAATCTTCCCCTACTCTTTGATATTTACGCAGATGACTTGATTTACTTAGCCAGTCAGGAGGAAAGCTTCGATTTGATTCGCTTGATCAAGCCCTATATTCAACGATTTAATCTCGGTGACCGCCAATTCATTAATCTAGCCCACAGCCCTCATAGGAAAACGGGTTTGAAGCCTGGTTTTTATGAGGTACAAGTGGAGGGTAAGGTAACTTACCTGATCAAGAGGAGACTTGAAGTTATAACGGAACGGGCCATTTCTTCCTTTTTAAGAAAAGACATTCACTACCTGGTTTATGATGGGCAAGCTTATCGGATGCGAAATAAGAAAAGCCTGCTGCCATTGATTGGCGACCAACGAAAGAAAACGGTGTTTAGCTTTCTGAAAAAAGAACGGATACGCTTCAAAAAATCTGATGACGAAGGCTGGCGAAAGGTAGCCTTGTATTTGAACAGCATACAACTGGACTAGCGCATGAGAAAACAATTACTTTTTTCTACCCTATTTTTTGTGGGTGCCGTACTGCTGTCAGCTCAATCATCTCTGCAGCTTGATAAAAACTACGATGGTTTGGACTTCAGCGAGTTTTGCCAACAACTTGAGGCAGATTATGGGATTCAAACATTCTTTTTCCCCGGCTGGGTTAAGGAAATTAAGGTCAAACAATCGGAAAACCCTAGCCCTCTCGATTCGGTACTGAAGGCCACCTTTGCAGATACTGACTACAACTATTTCCTACATGACAATGGTCAAATTGTGCTGACTTATGGCAGTCGTATTCGCCCAGGTATAAATTGGATCGAGCTTGATCAGCCTAATCCCCAGGAGGGAAGTCAGGATATCAGTAGTGGATTGGCAAATCAATCTATGCAGAACCAGTTGGAGAATTTTGAGACGGAATGGATTGTGATGGGCAATCCCAATTCACCGGAGCAAAAACCCAAAGTAAGCTTGAGAGGCTACGTTTCCAATGAAGAAACGGGGGAGCCATTGGAGGGTGTGATTGTGTTTATCGAAGGTGGGAATGGGGGCACCTTGACCGACTCTCTAGGCTATTATGAGCTTTCCCTGCCGCAAGGCCGGTATCGGGCGATCTTCCAGAGTGTAGGCCTCAAAGAGGCTAGCCGGCGGATTCAGCTCTTTGCCAGTGGGCAATTGGACATCCAATTGGGGGCACTGATCTTATCTCGACTTTAGCATTTTAAGAAAAGTGAGAACTCAAGAAAGAGAGTATTAAATTTGAAATAACCACAAATCAAATTTTATGCTTACTCTGCCC
>JABSSL010000134.1 GCA_013214355.1 Saprospiraceae bacterium | reverse complement strand
TCTTTCATACCGAGTAATTGGGGGTGAGAAAATTGTTGTTTCGCACCTACAATTTACCTCTTCTCTCAATTACTCAGTTTTTTGTCCTGTACTCAGAAAAAATACACCTACAGCCCAAGATTAGTTCCACAAGCATCGCCTATGAAAAGTAATCGATACCATTTCGTCACTCATTGGAAAGTAGAAGCTACTCCAGTCGAGGTATACGAGATCTTGGAGCAAGCAGAACAATTGCCCCGATGGTGGCCCGCTGTATATCTAGAAGTGAAAACTACCAAAGAAAATGATAGGACGGGGACAGGTCGAGAAGTTTCTCTCTACACGAAAGGTTGGCTCCCCTACACCTTGCGCTGGCAATCACGCCTAAGTACCAAAAATCCCCCTCACGGTTTTTCCATCGAGGCATTCGGCGATTTGAGGGGCAGGGGTACTTGGAGTTTTGAGCGGGATGAAGATGGTATACATTGCTATATCACTTACGATTGGCAAGTGGAAGCTACCAAGCCTATTCTTCGGTATTTTTCTTTCCTACTAAAGCCTGTTTTCTCGGCAAATCACCATTGGGCAATGCGCACCGGAGAAGAGAGTCTACGCCTAGAATTACAAAGGAGAAAGGCTAGAACACTTGAAGAACGAAATAGCATTGCTACACCACCACGACCTACCTTTGCTTGGCTTATAAAGTGATATAAATCCTAAAACGATTAGTTGGGCAGCAGATTAGCAATGCTATCTACTTTGCATCATAGAATTCGGAACGCAGATCAACCAATAGATTATTCAGGCGATCTTCATCAGGAGCATCTGGAAGATCTGACTGTTCGAAAAGTACATCGATCTCCTCCATCTTTTCAGCAGCTCGTTCCACTAAATCTTCATACTCAAAGATCCCTTGTCGAATTTTCCATAAGAAATCACGATCATTGGTGCGCCTTACTGAAAAATCTCCCGTTGAGGCTATCTCTTCTGCCATGTGTAGCAATCTGAAGGTGTGCATCATGTTCTTGGCATCATAACGCTTGCCATGGGTGAGTGTATTCTGATATCGGCTTTCATTTCTCCGCTCTACCCATTCCCAATATTGACGATATTCTTTACAATAGACGGAGTAGCCATTGGCATTGTAGAACAGCATACCTATTGGTTGTTCTCCCTTGGGTATCGACGAAAGGGCTATATCGTTGGCCTTCTCTCCTCTCATCACCCCCGAATACTTATACTCCTTGCTATGATAAAGGGCAAACACCCCTTGCATATTAGGTACATTAACCAATCCACAGTTTTCCTGTTGCAACTTCCGATCTGCCAAAAACTTTTGCAATGGAACAGAGCCTCCCCCCTCCGCCATATAACAGAAGTCCAATACCGTTTTTCGCTCCTTCTTCATTGGGTTCACAATCTTCTTATTCAAACCTCTAGCCTTTTTGATCTGAGAGGCAGCATAACCAGCGAAGGTCGCTTGGCAACGGCGAGAGAGAAATAGACTTGGTTCTAACTTATCAAATAAAGGGTGGCAATATTGGACACAATCTGCCGGCATACGCAGCAATTCCAGCATATTAGGATTGTTCTTTATCAATAAAGTAAAGAACTTGTGCAATTCATAGAAGACAATATCATTCGTTGAATCACTGAGCTGTTCAATGGGGCTTAGGCCAAAGAATAAGGACTTGGGCATCACGAAAACACCTCGAATATCTATATCTGAATCTTTATGCTGCAAGCCATAGGCATGGCTCCCACTGATGGCCTTAAATAGTAAATGTTGATGATCGGTAAGAGCAGTGAGTTTCATTGAATTTACAATAGCAAGGGATTAAGGTTCAAATCGATAAGCAATATATGCCTCGTACCCCATCCCTATGAATTTTCCAAGGGTACCAATATTATAAGAACCCAATACTCCGATCCTTAGGTTCCCATCCCGTGTAAATTCATCATTTACGATCATACCAGCCTGGACGCCCAATGTTTTATTGGTAGATAGATTAATCCCGGCCCAGAAGGCATCTTGCTTTTCAACTAGCACAGCAAAGGTGCCATTGAGGATATTGACCATGCTGTAATTAAGCCATAAAGATGGTTGTACAAATAAATCTCCATCCACTATCCTAGCTCCAAAGGTAGCATTTCCATGCATGGCCCTTTTCAAATTCGCTTGGCTTCCAAAGTCATCTAGTAATAGATTATTTGGCAGCAATTGATTGGCAGCCAAGCCGGCAAAGATGAAACTTTCCTCGAACTCGTCACGAGATACAGAGGTGTAGAATAGGCCAATCCCAGCATTGGGAGAAATCTTATTGTTTTCGCCATCCGGTAGCAATGGATCGCCTTGGTCATTGACGACCAGCTCCAAGCCATCTGCATACAACTGGCTGAGGGTAGCCTGCACACCGATAGACAACTGGTGTGTCCCTCTCGGCCCAAACGCTAACTTGTAGGCATAATTTAAGCCAATGTTATTCATCGTGATGGGAGATACTTCATCATTGACAAAAAATCCTCCCATACTCATATTGTCATCCAAAAAAGGATATTGAATACTAATAGAAGCTGTCCTAGGTGCCCCTTCGAAGCCCGTCCATTGCTGCCGATAATTCACCCCTAATTCCCAATAGTCCCATGCTGCGGTCATAGCTGGATTCCAAATAAATCCAACATCCAAAAAGGGACTGTGATCTGCCAACTGCTGTGCTCCTAACTGACTACTAAGCGATATAGATAGAATAAGTAATAATTTTCTCATGTCTTTTTGTTTTTGGGAAAGGAGTGGGGTTTTAATCACGTACGATCATCAACTTCTGCCGAATGTCCCCCGTAGTGAAAGACAATACATAATAATAGTTGCCTGCCGGTAGTCGCTGACCGTTCTTCGTACCATCAAAGCGCTCATCATCCAGTTGGTAATTCACCTTCTGGTAAACTAAGCTCCCCCATCTATTGTACACCTCAAGTTTATTCGGCCCAAACTTTTCAACGCCACGAAACTCTAGCGCATCATTCATTCCATCATCATTGGGTGTGATTAGGTTGATTCGACGGATAGACTCTACAGGGTCAGCTGCCACCAAGACTTCCATGGTATCGGTAACAACACAGCCATTGACATCAGTTATGGAAACAATATAGGAGGTGGCTTCTTCCGGACTGGCTGTGGTTTCTTGAGCGGTTGGGTCTAGCACCGGATAATCCGACTCTTGCCATTCATAGGCGATACCACCCAGGGCGTAAAGTATAGCATCTGTACCAGGAGCGATACAGGTATCTGGCCCAGCTACCGCATCGGTTTCATTGACGACCACCTCTACGGTAAGCGTATCTGAGGCACATTCATTAGAACCAATTACAGTATAGGTAGTAGTAAAGTTAGGTCGTGCATCAGGGTTGGAAATACCTAAGGAAGAAAGGGTTCCCGAAGTATCGATCCATTCGTAATTAGGCGCTCCTTGAACTTGGAGTTGGATATACTCGGATGGACAAACATCGAGGAAAGGATTTAGCAATTCGAGTTGAAGGGATTCACCTATACTGACTTCTACTGCATCTGATCCTTCACAGCCTAAGTCATTGGTTACCGTTACACTATAGGTGCCGGGCGTACTTACATTTATGGTAGGACCATTGGCGCCGGTGGACCAATTATAAGAGGTGTGTTCTCCGGCTGAGAGCATCGTTGTTCCGCCTATACAAATGGCTACATTTCCGCCAAGATCTACTTCCGGCGCAACTTGTTCCGGAATCTCGAGATCAGCATTAATATTACAGCTGTTATCATCGCTTATTATTATTTGATATGTTCCCGCTACTAAATCATTCCTCGCACTATCGGGTGTATTGCCTTGTCCATAATCAAAGGAGTAAGGACGTGTACCGCCAGCAACTTCCAGGGCGATTCCGCCATTCTCTTGATTACAGTCTGGAGGACTTATACTAAAGTTAACAAGTTCAAGTGGATCAGGTTCGCCTATACTATAAGTTTCTACTAAAACGATTGATCCTTCCTGATCGCTGATGCTAACGGTATAATTTCCAGGTGCCAAGTTAGCAATATCTTTTTCAGTAGAAGAAAAATTTGTCCCTTCCCAAGAAAAAGAATACTCATTTGCCCCATCCGGAAAATTCAAGACGACTGCCCCATCATTATCTCCAGTACAACTTACATCTGAAGGTAAAGCCGTAAAGTTCAGGAAGCTTCCAATCTTGACCAAGCCCGTATCTTGTTCTAGATCGAGTATATTAAACATACCCGTCGTATCCGTCTCTTGAGCAATCTGTATCCGCAAAGGGGAATCAGTTATGGCCACTGAACTTGAGTCTCCATTTTGGCCGATAGCCGTATATTCAAGCTGTATCAATACAGTACCCGGAGCCAGGTCGATACCCATTCCTTGAGCAGCAAACCAGGATAAGCGAGCAATACCTTGGTCGGCATCACTATCACCCAGTGCCACTCCTTGCAATGCTTCTCCTGTAAACCCTTGGTAGTTAATAATAGTAGGATCCCAGGCAAGGGAAAATTGGAGAGTAGTAATTCGGCTAAAGTTTTCTCCAGCCAACATTTTGACAAATACCGTCTCTCCGGATTGAGCCCCTTCTTTGCTTAGGGCTAGTTCTAGTGTTTGACCTTTCATCGCTCCTATGACGTGACATAGCGCAATGATCAAAAGCCATTTCGTTTTCTTCATAGTTAGTCTTGGGATAATGACAAATTTAGGAGGATTTTTAGCACTACTGCGAAGCAATAGGACTTAGTACTTTGTAACATACATTTCTCTGGTTTCTGGTGGCATCTTTCTAGCAAGCCCCACGTTGCTCGTCGGTCATATAGCTAAGGCTAAATTCCCTCCTCGAGCCTCGGGCTTACTTAAAATCTGCTCCCCATAATTCCAAATAACTTATGTTACAAAGTACTTAGACTACAGACACTTCTCCCATCTATATACAAAAATACAGTTCTTTTTTGTTCAAAAAAGGAAGTTGCATGGCCTTATGGCCTGCAACTTCCTCCCATTTGTCCATTGCTTTACTATATCCTTGTGACGAAGCAAACCCTAAAAAGGTACAGCTTCGCTTACAATTAATTTAGAATCACCATATGCCGAGTCGCCACATCCTTACCTGCTTGCAGGGTGTAGTAGTAAACTCCACCTTCCAATTGTAAGTCTCTCAGTTCTACTTTATTCATTCCCGCTTCAAATCTACCTTCAAAGCGTTTAATGATTCGGCCTAGATTATCATGGATAATCAACTCCGCCTCCATGCTAGAAGGTAATTCAAATCTGATATCCGTATTCCCTTGGAATGGGTTCGGAGTATTTTGATACAATTTGAATCGGTAGTCAGCAATGATTGGAGCATCTGTTAGCTTAGACTGCCAATCCAGAACAATATCGAATTGGTCAAGGCTTGCGTCGACCGCCTCAATCTTTAACTGACGTGAACTAATGTCGATAACCTCAGCGAGAGAAGGAATTGCCTCCAGAGCGGTGAAGCTGATGGTTAGAAGATCTTCTTCTCCAGCTAAGTCTTTACCGCTTCCATCCATACTGAACCAGCTTACCTTCAATCCTCCATTTTGGCTTTCACCTTCTCCAATAGCAACAGAAGATAGATCAGTATTGGAAGATCCGGCAAAGGACTCGTAGCGCAGTTTCTGGGTATCAAAATCAACCCCAAATTGGTAACTCACCATATCAGCGAAGTTGCTGCTACTTAGTCTTAGCTGCACAATCTCACCTGCTGCAATAGGTCGATCAATAGCTGAAAGAACCAATTCTTCGTCATATCCACGCTCATCCAATTCATCTGAAATGAGGTTCGTCGTCTGCGCTACACCTAGGATATCCCCTACTTTCACACCAATGAAGTTAGAAACCATATCGTGATCAACCGTCATTTCGTAGCGGTCTTGATAAGGAAATACATTGTAAGCGTCAAACTCACCAGGCATCTGGTTTTCCGAAGAAACAAACACCCAAGAAGGACAATCCGCAAAACCATTAGTAGTACCAATGATCAACTGCTGAATGATAAAGAGGTCTAAGGTTGTGAAAGCTCCATTGCAGTTCGCATCACCTGCGATAACTTGGTAAGGAGAGGAGATCTGTGGTGGATCCATTCCTAAGATGAAGCGCTGACCGATGAAAAGTGCAAACGTCGATAAGCCGTTCACTGGATTATCATCTTTAGCCGCTGAAATGATGTATTCTTCTCCCATTTCCAATTGAGAAAGTGAGAAGTAGCCATTTTCATCCGTTACTTCCATACCCTCCATGACTTGACTCGTAATCCGTACCTCTGCATCTTCAATTCCAAGCCCCTTGTAGTTGTTGACGGTTCCTTCCACTAAGGCATGTTCGGTAATCGTAACCTTACCACTTAAGGTAATGTGTGGCTTAACCACTGGCTGTCCATTATCAATACTACCCACCTCTACCATGAGTGGATCATCTGTAATAAAGATAGCTGACATCTCACCTGGAGATCCTTTCAATTTCACAACGATATTGAATAAGACCTCATTCGGATCTAGCATAACGCCTACACCATTATTGTCATAATAGTTGAAGGTACTGTTATTGGAATTAAAGACTGGTTCAATTGCTCCCGCGCTCACACCAAGGATCTCTGCCACATCTGTGTCTTCCATTTCTAGGCTACCGGCTAGAGATACAATGAGATCACAGTTCTCAATTGTTACTGGAACATAAATAGTGGATCCGTAAGACCCTACTTTTTCGTCAACATCTAGAACAACTGCATCATTTGGAATAGTCAATTCGATATATTCGCAACGAGTCTTCGTTCCACAATTATTGGTGACAGAAAGGCAAACCTGGTAGGTTCCTGGCTCTGCATACTCTATCCAAGGATTCTTCTCATCAGAAGTAGTTCCATTGCCAAAGTCCCAGTGATAGGTTCCTGATGAGCTATTGTTGATGAAATCAACCTTAAGCATTTGCATATCGTAGGTAAAATCAACAATGATATCATCATTAGCTACACCAACGTAGACGGTCTCATTATTGCTACAGCCTTCCGAATCTTCAACTGTAACTTCATACGTACCCGTTGGCAAATCACTTACAATATACTGCTGATCATCGATCGTAACCTCTCCATCCTCTGGCCCAGTCCAAGTTACTTTGTAAGGTCCTTGACCACCATTGAAGCTAACGCCAATAGAGCCAGGGCCATCACAACTGACAGGTTGAGTTGATATGAATAGAGATATCCAGTTATTGGCATTCAGTACTTGTAAGCTCTTCGTGACGGTACAATTATTGTCATCCTTAACGGTCACATTATAGATACCGGTTGGCAGTCCATCAATCTCGAAACTAGTTCCATTAGTTGTTGCGGAACCCGAAGAGTTGGTGCTGCTCCAGCTGATGGTGTACGCAGGTGAACCACCCATCATGTCTATAAGAATCTTGCCAGGTTCTCCACAATCTCCTCCCATGGCTCGGATAGTAGCCTCAAAATCATCTGCTGGAGGATCAATAGTCACAGTCTTCGTAATTGAACAACCGGAATCATCCGTGACTTTGACTTCGTAAGAACCAGCTGGAAGATCTTCTATTTCATAGTAAGGTTGGTTACGCGAAACCGCACCACTTAAGGCGCCAGTCCAAGTAATCAGATACTCTGCTGTACCACCACTGATATCAACCCAAATAGACCCTAAGCTTCCACATCCTCCATTACGAGGCTCAACAGTCACTGAGAAACCAGTACCATTATGGATTTCTACGCCTTTGGTGATAGTACAACCGTTAGCATCGGTTACAACTACTGTATAGGTTCCACTTCCTAAGTCGTCAATGGTTGTTGTACCAGCATCTGCGGTGGTATTTCCAGATGAAGCACCAGACCAGTTGATCACATAAGGTGCCTGGCCTCCACTAAGCTCTACTGATATGCTACCCAATGATCCACAATCTCCATCAGTACCTTCAATGACTGCATTAAGATCCGTAGCAAATCCATTTACAGTTACGACCTTAGTATCAATACAGCCTCCTTCGTCCAACACAGAGATCGTGTAGATACCTTCTTGCAGGTCAGTGATCACATATTCAACGGCATTTGTCTCAAAACTACCGTCCTCTGGACCATCCCATTCGATACGATATGGCTTGATACCGCCATCCATTCCAACAAAAATTGACCCCTGCTGATAACAATCTCCATCCGTTGCGATGACTGTTATTTGCACGCCTTCTCCATTATTCAAGGTGAAGTTTTCTACGTCTGAACAGCCATTGGCATCGGTCAGAGTAATGGTGTAATCACCACTTGGGATCTCAGTGATCACATAGGAATCATTGTCAGTCGTGGCTGAGCCGTCTACAGGTCCTTCCCACTTAATTTCGTAAGTTGGACTGCCGCCACTGATCCCTAAGACGAGGTCTCCGGTACCTTCACAAACACCCGGTAAAGCAGAAACTGTCAGTAGTTCAACAATACTGGTATTTACAACAATTTCTTTACTAGTTTCACAACCTGAGTCATCGGTGACCGTCACTTTATACTCACCTGGAACTAATCCGGGGATCTCAAGGTACGTACCAGAGATTATGGCAGAACCTTCACTTGCCCCGCTCCACTTAACCGTGTAGTCCGCCATTCCTCCCGTAATAGTCACTGTGATAATATCCTCCTGTCCACACTCATTAGCTTTCAGGTCAAGATCAAGTGCCAGGTCAGAATCTTGGTTTTCGACTGCTCTAACAATGGTCTTTTTACAACCGTTAGCATCTTCAATGGTGATTGTATAAGTCCCACTCGGTAGATTCTCAATCGGATTGGACCCCACAACAGCTTCTCTACTTCCATCCACTGGTCCGTCCCAACTCAGGGTTATTGGGGCTGTTCCTCCACCAATATTAACCCAGAAGGAGCCTAGTTCCACACAAGTACCATTGGTTACCTCTAATGAAATATCCAAAGTATTTTCTACAGCCTGAATCGTAACAGATTTTGTTTGAGAGCAACCTTGCTCATTAGTAACTTTCACGGTGTACGTCCCTCCTAAGAGATCAGTAATGAAGTACTCTGAGCCATTAAAAGTATCCGATCCATCAGCGGCTCCTGACCATTCGATGGTAAAAGGTCCGGTACCTTCGGTTACCTCTACAAAGATGTGCCCCTTAACCGTACAATCACCATCTGTACCCACTAATCTAATACCCAAACCTTCTGTCAAGGTAATCGTAGCAGCATCTTCATCTGTACAACCATTGGCATCTGTTAGTTTTAAGGTATAGTCTCCAGCGGGAAGGTCCGCCAGTGTAATGCTAGTTTCACTAGTGGTAATGGAACCATCATCTGGGCCACTCCATTCTATCGTGTAATCCGCCGTACCGCCGGTGATCGTCAACTTCAATTCTCCTAATTCTCCACAGTCACCATTTATTGCAACCACATCCAATAGATCAACTGTACCTGCATTCACATCAATCTGCTCACTAGTACTACAACCATTGGCATCCGTAATTTTTACGGTATAGGTACCAGCAATCAGATCAGGAATTTCTATGTAAGTACCTCCAATTGTTGCAGATCCATCCGTTGGGCCATCCCAAGTCACTGTGTAATTAGCCGTACCACCGGATATATTCACGGTGATAATATCTTCACTGCCGCATTCATCTTCCTTGAGATCTAAGGCCACGAATAAATCAGAATCGTCATTTTCAATCTTTCTCACAATGGTTTCTTTACAACCATTCGCATCTTCAATTACGATCGTATAGGTTCCACTTGGTAAATTCTCAATCGGATTAGAACCCACAACAGCTACGACACTTCCATCCACAGGACCATCCCAACTTAAGGTTATTGGAGCTACGCCTCCACCAATATTCACCCAGAAGGAGCCCAATCCATCGCACACACCATTCGTCACCTCTAAAGACACATCTAAGGTGTTTTCTACACCTTCAATCGTAACCGTTTTCGTTTGAGAACACCCTTCACTATCAGTTACCTCAACCGTATAAGTTCCTCCAAGTAGATCTTCAATGAAGTATTCATTGCCATCGAAAGTATCAGAACCTACTGCATCGCCTGTCCATTTGATCGTGAAAGGTCCAGTTCCCTCGGTCACCTCTACATAAATATGGCCTTTAACCGTACAATCACCATCCGTACCAACTAGTCTAATACTTAGACCATCTGTCACTGTAATTGTAGCAGAATCTTCATCTGTACAACCATTGGCATCTGTTAATTTTAGAGCATAGTCTCCGGCGGGAAGATCTGCTAGTGTAATGCTTGTTTCACTAGTGGTAATGGAACCATCATCTGGACCACTCCATTCTATAGTGTAGTCCGCCGTACCGCCGGTGATTGTCAACTTCAATTTTCCTAGTTCTCCACAATCCCCGTTTATGGCAACCACATCCAATAGATCAACTGTACCCGCATTAACATTAATCTGCTTGCTAATAGTACAGCCATTGGCATCCGTAATTTTTATGGTATAGGAACCAGCAATCAGATCAGGAATTTCAAGGTAAGTACCTCCAATTGTTGCGGATCCATCCGTTGGGCCATCCCAAGTCACTTGGTAATTAGCCGTACCGCCCAATATACTAATGGCAATGATATCTTCACTACCACATTCATCTTCCTTGAGTTCTAAGGCTAAGGTCAAGTCAGAATCGTCATTTTCAATCTCTCTAACAATGGTTTCTTTACAACCATTGGCATCCTCAATTACGATCGTATAGGTTCCACTTGGTAAATTCTCAATCGGGTTGGAACCCACGACAGCTTCTCTGCTACCATCCACAGGGCCATCCCAACTTAAGGTTATCGGAGCCACACCTCCACCAATATTCACCCAGAAGGAACCCAATCCATCACACACCCCATTCGTCACCTCCAAAGAAACATCTAAGGTATTTTCTATTCCATCGATGGTTATAATCTCGGTCGTACTACAGCCTCGATCATCTGTCACTTTTACGGTGTAAGTACCTCCACTCAGGTCTTCAATAAAATACTCTACACCAGCAAAGACATCAGAACCTTCAGCTGCACCACTCCAGGTAACTTTAAATGGAGCTTCGCCTTCATTCACCTTGATGTAGATATGCCCCTTAACGGTACAATCGCCATCCGTGCCTACCACATTGATATCGAGACCGCTCTCATTTTCAATCGTAATCGTTTTAGTCTGAGTACAACCATATGCATCAGTAATGGTAACCTCGTAATCTCCTGATGGTAAGCCTTGAATGCTAAACTCTGTACTGGCTGTGGTCGTTTCTCCTGAATTTGGACCTGTCCAGCTCACCTTAAATTCAGGTTGCCCACCATTAATTTTCACTTTAATAGCTCCGTCATCCTCACAATCTCCGTCCAAAGCTACTAGATCGAAAAGATGCAAAATATCGTTAGGAACGACAATATCTTCATTGTCCCCACAGTCATTCGCATCTTCAATCTTGAAGTCATAAGTTCCGGGGAGGAGGTCAGTAAGTAAAAAGCTAGATCCATCAAAGGTTACAACTCCGTCTTCAGGGCCATCCCAAGTCACGGTGTAGGGGCCTTCGCCACCAACTACCGATACCTTGATAATATCTCTCAATTGACAGTCATTGTACACAAGCGTCAACATGAGGTCAACCGGTGAGCCATCGTTATCTAAACTAATCTCCTCGGTATCGCTACATCCATTGTCATCTACCAACTTGATGGTATAGGTTCCACTTTCCAGGTTACTGATGAAAAAGCTAGAGGCTGTCGTCGTTGCCGTTCCATTAGAAGGCCCACTCCAAGTGACCTGGTAAGGCTTTTCTGCATCGCTGGAAACGTTAACTTTGATTTTACCTGCATCTCCACAATCCCCGGGGAAGGCAGTGAGGGTAAGAAAATCTGCATCACCACCAGCATTCGTTAGGTTAACGGATCGTGTTTTAGAGCAACCATTGCCATCTGTGATTTTAACGGTATAATATCCAGAGGAGAGGTCAACTATTCTAAACCAAGTTTCAAAAGTAGTAAAATCTCCTGAATCTGGCCCTGTCCAGGTTACATAGAATGGACTCTGTCCTTCACTAATTTCAACATCGATAGATCCCGACTGGCCACAATCTCCAGGTACAGCTGCCACAGTGAAGTCCAAACCGGCTGGTTCATGTAAGGTAACCTGTCCTTCAAAGGTACACCCTCCATCTTCCGTTACTTTGATGGTATATACGCCAGCTCCTAATCCAGTTATTGGAAAAACCTGGGCATTGGTAATGACCGTACCATTAGTAGGACCAGAGTACCTTATCTGATAGGGTTTGCTTCCGCCATTGATCTTCACCTTTATCCGACCATCGTCGCTACATGTAGGTTGTTCAGCGATCAGCTCGACATCAAGATCACTATCTTCAGCATAAAGTGTTTTGGTAACGTGACCGTAACAACCATTTGCATCTTCTACCTCAATTGTATAAGAGCCTGCCACTAGATTCGTGATCTGATAACTGCCATCTGCATCATTGACATATCCATCTAATGGACCAGACCATTTAATCTTATAAGGGCCTGTTCCATTACCCACACTCACCCATAGATAGCCATTACTAGCGCCACAGGTTGGATTGCTTCGAACTACTTGGATATCCAAAACTTCTCCTGAAGACGAAATATGTACTACTTTATAATCGGTGCAATTAGCAGCATCAGTAACCTTAACAGTATATGTTCCTGCGGGGAGATCTGTAATAGCAAAATTAGTCTCATCCGTAGAAGCACTTCCATCAACTGGACCATCCCAGCTTACAATGTAATCGGCTTGCCCTCCGGATATAGACACCCATAAGGAACCATATTCTCCACAAGTACCATCTGTCACTTCAACACCGATAGATAAGTCAGTTGTTTCATTCACATATACCACTTCCGTGTAAGTACAATCATTGGCGTCTTTAATCTTTACCGTATAAGACCCGCCCGGAAGTCCAGGAATATCTAAAGCCGTTTCATAGGTGAGGAGGCTACCATCTGTCGGTCCGTGCCAAGTAATTTTGTAAGGTCCTGTTCCATTATCGATATCAATCCAAAGTCCTCCAGTCTCTCCACATTGCCCATCAATCCCCATTACACTTGCAGTCAGAGATCCATCCGAGTTACTGACGTGAACGGTGGCATGTTCAGAACACCAATTACTATCCTCTACGGTAATCTGATAAGTACCGGAAGGTAAGTCTTCTATTAAATAGTGGTCTTCAGAAGTTGAAGCAGATCCACTAACCGGGCCACTCCAAGAAATAGCATAAGTGGGGAGTCCATTGGACATCGTGACCAAGATAGTTCCCTTTTCACCACAGACTCCTCCGTCAGCCTCAACATGAATATCTAATTCTTCACTATTATCAATGGTTACCTCAACTTCATATGAGCACCAATTGCCATCTTCAATGGTCAATTTGTAGGTTCCACCCGGCAAGTCTACTAGGGTAAACATGGATAAATGAGTTTGCGCACTTCCACTAATTGGACCGTCCAAACTAATGGTGTATGGTGCGGAACCATTCTCCGTTTTTACCCTGATAGAGCCCGAACCGCCACAAGTAGCTGCGGTGGGAGTGGCAGTAAAGCTAAAGTTGCTTCCTCCGTTTCCAATTGTTATTTTCTTTGAATCTGTACAGCCTAAAGCATCTTTTACGAAGATTGTATATTCTCCTGCCCAAAGGTTCTCTAGGTTAAAACTAGCTGCATCCGTGGTCAATGAAGTTGACTCTGGTCCACTTACATAAACATCGTACGGCCCTGTGCCATTTTCAATAGTCACATGGATTGAGCCAGCTTGACCACAAGAGACATCTGTTCCATCCAACCAAATGGAGAGTCCTCCATCACCAGAGGTAGGTACTTCTACCGTCTTTTTATCATAGCACCCATTGACATCTACCATTTTTATTTCATAAACTCCAGGAGGAACATTGACCAAAGTTGTATTGTTATCAGTAGTACTAAAATTACCTGACACTGGTCCATCATAGAAAACCAAATAACCAGGAGTCCCTCCTTCTGAATTAATGGTAATAGAACCGTTACTTTGACCACAACCAGCTCCAGTCCCAATCACTCCGGTCAATTCAAAATCGCAAGTTGAAGCACAATCGACCGTTAATTTGTAATCTGAAACAGCCCCGTTGTATCCGTCTACCACTACATAATAGGTACCTGGCTCTAAATAAGCCGATAGTGCCTCGGTATTATTCCCAGGTCGTTGACTATAATCAATACAATCTCCGCGATCACAAGAGCGTAAAAGGAAAAGCTCAAGGTTTGCTGTCAAGTCCCTAAGGTAGATACTTACTGTACCTGACTCGGTCACAGTAAAAGAATGTACTCGCTCAGGACCATTATTCTCCACGTTAAGTACATTTCCATCACAGCCATAAAGCGAAACATTGTCCTGACCTTCGCCATTATTTCCATAGTATGGTTCTCCGCAAGTCAAAGGCACTGCATCACCACAAAATAAATATCCACAGTTTACCTCTAAACGGAAAGCTCCAGCGGCCGAAGCATGCTGCGCATCCACAACAATGTAGTAAGTACCTATAGGAGCATCTTCGAGAATGATTCCTTCATTCTCTGTATTTTGATTGTTTGTCAGACTTGCCTTGATACAACTAACTTCATCACAGCTGCCTTTTAGAAGGAAAAGATCCAGGTCTAAATCAGGTGTTATAATCTCTAATCCTATCTGCAAATCACCAGCCGTGTTCTTGTGAAAGACATAGACTTTATCATTCCCCGCAAAATTCTGCGATGAACACCCAGGATAATTGTTGATCTGATTACCTGCCCCTTCGGTGGTCTCGTAAGCCAAGAAATCACCACAATGTATTTGTGTTGCCTCTAAACACCATGGAGAAGTATATCCACAAGGACCAGGAGTATAGTTCCTAACCCCGGCGGCATCAGCTTCACAAGCATTTGGGTAGGTGATGTCGTTACACCCACAAACAGGATCATATTCTTGTGTGCAAACTGGATCTGGATCAATATTGTCTGGATCAATACAGGAATTATCACAACTTCCGTAGGTGTAAAAAGTGATTCCACTTGCTTGTGCATAGCAGGCATTCTTGTATGTGATTCCGTTGCAACCACAAACAGGTTCATAGTATTCCCCACAAGTAAGGGTAATTGAACCATCCGTATAGTCAACGTTAGTACCGGTATTAGTCACCACATAGATCGGATCATAGCAATCATCGGAATTACTACAGGGACCTGGCGTATAATCCATCACCCCGGCGGCATCAGCTGCACAAGCATTCATATATGTCACTCCATTACAACCACAAACGGGATCATAATCTGTTGTACAAACTGCATCAGCATCTATCTTGTTCGGATCGATGCAATCCGAGAAACAGACCCCTCTTGTATAATCAGTAATGCCAGCGGCTTCAGCATAACAACTATTGATATAAGTCACTCCATTACTGCCACAAACCGGATCGATCATTTCTGGACAGTTAGGTCCTACCCCTCCATTAGAGAGTACTACTTCTCCAACTTTGGTAGCTACAGGATATACTGTAACCGCCTTGTCAATCATCATCACGGCTTCAATCTTTACATCCAGCCCTGAGGGAATATTGATGTCGACATTATCTTTAATCACTAGAGAAAACTCTCCAATCTTACCATGGCCTGTACCGTCAATATTAGCATACTTAAACAAAGCAACCTCTACCGAACCATAGTCATTGTCGTTTTGCCAGAACGGCTCCCACCGATAATCATAATTATTGGTGTTGTCTATTCGAGCAAACCATGGATTTTCAACTGCTTCAAATGTTGCCGAATTGAGTTTGACTACATTTTTGTCATAACTAATGATAAAAGTAATGCCATGAAATTTGTCAACTGGTAAGCTCTCTTCTCCCAAAAACACCTCGTACTCCACCGTGTTTCCAAGTCCGACAGTTGTAATACTTGGCCTCAGTTCGAGCAGTGGATCAACATTGTAGATCCCAAAACGATAATCATCCAGCTGGGGCGTACCATGTGTTTTTCCATAGTTATCACGAACGCCCAGATGTAAGTCGATGCCTGTGATTCGGCCATCACCACTACAATCTGCGTAGCTGTAGTTAGGGCCACCAGGGAAGGCATTGTCCCAAGGTGCAGCTACTTGATAGGATTGCCAATAAGTGCCCATAACGGGTCGCTGTGGTCCCCGTTGTTCATAAGCTATGCCCCAGTAAAGCATATCTACACCATTGACTAAACCGTTGTTGTTGATATCCCCGGGGTATAGCGTCTGGGCCGTCAATTGTGGAAAGGAAAAGGACAGGGCTAGAAAAAGACCTGCGAGATAAGTAAAGACTTTCCTCATAATGTCTGTTTTACTATGTTTTGAGATCATGTTATTTTTGACTTATATGCCAAATAAAAGTAACAGGCTTACCTGATAACAATTATGTTATTTAGTAATGATAGTTGCTAAGTAGCCACGAAGAAACATCGCGAAACTCGCCGTAAGGGGGGGGGTAAGAGATGTGTTGTTCTTTTTGTGATTAGATTAAACTGCTGAGAAGTCCTCTTCTATACTGCAATCCTAAACAAAAGGTTGCGTATCTCAACAGAATCTTTGAGGACAAAGTGATTGACCTCTGAAAGGGTAGATAAAAACTGTTCAGAAAGGTGTTGTTGTTTGGGTAATTACGCAATCTATAAAACGAGTACAATTGCGTTTACTCATTTAGACATTTTCAAAACGAATATACAACTGGAGTCAACCGTGAGGGGTACGGAAATACTTGATTTGAATCAAGCGTATGTCCAGCCATATATATTATGGGCTTTGTAAAAATAATACTTTTATTCAAAATAGCGCCGCGAGGACACTTTTTTTTTCATCACTTTACAATAAATTAATCTATTTAATGCGCACAAAACAAACTCGAAATACATAAGAATTAAAAAATACATCCTAGCGGTAGTACTTTGCGAAGAATTCTGGGAGGTGCCGGAGCGCTGCCATTTCCTTATACATAACCCGGGCATCATTAGCTGGAGAGCCAAAGTAGGTTTTGCCTTTTTCCAGGTCTTTGGATACACCTGATTGGCCCAGGACCGTAACCTTGTCTCCAATAGTAAGATTTTGAACCACGCCCACTTGGCCGTATAAGGTTACGTCATTCCCGATTACGGTATTGCCACTAATCCCCACTTGTGCAGCAATCAAACAATGTTTCCCAATTCTAGCCTCATGTCCTACTTGAACTTGACAGTCCAATTTAGTCCCTTCTCCGATGACCGTATCTCCTGAAACCCCCTTATTAATCGTACAGGCAGCTCCAATCTCCACATGGTCCTCTATGATCACCCGCCCACCGGATCTCCATTTGCGATAGCCCTTTTTAGTCTTACTATAGTAAAATGCATCTGAGCCTATTACTACTCCCGGTTGTATGGTCACATGCTCTCCAATGGTGGTGTGTTCCCCGATGGTAACATTAGCTTGAATGTAGCAATGAGCCCCAATCGTGACATGATGTCCGATCACGACATTGGGTTCTAAAATAGCGGTGGGATGAATCTCAGCAGTGGGACTGATGGCTTCGGTAAGCGGCACGATCGGACGTTCATCCAGTACAATTTGATTGTACACTTCGAATGGGTCTTTACAGTACAATAGCGCTTTCCCTCTCGGCGGTTTGACCTTCTTGTTGATTAAAATAACCGAAGCTTTGGATTTCAAAGCCTTGTCATAATACTTCTCGACATCAACAAAAATGACATCGCCTTTTTCAGCAAGATGGACCTGATTAATACCTTTGGCAATTACTCTTTCACTGCCAATCAACTTTGCCTTAAACTTTTCTGCAATCGCTTTGACCGCAACCGGGGTAGAAAACTTCATTACCTGACCGTTTTGTCAATGTTAGCTCAATTCTGTAGGACTCTCTCTTAGTGCGCTTCCAACCAATTCTCACCTAGTCCTATTCCTACAACAATAGGAACTTGTAAATCTTTCAGCGCATTTTTCATTTTTTCTTCGATAATGGGCTGCAGCTCCTCAATTTCATCCTTATGGGCATCAAAGACCAATTCATCATGAACTTGTAGAATCATCTTTGTCTTATACTTACCCTCCTTCAGTACCTTATGGATGTCGATCATTGCTAGTTTGATCAAATCTGCTGCAGTACCCTGAATAGGTGTATTGATAGAAACTCTTTCCGCATTACTTCGCTCCAAAGAACTCTTAGAGTTAATATCTCGCATATAACGCTTACGACCTTTCAAGGTAGTGACATAACCATTTTTACGCGCAAACTCTACCGTTTCATCCATGTAGCGTTTCAAGCCTTGATACTTCTGGAAATAGTTATCGATTAGCTCCTTCGCCTCTTTTCTTTTTATTTCCAATTGCTGCGACAGGTTGGTTGCACCCGCACCATAAACAATACTGAAATTCACTGTCTTTGCTCGATATCGTTGCTCCCGCGTCACTTCTTCGTAATCTACATCAAAGACTCGAGCTGCCGTAGCTCGGTGAATATCCTGCCCCGCCTTGAAGGCCTCTAACATGGCTTCATCCTTACTGATCTCCGCTATGATCCTCAATTCAACCTGCGAATAATCCGCAGCCATCAGTACGTAGTTCTCATCTCGAGGAATAAAGGCTTCCCTGACTTTGGCGCCTTGCGGCGTCCGGATCGGAATATTTTGCAGGTTTGGATTTTGGGAGCTGAGGCGTCCCGTGGCTGCTAAAGCTTGGTTAAAAGAGCTATGTATTCTACCCGTTCTGGGGTTGACCATCCTAGGGAGGGCATCTACGTAGGTAGACTTAAGTTTTGCTAGTCCGCGATGCTTGAGAATCTTTTCTACGATGGGGTGTTCCTTCGCCAGCTCTGTGAGCTTTTCTTCATTCGTAGAATATTGTCCCGTTTTGGTTTTCCGCCAACGATAAGGGATTTCCATCTTTTCAAACAGTACTTGCCCGACCTGCTTAGGAGAGGCCATGTTGAACTGCACTCCAGCCGTTTCATACACCTCCTTTTCCAAAGCGCTAATTTCCTTGGCCAAATCTTCGGAATAGGCTTCTAAGAAGCTAGAATTAATCTTTATCCCTTCATACTCTAAATCCACTAATACCTTAATCAAAGGGGCTTCCATTTCTTCATACAGATCCTGTAGTCCTTCTTTCTCTAAGTGAGGTTCTAAGAACTCTTTCAGCTGCCAGGTAATGTCAGCATCTTCAGAAGCATACTCCGTAACCTTCTCGACAGGCACATCCCGCATGGTCAGTTGGTTCTTCCCTTTCTTACCGATTAGAGTGGTAATGGAGACCGGCTTATATTGTAAGTAGGTCTCTGCTAAATAATCCATGTTGTGACGAAGGCCCGGTTCGATCAAATAATGCACCACCATGGTATCGAAATAGTGTCCTTTCAATTCCACTCCATACCACTTTAGTATAGTGGCATCATACTTGATATTCTGCCCAATCTTGACAATATTCTCGTCTTCAAATACCTCCTTAAATTCCGCCATCAGCGCAATAGCCTCGTCCCAGTCGGCGGTAAAAGGAACATAGTAAGCTTCCCCAGCTTTGTAGGCGAATGACATTCCCACAATCTCCGCTTCATTCGCATCAATACCTGTCGTTTCCGTATCAAAGCAAAAACTCTTTTGCGCTGATAAAGCCTTAATCAACTCAGCTCTAGCCGCTGCATCATCTACTAAATGGTAAGTATGAGGAGTGTTCTCTATATTTTTCTCAGCAAGGGAGTGCTTGGGTAGGGAAGAAGATACGGCTACGGGAGCTGCTGGTATATCTCCAAACAAAGAGCCTTGGGTTCCTGCACTAGGGGCTGCTCCACCACCTCCAGCGCTTTCTCCTAAGATTTGCTTCGCCAAAGTCCGAAATTCCAATTCCTTGAACACTTCTGAAAGCGCTTCCCGATCAAATGGCTCTAATTCGAAAGCCTTTGCATCAAACTCAATCGGTACTTCGGTATTGATCTTGGCTAATGTCTTCGATAATAGTCCTTGTTCCGCAAATTCAATAACTCTTTCCTTCTGCTTTCCCTTGAGCTGCTCCGCATTCTCGATCAAACCTTCCACTGAACCATAGGCAGCTAGAAGTTTGGCGGCTGTTTTCGGTCCTATACCAGGTATGCCGGGAATATTGTCTACACTATCTCCCATCAAACCCAGCATATCCACCACCTGATCTACTTTTTGAATATTCCAACTCTCCAAGATTTCCTTTTCTCCGAGAATATCTACGCCATTCCCTTGCCTAGAAGGTTTGTACATAAAGATATTCTCTGAAACCAGCTGAGCATAGTCCTTATCAGGTGTCACCATATATACTGTGTAGCCTTCCTTTTCAGCTTGCTTTGCTAGCGTCCCAATAGCATCATCCGCTTCATAGCCTGGTAAGCTAATGATAGGGATCTTAAACCCTTTTACAATGCGCTCTATAAAGGGAAAAGCAATCCGAATATCATCAGGTTGTTCTTCTCGATTTGCTTTATAAGGCTCGTACATCTCATGCCTGAAAGTGGGGCCGGAAGGATCAAAAGCAACAGCTAAGTGAGTAGGTTTCTCTTTTTTCATCAAATCCCACAGGGTTCGGGTAAAGCCAGTCATGGCTGAAGTATTAACGCCTTTGGAGTTAATCAGGGGGCGAGTGATGAAAGCAAAGTGTGCGCGATAGACTAGGGCATGGCCGTCCAGCAGGAACAATTTCTTCTCAGACATAGGGTGGATTTAATTTCCGGAAAGATAGGGAGAAATGGTTATTTAGTAATGAAGTTGTTTAAAAATGATTAATTGGCTGCCATTCGGGAAAACAAGATCCTAAAAACGACTTTTTTCAGCAACGTAGCCTTGTCTATCCTGTCGAAAAAACTAGTGTTCAGAACCTTATTCTTACAAATTTTGCTTCCAAAAATATTATTAAACTACTGCAAAGAAAATAAACAGGCCTTCGCTCCGGATATCCACCAAAGGCAACACTTTATTTGCATCTTCTCAAATGCAAAAGAAACCAAGCTTACAGTTCTAGGAATCCAATGATTCGGATGGGATAAGTTTAATCTTCCAGAATTTCAAAGGTCTCCGTATTGAGACGGCTCAATGGCACAA
The DNA here is from genome assembly GCA_013214355.1 of Saprospiraceae bacterium. Classification (GTDB taxonomy): domain Bacteria; phylum Bacteroidota; class Bacteroidia; order Chitinophagales; family Saprospiraceae; genus DT-111. The sequence continues at coordinate 2,005 of JABSSL010000134.1, read as the reverse complement.
TTACCCTGGAGTCTTCCGTCTTGACTACGATAGAAGCATTATCGATCGCAATGACTTTTCCTTCCATACCGTTAATCCGAAGTCGTGCACCTACTTTAACTCTACCCTTGCTGTAAAAAGAAGCTAAGTAATTGGACATGACGGGTCTTGAAGCCATACCATAGCCAATAGAGAAAGCCAAAACGATCCCCGCTAAGATTACCGATAGGTTAGTTTCCATAAAACCAGTATCGATACCTAATTGGGCAAGTGTAACGATCAATATATTGAGAAAGATAAAATAGAAAACCACATTAGCAATTAGGCTAGCGGCTGGAATAGCTAGGGAATCGCAAGCCGTCTTCACCAATTTTTTGAGAAAATCCGCAGCGATGATGCCAATCACAAACACGATCAGTGCCGCTAATGCATTTGGTAGGAAATTGTTCAGAATATTACTCATCAGCTCCGAAACCGCTGCCATGCCTAAGGCATCTGTAGCGGCAATGAAAAAGATGAACATCAACACATAGTAAATCAATTTGGAAAGAAAAATGCTGGGTTTGATGTCGATATCTGAATTGGCAACCATTTCAATATCATTCAGCTTCTCTGCCAAACGGTCTATTTTTATTGCTTTCAAAACTCTTTGCAATACCTTAGCTATGATTCTAGCAATGATCCACCCGATGAAGAGGATCATAATGGCAGCCAATAAATTAGGGAGGAATCCAACTAAGTCAGTAAATAACTTCTCCAATGTATTTAGGGAGTCCATTTCTTATGGGTATTAGGTTCTAGGTATAATTTCATCAGGGCTATCCGGTCCTTTACGGCCAGGAAAATCAGGTGTTCCGCCAGAAGAAGGAGGTTCAAAATGAGGGGGCAGAGGCGGTGGCTCTTCCGCTCCGGAAGCCATGACTAAGACATCAACCATTTGAGGTAGATAAACTTCAACTATTTGTCCGAAGAACCGGAAAAAGCCAAAAGTGCCTTCCAAGTTATTGCGGATTTCATCATGATAATCCTGCCTTTGGTAGTTTTCCTCCTCTTCATTGAGCAACTGTTGAAAATTATTCATAAGTAATTATGACTTACTAGTATTCCACAAATAATTCGCCTTTAAGTTTCTGAGCTTTTTCCTTAGCTCGTTTGATCTGCATTTTAACGGCGCTTTCCGTCTTGCCCAATACCTCAGCAATCTCTTTGATGGAAAGTTCTGATTGATACTTCATCAAAAGGATAGCACGGTCACCATCTGACATTTTCCCTAACACTTCCTTTAACTGCCTTACATTCATATCATATAAGGCCTGATCAGGGACTTCTTCCGCCAAATCCGGTGCCTTCTCCATTTCATCGGAGAATAGGTCTTGCTTCTTCTTGCGACGCAAGAAGTCGATGCAGTAATTGTAGGTAATGGAATACACCCAGGTAGAGAACTTCGATTTTTGCCCAAACTTGGAAAGGTTGAGAAAAATCTTGGTAAATATCTCCTGTGTAGCATCCTTGGCCAGGCTTTCATCTTTCAAGAGAGATATACACTTGCTATAGATTTTACTAGCATAGCGATCGTACAACAAGTTGAAACAACCCGTGGCCTGACTTCTGAGGTAACTATGAATTACCTCATCGTCCTTCATTCCCTTATTACACGTATTTTCCAAAATTCAGAATTATTGGTGGTACACTTTTGGTCCCTTGCGCCAATGGAAAATGATCGTGTATCTCCTTATGACGCAATTTTTTCGAAAAGATACATATATCTCGTAAAAAAGTTGAGCAAGCAGGATTTTCCTTCGGCTGCACGATGAGATTACCAACTAGGACCGTTTCTTCTAAGTAAAGGGAAAGAACTGATTTCTAATCAGTTATAAAAAAGACAGGGATTTCTAAAACAGAACAGCCCAATTGCTAGTTATCAGCAATTGGGCTGTAAAAAAATTGGCAGCGACCTACTCTCCCACCAGTGGCAGTACCATCGGCGCTAAGGGGCTTAACTTCTCTGTGCGGAATGGGAAGAGGT
>JABSSL010000133.1 GCA_013214355.1 Saprospiraceae bacterium | reverse complement strand
TCAAAGGATACAGATAATGTCCTCCAGATCGCCTGGGATCAGCTAGTGGGGCAAATATTTCTAATACGTTCCTCGACATGACTTTTCATGTTAAGGTAATTCTTTATTTTAAATGCGATCGCCCTGGGGAGAATGGAAGCTTCAGCCTACTATAAGGATGGAGAACTAGACGGAGTCTACAAAGAATTTATGCCCTTATTTGGAAAACTACAGAAGGAGATTCACTATAAGAAGGGGCAACAAGATGGTCTATATCGCTATTATGATGATGAAGGTAGAATCACCATGGAGTACATGTACAAAAAAGGGGAAAAGGTCAGTGGTGGCATTGTTGATCCACCGCGACTACCGGAAACTGCCGAAGAGTAACAGCGAGCCTCCTTATTCCTTATTGGCCTCCTTTTCTTGAGCCAACTTTATTTTCCTGGCGATCTTTTGATCATTATTGCTTTCATAAATCGTGTATTGCTCATATTTGGGGAGATCCCGCTCTGCCCAGATGTCTTTACCGATGTTACAAAGGACGATCAATTCCTGATAGAGTTTGTTTCCCTGTTCAACACGACGTTCCACGGCAATGTCGCGATCTGCGACCTTGTCCTGCTGAATATTTAAAGCTCTTTCGAAATTTTGGGCGGCTTCCGTAATCCGTCGTAGCACATTTTCATTAACTCCGACATCCGCCAGGAAATCTATTTGTTGTCTAGCCACCCTAGTAACACGTCTTCCACAAAAAAGTAGCTGTGCATCCGTCATGTCTCCAAGCTTAGCGGTACCAAACTTCCGATATCTACCTGAGCGGTTATTGTATTTCATCGCCACACGAGTCATCAAACTCCGGATAGCTGTTTTCAACTTCTCTGCTGCTTCGTACTTCTTATCGGTAGTAATCATTTGATCACCTACCAGTTCATCATCATCTGGCAAATTTCGGAACTTATCACATAAGCTATTGAACCCTTTCAAACGCTCCAAGTCGTATCCATACTTCTTGAATTCCTCAATATCCCGATGCGCAAACCTGATGCGATCCATGCACTGTATGTACAAATCAGCGTCGGGGAAATTGTATTGCCGATGAGAAGCCTGCTTTTTCATTTTATTGATATTGTTCCTTACAAATATGCACTACTATTCGGATAAAAACAAATAATGTACTTGCAAAAACAAATAGGTTTTATTTTGCTACACTTTTTACTCATTTGAAATTTTCTTTTCAATATATCGACTCTCGAAACAAAATCTAAGTAATTACTCCTTTAGAAGATTACTAATCTGGATCTACCTAGAGCATAAATGCGCGTCCAAGCTGCGGCACAAATTTGGTCGTTTCATAACCGTTTACTTACGCTAGGGTGTCCAACAGTACATTTTCCATACCGCAAAAAAATTGGGAAAAAAAAAGGCAATAATCTGTCTTATATTTGAAATCGTAAGACGACAAATAAATTCTTTTTAAATACGAAACTTCATAATCCTACAAACTAGTCAGATCCTAATCTCATGAACATGTAATACGAAACTGAAATGGAAAAGCCGGTCATTTGACCGGCTTTTTTTTTGCCTAGCGGTGAAGCTTTCCGCTTCTTTATTTTGTTGGTTTATCGAGTTCTTCTCTGGCATAAGGTGGATGTTCGAAGGGGGTAGGAGATTGTAAACGAGGATCTTTTGTCTTGCGCAGTTCCTCTAGTAATTTCGCTCTTAGTTCTTTCTTGATGGTTTGGTAGGCAGAATCCTGAGCTAAGTTCTCCACTTGATAGGCATCCTTCTTGACCGCATATAGTTCTTCCGCCGGCCTTTTCCCAAAAGCAAATTGATAAAAAGGAAGTACACCTTCCTCCCTACGATGAGCGATTAGCCAAGCTTTAGTGGGGCTGGCATCATAATCGCCAAAGGCAGCAAAGGTATTATTGGTCAGTTCATCAATATCTGCCTCATATTGTTCATCCACTTGCTTGGGATCTCCCATAGGATAACGATCCGGTTCGAAATTAATAATGTACAGCCATTCTTGGGTCCGCAAAGCTCGCTGGGGATAGGGAAGTAGCTCTGCTCTAGCTTTGCGTACATGTCGTTCCCGACCTGTGATAACAAAATCTCTATCGGATTCGATTAAACCTGACTTGCTAGTTTTCAAGATCGGTAGTAAACTTTTGCCAGTCATTTCCGATGGAGGAGTAACTTGGGCAGCCTCCAAGAAGGTCGGGGCTAGGTCAGGTAAACTCACCAGATCATCCACGATGCGATCCGCCGGAACTTGTGAAGGCCATCTTACGATCAAGGGGACTTGGGTCCCAGCATCATACAAATTACATTTCCCGTTGGAGAAACCAGGAAAACCGTGATCACCGCTTACTACAATCAAGGTATTATCCAATTCGCCACGTTTTTCTAGCTCTTCCAAAATGACGCCCAGTCCAGCGTCGAAGGCCATTACCTCTCCTAGATAATCAGCAAAATCGGCTCTAACCGTATCGACATCAGGAAGGAAAGCTGGCATTTTGCCCCTTAAATCCTCTGGATCGATTCCCCACATGTCCTTTCCTGATCCATACACCCATTTTCTATGTGTATTGGTTGGCCCCCACCAATAACAAAAGGGTTGGTCTTTAGTGTTAGCCTCTAGAAAGGACTGGAAATTTTCGCGGACCTCCTGATGTAATTTTTCTTTAGCTTCGACTAGAGTCAGATCCTCTTCAGACATGTATCGCTCTACGTTCTGACTGTAGGCATTGAAATTTCCACTATTCTGATACCTTTTTTCCAAACCACCATATCCAGCGTCTCTTGGAGTACCGGGCGTCCAAACCTTGTAGGTATAACCTATATGGTACCCGTTTTCTTCCAGTAGCAATGGATAGGTAGGGATACTATCATTCCATATAGCCCCCTGTAAAATAGCTCCTAAGCCGGTTCGATAGAAATGCTGCCCAGAAAGCAGGGAACTGCGACAGGGAGTGCAAGAAGGGGCATTCACAAATGCTTGCGTGAATAAGACCCCTTCCTTCGCTAGTCGGTCCACGTTAGGGGTGCGAAGAATGCGCTGGACAGGATTAGCCCCAGCCACCTTAGCGTAGCAACTAGCGTACTTGCCCCAATCATCCGCAAACGCAAACAATATGTTGGGGCGTTTGGCTTCACCTTCGGTGGCTGTAGATTTACAGCTACTTAGGATGATAGAAAAAGCGCTTAGCATCGCAAGAATTAGATGGAGGGGTCGAGATCCTCTTTGATGGGTTGGTTTCATTTTACTGTTTCGTCTTATTGATTGGAAAGTAGTGCGACAATAGATACTCCTGTTTTTCAACTGCAAATTTTACGCCTATACTTCGTTAGAAAAAGCCTTACTTAGCCTACGGCTAGGTGCGGTTTTTCTGCCTCGTCTAGCCATGAAATTTGGCACCTGAAATCTCACGATTACTATTGTCACACTACTTGCCCTTGAATGTACCAAATATATAGCAGATCAATAAGGCATTTTGTAGAAACAAGCTTCAAGCTTAGGCACTAAAAAGAAATTACCAGAAGCAGTACTTATTTAGTTGAACCCTAATCAAAAGATTTATGGCTAAATACACTGTCCTGTATCTTCCAGTCAGTAATTCTTTGTATTTTCAGATCGTATTTAAGTTTTCTGGCCCTAGGTTTTTCTGCTCGCAGATGAACGGGCTTGCTTGAACACTTTAACAAGACAAAACGAATCCAACCTATGCTATATCGACTGCTGGCTAAGGCTCTATGGCTGTCAATGTTGTCTGCACTGTTATCGGATTGTGGCGAAGACTATCCAAGTTCAGTACAGCAAGAAATGGCTAAACTCCCCGAAGAAATTGACTACAATTTTCACGTTAAACCTATCCTGTCCGATCGCTGCTTTGCTTGCCATGGACCAGATGCGCAAAAGAGAGAAGGGGAATTACGACTTGATGAACCGGAAGGGGCCTATGCTGTCTTAGCTAGTGGAGCTGGGCGTGCCATCGTTCCCGGTAAGCCTGCAAAGAGTCAGTTAGTCCAGCGTATCCTTAGTTCTGATCCAGAACAAATCATGCCCCCGCCCAACTCAAACCTATTGCTGACGGACTACGAAAAGGCTTTGCTGATTCGCTGGGTCAAACAGAAGGCTGTTTTCAAACCACATTGGGCATTTACCAAGCCAGAAAACCCTGACATTCCTTCCACGAATGAAATGGATTGGGGTAAGAATGAGATTGATCAATTTATCCTGAGTCGATTGGAGTTGGAAGGGGTTACCCCTTCTCCAGAGGCGGAAAAACATCATTTAATTCGTCGCTTGTTTTTTGATCTAAATGGCTTACCTCCCAGTACGGAGGAGCTTGATTTTTGGCTGAGTCAGACTGGGGAGGATTGGTATGAAAACCTTGTGAATGATTTACTTGCCAAGCCAGCTTTTGGAGAACGGATGACGGCTCACTGGTTAGATGTATCCCGTTTTGCGGATTCGGAAGGCTACCTGGATGATTTTCACCACGCCTTTTGGCCCTATAGAGACTGGTTGATTAAAGCCTTTAATGATAATCTGTCCTATGATAAGTTCATCCTCTGGCAAGTGGGGGGAGATCAAATACCAGACGCGAGTACAGAGCAGATCTTGGCTACCGCTTTTAATCGCAATCACAAACAAAATTCCGAAGGAGGGATTATCGCAGAAGAGTTTCGGGTAGAATATGTGGCAGATCGAACGAATACCGTCGGCACTGCTTTTATGGGATTGACTATGGGATGCGCTCGCTGCCATGATCACAAATATGATCCTATTAGTCAAGAAGATTACTACAAATTATTCAGCTTTTTCAACTCCACTGTAGAAAGAGGGGATGGTATATTCAGTAGTAATGCCATCGAGTATGGTCAAAACGTTTCCAATTTTGAGTCTATGAACTCGGGACCTGTACTTGCCCTACCAAATGATGAAGTTGCGGAAATAAGAAAATACCTCTTAGAAGAGATTGCCAGTAAACAGGATGATATAAAGCAGTACCGTGCTGCCAATCAGCCGGCTGCAAAGAAATGGGCTAGTCAACCACTTGGAATTGATGAACTGGAAAGACGAGTCAGTGCGGCTACTGTTAGCCATTTGACTTTTGATGATATGGGGGATGGCACCACCCGAGATCTAGCTAGAGGCAACAAGCCTGCTACTTATTGGGGAGATATTATTGCTGCAGAAGGGCGGCACGGGAAGGGCATTCGTAGTGATGCTAGCGGTCAATTGGTTGCAGAAGGGAAGAAGGCTGCCTTTGAACGGATGGAACCCTTTACGATTAGCTTCTGGATCAATACGCCTAAGCTTTTCGAGCGGGCGCATGTCCTATTCAACGGCAATGCCAGGATACAAGGATACCGAGGCTGGGATGTAGTGCTGGACTCCAATCGAGTGCATTTTCGTCTTAATCACGCCCACCCTTATCAATCCTTGAATATCAGAACGACGGAAGCGCTGCCCAATAACGAATGGACCCATTTTGTCTGGACCTATGATGGCTCCAGTACAGCAAAAGGTATGCGCTTATTTCAAAATGGGGAAGAAGTTGAGCCGGTGATAGAAAGAGATTACTTGTACCGTTCGTCCCAGCCTTATTTTGAGCGTGCACCTACCGTCTATATGCCGTATCGTGGTATTACCATTGGCAATAGACATTACGATCAGGATTTTACGGGGGGCTTGCTAGATGAGGTGCGCATTTTGAATCGAGAAGCAGGAGAGATAGTGGCGCTGTATCTATACGAGCAAGATAAAGGTTCTAAGGCCTTCTTGGAGGCGAAGACTGCTGGACAGGGTGCCATTCATGAATTCTATGACTTGTTTGTAGATGATCAACTGGAAGCAGAACGAGTGGAATTACGCGAGATTCAGGCTAGAGAAATTGAAACCATTGATACCGTTCGAGAAATCATGGTCATGGGAGATTTTGAAAATGAACGACCCACCTATGTTTTGGACAGAGGCGTCTACGATGCGCATGGCAAACCGGTTGGCCGAGAAGTCCCCAGCTCTATTTTACCATGGCCTGAGGAGCTACCTCGAAATCGATTAGGCTTGGGACAGTGGTTGATTCATCCAGACCACCCTTTGACCTCAAGGGTCGCCGTTAATCAAATATGGTATTTGATGTTTGGTCGAGGTATAGTAGAGACTGTCGAAGATTTTGGGAATCAAGGGGCTTTGCCATCCCACCCTGCCTTGCTGGATTGGCTGGCTTTACGTTTTCAGGAAAATGACTGGGACTTGAAGGAGTTGATAAAACTCATGGTAAGTAGCGCTACCTATCGTCAATCCTCCAAAATTAGAACAGACATCGCTGAGTTGGACCCGGACAACCAATGGTTGCATCGGGGACCAAGATATCGAAGGTCTGCGGAAATGGTCCGTGATAATATATTGGCCGTGAGTGGCTTATTGAATAATCAACTCGGTGGTCCTTCAACTTTTCCCTATCAGCCACCTGGCCTCTGGAAGGAAGTGATGACTCATCCGTTTTTCCCAGAGTACGAAGAAGACCCCGAGTCTGGGCTCTATCGAAGAAGTATCTATACCTTTTGGAAAAGAAATATGCCAGCTCCTAGCATGTTGATTTTCGATGCTTCCTCGCGGGCGGAATGTCAGGTCCGAAGACAAAGAAGTAGTACCCCACTACAAGCATTGGTGTTGTTAAATGATCCACAAGCCATCGAGGGCTGTAGGGCCCTTGCAGAACGCACCTACGTAAATGCGCAAGGGGATGTTAAAAAGGCGGCGGAACTTGTCTTCAGAATCCTGACGAGCAGGTTGCCATCTGATCGAGAATTAAGCATTCTTGAAAGGCAGTATCAGGACGAACTGGTCTACTTTCAAGCCAACCAAAATCGCGCGGAGGAATACCTAGATATTGGTTATCGTCCGCCAGCCAAAGAGATTCCAGAACCAGAATTAGCGGCGCTGGCTCGAGTAGCCAATACTGTTTTGAATTCAACGGAAGCTTACTATAAGAATTAAAGATCCAGGAAAAATATCGTCATGCCAATCAATCCCGATATACAAAAGGCTGAGTATCTGAAAACTCGCCGTGAATTTCTCCGCACGACCACCAAAGGGCTAGGGGCCCTGGCTATGGGTTCCCTGATGTTTCCATCAACAGGAAATACGCAGCATTTAGCAAAAGCAATTCCTGAGAATGGATTATTGCAACAATTACATCACGTGCCCACTGCCAAAAGGGTCATTTATTTATTTCAAAGTGGAGGTCCTAGTCAAATAGAGTTGTTTGACTATAAGCCTGAACTGAACAAGAGATGGGGAGAGGAAATTCCAGATAGTGTCAGAGGGAATCAACGAATAACCGGTATGTTGGCGGCACAATCCAGCTTTCCTTTAGTAGGTTCGGTATGTGATTTTTACCAACATCCTAAAACAGGGGGGTACTTCAGTAGTTTGGTCCCTAATATCGCCAATATTGCGGAAGATATTTGTGTGGTAAATTCTATGTATACAGAGGCCATCAACCATGAGCCTGCCATCGTATTTATGCAAACTGGTTCGCAACAGACTGGGCGACCCAGTATGGGGGCCTGGATGAGTTATGGTTTGGGAAGTCCCAACGAGAATCTACCCGCCTTTATCGTACTGCTGTCTAAAGGAAAACCAGATACTCAAAACTTGAATATGCAAGCTTGGTCTAATGGCTTCTTGCCCTCCCATCACCAAGGGGTACAGTTCCGATCGGGTTATGATCCGGTACTATATTTAGGCAATCCAGCTGGGATCGATCGATCCAGCCGAAGGCGGGAATTGGATTACTTGAAGCAACTGGAGGCCGAACAAAAAAGTGTTTGGGGGGATCTGGAGTTTGATTCAAAACTAAGCCAGTACGAGATGGCTTATCGCATGCAAACAAGTGTACCTGAGGTGACGGACTTGTCTGATGAGCCGGACTATATTTTTGATCTATACGGGCCAGATGCAAGAATTCCAGGCACCTATGCGGCCAATTGCTTATTGGCTCGACGCTTAGCGGAAAGGGATGTTCGTTTCATTCAATTGTATCACATGGGCTGGGACCAGCATGGAAACTTACCTAATGATATCAAGAGGATGGCCCGTTCCAGTGATCAAGCCTCCGCCGCCTTGATCACGGACCTCAAACAAAGAGGCTTGTTGGATGACACCATCGTGGTCTGGGGGGGAGAATTCGGCCGAACTAGCTTTTCACAAGGTCGTCTGCGAAAAGATAGCTACGGCCGGGATCACCACCCACGTTGTTTTTCGATGTGGATGGCTGGTGGCGGATTCAAACCGGGAATGTCCTATGGCCAAACGGATGATTTTAGCTACAATGTCGCTTCGAATGGAGTTCATATTCACGACTTCCAAGCCACACTATTGCATCTCCTGGGTATTGATCATGAACGCTTAACCTTTAAGCATCAAGGCCGGCGGTACCGACTTACTGATGTCCATGGACATGTGGTTAAAGATTTAATCGCTTAGACTATCAAGGATTGACTTTTCACCATCAATCCTTGATTGATTCTTTTTAACTGACAATGGCTAGGGCTTTAGTGCTTTCCCATTTCCCACGGGTGAAATCAGGAAAAGCCTGTGGTGTGCCACCCTGAGCTACCGAAGCCTCACTCAGCGGGCCGACCGCACTCCATAGGCAACCTTCGTAGACGTTCTGATCTAGGGCTTCACCTTTGCGCAGACATTCAATGATTCGATAGAGCATCATAAAATCCATCCCGCCGTGTCCACCCATCTTTTTTGAAACTTCTCCAAGGCGTGTGTAAAGTGGATGTTCGTACTTTTCAAAAAGCATTTGCAACTGATCACCTTGGGCCCATGCATGATGATTTTTTGTAGCTCCTTCAATTCCACCCTCTAGAGCGATGCGAGTCTGGAATCCAGCCAAGGTCCCTAGGGTACCTTGAATTAGGTTGTGGCGTGAGTAGGGTCTGGGGCTAGTTTCGTCCCATTGTACCATGATGGTACGACCCACTTCCGTCTTAATGATAGAAGTATTGATATCCCCCCCTTGATAGTCTAGTTTGTTCCACTTGTGGTCAGGTGCGTAATTCTTTTTAGCATAGAGTTGCCGCCCTGCAGCCGGACTGGAAAAGGACACAATCCGATTGAAGGTATCCTCACCACGGCCAATATTCATGTACTGCGCCACGGGACCCAATCCATGAGTAGGGTATAGGTTGCCATTTCGCTTCGCATAATGATAAGTACGCCAGGAGCCCGTTCCCCGTTCCTGCTCCTCCATTTGAAAGCGTAGCTCATGGATATAAGCTGCCTCTGCATGCAATAGTTCTCCGATGAGTCCCTTTCGGCACATATTAAGGTAGAGTAGTTCTTCCCGGCCATAGTTCACATTTTCCATCATCATGCAATGCTTCTGGGTTTGCTCTGAAGTATTGACAATAGACCACATTTCTTCTAGGGTCACTGCGATTGGAACTTCCACAAAAGCATGAGCCCCTTTCTTCATGGCTTCGATCGCCATTGGAGCATGAAGACGCCAAGGAGTACTAATGAAGACGATATCCGGTTTAACTTCCGCCAACATCTCTTTCCACTTGTCCTCTCCACCAAAATAGAGGGCAATACCTTGATGTCGTTCTCCCTTTCCTACTTCCTCGCAGTTGCGTTTTGACCTCATCGCCAAATCTTCATAGAGATCGCTGATCGCTACAACTTCCGTTCCCTCGATCGTAGCTACTTGCTTAGCATGACCAGTACCCCTGGCTCCCACACCGATAAACGCACAGCGTACCGTAGCTAACTTTGGGGCGGCGAAATCACCCATATATTCCCCTTCTGGATTATTGTTTAGGGCTGCTTTGCTGGTATTGCAAGAAGACATGGCCACTGCCGCCCCTGCCAAAGATGTCTTTTTTAGAAATTCTCTTCTGTTTTGCTGTTTCACGATGTAGGTATTTGATCGATAAAAAGATTGAGTTTAAAGGTAATGTTTTTGTGGGGCAATTTGGGGGCTAGCTCACTAGGTGCTGGACCGGCTTCAACTCTCTCGGCCGGAGTCCTGAAGAATCTGTGTAAATTAGTTCCTTGCCCAAACTTCGCTTGCCAATTAATAGATCGCCATTTAGAATTTATTTTATCTTGTAAGTATCCAGTTTGAGTTGAGCCAATGAGCTTTTTTTACGATTTCGGAAGGCTATAATTGCCATTAAATTTACATTTCCTGCAACGCAATTCAAGAATTGGTTTTTTGCTTGTCAATCTGATCAAAGATGAATAGTTATATCAAATGGATTAAGGAGCTTGGGAGGAGTGTACAGATATTTTTCGCACTACTCTTGACGTTATTGGTCTCCGCTAGTTTTGTTTTTTCCTATCATTCTTTACTTTTTTTTGGAGAGGCTGGTGAAGTACCGCATCGTGATTTTCCTGCTGAGGAAGTAGGGCAAATTATTAGCCCGCAGATGGGGGAACGCCATCTGAATCAACCATCTGTTTTCAATGGATATGCTGTTTTGGCTGGAAATGCCATTCATGAGATCTGGGATATTTCTAATCCATATCAGCCTCAATTCCAAGCGGAAATGATTAGTCAGCACACCGCAGGTGAGGCCGAATCTCATCAGGTGACCTATGGCCAAGATGCGCTCGGTAATTTCTATTTAGCTACAACTTCCGGGAGGGGTATTGATATCTGGAATGTCAATGATATGCAGTCACCCCTGTATTTGAATGCAGTCACCTTACCCGGTATAAATTACGGAGATGTGGCGAATGCCGTTTGGGGCTTAAGTTGGCAAGGGGACTATCTTTTTGTTGGGGCTACTTCAAATGGCGTTTACGTAGTTGATGTCAGTGATGTTTTGCAAGCTGAACTTGTAGCTACTATTTCGGTTACTGATCTTGGTGGAGTTTTGGCTGGTCCATTATTCGTAGTGGGGAACCTTTTAATAGTGACTACCCCCAAGGGGAATGCCGGGATTGCTACGGTCGATGTTAGTGATCCTTTGCAGCCAGTAGTGATGGATTACGAGCATTTTCCGCCGAAGTCATACATTGGAGGATTCTATGGAAAATATGCCACTCTGATCACCCCGTTCAGGTTAATTGATGTTACTACGGATCCTGCTAATATTCAGTTGCTGCATACGGAGGAAGTACCCAAATCGGAATACGTTAGTTTCAGTGATGGGCATCTATTCTTGGGAGGTTTACGAGGAGGTACACAAGGCGTATACAAATATGATATTACTGATCCCCTAGCGCCACAATTAATAGGACGGGTGGAAGGCCGGGATAATAGATGGGATGACCAATTCTCTTGCCCACTTGGAAATCTCCTGATTATCTGTGATGATCAACGAGTCAGTGGTAATTATGTCGGAGGAGTAATTGCGGTGCACGCCGAACATAGGGATTCTGTGGGACCGATGGTTCTACACAGCGAACCAAAGAATGGTTCCACGAATCAATCCCTCCAAACTAAAATTGGGTTCTCTTTTACGGATTGGATTGAGTTTGCTAGTGTTGATGAATCCAGTTTTGTGGTCAGATTAGCGGGAGGAGCGCCGATTAAAGGTTCTTGGGGATGTACCACCACCACCTTAACCTTCACCCCTTCAGAACCACTATTAGAGCAGGCAAAGTACGAGGTGGTTCTACCTGCAGGAGGGATAACTGATCTTTCTGGTAACCCAATTTCTGAAACTATCGTCACCGCTTTTACAACCGGCAGAGAAACCACGCAGGTTGGTCAGGCACAGCTACTTCCAGTAGCCCCAATCCCCTTGGGTGATACGGCAGATTTTGTCATTAGTAATCCAGACTTTGAGATAGCGTATGAATGGACAACGGGAGATGGAACATGCTTGGAAGGCGCGGAAGTAGATCATAGATATAGGGCTCCGGGTCGGTATCCAGTCACAGTGCGGGCCTTTCAAACCTTGGCACCAGATTCGATTTTTGAGGCGGAGCAAGCAAGTTTGTCAGGAGGTGTGAACGTAGCTACGACGCATGTCCCTTTTAGTGGCGCTGGATATGTAGATTATCCAGCTGGTATGGGAGAAGAGGTAAAGGTCAGTTGGGAACTCAAGCAAGAAAATGCCCGGATTGTCTCTCTCCAATTCTCATATGCGAATGGTGGAAATACTAGTCGGCCATTGCATTTAATAGTCAATAATAATGATCCCACGCTTTTGGATTTCCCACCGACTGGGGGCTGGAAAACCTGGCAAACCATTTCTGCTCCATCCGTACAGCTAAACGCTGGAGAGAATACCATCACTTTAAGTGCTTCAGCTAATAGTGTTGGGCCAAATATTGATTACCTATTCTTGGCGCCAGACTTGACCATTCCGGCCAGACGAGATCTGGTTGGTAGCCAGTCCTTTATTCAAGTGGTATACTTTCCCCATGCTGATATGCCTCCCCAGAGCAGCAGTTCCATGCAAATTGTTGATAGCTTGCTTTGGACATTGAATCCAGATGCCAATACGCTTTCTATGTTGGATTTGAATTCTTTAGAGAAAAGGGGAGAGATTTTGGTTGGTGAGCATCCGACTGCCTTGGCCATTGGCCCCAGCCACAGTGTTTGGGTAATTAATCGGGATAGTTGGAGTATTTCTATACATGATCGTACTACAGGTGTACAAAGGGAGTTAGTCAATCTGCCTTTTGCTTCTCAACCCACAGGACTTGTTTTTTCGCCCGATGGGAATACTGTTTATGTATCCTTGAGTGCAAGGGGACAGGTGCTCAAACTCAATAGCCTTACCAAGGAGGTGGAAAATACCTTATCCTTTCCTGCGGATGCAAAAGGGCGGATTCCTAACTTGGGAGCACTGGCCTTAGATGCCGCTCGAGACCAACTTCTATTAACGCGATTTATCTCTACTGTGGAAGGAGGAGAATTGTTTGCGGTTGACGCGAATTCCATGGAGTTACAGGAAGTCATTCAATTATCCTATGATAGTGGGACAGATACAGATCAATTCTCTAGAGGTCTCCCAAATTATCTAACTTCCATAGCAATTAGTCCAGATGGACGTAGAGCTTGGCTCCCTTCCAAAAAAGACAATATTCAGCGAGGTGAGTTTCGGGATGGCTTAGCTTTGGAGCATGATAATACTGTGCGATCCATTATATCTATCGTTGATTTGGAAGTCAGAGAAGAACAGTTATTGGATCGTATTGATTTAGACAATAGTGATCGCAGTCATTCCGCCAGTTTCAATCAATTCGGGGATTTGCTGTTTTTAACCCTTCCAGGCAATAATCAGGTGGTAGTTGTAGATGCCTATTCTGGAAAAGAGCTTACCCGATTAATCACTGAACAGGCACCTGATGCTTGTTTGCTTGACCCCCAGACTGGCAGGCTATTTATCCATAATTTTCTATCTAGAAGCATTTCGGTTTTCGATATCCGTCGATTAGAAAGAAGTCAGGAGGGGGTAGAACTACTGGGGCATATACCCATTGTCTCTGAAGAGCCCTTGACACCGGAAGTACTGTTGGGTAAGCAACTATTTTATCATGCTGGATCGATGAAATTGAATGCTGAAGGCTACATGAGTTGTGCTTCTTGCCATTTGGATGGAGGGGAAGATGGACAAACTTGGGATATGTCTTCTTTAGGAGAAGGTTTTCGTAATACCATAGATTTACGCGGGCGAGCGGGCATGGGGGAAGGCCGCCTGCACTGGTCAGCTAATTTTGATGAAGTTCATGATTTTGAGAATCAGATCCGCTCCCTTGGAGCAGGGACAGGACTACTAACCGAGCAAGACTTCCAAGAGGGGACGAGGAGTGATGAATTAGGTGATCCCAAGGCTGGTCTATCAGTCGAATTAGATGCCCTGGCCGCCTATTTAGAATCTTTAGATACTTATCCGCCAAGTCCATTTAAAGCACAAGACGGTAGCCTAACCGAAGAAGCCTTAGCTGGCTTTGGTCTTTTTCAAGAGCTAGAGTGTTTCTTCTGCCACGCTGGAAAGCAATATAGCAATAGTTCAAGCGGTTTGCGACATGATATAGGCTCCCTGAAGGAAAGTAGCGGACAACGGCGTTCTAGCCGTCTTTTGGGTATAGATGTGCCGGGATTACGTGGCGTTTGGTCAACTTCTCCTTATTTGCATGATGGATCTGCTTCGACTTTGTATGATGTATTGATGACGACTAACACCGAGGGAAAACATGGTCGACTTGCGGAGCTATCGGCTGAAAAATTAGATGATTTATTGGCCTTTCTTCAACAGCTAGATGGTGATGCACCAGCCGCTCCTGATAGTCCATGGGAACTTGAGTTGGTCTCGCCCAGAACAGAGAATATAGTGACTACACAGGATCCAATTCCTTTATCTGTCACACATACTCTTCCTGATCTTAAGGAAGTCATTTACTATGCTAATGGTTCAGAGATAGGAAGAACTGCCGATGTCCCCTTTAGCATAAGTTGGACACCCAATCAGTCAGGTATTTACGAACTAGAGGCGAAAGCGATCCATGGTTCAAATGCATTTGGGACAGTGTCTTTGTCGAAAGTCATAAAGGTAGTTCGCCTTCCCATTTATGCGGAAAAACAGCAATATGATTCAAAAGTATTTCCTAATCCAGGTAGTGGATCCATTACTATCGATTTAGGGTCCTGGTACGATCCGCTTTTGAATGTTTCAATCTTTGACCTCAATGGGACTAAAGTACGACAAGATCTAAATTTAACTAAAGAAGGGGGAATCCTGCATTTGAACATATCTTCCCTTAGGTCGGGAGTTTATTTACTTCGAGTCAATGGTCAAAGTGGCTACTCATGGGTGGAACGACTTGTTATTCAAAATTGATCAAAGAAGCATATAACCAAACGATTTCTTATATGGAAATGAACAATTGTTTCTAATAGAGAAAAAGGATTACGATAGCTTTATGAGTCTGCGAATATTGGTAATTATAAATTTTCAAATTTTGGAACGAATGACCAGCAAGACTCAAACTTTAGTAGCACTAGTACTTCTAATACTAGCCTTTCTTCCGGAGGACATACAAGCTCAAAAGAAACAAAAATTTAAACCGACCTGGGCATCTCTTGCACAAGTCAATCAAACGCCAGAATGGTTTTTGGATGCGAAGTTTGGCATTTATACGCATTGGGGACCAGTCTCTGAAGCCATGGCTGAAGCCGAAGCTGGTAAACACTATCGAGGATGGCACGGGATGATTATGTATCAGGATGGTCAAAAGGTGCCGACAAAGAATGGTAAGCCTAGTAATAATTATCAGCACCATGTAAAAAAATATGGAGACCCGGCAGCGTATGGATATAAGCATGTGATCGAACAGTTTAAACCGAATGCTTTTGATGCCAAGGCCTGGGCAGAGCTCTTTGCCAAATCCGGAGCCAGGTTTGCCGGCCCAGTTGCTATGCACCACGACAATTTTGCGATGTGGGACAGCAAGGCTACGCGATGGAATTCGATGAACTATGGTGGAATTGATCCATCAGCTGAGCTAAAGCGAGAAATTGAGGCAAAAGGACTGAAGTTCATGGCCTCTTTTCACCACGCCTTTACCTGGAAATACTTCGCTCCAGCTCACGCATACGGTGGGGTTTCTCCGGAGGATTATGACCTTTACACCAACCCTCACACCCTCGATTCTGATACACCCGATAAGCAGTTTTACAAGGACTGGTGGGCTAAGCTGAAAGAGTATATTGATAACTATCAACCGGATCTTATTTGGTTTGATTGGTGGCTGGAAAATATGGACGATGAGGTCCGTCAGAAATTCTTGGCCTACTATTATAATCAAGGATTGAAATGGGGAAAAGAAGTGGCAGTTAGTTATAAGGAATCCACCTTCCCCCTTACTACTGCCATCAAAGACTATGAACGTGGTCGCCCTAATCAGCCCAAAAGTCCGGCCTGGTTGACCGATACTTCTCCTGGGGCTTGGTTCTATCGGCCAGATGCCCAATTTAAGATGCCAAACCAGCTCATCGATATTTTGGTGGATATTGTCGCTAAGAATGGGGTAATGTTATTGAATGTACCACCAGATCCCGATGGGAGCATTCCACCAGTAATGGTTGATTTACTGACGGAAATCGGAGCTTGGCTGGATATCAATGGAGAAGCCATCTATGGAACACGACCTTGGCTTGTTTTTGGAGAGGGCCCTACGCGCTTACCAGAAGGTGGACATAAAATTGAGAAATTGAAGATTAGTTATACTCCACTGGATATCCGCTACACTCAAAGATCTGAGAAGGAGTTTTATGCTATCGTTATGGATAAGCCGACGGATGAGATGGTTATGCACACACTAAGCACCCAGATCGGAGCACTAAATTCCAAAATTTTAGATATCCGATTGCTCGGAAGTGAAGAGACTATCAGTTGGAAAAGGGACAAAAGAGGTTTGGTAATTCAAGCACCAAAGTCACTTCCGACAGAGCATGCTCATGCTTTTAAAATTACCTTGGAGGGATATACGGAAAACGATATTGGTGGGACGGTTGAGGCGCATAAGGAGTAGTTGGCGACCTAATGAGGGGTAAAATCGGAAGTGCCCCTCCTTAGGTAATCTTAGAAACTGATCTAGTTGCACGCATAGCATCTATATCGAATCCAATAGTATCAGTTCCCTGAAGAGAAGTGAAACTATCGGAAACATCATGAAAGTGAGGCACTTAAATTGATTTAAATTTAGTTCTGAGGATTTTCAGATAAAAAACCGAGTTAATCTATAAATTAAACAAATATAATTTTATCTTCATGCTATCGATTGCATTGACTCTCCTCTAGCTTACCAAATTAATAGTATAATGTTTATTAAAAGCAATCGTGTAAGTAAGTTATCGCGCTGTCGTATATCGACACATCATTAGGGCACAAGTATAATTTATTGATTGTCAATTCATACTGTACTCTGTACTCCGCCGAGTTACGGAGGGTATTTTTGTTTGCCGTAACCGATGATAGCAGGCTACTTGGCTAGTGCTGCTAATCGGGAGGTATAGGTATGTAATATTAACTGATACGAGTTCAAATGCGACTGGTATTGCTTCTACAGCTATGGTCTATACTATCAATTTACTAGTCTAAACCCGTTTTAACCCGAAGAAATATCCCCTTTTAGAGGATGATTCAAAATGAATTAAACTAAGCGAAAAACATGGTCTCACTCTACCCCAGCATTAATGGCAAAAGCCTAATTGTGTCGGCTTTTACACTTCTCCTTTATTTTACTTTTCCATCCCTGCTTATCGGTCAGCCTTGTAATGATGTAAGTACGCTCAACTGCAGCGATGTGGAGCTTTCATTGCCTATATCCCTTACCTTTGATGGTAGCCAAGGCGGTATGACCGATGGAGCGGCCACCGCTACTGGCTTTACGATGGTGTTGCCGCCTTCTGCACGTCTAACGGTATATGGTACGCCCTTCGATGCCGCCGTGCCAGGCTATGAACCGAGTAAGCTCAGCGTAAGTGGTGGTAATCTGACGGTCACCAGTACTAAGGGCATCTTTTTAGCCAACCTACTGGCTCACCGAATAGTTCGGAAACCAACTCCCAGATCAATGCACTGGGGGTAGCTCTTTCGTCTCCAAGTGGTCTCTTTGAGGTGAAGACAACACTCAATCAGCCCAACTTTGCGGGAAGTTCTGGTAACAACTCACAGCAAGGAGGTTTGTGGTTTGGGATAGATGAGGACCATTATGTCAAGTTGGCCCTGGCTAAGACGGGTAGTTCTAATCAAAAGGTGCAGCTCCAAGTTGAAAATATGGACTTTTCCTCAGCGGCAGATGCTTTTACCGAAAACAATACTAGTAATTTTAGCCAATCGGCATCCAACATCACCTTGCGCTTAGAGTTTGATCCCGTTAATAAAACCGTTAAAGGATTCTATAAGGTAAATGGAGGTAGCGAAACCCAGGTCGGTGGCGCCTTGTCCGTTCCAGCGAATTATTTCAATGGAGCCGACTTAGATGGCACAGGTCCTTTAGCTCCCATTACCTATGCGGGCATATTCACTACCCAACGAAGGGCGGCAGCGGATCAATCTATTGACTTTACCTTCCAAGATTTTGCTATCAATACCGTCACCCCCACTAACAACCTCCCTACGGTTAGTACGGCAGACTTTACCATAGCCGCTGATGCCACTGTTGGTCAAGTGATTGGACAAGTATCCGCTACAGATAGTGACGGAGCTATCGTTAGTTACGCCCTTACTGATGGGAATGTAGATGGCTTTTTCAACATAGATAATACGGGTGAACTTAGTCTTGCCAGTGGTTTAGGGAGCAATGCGGCGGCGGCTTATCCTTTGGAAGTGACCGTTACTGACGATGCTGGAGGAGAAGGCGATGCCACCATCACGGTGAATGTTAATGCGGTTACTGTCGTACCTGATCCCTTTGATGGCGTTCAAGTTAACTTTCAGAACGAAGGTACTACTCCGCCTGCTGGTTACGAGAAAGACTTTGGCTCAGCCTATGCCGACCGAGGCAATGGATTCACTTACGGCTGGATTGATGTCAATAATGGTAATCCAGTTTCTCTAGAAGGTCAAGGTCGAAATCGTGGGGCTGATGCCAATACGACTTTGCTGCAAGCCACCACTATACATATGGACCATCCTGCCACACCACCAACGGGGTACTGGGAGTTGCAAGTGCCCAATGGTGATTATGAGGTGACTGTTGGAGTAGGGGATAAGAGCGATGGTGGTGATCCAGAGATCCATTTCATCAATGCAGAAGGCGTGAGCATCATTGCCAATTTTGATCCAGACAATAATCCTACTCGTTTTAGCGAAGCTACCCAGACGATCACCATATTAGACGGTAAGTTGACCCTAGATTATGTAGGAGGTGTCAATACAAAGCTGACGCACGTAGAGGTGGTTCCTTCCACCATCCAAAGTACAGAAACCGATATTACGAGCTTCAGTTTTAATGAGCAAACGGGCCCAGCTAGCATTGATCTTAGTCAACATACCGTGGCTATTGAAGTAGCCAGTGGCTCAGGTCTCAATTTGGTTCCGGCTATCGAAGTTTCCCCAGGTGCAAGCATCAACCCTATTGGTGGAGCCTCTACGGATTTTTCCAGTCCGGTGACCTATACGGTCACAGCAGAGGATGCCACGACCACTCAAGAATGGACCGTCACTGTGACCGAAGCCTTTGACCCAATAGTGGTGAAGGTCAACTTTATGAGTGAGAAACTAAGTAACAATACTGGGGCCTTCATTGATCCTCCCACCGGTTATGAAAAAGATTTTGGGCAAGCCTATGGCACCAATCAAACCCAGGACAGCTATCCATATGGTTGGAAAAAGGTAGCCGATGATTTGCCCATCGATGTTTCTAATTTGGCTAATGACAATAGCAATGGTAGTGGTAGAAATCGACTGGGAGCAGCTTATAATACCTCTCAAATCCAGCAGCAACTAGAAGGTACCTTGATGCATATGCAGGGGAATCATATTGGTAGCTGGTCGGATGAGCCCCGTTCCAATGAAGTGTATTGGGAAGTGGCAGTTCCTAACGGTACTTATGAAGTGAAAATTGGGGCTGGAGATTATAGTACAGGGGGTGATCCTGAGGTACATACCTTAAATGTAGAGGGCATAAGCCTGATTTCTACTCACCTGCCCCAAGGCTCAAATTTTGCCAGACTGACAGAGAACACCCTGGTGGTGGCCGTCACTGATGGTGCATTGACCGTTAATGCCTTTGGTGGAATCAACACAAAAATCACCTATATAGAAATAACCGAAACTACAGATCCCGCTATCGTGGCTGGAAACCTGAGTTTCAATCCTTCTCCCTTATTGGCTACCTTAGAGCCAGGTCAAAATACTACCGCTGTTACGGATTTGACAGCAGATGCTGGTACACCAACCATTGGGATGATAGAAGATCCCACTACGGCAGCTGGCTGGTTGGCTTTACCGACTAATCCTGCTACGGGTAGCAATGGCTTTCCGATCAATGCCAACGGACTTAGCGCCGGAGACAATCCTAACTCTACTGTGATTGCCTCAGCGGTGGGCTATATCCCACAAGCACTTGCTGTGGAGCTTACCGTAGAAGCACCAGCAGAACTAACTATTCCCTATCGAATTAATGTGGCTGGCGGTAGCTATGATCTCGATGGAGATCTTTTTGATCCGGAGGATGTGAGCTATTTGGTGGAAACCCAATCTACTACCACAAGTTCAAACCCATACGAACCAAATCCGGGCAATACAGACCTATATTTCCCACGCAGGTCTGGCCCTGAATTCGGATACGCATTCCCGGTGGCAAATGGCAACTACGAAGTTGTATTGCACATGGTTGAGAACTTCTTTGATGAAGCGGGGCAGCGCGTTTTTGACGTAGCGATTGAAGGTAATCCGGTTATTACTGGTTTGGACTTAGTATCGGTCAGTGGACAAGGTGTACTCAATAAACAAACTTTTACGGGAACCGTCAATGACGGGGTGTTGAACATTGACTTTATCGGTACCACACAGAATGCCATAATTCAAGCCATTGAAATCCTGGAGCCCACCCCTCCGAGTGAAGAGACGGATATTCTCACCTTCGTTTTGCCAGAACAGACAGGAGCCGCTAGCATAGATGCCTCCTTACATACGGTGGAGATTGAGGTGAATACAAATGCTGACTTGACTAATCTGGTACCTACCATCACACTGTCGGATGGAGCCACCATAGCACCCAATACCGGGGAGGGCCAGAACTTCAGCAACCCCGTCAACTACGTGGTAACCGCTGAAAATGGCGTGACTGCTCAGGCTTGGACGGTAACGGTAAACCAAGAAATTGTGCTGAGTGTAGAGACGGATATTATTAGTTTTTCTTTGTCTGAGGAAACGGGGCCGGCTAATATCGATGAACTGGCGCACACGGTGGACATTGAGGTAGCGAGTGGGACGGATCTAACACAATTAGTTCCAACCATCGAGCTATCGCCAGGGGCTACTATCAATCCGCCTGGTGGACAGGCTACCAATCTCACCAGTCCGTTCACCTATGAGGTAACGGCTGAAGATGGAGTGACTACCCAAAATTGGACCGTGACGCTTAGTGTAGAAGTTCTCCCAATAGCGGTGAAAGTAAACTTCATGAATGAAGGTAATACGCCCCCCGCCGGTTACGACAAAGACTTTGGCCAGGCTTTCGGTACCAATCAGACACAAGATGGATATGATTACGGCTGGAAAAAGGTAGCTGATGATCAGCCTATTGATGTCTCGAATTTGGCTGCTAACAACAACAATGGTAGTGGCCGTAATCGACTAGGTAATGGCTACGCTAGTGCGACCACGCAACAGCAGTTAGAAGGTAGCCTGATGCACATGCAAGGTAATCACCTAGCCAGTTGGGCCGGACAACCTCGTTCGAATGAAGTGTACTGGGAGATTAATATTCCCAACGGTAATTACGAAGTGAAAATTGGGGCTGGAGATTATAGTACGGGTTCTGATCCTGAAGTACACACCCTCAATGTAGAAGGTATCTCTTTCATTGCTACGCATATTCCGCAAGGAAATAATTTTGCGAGGGTAACGGATCATACCTTAGTGGTAAACGTGAGCGATGGAGCCTTAACGGTCAATGCATTCGGAGGGACTAATACAAAAATCACTTATATAGAAATAACCGAAACCACAGATCCTGCTATTGTAGCAGGTATCTTGAGTTTCGATCCTTCGCCCTTAGTGGCTTCTGTCGCTACGGGTGAAAGTACGACTGCAAGTACCACCCTAACTGGTGATGGCGGATTGGCTACGATTGGTATGATTGAAGATCCTGAAACGGCAGCGGGTTGGCTAGCTCTTCCTGTTAGCCCCTCCTCTGGCAGCAATGATTTTGCTATTGATGCGAGTAGCCTAGGCGTGGGGAGTGATCCTAGTAGTACGGTAATTGCTTCAGCGGTAGGTTATGTACCGGTAGCATTGTCGGTTGACCTTACCGTAGAATCGGTAGCAGCAATCACGCTTCCCTACAGAATCAACGTGGGCGGGGAGACATATGATCTTAATGGAGATATCTTCCAGCCCGAAAATACAGCTTACCTAATCGAAACGGCAGGGACCACAGCTAGTGCTGGTGAATACACGCCGAATCCAGGCGATACTGGTTTGTATTTCCCTCGCCGATTTGGTGAAGAATTTAGTTATGCTTTCCCAATTGCTAATGGAAACTATCAGGTCGTGCTCCATATGGTGGAGAACTTTCACACCGCTATCGGTGCCAGGATATTTGACGTAGATATTGAAGGTATTACCGTAATTGATGACCTGGATTTAGAAGGTGTTTAAAAACGTGATCATATGATAAGTGAGAGTCAGACCATAAATTGTGAGTGTCAAATTCTCAAAATATGGTTGCTCAATATCATGAGCTTACTGACTCTCAATGGGAAATTATTAAAGAATATTTGCCCATCCAAAGAAAAAGGAAATACGATTTACGAATTATCCTGAATGCCATTTTTTGGATTTTAAGGACGGGGAGTCAGTGGCGTAATTTAGATAGCAAATTTCCAAAATGGCAATTGGTTTATTACTACTTCCGTAAATGGACCTTAGATGGAACGATAGAAACGATCAATTGGCAGTTGAGTCAATTGGAAAGATTAGCTTGGGATAAGAAGAAAGATCCATCTTTAGTATGCGTTGATAGCCAGAGTGTTAAGGTCGTTCCATTTTCTTATGAAGATGTTGGCGTAGATGGCTTTAAAAAAGTAAATGGCCGAAAACGACATATTGTTGTTGATACTTTAGGCCTCATTGTAGGTGTGATTGTCCACGCAGCAAATCACTTTGATAGTCCAAAAGGAATTGAAGTAATTGCCCGCTGCGATTATCGGTTTGATCGACTTAAAAAGATCATAGTAGATCAAGCCTATCGTGGATCTTTTGTTGATGATATCTTTGATTACTTCAATGGAGAAGTCCAAGTTGAGATCACCTCCAGAAATAAAAGATCATCTCGTTTTGAAGTAATTCCCAAAAGGTGGATTGTCGAAAGAACCTTTGCTATCATGACTTTCTTTAGACGCTTATCAAAGGATTACGAGAAAACAGTAGAATCTTCGGAAGCCATGGTTCTATTGATGAATTCTTGGATGATTCTTTCGAGGTTCAATCGTAGATGAAATATAATTTTTAAACACCTTCTTAGCTCGACTTTAGCATTTTAGGCAGCTCTAGTAGCACAGAAAATCAAGTGCTTGAAGAGCGTTGCTTTTAAATTATGAACATCCTCCCTAAAAAGGGAGGTTAAAAAATTCTGTTTTCGCCAGATTCGG
>JABSSL010000132.1 GCA_013214355.1 Saprospiraceae bacterium | reverse complement strand
CCCACATCCGAAGTCTGACAGACTTCGGATGTCTAAAGGAACTTAGTGTTGGCGTATCCGAAGTTGTAAACTTCGGATGGCGGCTTAAGCCATGACTTAGGGGCAAAAAAAAAGCCCCAACCCGGGGCTTTTTAAACAAATCATAATCTCATGGAAAAAAATTCGACGACCTAATCTTATATATCTTAACTAATCTTAGTTTCTAAAAAAATCGGTTTTTGAGATAGCCAAAGTTTTTGGGAATATGTTATGGCTGTTTGCTCTCTCTTACAATACAAATATGCAGCAGATCCTGCCGGAAGTAAATGACAATTCTTGGCGATTGTTGATAAAAAGAGTTATTTTTTATTGAATTATGGTTTTTAAAATGCTGTTTATCTGTCAATTAGGTGTTTGTAGTTGTTGAGTAAAAGATCTCTGTTTTAAGCTCTTTTTTTCTGAAAAAAGTTTTTTCAGCCTATTTTTTGCTCGAATTTCCTGCACGATTGCCGCAGTTTAGTTTGAAAGATGGTGTTTCTCCGTCGTGGTGATTCAGGTTTTTAAAGTGTAGATAGTGAATACTACTCTCCGTTATTTGGGGCTATTTACCGTCTCATCTTCCACTTTTCTTGCTAATTTGGAAAAAGAAATAACCAACTTAAACTTGTATCATGTCAAAGAAGACTTCAAGCCGTCGTTCTTGGCTTCAAACTATGTTATACGGTGGTGCCGCTTTGGCCGGCCTTAATGCTGCTAGCCCCACCGTCAGGAACGCTCCAATCCGTCCTAAAGACAAAATCAAAGTCACCAAGATTGAGACCTTTATCTTGAAGAACTCCTGGGTATTTGTGAAGATTTCCACCGATGCTGGAATTACTGGCTGGGGAGAAATGCTAAAAGACGATGCAAAAGCCTGCGCTGCTGGAGCATTGGAGGTCGGTGACTATCTGATTGGAAAAGACCCTCGACCAGTGGTGCAGCATTGGCAGGCCATTCATCGGGGAGCCTTTTATCGGGGAGGACCGATCAAGACTGCTATTTCCTCCGGTATAGATATGGCACTTTGGGATATTACGGGAAAATGTTTTGATGTACCAGTGTATCAGTTGATGGGCGGGCCGACTCGAGACAAAGCCTATGTCTACGGTACACCTAGCGAGGAGACCGGGGTGAAGGCCATGAAGGTAGGTCCAAAGGCTGCACGCCAGGCTTTTAAATACACCGAAGGGCAGAAATTCGTGGAAGAAGTGGTCGAGCGTTTTGTAGCGCTTAAGGCTAAACATCCAGGCGTGGATATAGGATTAGACTTCCACGGCGCAGTACAGCCTACTACAGCTAGTTTGCTCATTAAAGCTTTGGAACCTCATAAGCCTTGGTTTTATGAAGAAGTAGTACAGGCTTTGAATGTGAAGGTAATGGCTGACCTCGCCAAGAAAACGCATATTCCCTTGGCTACCGGGGAGCGCATCTTTACTAAGTGGGGCTTTCGGGATATTTTAGAACAGGGGGCGGCTATGATTTTGCAGCCTGATGTATGTTATGCGGGAGGTATCACAGAATTAAAGATTATTGCGGGTATGGCAGAAGCCTATTATGCCCCCATTGCTCCGCACAATCCGAATGGTCCTTGCTCATTAGCTGCTAGTCTTCAGATTGCCGCTTCGGTACCCAATTTTATGGTCCAGGAACGGGGGGATCGAGAATACGATCTTCTCGCCGAGCCCTTACCACCAGTAAAAGATGGCTATCGCCCCATTCCGACGGGACCAGGTCTGGGCATTACCATTGATGAAAATAAACTGATGGATAGAGTAGGAGAGCCTAGGCCATATCTGCCACGATATGATGCTGATGATGGTTCGGTGGTGGATTGGTAGGGACTATAGACAACTGAAGTAATTGAGACTTCGGTCGTCTGAACTGGACTATACTTGGTTTGGGTTTATCCGAAGTTGTAAACTTCGTATGGCGGCTCAGGCCATGGCTGGGGGCAAAAAAAAAGCCCCGACCCGGGGCTTTTTAAACAAATTATAATCTCATGGAAAAAAATTCGACGACCTAATCTTATATATCTTAACTAATCTTAGTTTCTAAAAAAATCGGTTTTTGGGGCTTTGCCAGTTTTTGGGATTATGGTTCTGGCTACTTTCTTATTGATTACATTACAAATATGCAGCACTTTCTTCCCCCAGTAAATGACAAAAAAATAGATTTGTTGAAAAAAAATACATTTTTTTGTGTATGATTTGATTTTAAATTATTGATTAATAAGTTTTTGCGAATTTTATTCTGTTGTTTGAAATTTAATTTTTGCTTGAGCTTTTTTTGTGTTTTTTTCTAAAAAAGAGTGTTTTCACTGTCTAAGGAGAGCCATTTATTCGCTTTTTTCATTAGTGAAGTCTTATCCTGATCGGTAAATTGTACTGAACTTCTACCTTCCGCCCAAGCTGACGACCGGGTACAAATTCAGGTAATAGTTGGGCAACGCGTAGCAATTCCTTGTCCAGATCTGGATGTAAGCTCCGGATTACCTTAGCTGATTTTACTTTGCCATCTTTTCCAATCACGAATTGTACTACACTAAGGCCCGCTACAGAACTATTTTGCAGAATAGCCGGCCACTTTAGATTTTGGTGAAAGAAGTTCAAAATGGTTTGACCCGTACAGGATTGCCGGTCTGCTTTGTCGCCATTGGCACAGGAACGAAGATATGGCATCTCTTCTACTACCCTGAAAATTTCCGCTGCCATTGAATTGGCTGGAGGAGGGGGAGGTTCTGCCGTCATAGGGGGCGTGATGGTGACTTCTTCCTCAACAGATAAGTCTATAAATTCAGGCTTATCTTCTTCATGACCTCGGGCCGATTGACTTACCCCAGGTTTTCCGATGGCTGAATTAGGAACGTTTTTAGGAAGCGGAAGAGGTTGCTTAACCGGTGTGCTTGTTCCCTGTTCATTACGGATAACCGTATCTACGGCTACGAAAGAGGTAAAACGTGTCAATAATCCATATTCCAAGCCTAGAGCTGTAATCATCTCTTGTTGTTCCTCCTGCTGTCTAAATACTTGCCCGAAATCATCAAGGCTCTTAATTTTATGTCGTGCCCACAGAAAGGGAAGTGCCGAATTGGTGGTTTGGGACATTGCTTTTGTAAGTGAAATGGTCCTTTCTTTCTTCCGCTGGTGTTGTCGGCCGGTTAGGGTCATTTTTCCTTTAGCTTTTCCTTTGTATTTGCCAAAAATGACAATCGGGCGTTCCGCTAGTAGATCAGGGATTTGCTTGGGTATCACATCATACACCTCCAGGCCTTCGAATTTGACATGGATGTCCGTTAGCACAGGGGACTTAATGTATTCAGCAAACCTTTTAGCGATGGATGATCTGTCCTCCTTTTTTGTCGCCACGAAGGATTCGCTCATTGCTATGTGGGCTATGCCTTCAATGAGATGGCGGTTGACCGATGATCCGATTCCAAGCGCAAAAAAATTGGCGTTGCCAAGCTGCTGGCGTATATAGGAGAAGACTTCCTGTTCTACGCTGATATAGCCATCTGTAACGATGGCAAACGATCGAGAAGTACCTATCTGCTTGGGAATACGCATGGCTTTTTTGATTGCAGAAAGCATTTCTGTTCCACCACGACCTTTCTGTCCATCGATCATACTGATGGCTTTTTGTAGATTGGCCGGAGTGGCTGGTAAGGACCCTTCACTAAGCTGTTGGGATTTACCTTCAAAGAAGACAATATTGAAGTAATCACGAGGACTCATGGTCTCGAAAAGGTCCATCAGCACTCCTTTAGCTAATTCTAGAGGTTGACCTCTCATAGATCCAGAGACATCTAGGAGGAATATGTATTCTCGGGGAGACAGGTCCTTTTTCTGTGGTACTTTTGGGGGCTGTACTAGAGTGAGAAAGAAATTCTCTTTTGCTCCTTCCCATAGCAAGACACCTTCCTCTATTTGTCTTCCAACCAATTGATATTCCAAGATGAAGTCGCGATCTCCAGCGCTGGCTTCCTCTGGATCTAGTTGAATATCAACCCTTGAAAGCTGTTGGTACTTCGTAGTGATTTGGTGACTCGGACTTCTCAACCTACGTACAGGTAGTCCACCATTTAGAGAGATCTGCAGGTCGAAAGCGTAGGATGGTGTCTGTCCTTCTAATAAATAAGGCTGTTCTATCCAATTATGAGTCTGGGCCATATTTTGCGGGTCACCGCCATAGCGAGGGCCTACCACGGTGGGGTAAACAAAGGAATAGGTCCCTCTTTCTGCTTGCAGTAGTTCAGTATAGGCTATTTCAACTTCAATAACATCACCAGGCAAGATATTGGCTACGTTCATTTGGAAGACATTAGGGCGGTGTTGTTCCAGCAGCGATGCACTTCTCCCACTTTTCTTTGCCCTTTCGTAGGTTCGGCGAGCTTTCCGTTTTTCTTGAATCTTCGCCTTGATTTGGCGATTCCCAACTTTCATAGTCATATCGTAGACAGCCGCTTGTGTAGAACCTGGGAAGACATAGATGGCTTCCAGTGGTTTCTCACCATCATTTCGGTAACATTGTGTAATTCGAACATCTGCGATCACTCCCGCAATGTTGACTTTGGCAGTACTTGATTGCAAGGGTAGGGCATCAATATCCGGATTCCCATCTGGGATGTAGAAGTAGGGCGCAAGCGTATTTTCTTGGGCATGAGCAATAAGAGATACCCCCAATAGCCAGCAGCTAAAGGCAAAGCGAAAGAACCTCATGATGTTTGGTGTTAAATGACGAATAGGTTATCCTGCCTGTCTACCGCACAGGAGAGAAACCATCATCAGTCATGTGGATTGGAAATAAGATTCGAATTTTAGAGAGAGCGAGTTTGTGTCGTTTCTTTTCTATAAAAGATGCACA
Source organism: Saprospiraceae bacterium (assembly GCA_013214355.1). Taxonomy (GTDB): domain Bacteria; phylum Bacteroidota; class Bacteroidia; order Chitinophagales; family Saprospiraceae; genus DT-111. Next base: position 19,906 of record JABSSL010000132.1, on the reverse strand, counting down.
AATGCTATTATTTGGCGTATTTGTGGAAACATTATTCAAAATATATGGTTTACCCTTAGTCATATAGCCAGCACTCCTTTTTCGCCAAAGTTTGCTAAGACAAGGCAACTGGCTCACCCAGGACTTCAGGATAGGATAAACAGTAAAATAGTTACCATACGCTCGGGAGTAGTGTAAAAGAGACGGAACAACATTTCATATATGGTCTTGCACTCACTTTCAGGGTATAGAAGATAAATAAGGCATCTGGTATAGATGGCACGATTTCCTAATGAATGCTGAATAGTAAAGCTAATTTCAGAATGCTACAGGGTTCAGCGTGACTAAAACCGAACTCAACTGTTAACTATCATGAAAAAAATTGTACTTAGTTTATCAATCTTAATGACTTGCTTATTGACCATGGAGGCCCAGCGTCCCTCCTGGGCGGGAAAATCCAGTGGACCTTCCATCACTGGTAAGATCAGTGGCGTCTTGATTGACTCTATGACCCAAAAACCTGTGGAATTCGCTACCGTTGTCTTAATCAATGCCAGAATGGGCAAAGAGATAGACGGGACGTTGACAGATGAGAAGGGCGCTTTCAAACTGCCAGAAGTGAAGTTGGGCGTTTATGATATCAAGTTTTCTTTCCTCGGGTTTCAAACCAAAACAGTAAAGGGGATTAAACTCACCCCAGAGAAGCCCGATAGCAAGTTGGGTAAAATTTCTTTTGTGGGAGAGGGTATCAATCTAGCGGAAGTAGAAGTTGTAGGGGAAGCTGCTGTGATCGAGAATCGCATCGATAAGATGGTTTACAACGCGGAAAAAGATATTACCAATATTGGATTGGACGCCTCGGAAGTGTTGGCAAGAGTGCCGATGCTGGCTGTCGACTTAGACGGCCGTGTATCACTTCGGGGATCACAAAATATCCAGATCCTGATCAACGGTAAGCCTTCTTCTATGTTTTCTAGTGATCCGGGAGAAGCACTAAAATCCATTCCTGCAGATCAAATCAAACAGGTGGAGGTGATCACTGTTCCTACCGCCAAATATGAAGGTGAAGGTACGGGAGGCATTGTTAATATCATCACCAAGAAAAGTAGTATTCAAGGTTTCACGGGTACAGTTAATTCTACGGTAGGTAACCGAACGAACAGAGCTGGCGTGGACTTAAACCTAGTTCGAGGTCGTTTTGGCCTTAATGGTGGAGGCAATGTAAATTATTCATGGCCTAACCCGTCTTTCAGTTCGTTTTCTAGAACAGATCGAGTGGGAGATCAAGTAAGAACCTTGACCCAAAATGGAGAGGGAGAAAGTACCTGGGCCGGTGGTGGCTTCCGATTTGGTGCTTTTTATGATATCAATGCTTACAATAGTATCAACTCCAGTTTGAATTTCAGAGGCCGCGCTAGTGGCAATGATGGAATTACCGTTGCAGATTTTGATGATCCAATCAACAATGTTTTCCAAGATTATGAGCGGATTAATGATGTGAGCTCGGCGCGGGGTAGCTTTGATTGGACGACAGACTATCGCAAGACCTATGAAGGTAGTGAGCGGGAATTTTCTGTTGCTTTCCAGTTGAGTGGAAATGTAAGCTTATCCGACAATGAGCTGCTTCAGCGTAGTGATAACACACCGGAACTATTCCGCGACGAACTGAATACCAACGATGGCTTGAACTTAGAATATACTTTTCAGTTGGATTATGTACATCCATTCGGTAAGAATATCAAGTTAGAGACAGGGGCAAGAGCGGTGATCCGTCGAATTGATAGTGATTTTAGATTTGAATTCAAGGATCAAGATCTAACGGAATATACAATTGATCCCGCCCAGACTGACATTTTCAATTACTTTCAAGATGTATGGGCTGGATATGCTTCTTTCAACTTCAAACTGGGTAAGAAGTATGGCTTAATTACAGGTCTTCGTTATGAGCGCACAGATATTTCTGGAGAGTTTCAGAAGTTTGATGCACCATTCGCCAATAATTACGACAACTTCCTTCCGAGTATCATCTTCAATCGTAAGCTAGGTAAGTTCAGTAATATCCGCGCCAGTTATAGCAAGCGAATCCAGCGACCTAGTTTGTTCTTCGTGAATCCTTTCATCAATCAGAGTGATCCAAGAGATATTAGCTTTGGTAATCCAGAACTACTACCAGAAAATACCGATGCTTTTGAAATAGGTTATAATACCTTTATCAAAGGAGTAGTACTGAACGCTTCTACGTACTACCGCGTAACTAATGATGTAATCGAGAACATCCTGGATGTAGATAATTCTGGGGTGTCTTTCACGACCTACCAAAACTTAGGTAAGCGAGAGACCATCGGGGTAAATGGTTTCGCTTCTGCGACGGTGAAAAAAATATTGACTCTCCGTGGTGGTTTTGATCTTTTAAGCTACGAAGGAGAAGGTATCATTGACGGCAGAAGAATCAGTCGACAGGCCTGGGAATGGAGATTCAACATGGGATCCACCTTGAAATTTGGTAAGGGCTATACCATTCAATTATTTGGTTTTTACAATTCGCCCAGACAGACGCTCCAGGGATCTAGAGGTAATTTCTCCATGCTTAGTATCGGTTTCCAGAAGGAATTCAGCAAGCGTACAAGTTTAGGAATTAATGCTTTCCGACCATTCAGAAGAGCTTTGGCTTTCCCGAATGAGTTAGAGGGGGCTAATTTCTCTCAAACTTCAATTCGCGAAGTTGTAATCCGATCCTTCGGAATTAACTTCAGACACCGTTTTGGTAAGTTGGACTTCAAACAACCACGCCAGAGAAGAAGTAAGATCAAAAATACTGACCTTAAGCAGGGACAGGATCAGAGTGGTAATGGTCCTGGTAACTAAGACAACCAGTAAAGAAACAATATTCTTTCAGGCGGTGAAGTGGGCGAGCGTCCTACTTCACCGTTTCCTTTTATCCCTCACTCTTCAAGGGTTGACCAAAATTAATTTTCTGTGATTTTAGTATTTCCTTGGCTATCCGGTGCGCATTAGCCATAATGGTAAGTGTTGGGCCTTTGGCAGGTAGAAAGCGAAAACCAGAGGCATCACCGATGTAGATGTTTTGGGTAAAATGTAATCGCCCCGAGGCTGCCAATTGAAAGGTTTGAGGCCATTCTGCAAAGGGGAATGTTCCGGCATAATGCTTACTGCTCCCAATAGCCTTTGGTCTGGAAAGTACCGGAACGGCTTGCCAACGGAACATGGCCCGGTTCATTCTAGCTAGTACCGCCTTTGTTTTTGCGGCATCATGCTGATAGTGGATGTCTAATGATTTTCCTAAGGGCGAGGTTTTAGACGGAATGAGTTGCATGAAGTTATGAGCGTGGGCCTTTTCTGGTAAGTGTAATCCGCCAATAACTAACATCTCCTTGACAATAGCACTGAGCTGATAGCTAAATCTAAAGCTAAACGGAAGTTCTCGAATTAATTTACTCAACAGCAGTGATCGATAGGTATACAGATTCAACAGATTGAAGTGCTCTTGCTCATCCTCTCGCTCATATACCGATAGCTGGCTGAAACTTGATCTTTTGAGACTATTTTGTCGGCCAAACATTTTTGTGTTAAGCCAGACACCATAGGTAAAAGCATTACAGAGTAAGGGAATTTTGCGTGGTGATTGACTTAGACTGTTGAGAACAATTCGTGCCGTGCCAAAGACTGATGCACAAAGAACAAGTCGTCGACAGTAGAATACCTTATCCTCCTTTGACTGTACGTGTTTGGCCAGTACTTTGACTTTGTCTCCAATTTCTTGGAATTCGTATACATAATGTTGTGGAAGATAGGAGAAGTTGTTTTGCGGGAGTAATTTTTTTAGGGTGTGTCCGGGGTGATAGCCGGCCGATTTCTGGAGAGACCAAAAGTCTACATCCCAGTATTGCTCACTCAACCGCTCAACATCTGGTTGATTCTGGACCGCCAGAGGTGTCCTTTCCATATACAGCCCCTTCTTCTTCCAACGCTTGCTATAACGCTTATATCTTTGAAAGAGGCACTGCATATTTTTATCCAGTAGTAATGGAGGCATGAGCTGGTCAAGGTCAAGACCAATCCCTTTGGTTCCCGAAACCCCGATGCGTTTAGCTATTTTCTGGTAAAATTGTGGCCATCTGTGAGTTGATAAGCCGATTGCTTTTAACTCTTTATCACTATAGGTGAAGGCCCCCCGGCCCCAGGCGTTTCCTAAACCTCCCTTTGCTAGACTTTCCATGAAGGCCTGTTGATTCGGCGATTTAGTCTGCCATTCTTCTACCAGCTTTTTGGTAAAAGCAAGGGGCGGCGTTAGCCGGTCGTGCTGGCCTTTCCAATCCTTGTGAATGCTTTCCATGTCCTTTCCCAACAAGTATAGATGTTGGTTTTGGTCGGATTTACGCAGCTGGGTGAAGTCGGTATTTGGAGATTGTTCCTGATAAAACTGATCTTGATGTACACCGACATCTAGCATAGCTACTTGCATGCCTCCTTCCACTAGTGTTTGGGCCGCTTGCACGCCACTAGGTCCAGATCCCACCACTATGCAGTCATAGATCAATGACATAATCGATATTTACTTAGTTGCAAACCATACAATAGACTACCGAGCAACAGATAAAAAATATACTTTGAAGCCCCTACACAGGCGATTCTGATGCAAGCCCAACGGCCATGTACACCTAAGAAGAGGTTAGCATGGTCCGGGGAAGTTTCTAAGATCGACAGCATCAAGTACAGTCTTTTGCGAACTTGATTTTGTGGATCGACAATACTCAAAATGGTATCATATGCCGCACAGAAAATTGGAGATAACAGCATGTGCTGAAAAAGCTGTGCTTCAAATGCAGTAAGTTCGAATCCTCCTCCTCGGATACCGGATACGTAAAGTTGGCTTTCCCGGGTCCCAATCTTTACCTTCAGTAGGTACCGACTGAGAATATCGGGTTCGTTTGGCGTAAACATGTTTCATGAATTAATAGTCCTTCTTACAGAAGGATCAAAATCTCTGACTACTGTACAATTATTATAGCTGATTTATGAGAAAATGTTGCGAACATCAGGCTGAAACTGGATTCTATACGTTATATAAGAGGTTGTTAGTAGTTATGATCATCCGATCCTCTAGACCTTAGGTTTACTTCGCAGATTTTCTCAAAAAAAAGTACGAACTTTAACGATAGGATAATTTGCCTATTTTCAAAAGACTTGCATGGAGAACGAAAGTATTAAAGCGCTCAGAGAAGCCCTTGAACATTCCCCGACTAATCTACCCTTGAGACTCCATCTCGCTCAGTCCCTGTTGAGCCTGTTGCAATATGAAGAAGCAGAAAAGGAATTCAAGCAAATCCTTTCCCAGGATCCCCAGCAGAATAAAGCCAAGGTTGGTCTAGCTAAAGTGTATTTCCAAAAGGAACAGTATAAAACGGCGATTGTCATTTTAGAAGAAGTCATTTCCCACCAATCTGATGAAGCACTGCAGATCATGTATTGTAAGGCTTTATTGCGTTCGGGCAATACCAAAGAGGCCGGTGAAGTATATCGAGAATTGGTTAGATTTAATCCCGGTTTGCGCGACGAAGAATTAGATCAGCAATTTCGCTCCTACCATTTTGATCAAGGAGCAGGTGGAGAAGAGGAGATGTATGATGAGGATGCCATGGAGAGTACACGCCCAAGCATTAACTTCAATCATGTTGGTGGCATGAAGCGGGTCAAAGAAGAAATTGATCTGAAGATTATCAAGCCCTTGCAGCATCAAGAGTTGTATGCTGCTTATGGTAAGAAAATTGGTGGAGGTATTTTACTCTATGGTCCTCCGGGTTGCGGTAAAACGCACTTGGCGCGTGCAACGGCAGGCGAAATTGATGCTTCCTTTATTAGCGTAGGAATCAGCGATGTCTTGGAGATGTGGATTGGAAGTAGCGAAAAAAATCTTCATGAGGTTTTTGAAAGAGCAAGAAGTCAGACGCCCTGTGTCCTGTTTTTTGATGAAGTAGATGCGCTGGGCGCTAGTCGATCTGATATGCGACAATCTGCTGGCCGTCAACTCATCAACCAATTTCTATCTGAATTGGATGGCGTAAAAGCCAACAATGATGGACTGTTGATTATTGGAGCCACCAATGCGCCCTGGCATATGGATCCAGCTTTCCGCCGTCCCGGTCGCTTTGATCGGATTATTTTCGTGGAACCACCCGATCAGTCAGGACGTGAAGCCATTTTACAGATTATGCTAGCTGGGAAACCCCTAGGCAAACTGGATTTAGCTGCGGTAGCCAAGAAAACGGATGGTTTCTCTGGTGCAGACCTGCAAGCGGTGGTTGATATCTGTGTGGAAGAAAAGCTAAAAGCTGCCTTTAGTTCTGGCGTGCCAGAGCCGATACAAACCAAAGACTTGATCAAGGCGAGTAAAGTACATAAGCCGACCACTAGGGAGTGGTTTAACACGGCCAGGAATTATGCTTTATATGCCAATGAATCGGGGCTGTATGATGATATTCTCTCCTATCTAAAAATCAAGAAATAGCCATGTCCGAAGCCCAGATAATGAAGGCCGTTTTCTTTTTTCGACAAAATCGCTACGAAGACGCGGAAAAGGAGCTTTATCAACTACTCGGACAAGATCCGAATAGTGTAGATGCGCTGGGCTTATTGGCTCGTTGCCAGATAAAACTAGACAAGAATGAAGAGGCCTTGGCGACTATTCAGCAGGCGCTCTCCCTCAGCCCGGATGATGACCGGCTGATTTTTCAACATGCACGGGTATTGTACTTAATGGATAGATATGAAGAAGCGATTCAGCAGATGGAGTATGCCATACGATTGAATCCAGCCGAAGCGATCTATTTTGGCCTTTTGGCAGATATCAAGCTGCATATGAAGAAGTACCAGGAGGCTTTAGATTACGCAGACCGAGGTCTGGCGTTGGATCCTGAGGACTCCTTCTGCCTCAATACCCGGGCCTCTGCCCTCATCAAACTGAAACGGCCCAATGATGCTTTTGACACCATAGCCACCTCCCTAGAAAATGACCCTGAAAATAGCTTTACGCATACCAACTTGGGTTGGTCGAAACTAGAGACCGGACAGCACAAGGCAGCCTTAGAGCATTTCCGCGAGGCCCTACGCCTTAACCCTAATAATGATTATGCACAGGCCGGGATGGTTGAAGCACTTAAAGCCAAAAACATATTCTATCGCCTGTTTCTTCGGTACGTTTTTTGGATGAACCGCATGTCGGCTAAGTACCAATGGGGATTCATTATTGGGATTTATCTGCTATTCCGTGTGTTTCAAAGCCTGGCGGAGAACAATCCCGCTCTGGAACCTTTCCTCATGCCATTGGTTTATGCTTATCTCGTGTTTGCCCTTTCGACTTGGTTTATGGAGCCTTTGGCGAACCTCTTTCTGTTGGTCAACCCGTACGGACGGTTTGCCCTCAATAAGAATGAGCGGCTGAGCGCCATCTTGGTAGGTGCATCACTAGTGTTATCCATCGTAAGTATTTCGGTCTACTTAATTATAGGACAAGAATCGATGATGGCTACCGCTTTTTTCTTCTTTGGTATGATGATTCCATTGGCCTCTATGTTTAAGCCGCCTAAGCCCAAACCAAGAAAGCGATTGATTGCTTATGCAGCAGGACTAGCCGTGCTAGGTTTGTTGGCCTTGATCCCGATGTGGATGAGTGGAGAGTTGATCATGAATGCGTTTGCTACTTTCTTTCTCATTGGCTTATTTATTTACCAATGGGTAGCTAATGCGAATATTGGTCCAAAGTATTGATCAATTCATAAGAAAAGCCTCCGGCTAAGCCGAAGGCTGATCAAAAAAGCTTTCTAAATACCTTAGCATGTGTTTAAGCATTACAATAAGGGCCATTTGGGGTAAATTTGCTCCTGTACATCGTTATTTCCTGCCGGCCGGGCAGGCGGGTTTTCACCAGGTTTTCCGGATCCGACTGCAAAAAATGCCTTGTTCCGAACTAAATTTACTCCCAACTGGATCCTAAAGCAATTCTTTAACACACTCTGAAATCTTATCGGAATTTTACCTGGAATTTCCCGTTTTCAACGACTAGTTTTTCGCCGGAGTCATCCGTTTCAACGGCTGTGAATTGAAAGCTGCCTTTAACGGTAGTAGCTGTTCTTTCCGTTACGGTTACTTGGCCTTCTCCTCCCTCATACAGCGTAGAATAGCTTTTGCCATCCTCGCGAGAAATGATGGCAAAAGTGGTTTCACCATTGAAAGTATGTGTACCATCAGTAATACTCTGGTCAATAGCTACGTACATGGTGATGTCATCTACGGTGATACCATATACATTGTAAGAGTCATCCCAATCTACCGCATAAGCATAGAGACCTTCAGCCTTGAATTCCTCGCCGTTCATCGTACACTTTACAAATAGTCCGTCATCAGCGGCTGGTCCTTCATTGTTCTTAGAGCAGCTAGAGAAAACTAAAGCAAACAGGAGGGGTAAGAAATAGAAGATTGATTTTTTCATGATTTTGATTTTTTGTGGGTTAATAATTTTCACATCAGATGGTGCAAAGAAAGGGGGAGTAGGAGGTGGAAGAAACTTTGAAGCAGTGAATTGGCTAATCCTAGCAGTGAATACTCCTTTAGCGGTTGGTCAATACGGTAGTGCTTAGGTTGCTTGCCCAACCGGCAATTAATCCTCATCTTTATGCGTATGGATCAAAGAGTAGCGGCTGCCCTAGAGTACATTAAGCGAAACTACCATCAGAAGATTAAGTTGGAGGATATCGCCAAGGCAACGCATCTATCTCCTTTTCATTTGCAGCGACTATTTAGCCAAGAGTTGGGTGAAAGTCCCGACGTATATCTACGACGGATAAGATTAGAAAAGGCAGGTCACCTGCTGCATGTAAACCCGGATAAGTCTTTAACGGCCATTGCTTTGCAATGTGGCTTTCGATCTCTACCGGCCTTTTCCCGCACCTTCAAGCATGTTTATGGCGTATCGCCCAGCCAGTATAGAACTAAACCCAGTACGCTGCCACCGATTGACACCCAGAAGGGCACCACTTCGCCAGCAGTCGAGATTGTGTTTTTCCCTGCTACCTGGATTTATTACCGTCACACGAATGTGTATTTCCCACGATTATATGGAGAATTCGAAGCGGCCAAAGCAGCGGCTCAGGCCGCCGGCGTGATGTCTAAGCGCGAAAGGTTTCTCGGGGCTTATGTACATATTCCATTTCATGTACCACGTACAACTCTGAATTATTTCGCCGGAGTGGAGGTAGACATCAACAAGGTGAAGGACAAGTCCGTCGTATTTTGTATTCCAGAGGGACGTTATGCTGCCTTTGAAACCAGCGATTCGTACGAAAATCTAGCGGCCACGATGATTCGTTTTAAGGAAGAATGGCTCGATCTACACCCCTATCAGATCAAGGATATCTTTGCTATGGAAGAACTGCTGCCCGCCTCGCAGGCCAATGCCTATCCCAAATTGAATCGGAAAATTTACGTCCCGATTGAGCGTACATCCTAGCTGATTTCTCAATCCCGCAAGATTTGTATAGCGAATCGCAAGATTTGTTAAATCGCTAAGCGAAAAGCAATGTTCATTTGTGGAGATAAAACTTAGAAGAAGATGGCTCCACTTGTACATTTGGCTCGGGTCAATAAGACCTATCAAGCCCTGGCTGGCCCTGTCCCAGCACTACAACAACTAGACCTTAGCATTAAAGCCGGCGAGCATGTGGTTATTACCGGGAAATCTGGTAGTGGAAAATCGACCTTGCTTAATTTACTGGCTGGATTGGATCAGCCCGATAGTGGTGAAGTAAATATTGTGAATACTAGTTTGCCGGAGCTCAACGAAGCAGAACTCGCCTTATGGCGTGGCCAGCATGTTGGCATCGTTTTCCAATTCTATCACCTATTTCCCACCTTGACGGCTTTGGATAACATTCTATTCGCTATGGAATTGGTGAATTGCCTTCCCAAGGTGGAGCACCAGGATAGAGCTGAATCCCTGCTTGAACAGGTCGGCTTAGCCGCTAAAGCCAATAAATTTCCGAACGAGCTTAGTGGAGGGGAGCAACAACGAATCGCGATCGCCAGGGCCATGGCTAATGACCCGCTCATCCTCCTGGCGGATGAACCTACGGGCAATCTGGATACGCATACCGGACAGCAAATTAAGCAGCTCTTTTCCAGCTTTCATCAGCGTGGCAAAACCTTGATTACGGTGACTCATGAGACTATTAATGCATCGGCATACGATCAGGTAATTACGCTTGTTGATGGTAGAATCGTTTCTAAAGCAGACTAGCATGAAGGCGATACTTAAGAAATTACGTAGAGATATTGGCAAAACGAAGGGGCAGGCAGCCCTATCCCTTTTAGCCATTATAATTACCGTCTGGGGAGTGAGTACGGTGTACTATGGGTATTGGATGACGGAACGAGATTTTCGGGTGAACTTTGACCAGAGTCTACCGTCACATATGAACCTAGTCTTGGATACTAGTGATATAAAAGCTATTGATGCGCTTATAGAACGGCCCGAAATTAAGGCAATTGAGCGGAGGGAGAGCTTTATGGCGCGTGTTAAAGATAGGGATGGAGATTGGATGCCGATATTGATATTTGCCGTGGCGGATTTTACCCGACTACAGGTAAACACTTTCACTTTAGAGCGTGGAAATTGGCCAAGCCTTGGGGATTTCGCAATCGAACGGAAATCTTCCGGCTTTCTAGGGGCGGGTGAAGAAATTGAAGTCCAGCTACCTGGTAAGGATGTGCAAAGATTTTCTATAGCGAGCTATACACATGACCCACGCTTACCTTCTGCCAGGATGGATCGCATTATCTACGGCTATGTGACTTTAGATACCTACCGCAGCTTGCGACCGGATCGTAGCCATGCGAATTACCTGCTTCGACTAAAGGACCAGCAACCAAGTCAAGGCGATCTGGAACGTTTGGCACAGGAAATACAGACGAAGGGAGTTGCCGCCGAAATCCCACCCTTAGGCGAACACCCACATCAGAATGTTATCGATGCAGTATCTGTTTTGCAATTGGGCTTAGGAGTAATCCTTGCGATCTTAGGAATAACGTTGCTGTCGCTCATTTTACTGCTGTGGATGCTTCCCCAAGTACGGGAGGTGGCCCTCATGAAAGCCATTGGTGCTTCGACTAGAAATATCAGACAAGCCTATCAGGTTTTGTTGCTACTGGCGGGACTAATTGGAATTGTGTTCGGTCTACCTCTCGGATACCTGAGTGGGCGTTTCTTTAGTCACTTTATTGCCTTTACACAAAATTTCGACCCAGTAGAGGGGGCTTTGTCCTTTATGATGCACCTGCCTATCGCTTTGGGCTGCCTTTCCATACCTTTGTTGATTGGCTGGCGCCCTATTTCCCGGGCTATTTCCACAAGCAGTATTCAAGGCTTGCGTAGTGTTTTTACTGGCTTGCCAAGAAAGGGATTATACGTTTTGCAATGGTTATTCCCCTCCGTTATATTTCGCTATAGCTTGAATTCCTTTCTGAAGAATGGTGCCCGATTGGTGTTTAGTGTGATCCTATTAGTCCTGGGACTCGCCCTATTTTTTGTGGGATCGAATTTGCAGTATGCTTTGAAACAGGATACCCAGCAATATTTTGCAGCAAGTACTTACCACCTGAGCATTGGGGTAGATTATGCGGATCGTGAATTATTGTCAACGGTAGAAGAATTGGGGAATGTGGCCAGAGTTTGGCCTATTTCCCAAGCGCAACTATATCTAGAGGCTACTCCCAAAATCCATGAAAAGGCGATCCGCTTGCAGCTGATTCCTCGTGATCATTCCTTTGACTCGGGCTATTGGATCGCAGGGGAAGAAGATAGGAGCTGTGCCGACTGTGTCTGGATCAATCAAGGATTGGCGCATGAACTGGGTGAGCCTATGGTTGGACAAATACTTCAGGCGAAAGGTGAAGATGGAAAGATGCGAGGCTTAAAGCTTACCGGAATCCTCAAGGAGTTAGCTGTGGGCCCAACGATGTACGCCTATTCTATGGAAGGAGCAAAACCTAACACTCGGGCACTTTGGATACAGCTACGAAATAGGGAGCCCGATGCCATAGCTCAGACACAAGTAGCTATTGAGGAATTATTGGGTCAAGGCCTATTGTGGAGTACTAATGGTGAGGAAAAGCTGGAAATGCTACGTGCCCATTTACAACCCACTTTCTTAATCCTTAAAGCTATAGGTGGGCTGACGATCGGTATGGGACTTTTGGGCTTAGCTCTTTTGATTAATATCAATATCCAAGAAAGGCAAAAGGAAATTGGTATGCTGAAGGCATTAGGTACTGGGGCTGGAAAGATAAGTCGCTTACTTCTCCAGGAGATGGCAATTCTGAATGGGCTCGGTATCCTATTGGCTATTCCCTTAGCCTGTCTCATCTCGGTCGAGATGGGCCGACTTTTGGGCGCCACCCTGCTACACGTAGCTATCCCCTTTCATGCCGATTGGATAAGGATGGGAATGAGCATTACGCTATTACTTGGATTCCAATGGATCGTTTGGTTCCCTTACGTGCGCAATAAGATCCGGCGAAGTAGTATTGACCTAATTAGAACTTAATCTACTTTTTAAGTACCAGCGTATGTATTGCTTCCTGTTCCGCCTTAGCTGGATCTAGCCACCAATACAAGGGCTCTTCTGCTATCCAGGCATCTAGTTGACTGGTTAAACTGGGGTGAAACTGGCGGGCGGCATTGCCTCCCGATACTACGGCCCTGATCTTTTCATTATCGGAAAGATCGGCCACCATTCGCATGGAGCTGAACCATTTACTTTCATACGGACCTCTGTCCATAACATATTGTCCTCTATTGAGCGTCTCACCAGAACCATTGGCAGGATGTTCACCACCACCTACCCAGTCTCTACCGGTGCCACTGGTGCGAAGTGGGCTGACAAAAACGACCTTGTGCAAAGCTCCCCAGGTCCATTTTTGAGGATCAGCACCGAGGAGCTCCGTTAAGCGTTCCTTGGAAAGCTGACCAGCTTCTACGATTAAATCCTGCAAGCTTTCTTTGTCAGACGTCTGCTGTTTATCGATCCAAGGGGATTCCCCAGTGGCAATCCAGTCGTCTACTCTTTGCAGCCAGTAATATCGCATGCCAAGTAGGGGCTCAAAAAGTGGTTCTGGGAGGTCATCTTCCAGAATCAATCGAACTAGGTCTTCGTGAATCAAGTGATACAGCCCGGCACCAAGCGATTCAATATTATCTTGATAATCCCAGTCTTTTAGGATAGCGGCCAGATCTTTAGTGCTTTCGTCCTGCTCTAATGCCTGAATAAAGATGGGGGTAAATCGTTTGGCGTGGAGATTGGTGACATCCATGAGGTTTTGCCATTGATCCTCTGGACTGAATTTCTCTTTTGCGGTAAGCATTTCACCAATTCTCTTATAGCGGTAATTGGGTGAGAAATGCGATGAATAATAGTAGGGGAAACTATCTGGCCGCACGTCGTGGTTAGCCGTTCCAAGCCAATTTTTGCTGGGGTTTATTTGCCCGGGCATTTCTGTTTTGGGGATAAACCCGATCCAATCGTCCTCAGCAGTTGGAGCTTTAGCCAGGGCGCCTTGGTGTCCGCGACGAATGGGGATCTGTCCCGACGTTTGGTGACCAATGTTACCCTTTACATCGGCAAAAACGAAGTTTAGGAAGATAACATCAATATCAGCAATGACTTTATTTAATTCGTAAACATCCTCAGCCATCAAAAGGCGATCCAGACCAATAGTAGTACTGGCCGTTTCTGCTAGTGCCCAACGAAAACTCACTGGCTTTTCGGGGTCTAAGCCAAAGAATTCGTGATCGGATAGGAGAGGTCCTCTATTGGTGAAGCGTAATCGTAAAGTTTGCTGCCGAAGCCCTCCCTCTGCTTCATCATCTTTGATGTTAATGCTTAATTCCTTGATAGCATAGGGCGTACTTACGCCTTGCTCCAGGTAATGATCTTCCTTGTTGGGATCTGGAGATTCTAGGTAGAGATCCTGACTATCTCCATAAGAATTGGTGACTCCCAAGGCCAAGTTTTTTGTTCTCCCCACTAAAATACCCGGTAGGCAAGGTACCGTTGCTCCTACTGCTTGGATACCTGGAGCAAATAGCCCAATGGGAATCCATGGACCAGGAAGAATAGTTGCGTCTAGGTGGGGATCGTTGACCATAATGGGAAGGCCACTCTCAGATTTTTGACCATTTACGACCCAATTGTTCGATCCTAAGGTAGGCATGCTAGTAGGCACCCAAGGATTCATGGTTGTTTTAGAAAAATTACCACTTAATAATTCATTCGGTAAGGAATCTCGCCAAAGTTCCATAACGGCTTGTTGGCGATCTGGATTGATATTTAGAGGGAAGATGCTTGCTGCTTTCTCTTTGCCAAGGGCACGCTCGAGGTTTAGACTCATGATTTCATCCTCATGATTCTGACTATGTGTGAAGCCCATGTAATGTTGAACAGCCAAGAGGTCCTGCACAGCGATAGGTCGAGGCTGGAACCCTAATAGCTTAAATTCTATAGGTGTTTCCTCTGCTTTTGTCTCTAAATAAGCATTGTATCCGTCGGCTAGCCATTGTAGGTATTCACGGCTTGGTTCATCCAGCTGAGTAGCATGCCGAACGGCATTTTGGTATACCCCCAAGACAAGCATTTGAATGTCTGAATCAACTCCTACTTCTCCCACTAATGAGGATAGTTTACCTTCTATAATGGCACGATAGAGTTCCACCTGGAAAATTCGATCCTGGCCCACCACAAAGCCCTGCGCCTTGATGAGGTCGGCTAAGTTTTGGGCGTGTATGTAGGGGATGCCATTTTTATCGCGGGTAATTCTTACCTCTTCTTCTAGTATATCTAAAGTGAGCTCACCATCTATTTGATAGTCATTGACATGTGATAGGTAATAAGAACCTCCACCTATGGCAATAAACAACAAAAACACTAGCGCAAGTAGGATCTTTTTGAACATCAGGGCTAAAATTGAGTGTAAGTAGGAAATTATTGAAGCATGGACCAAGGCAGGGCTTTAGGCTGCCATCCAGATGAAGAAAAACTGAATTCGTCCATTAGCTCAAAAATAGATTTCTTGTTGCAATATTGAACGAATTGTCCAGAAAATCCTTTGTCTCCAGATTCTTTCATTCTTTTCATAGCGCAAAACAGGACTTTTCCCCACCTAAAATCTACATCTTTATGTAACTTAACCTGGACCATCAGTCCTAGGCCTGCCCTATTCCTGCCCAAAACGGAGTTTGGAATAATAGTTGTGCTATGGTTGATGGTCCATGAGAAAACCTAACAGAACCATATGAAGACTACCCACTTACTGCTACTCATTCCCAGTTTGCTGATAAGTTTGACTTTTTTACAAGATGACACAGCCGTTCCTGCCTCCCCTGTAGATTCGACATCTCAATGGGATAGAATACCTTCTTATTGTGCCGAAGGGGAAGGGGGTACGAGGGTTCATACCGGGCGACCTCAGTTCAAAGAGATGAATTTATTCAAAGCAGGGATGGAGGGATATCATTCCTTTCGGGTTCCTGCTATTGTCAGTACCAGAAGAGGCACCTTGCTCGCTTTCTGCGAAGGCCGAAAGAACTCGGGCGAGGATTATGGTGATATCGATGTGGTTTATAAAAGGTCCACCAATAATGGGACCAGCTGGAGTCCCCTTAAGGTTTTATTTAGTGTAAAGGGTGGGACCTGTGGGAGTCCTACTGCGGTCGCAGATATGATCAATGGCCGTATCTGTGTTATTATGTCCTATAATGATAGAAAATACGCTGAGCGGTCTATGCCTCCTGAATACGAAGCGGTTGATGAATGGGGAGAGCGGAGAGTGTTTCTCAATTGGAGTGATGATGATGGCTTAAGCTGGGATAATTTACAAGATCTTACAAAAGAGCTTTTGCCACGAAATTACACCTGGGATGCCATTGGACCGGGAGCCGGTATCCAATTACGGCATGGACCAAAGGCCGGACGCCTCATCATTCCTGCCTTAGGTAGAAACCTTTTTAGTGATAATCATGGGTTGACTTGGCAGCAGCAACAGATACGCTCTGGAACGAGTGAAGGTACCATCATGCAACTGTGTAATGGAGATCTTTTACGGAATGATCGAGGCGATGCGGGAGCCTTCAAGGCGAGAAGGCGTCGGCAAATCTCTATCAGCAGTAATAATGGGAATAGTTGGTCTTCTTGGAGATCCAGTAATGACCTCCTGGATCCGCTTTGCCAGGCTAGTTTACTTCGCTATAATGATTCCTATCCTCAGCGCTTACTATTTCTAAACCCTGCTACCACTTTACCTGGTTTACCCAATCGTAAGAAAATGAGTGTCAAGATTAGCTATGATGATGGGATCACTTGGCCAGTGGAACGCATACTAGATCCTAATAATGGGGGATACTCCAGTATGGCTAAAACAGAAAATGGGCACATCGCTTCCTTGCAGGAAGCTCGGGAAAATAACAATACTGCGTATACCATTAAATTCCGTCGGTTTAATCTTCCTTGGATCTTGAATGGAGAGCCAGAGCCGGTACAGTGATTTACTGAAGGGGCGGAGTAATCCACCCCTTCAGCAAAATGATTAAGGCTTAATGCCCTTCTTGCGTGCCTTTTGCATTGGATTTGGCGACTGTTCGAATTTATGCTGCTTAAAGACTTTAAAGCGACTTGGCATTGGAATATCTGGCCAATTATTGTTGCTTTCGTCAATGTCAGCTGTCTCCTTATACGGGTCTAAGCGAATGCCTGTAACTTCCTTTTCCTTCACAAATACCTTGGTGAAGCTATTTTCATTCTTACGCCAGATCTCCACAGGGATACGCTCGACTTCAGTGGTGCCGTCTTCAAAAGTCCATTCTAGAATGACCGGCATGACGAGGCCACCCTTATTAGAGAACTTCAACTCGTAGTAGTTTTTACTACCGAACTTCTCCTTTTTCTCCTCAGGACTGAAAGTTTCCGCAAAAAGCTCAGTAGTCACCGTTTGAACTGAATCCTCGGTTTCCCAGGGTTTGTAGTTGGTATAGAAGTCCACCAACTCAGGATCTTCTTCTACTGAAAACTTAACACCCTCTTCGCGATTTCTGATTTTTGAAATATGATCAAAAGGTTTTTCCTTTCGAATCGTACTCTTGTATTCTCTTTTTTCTGGATCGTTTTCTAGATCTGCCTTGTACCAAGCGACATTATCCAAGGAAATATCCACGGGATCAATCCCATAGAACCAACCTCTCCAGAACCAATCCAGATCTACACCACTCGCATCTTCCATCGTACGGAAGAAGTCCGCCGGTGTTGGGTGTTTGAAAGCCCAACGACGGCAATACTCTTTAAAGGCATAGTCAAACAATTCCCGGCCCATAATGGTCTCCCGGAGCATGTTTAGGCCCACTGCTGGCTTCATGTAAGCATTATTACCAAAGCCAATAATATTTTCGCTATTGGTCATGATAGGCTCCAATTGGTCCTTAGGCAGAGACATATAGGAGGTAGCTTTGTAGGCATTACCACGGCGAGATGGATAGTTATTGTCGAAGGTTTGCTCTGATAGGAATTGTACAAAAGAATTGATTCCTTCGTCCATCCAACTCCATTGCCGCTCGTCACTGTTGATGATCATTGGGAAATAGTTGTGTCCCACTTCGTGAATGATTACAGAGATGGCGCCCAGTTTTGATCTTTCGGTGTAAGTACCATCCTCTTCGGCACGACCGTAGTTAAAGCAGATCATGGGATACTCCATACCATTGGATGCCTCCACAGAGATGGCTACAGGATATGGATAGGGGATGGAATACTCAGAATAGGTCTTTAGCGTGTGGGCTACAGCTTTAGTCGAATAGCGATTGTAGATTGGATAAGATTCCTTTGGATAGTAACTCATGCACATCACACGTTTACCATCTTCATTGAAGTGAGGCATCGCATCCCAGACAAACTTTCGGCTAGCCGTCCAGGCGAAATCACGCACAAAATCAGCTTTGTAGATCCAAGTTTTCTTCTCCTTGGATTTTTTGCTTTTGGCATTTTTAATGGCTTCGTCTAAAGTAACAATCTCAATGGGTTTATCGCTAGATTTAGCTTGCTCCCAGCGTTTCAGCTCTGTTGGAGAAAGTAAGGTGCTATAATTCAGACATTCGCCAGTGGAACCAACCACATAGTCAGAAGGTACTGTCATCTTCACCACGTAGTTTCCGAAAGTCAAAGCGAACTCACCACGACCTGTAAATTGCTTGTTTTGCCAACCCGTCACGTCATCATATACACACATGCGTGGGAACCATTGGGAGATCGTGAAGATGTAATTGTCTTCTTTGGGGAAGTATTCGTAGCCGCCGCGACTTCGATTGGGACCTCTAACGCGGTCGATCAAGTAATAGGACCATTTGATCCGGAAACTAAACTTCTCGCCTGGTTTCAATACCTCAGGAAGATCGATACGCATCATGGTCTGATTAATGATATAGCGCAGTTCGTTGCCATTATCGTCGGTTACTTCCTTAATCTTATGACCATATTTTTCTAACTCTTTCGTGGCCTCTAGTTCTCTTAGGGATGCTTGATCCATCGCGGGCGAGATTCGGCTTGGATCGGAGTAGTGACTATCTACGCCTGGATCATGTTGATTTTCATCCAGTTGTAGCCAGAGGTACCGTAGATTGTTCGGCGACTGATTATAATAAGTGATTAACTCATTACCTATCAATTGTTGAGTTTCTGTCAGCAATTCACATTCAATATCGTAATCCGCACGTTGCTGCCAGTAATCTGGCCCGGGCGCCCCATCTACACTGCGATAGGTGTTGGGACTGGGTAGTTCTGTACCCAGTTGTTCAAATTTATTGCCGTGGTTGGAGGTGTTTTGCGCAAAAACTATTTGGCTAGCCAAAAGTAGGAAGCAAACACCCAAGGCAGTACACTTGAGTTTTTTCATGTGCCTTATCATTTAAAATATGGTTCGTAGTAATAAATTTTGTCTCTGTAATTTTATGGGGCATTAACGCTATCTAAAGTTGACAGCCTTGATAAAAGATCCTTAGAAAAGAAAGAAATGTATCTAGCTAAAGAGGTGAAAAGCATGTCGAATTTCCATAGCTCTTTTGGTGCTTTCACTCCGTAAAAGTACCGATCTTGATCCTTCTAAATGAGCAAAAACTTGCTAATTGTCGTTTTTCTATCGTGGAAAACGACTTTAAAATCCCCAAATCTCAGGGTAGCTACTAACCTTTGGTCAAGGTCTCTGCAATTGGCGTTTTTGAAGCCCGAAGGGCTGGTATCAAAGCCGCTAAAAAGCCAATGATCAAAGCACCCAACAGGAGAAAATATTCTTCTTGTAAGAATTCTAAACCGGAGAAAGAATACCGATAGGAATCCTGCATAAAGTTGGCAATCATGCCCATGCTGACGTGGCTCATCACTATTCCGAGTACATAACCAATCCCGGCCAATAGTAAACCTTCAAGGACGATTAGGAAAAATAATTTACCTGGGCTAGCCCCCATGACACGCATCAGCGCTAATTCGTACTGTCGTTCCTTCAAAGAGGAATAAAGGGAAATAAAAATGCTTAAGGCGGAGACGATTACAATGACCACTCCTAGAATTCGCAGTACTCTCTCTCCTTGGGCCATCTGAGCAAATACGCGATTGATTTCGATGGCTGGCGTAGCGGCCTGAAGATCTGTATTGTCATTAATATTTCTACCCATGTTGAGAGCCTGGAAATTCCGGCCTTTAAACTTGATCAAAAGACTAGTAATATCCTTATCATCAGCCTCTTCAATTAATGGCTTGGCAATGCTATTGTGATCGTGTCCTTCGTGATCATGGTCGTGTTCTTCTCCCTCTGCATGATCGTGTCC
>JABSSL010000131.1 GCA_013214355.1 Saprospiraceae bacterium | reverse complement strand
TGGGGATCTGGTGCAGAGAGTGGAAAAGCAGCCTAAGGCCGTGAAGTTTTTTCATGCGGAGGTTAAGCAGCGCAGGAAGAATGGAGAGTTCTATTCTGAAGCTATGGCGAGGGTGGCTGGGGAGATTAGAAGTGGGAAATAACTTAGAGGCTCTATATGACTTGAAAGCCTTTCCAAAAAGAATCAAATCATGGCATTTCGACTCTTCACCCTAAAATGTATCTCCAGTAATAAAGTTAAGACTTGAAGTTGCAGACATTTATCCGTTGGTTGCCATCCTATTCATTCAAGGCAAGCTGATTGATCATGTTAGCATTCTGAATAGCCTGATTCATAGCCAGAATTGATCCAAGGATCAACCTCTACTACTTCAATAAAGTTTTAATTTTTTTCATGTCTGGATGCAGGATACCTAAATTTTCCAGTTCTTGAAGATCTTCTAGGAAGACCTCCCTGAAGCTCTTTTCGTCATTGAAAGGTTTATCCTTTAACTGATTGCAAATTTCTACTGCTTGATCAAAATGTCCTTGAAATAAGTATGCCAAGAATAGATTTGTATTGACCCAGATCTCTGATCCGTCATATTCAAGGGCTTTGAGAACAGCTTCTTCAGATTCTTTGAAGTGTTTCACTAAAAGTAAGTGCCACGAAAGGCTACCATAAGCATTTGCTAGACGATTCAACAGTTGAAGGTCCGTCGATTTTTCAGCTAATCCTTTTTCTTGAAGCAGAATAGCCGTTTTATAGCTGGCTAGGGCTTCCACTTTGCGGTCTAGGTCATCAAGAACGTTGCCTCGGTTGTTGAATGCCGAAGCATCTTCGGGGTTGAGATCGATGGCCTTGTCGTAGCTGGCTAGGGCTTCCTCTTTCTTGTTAATGCGATAATAAACCTCTCCTTTAACAAAAGAAATGATGAACAAATTGTCGGGAACCAAAAGATTTAGCTGTTCAACTTTCTGAATTGCTTCCAATACATGTAAATACTCGTCTTCTTCTAAAGAAGAGAAGAATCCATTGAATAACTTCCCAATACTTTCTGGCCCGGTTATACCTACAAGAATTTCAATGTCTGCTAGTGTTTCAAACCACTTCTTTGCAAAATCATAATTCTTTGCAATAGCAGAAACACCAAAATTTAGGACTTGAGATAGGTGCTCTTGAGATGAATATCCATATTGGTGATAGAGAACCTCTAAAGCCAGTTCTTGCCATTCTTCATTCTGATGACCTTCATTCTCATTCAAACCTAAGCCAGTTTGTAGGTTTCTGAAGTACTCTGCTAATTGTTGGTGTAATAACCTTTTGTTTGTTGGAGAAAGCTGGCTAAAATACCTCAACATCTGTTCACGCACGACCGGATGGTAAGTCCACCGCCCTCCACGTTGCTCAACAAATGGCCTACGACGCAACCAGCTAAATAGATCACCGCTCTTTTCAGCCTGGCTTACTTCTGCCAGAATATCTTGGTTTAAGTATCGGGGAATGGCTGCATGAAGGGCAACTTCTCTTTTGGCAGGGTCATCCTCCCATTTCAGAAAACGCTCTACAGCAGTTTCGCAAACTTCATCTATTTCTTCTGCTGAATTGGGTGAAATTTCGGCAAGAGTAGCCAATAAAACTGGAAGTTTACCCGATAACTGAAGAATCGTATTTACCAATTTTTCCTGAATGACACCTCGTCGAGCTAAGTAATCAAGGGCCTCAGTTTCAGAGAATGGTTCTACAGGTAGAGGTACAGAAATACTCTGGTAAGGACTCCAATGATTCGAATCCAATTTTTTACGACCAGCAATGATTAAAACTATTCCAGTTGATAACTCGCCATGTTGTTCTTCAATTAAGCTTCTCAACCATACGTCCAAAAACTGACCAGTATTTTCGTAGGTATCAACAAATAAACATACTTGCTGTCCATTCGCACAGTCACTCAATTCGTCCAACCAAATAGGAGTAAGTACTCGTTCTGGTTTGAGCACGAGCTGAACCTCATCTTTCTTATTGATTAATTTCTTAGCAACGAAAGCTGCCCATTCTCCAGCATGACTAACAAAAGCTTCTGTATCAACAAATTCCATGGCTGCACCAGCTACCGGAATTTGTTTGGCAAGTCCTGCTCCTCCCTTTGCAATGGTTCGCCCTAATAGTGCGGCAAAGCCGTGAGGAGCTTCTGGGTCTGCCTCTAACTCTTCTTTATGTTGCAGATAATCTTCATATCTTTTGCTGAATTTCTTCAGTGGTTTCCCTTGCTTTTCCAATTGCACTGCAATTGCATTCATGTATTCTGGAACACTCCCAATGCCTTCATCTGTGTAAGCAGTTAAAGTACCTTGCGCCTTAGCTTCGTGTTCAAACTTTCGCAACAAAGTTGTTTTTCCAACTCCTCCTTGTCCATACACATTAAAGATATTACTGAAGTGGAGATCGTCGGGATCTGATTTTAAGTTTTCAACAAAAGACTTCAGCTGTTCTTCGCGGCCTACAAACTCCGTACTTTGTAATTGACGTAGCTTATCCCGGAACGACTTTCTCTTTTTAGACATTTAATATTGGTTCTAATGAGAGGGATGGACTATCTATGTAAATTTATGGAATCTAAAGCAATCTTTTAAATGCAAGGAAAACCTTTATGTTGTTATGTTGCATACTGATACTATTGAGTTTACGGCGGGAGTATTAGCCTTAAGATGTCCTTTCGTATAAACAAATTTAGCAGATATTACTCAATACTTAGGCCCTATATAAATACTGTATTTAAATGAGTTAGATAGTCCGGAGTCAGAACCATATTGTGGGGTTCAAATCAAGAAAACAAAAATTGCTTTATCAGCAATTTTTTATAACTTTACCCCAGACATTATTCATGAGATTTTAAAGAAGCTCTGGCACTCAATCCTCACCTTTTTTGATTGAGTGCTTTTTTATTTCTGCCTTAGCCTGCTTGTGTGCAGTAGAAAAAACCTCTACTGGATTGAGTTCCAGTATGTGACAGATCTTCATGAATAGAGGGATATTCATCGTATAGGTCCCTTTCTCATAACGTAAGGCTGTACTGGGTTGTGTATCTAGAAGTTCAGCGAGTTCCTTCCGAGGCATTTCCATCCCCTTACGCTGAGCAATAAGGATTTCTCGTACTTTCTCGTAGGTTAATTCGATCAGATGATCGTGTATACTCTTTCCCTCTCTAACGGTATTTCCCATCCTTTTCATGCCATTTTTCTTTTAGATTATTGATGATATCGATATCCATCACCTTGGAATAGTGCTCAGTCATTATTTCACTGGAATGACCAAGAATTTCTTTAATGTAGGAACGATTGACACCTTTTCTAATGAGACTGTGACCGAAGCTGTGGCGACCAGTGTGAAAAGTTACTGTTTTGGTGATCTTGACGATCTTTACTATTTCCTTGAGGTATTTATTTGTCTTCTGATTGGAAATACTTCTAAATATTAATTGGTTACGATCCTCAGGAAAATTGCCTAACAAATATAGAGCTTCTTCAAATAAGGGGACAAAGTATTGGACATTTGTTTTAAATCGCTTGTTACTAAGCCCCATATGCTCGCCTACCTTGATGATATCATGGTACTTAACTAAGGATACATCTTTGTAAGCTTGTCCAGTATAACAGGCCCACAGGAACATTCGCAGTACATTTTGCCAAGAATCCTTGATAATTTCACTTTTGTAAAGCCGCATAAGCTTGTCTACTTCATCTTTTAGAAGGAAGGTGGCGGGTATTACCTTCTGCTCGATAATAATATCCTCAAAAGGGTCTCCTGAGATAGCTTTATTTTTCCTAGCGTATTTGAAAACTGCTCTGAAATAGATTAGGCTCTTATAGATGGTATTGTCACCATTTTCTAGCTCATTTTTCAAAAAACGAGCATAGTCACGGATAAAATCATAGTTGATTTGACGCAATTTGATGTCTTTCGAGAACTTTTTGAGCTTTTTTCCCTGAGATTTGTAGTTTGAAATTGTCATTTGTGCGACATTTTCGCGCATCTGATTTTCGATGTATTTTTCGTGCCAATCAAAAAAATCTTTGCTGCGATCGCCAAAAAACTCAGCCTTAAAATTGGAGAAACTTGGAGCAATATCTTCCTCTTCAAATTTTAAGATCACGCGCTGCGCTTCGGTCAATTTATTGCTGAAATGAAGATTTAGATATCGGGCATTTGGGTGTTTATTTTTGCCTCTATTTTTGACATACTCGGGAGGCTTTCCTATCCAGTGATCCGGATGGACAAATTTGCCAAGATGAAATCTTCGCGTTTTTCGGTCAATGGTCAAAATGAGCTTTATGGGGAGAAGACCATCGGCGTTTTTTTCAGCTTTTATAGCGCGGATTCGGCAAGTTGTTCCCATTGTTCTTTCTGCCTTTAAATCGTCATGTTGACGAAAATATCGAAAAATGGGCGTTCAAGAAAAATTTCGTCAACATATCGTCAACAAATACCCTAAGTGCAGCTGAAAAAACAAACCAAAAAACGTGAATCTGAGAGCTAAAACGAAAAAACCCTCTTGTTTTGAACGATTAATCGTTTGACAAGAGGGTCTTAGCAGCCCGTACGGGATTCGAACCCGTGTTACCAGGATGAAAACCTGGCGTCCTAACCCCTAGACGAACGGGCCATTTGACAATTTTCTAAATGCTTTGCTTCCAAAGCGGTGGCAAATATATAACCTTTATCAAATAATCAAAAGGTCTGAGGAAAAATATTGAGAATTTTTTTCACGCCCTATTTAAGGGACTATCTCTTTGCCTTGATCTTCAACAGAATAGAACGAAAATAGTTCCCTGGCGGTCTGTAAAAAAACTTTTTAGGGAGCTTCTTCCTCCCTAATCTGTAGGATAGACTTTTGTATTCCAACTCTTTTTTTACTTGGCATACCGGGGCTTGGTCGATGAAATAATCACTTTGATAAGATAATTTAGGTGAAGCGGGAGGGAGTCGGTAGCTTATGGGAGAAGAATTTGATTTTTGAATATAAACCTATCCTCATGCACGACTTCAATAGCATGCCTACCTCTCAATTGCGTAAGCAACAGTATTGGCATGATACCGCGCTCAAAGTAGTAGTGGCAGGAATTGCATTTGCACTATTCGCCATCTGCTATGCCTACATTAAACAAGGAGTATTCCCCTTAGTCCTTTTGGTCACTTGTTGCTTTGCGGCCGCCTTGGCTTATCCAGTCTATTTACAGCGCAACAAAGTGGTCCAAGTGCTTGAGGCTAGAGGGTAGTTGCTGAGCTAGATAAACACTGGCGTAGGACTTTACAAAAAATTAATGGGGAGCTGTTACTCAGTAGACACGTATTCGCTACTTTGTTGCCTAAATCAAGCTCCCTTTACCTATGTCACATGCCAGAAGCCTCCTAGTTCTTGTCTTTCTATTCTCTAGTTGCCTGCCTTCCCTTGTACATGGGCAATCAGAACGAATTGCCGATTGGACTTTCCACCCTAATTATACCTTAGCGCGTAAAGCAGCCAATTATCCAGGTAATAAGTTAGACCCTCCCAAGGGACGTTTCGAACGTTTCAAACGTTTAGGTGGGCCGGTGCTTTATCAAGGACAAACTCCTACCCAACGCATTTCGGATCTTTTACAAGATACTGAACTTCCCAAGTCAGCCTTTACCCTAGAAATGTACGTGCTCAATCATGTTAACCAGCCCGTAGGGACTTTGGTGTCAGCAGGAGGGGATAAAGGGCCTAGTTGGTATCTTGGATATTATGACAAAGAGCTAAGTTTTTTCTTGAAAAATGCAGAGGGACAGGAACTCCTGGTAAGTTCGGAAGTAAAACGGGGATGGAAAAATTATTGGCTACATGTGGTGGCTGTTTTTACGGGAGAGGAGCTACAGTTGTACGTGAATGGTGATTTGAAAGGCAAAATCTCATCTGCTAGTGATCAGGTCCAATATGAAGCAGAGGCTGCGGTTGAATTGTATGGTTATTTTGCCAATGAACCGTTTATGGAAGTGCCCAACTTGATCAAGAAAATTAATCTGTATTCGGAAGCTTGGAACAACACGGAAATAGCGGATGGATTTGAAGATATGCAAGCTCAGGTCACCAAAGGGCTTCTTTTCGGAGACCTATTCCACTTCACGGCAGGTCCGTACTTGAATTTTGCTAGACAGGACAGAATCAATATCGTCTGGGAAACGGATCGGCCTACCACAGCTGTCATTCGTTACGGTACGACCTTACCACTAGATCGAGAGACTTCGATTGATACTTTTGCTTACATCCACGAAATTACGCTGAAAGATCTGCAAGTAGCCACTCCGTACTATTACGAGATAGAGGCGATTGACGAAAATAGTGAAAGGATGAAGTCAAGTACCTTGACTTTCTCTACGGCGGTACGGGAGGATGGGGCCTTCTCCTTTTGCATCCTCGGGGATACTGAAAGTAGGCCGCATATCAATCAGCAACTGGGCAAGATGGTTTGGGAAGAACGGCCTAATTTCATCATGCATCTTGGTGATGTGACGGACGGAGGAAAAGCGTCTCATAAATTCCAGTGGACGCAGGAGTATTTTACAGGGATTACACCAGTCGCCAGTCGTATTCCATTTTTTCCCGTGCCTGGAAATGGGGAATCTGACCTGTATTGGTATAATCGATATCATGCCCTACCCGAGCCAGAATCTTACTATGGCTTTACCTTTGGGAACGCGGAATTTTTCATGTTGAATAGCAATGAAAAAGAGGAGCTACAAGTAGGAGGTAAGCAGTATGAATGGTTAAAGGACCGCATAAGTAGTTCAAAGGCGAAATGGAAATTTGTAGCACATCATCATTGTCCCATTTCTTCTGATGAAAATGACTTTGGAAATACCTGGGCCGGGAAAATATCTGAGCGAGGAGATCCGAGATTTGATGACCTTAAGAAGCTGTATGAAGACTCCGGAGTGGATGTCGTGTTCTACGGTCACGTCCATGCTTACGAAAGATCCTGGCCACTAAAGGGAGGGCAACTGGATGAGGAAAATGGAGTGATCTATTTGAAGAGTGGAGGTGCTGGAGGAAATCTAGAAGACTTTACACCGACTCGATCGTATTTCACCAATAAGGTGCAGTATGGGCATCATTACTGCCTAGTCAACATTTATCAAGGGAAATTTTCATTTAAGATGTTTGACCTGGAGGGACGCTTGAAGGACTTCTTTGAAATAGAAAAATAGTTATCCTTTAGGAAGCGTCTCCTTCTCGGAAAGTAGTGCGATCCGGGGAATAGCCCTCCGGAAACCTGGCTTTGAGTTTATCAATGTTGTGTTGCATGACTTCCTCCAAAGTGAGATCGAACTCTGTGCAAAGTGCTGCCACATACCATAGCACATCGCCTAATTCTTTTTTCATTTTGAGGCGGTCTATTCCTTGTTGGTGAAAGATTTGTTTTTTGACTAGATCCGCCACTTCTCCCGCCTCTCCAGCGAGTCCAATGGCGTTCCATGCAATCATAGTTTGTTCATCGCTAATATCAAAATCCGGTCGTTCGATGAGTGTACGGTTGGCTAGTTTCTGGTAGAGATTGGCTTTCATAGTGAAATATTGATGAGGATAAAGATAGGTATTATTGACAGGGCTTGGAAAGTTGCCTCCTAATTCCGGGTTAGATCCTGGAAATCGCCATAAAGCTAGAAAGATCACTACAATTCAGTTTCAACCAGGAATCCGTGTCTCGTTATGAACAGGTTTATCTAAGGTGATCCTAACAATATATTTATGTTTGTTTTAATATGATATTTTTTTTGGTATGACCTGTAACCTATACGTCTACCAAGCGTACTACAGTTTATACACTATATAGCTTTTAGGTAACGACACTTGCTGTTTTTAATCAGTTATCCCCTCTCAGCAGAGCTGCCGAAGCCTCCATCTTAAACCTCAAGACCCGAACATGCCCAGTCAGAAGCATTGCCCATCAGGTTATTGGAACCGCTTACTATCCTATGCCTGTACCAAAAGAATTTTTCCACTTTTTTTCATCTTATTACTATCGTTTAGCTATCAAGCTACTCATCTATTTTCCCAGAGTAGCATGGTGCTTTACAACATGCGATATGTGCCGCAGTCTTTTCAGTTGAATCCTGGACAGATACCTTACATGAAATGGCATATTGGCATGCCGGCCTTATCTAGTATCCGTGCGGGAGTAGGATCAACCGGTTTTGATTTTAACCGAATTGATACCCAAATTGAAGCTGAAGAGTCTACTTACAGCATGCTAATAAGTCCTAGCGCGCCCGAATTCAATCGAGGCCTTTTCGATTTGGAACTCCAGCTCTTGAACTTTGGTTTTCAGTTCAACGGGGGACGATCCTACCTTAGTTTTGATGTATCTGAGACCGTCTATGCTAGCGGAAACTATACCGCTGATTTGGCGCGCATGTTCGATCAGATTGAAAACAATGAACTCCAAGGTGCAGGCAGTATGATCTTTGATCAAAGTAGACAGGATTTTAACCTGGCTTATTATCGCGGCTTTGGAGTGGGTTATGCCCATCAAGTCAATAGCCGACTCAGCATTGGAGTAAGGGCTCGCTATCTCCAGGGTATTCTAAATTTATGGACTGAGAATCAGGGCTTGCGCTTTAATTATCCAGGAGATGGAAGAAATTTTGATGTCGAAGGAAGACTAAATATATTGACAGCTGGGCGGACTTTGGTTGAAGAGGTGGATGGCGTTTCAAGTCTATTCCCTGCTGGTAATGGTGGCTTTTCCATCGATCTAGGTGGGGTATACCGAGCCAATGATAAATGGGAATTCTCCTTTGCCATGCAGCAATTGGGGCAAATTACCTGGAGGGAGGATGTTAATTATACCGTAGTCGGTGATCAACTTACTTTCAGTGCGGTAGATATTGATGATCATTTTGATACCTGGGCTTCGGTGGCAGATAGTCTCCTGGATGGCCAAGGTATCAACACTAACGTAAGTTATTCCACTCCGTTACCACAGCGGTATTTTATTGGTGCGAACTACTTCTTTTCTCCCAATTCAAGTGTAGGTCTATTGATCAATCCGATTAGCTATCACAAAGCGACGGATCTCAACCTAGCGCTTGCTCTCCAAACTCGATTAGGGAAAATACTTGGACTTTCAGTAGTTGCGGGACACAGTAGATACGCAGATTTTAACCTGGGTACGGGCCTTTCAATTGAACTTGGAAATTTTCAGGTCTATGCCTTGACGGAGGCCTTGCTAGGCGGTGCCAATTGGCGCTCAGCAGAAATGGCACATGCGCAACTCGGGATCAACTTAAATTTTGGACGGTATAAAAGATCTGACAAGCTTTTGCCAGAAGCTGAAGAAATGCCTACAGAGGTAGCCATAGTGAAGCCCGAACCCAAACGGAGAAGTCGGAAGGAATCACGGGAAGAACCCCCTGTACGGCAGGAACCAGTGTCAATTGCTCCACCAAAGAAAGTGGCGCAGCGAGAAACACCTGAGAAAACAGAAACGAATTCAGCAGTAGCAGAGGACCTTCGATTAAGTCATGTGACTCCAGGTTATTACCAATTTAGTGCCTCTATCGCGAATTTGCAGTCAGGTTTGTGGGTCGAGCGGGCCAGATATGAGGTTTTTACCATGGATGCTGATGGCCAAAGATCTCTACTGCTTATTGGGAGTGTAATGAATGGCAAATTGTCTGTAGAACTGGCAGTTGATCAAATGCATGTCTTGAAGCTGACGGCAAAGGGATATCAGGACCAAGAGGTAGTTTTGCGAAAAGTGGGAAGTCAACAATCACAACAGGAAATCCAAAAGGGGATTAGGTTAGTTCCGGAACCTCCAGCAAGTACTACTCCTAAACCCATTTACGAAGAACAGGAACCAGTGACGGTACCCAAGCCCGAGCCGAAAGTTAGACCGGAGCCTACTCCACCGGCTAGGGAAGTTACGCCTAGCAAACCAGTTGAGAAACCAGCCGAAACCACGGAAGCTCCTCCTTCTCCTTCTGAAAGAATATTACCCCGGTTCATGCTTAGCAAGAGTACAAGTTTGCGAAAGGAAGCTACCCATGAGAGTGGCGTGATCTTGCGCTTGAGGACGGGGGATCAAGTAGAAGTTTTGGAAAAAACCAACCGGTTCTGGTGGAAGGTAAGATTCGGACAACAAGTTGGCTTTGCCAAGGCATCACTGATGGATAAATTGTAAATAATAGCACTTCCTAAACCCTTCAAACTTATGAGAAACCACAGTTACTTTAGATTGACCTGCTTATTGTTACTCTTTTTGATGGTCAATTCTTCTTGTTATCGCCAAAAAGGAGGAGAGTTAATACCTTCTATTCCTCCACCTGATCTACATCTGCAGTTTTTTCAGCCTTTACCGGAGGATCTGGATGTAGATTACCCGAACTACTTACAGCTGAACATTCGAACGGCTGGTGTACAGTTCTCTTCTTTCGGGCATTTTGATGCGCAGAATCTTCCCACCATTCCTCGCAGCTTTTACTTTGCCAATGAAGAAACAGAAGAAGAGGTAGTGGTGATATTGGATGACGATGGACGCCCCGCTTTTTTGTACAATATTGATTCAGGCATGGGGACAAAATCAGAGTCTCTAGTTGAATTTGAGCCAATCGCTACTGGAGGATTTTACCTACGCTTATACTATTATGATTGGGCAAGTCGGATTGGAACGTTGCTTTTTGAAAGTGAAATCCAGCGTAATGGAAGTGATTTTGTGAGTACACCCATTTTTGAGACAGAGAACCTAGAATTGGAAGGGATTATCAAGTCTGGGGTTAAGCCAGGAAATAGGTCCTTCGCCGGTCCAATCACACGACTCAATGAATTAGAAAATAGCGCACCCATTCAATCGCGAGGAGGCTTTTTGGAAGACCTAGAAAATGCAATTGACAACTTTTCTACGGATGAAATAATCGATTATTCAACTTCTCACTTAAGAGCCGTTGAGGTAGGGGGTATCGCAACAGCATTATTAGGACTAGGCATATCGGAACTTGCAGTAGGTGCTACTGCTGTAGCTGCAGGATCAGTACTGTCTACTGCTGGACTTGGTATAGCCGCGGTGGGTTTGACCATAGAGATAGCCTTAAAGCATCAGAGAGTCAAAGATGCCTTGACTACAGCTAAAGATAAGCTGGTCGGTTTAGGAAATAAGGTAGTGTCTACAACAACTGCTACAATCGAAGGTATTCGTGGCTTTAAACGAAATCTTTCGGAGGTATGGAATAATATCGCCGATAGCAGCTACGAAACGCTGGAGGAGCTGCTGGCAAAATTTGAGGAAGAAGAGATTTTGGTGCCTGAGGAAGAATTGGATGATTTGCCCGATAGTGATGGAGTGATACATATTTCCTTATCCTGGGATACTGATGAAACAGATATTGACCTCTGGGTGACGGATCCAAGTGGAGAAAGAATCTACTTTGAGAATCCAACTTCTGCCTCCGGCGGCTATTTGGATAGGGATGATACGGATGGTATAGGACCAGAAAACATTTATTGGCGCAGCGGAGCGCCCAATGGCATGTATCAAGTAAAGGTACATTACTATGGTTGCGAATCCTCCAGCTGTCCCAGAACCAATGTGGTGGTACAAATCTCCGATGGATTGGGATATGTGAACACCATTCAGCGTGTGCTTAATGATGTGGATGATGTGGTGCTGGTCGATATCTTTACAAAGAATGACAAAAAGATTGAATAGCCTTCCGGTTGAAACAAATTAGGTTTTTTTGAAAACATTACGTTTTAATTGTGCTGGGCAATTCCTATCTTTGGGAAGATTTTAAGAAGCTGAAAATCCTTCCCATATGAATATTGAAGCGTTTCATGCGTATTGCATGTCCAAGAAAGGCGTGGAAGAGACCTTTCCCTTTGATGAGGAGACCTTAGTATTCAAGGTGATGGGCAAGATGTTTGCGCTCACAGGCCTGGAATACGCGGAATTTCGGGTTAATCTGAAGTGTGATCCAGACTGGGCCATCGAATTGCGAGAACAGTATCCCGCGATTCAACCCGGCTGGCACATGAGTAAGAAACACTGGAATACGGTGTATTTTGAAGAAGATCTTGAGGATAGCTTTCTAAGGGAACTGATTGATCATTCGTATGATCTGGTAGTGAAAGGGCTAAGCAAGAAGCTAAAGGAGGAGTTGGCTCAGTTGTAAGACGACCTCAGGACCTCCTGCCCAACTGTTGTAGGAGCCAGCTTCTTGCGGTTAGCATTTCGGTATCTTGTATTTCTAACTTCAGCGAATCCAGTTCACTTGTCCCTGCCTTGTAGATCTTATTGACAAATCGGATAAAATTCAGGTATGGCATTTTCACCTCTTTGGTAATAAGCTTCTTTCTTTGTAGGAAGATTTTGAAGGAGGATAGCAATGAATGCAGAGCCTCCTCTTGATCTGTCTCAAAATAGATCTTAATCAAGGTCAGTTTTGCACCAAAACTATACTGTACGTCACTGAATTCAACCTGTCGTAAGTGAAGCTGAGCCTTGGCGTAATCTCGGAGGGCATAGTAGAGATCCGCCAGATTAAAGTGCAGGGCGTCCTGCCGCATATGTGGCGGTAGCTTTTGAGCATATTCAGCAATGAAGCTCTCGGTCCACATATATTCTTTCAACCCAATCCCAAGCTTTACTAAGTTTTTGAAGGTCCAAGGGGAGAGATAGCCATCTTCAAATAGAACGCCATTTTGAATTCCTTCTTGATATATAGACATCAATTCGTTGGCATAGGATTTCTCCCCATATCTGACCTTTCTAATACAGAAATTGATGACACTGAAGTACAGATAACGCAGCATAGATTCCGAAAAATAATCACCATGCTGGCGTAGTAGATCCCGGAGCTGTCGGAAGTGGTCAGGTTCTGAAGGTGCTCGAAGACTAAGTAGGAGTTTTTCTAGGGTATGAATGGCAGGAGAGTCAAAAGGTAAGTCTTGCACCATCAGCTGAATGTCTTCCATGAAATGCGCGTCATAGCTAGGGGTGACAACATGTTGTCGGTCTAGCATAGCACAGAGATGATAAAGCTTCTTAAAAAGATAATACTGGTCCAGATAGTCAGCTGCCTCTTGTAAAGCAGGATCATACCTTCGTTCTTTTAAGCTAGAGAAGTGCTTTTCGCGCAGATCAGCTAGGAGGTATTCCTGATAGAAGTACTGTTCATTTCCCTTTTCCCCTTTCTCCAACTTTTTCTTAGCTGCCTTCATTGCATACTGATAGTGTTTCTCTAGACGGTGATCGATGCAATATTGCAATTGGAAGTAGTCCGGAAGAATGCCCGCCCCTTCGAATCGGGAAATACTAATAAAACGCTCGATCAACTTCAGCAATTGACTGCTCATGTAATTCAACTGCTTTTCGTCATAGCGCTGATCAGGCAAGATTTTTGCAAATAGTTCTTCTCGGCTGACGCTATGGACAGGAAATCCTTTAGCAGCCAATTTTTTGAGATACTTATAATAATGCACCAGTTCCGACTGCTTGTTGAAGTAGGGAGAACCAACAAAGTCCTCGAAGGCTCGACGTTGTTTACTATCGAAAGTTTGCAAAATCTGAATCAATTTGCTGTTGAGCATGCTTAAGAAATTCTGATAAAAGTCAAATGTAAAATTATTATAATTTACTGATAGTGAGAAATATAGTATTGTTGTGTTTGTAAATCAGTAGACAAAAAATCTTGATAAATACCGAAAAATGTAATTGCAGCCTAGAGGACTAGCTTATACCTTTGACACAAAATGACTGCATTGCCCATGAAATACATAGATCGACTACTACTTAGTCTCCTCCTGGTTGGTTTACTCCAGTTGCCCATCTTTGGCCAGATTTTCCCTGGAGACGCGGACAACAACGGTAGGGTCGAGAACTATGATGTCTTATATACGGGTTATGCGTTTGGCGAGATTGGACCTAGCAGATTAGGAGAATCTCCCGAAGATTCGCAAGAAGTCATTAGCTTGCTTTGGGAGGACATCTTCCCATCAGGCCTTAATTTTGCCTATGCGGATGCGGATGGTAATGGAGCTATAGATTTTCTGGATCTATTAGCCATTTCAACAAACTATGGAGCAGAAAGTGGGGTAGTTGTTAACAGTGAGTTCTTGGAGGGGATTCCTGGTACAGATCCCGCCATTAGTTTTGATCGCAGCGCGATTCCTCCACTTATCACAGAAAATTCCACTGTAGAGATTCCCTTGTTTCTAGGCACCCCTGAAAATCCATTGCAGGATGTAAATGGGATAGCCTTTAACATTACCTATGACGCCGAATTCATTGCTGAACTGCGTTTGGACCTTAACCCTGCGTGGCTAGGACGAGATAGTCAACTCTTTATTTTGCAGGGTTTCCCCGATGCAGCCCTGGCTAGTAGTGGAAGATTAGATGTAGCTATGACTAGGCTTGGAAAACAGCCAACCATGGCCTTTGGGAGAATAGGTACTTTATCCATTATTATAGAAGATGACCTCATAGAGTTGCTACCTGACAATGTAGATCAACTACCGGTAGCTGTCAGCGTAGTAGGAGTGGGGGTGATCGACGGAGATTTTAACACGATTCCAGTTGTGGAGGATAGTATTCATTTGGAGGTGATGAATCCCGCAGCTATTTCTGATGTCATTGATAAGAATAAAGATGGCTCCGTTAAGGTCTATCCAAACCCGACTCAATCCCAACTTAATATTCTCTCCACAGACTTTATCCAAGAAGTTCAATTTTACACCACAAGCGGGCAAAAATTGAAAACTCAATCGGTGGCTAATCAAAAGAAATTTGAAGTACCTGTGCAGGGTTTACCGGCCGGCCCTCTACTCCTGAAAATTATTGGAAACCAAGGTGTTATTACCAAGAAAGTTTGGATTCAATCTCCTTAAAAACCACCTATCAGCACCAGAAGACAATCCTTATGTAATAGCCGCTTGACTAAATGAAAGCAATGTATTTATTCTACTATTCTTAATGCTAAAACTATTGAAAAGTTATGAAAACAATCTACGAACCCAAATCCAGACCCTTAGGCATCGGGGGCAAACGAAGCTACTTGACAATTTTACTGGCCCTCTTGGGATGGTTTGCTGTAAATGCTCAGGATGTAGCAGTAGGTATTGTCGTTTTTGGGGAAGAACAACAAGCTGTTCCAGGATACCCAGTGCTCCTGGTTTATGAAGATGTTGAAGAAGAGATCTTTACTAGCGAGGAAGGCTTCTTTTTTGGCCCGTTATTCAATGATAATGGATCTAGTCTGCAGCAGGTGGGTATTGTAGACCTTTGCACCGGTGTGCAAATTGTAGAAGAAGTGGTCCCAGATAGCGCTTTTTTCTTTTTTCATCTGTGTGCGGATTTAGCCAACCCCCCAGGAGTGGTTGGTTGTGAAGCATTTTTTCACTACGAGCAAGTAGGTTTTGGCCCTGATTATAGCATCTTGTTTCAAAATCTGTCCTTCAGCTCAGATACGATCGATAGCTTGCTTTGGGAATTCGGTGACGGGAATTCCTCCGATCAGTTTGAGCCGGTGTATACCTATCAAGAACCGGGTGAATACGAGGTTACACTAACCATCTACGCAGATTCTTGTCAGAGTTCTTTTACTGCTGTCGTGCAGGTGAGAGAAGAAGGAGACTGTGTCTGCGATGCTGTATATATACCCACTTGTGTATTAAATGATGCAGGGGAGAAACAATTCTTTTCGAACCCTTGCCTGGCGCTATGTGCAGGTTATTCCCAGGACCAATTTGTAGCCTGTGAAGATGAATGTGCTTGCCCTGAATACTATGACCCTGTCTGTGCGGTAGTAGAAGGTGATACGCTGCAATTTTCAAATATCTGTTTTGCGGCTTGTGAAGGCTTCACCGAGGCCGATGTTTTTGCCTGTCATCCCGACACTACTATTTGTGGCTGTCCAGCCATTTATGATCCGGTTTGTGTATTGCACCCTGATGGGACGATCCAGACGTACGGCAATGCTTGCGAGGCCTTTTGCGATGGGGTAGTAGACCCCGTTTTTGTACCTTGCGAAGGATGTGTCTGCCCAGATATTTGGGATCCGGTATGCGTTTGGAGTGCTTCTGGTGAATTGATCACCTTTGGCAATAGTTGCGAGGCGGAATGTGCGGGATATGGCCCCGGGCAATGGATGGATTGCGAAGAGCCTGATCCTTGTATTTGTCCTGAAATATTCTTGCCCGTCTGTACCGTGACAGAGACTGGAGATACCTTAACCTTCTCAAATGCCTGCTTTGCAAACTGTGAAGGCTATCCGGATAGTCTCTTATTTGAATGCGACGTATACCCACCCAATTGCGAGTGTGATGACGAATATTGGCCGGTCTGTACCTATGACGATACGGGTACTTTAATTACTTATTCTAATCTGTGCCAGGCCCTTTGTGAAGCCGTAGATCCTGCCTTACTTTTCCCTTGCGAGACTATCGGAAATCCTTGTGATACCTTGTTGATTCCTTGTGACACGCTTGGCATTGTTTGCGATACTATCCTCATCCCCTGTGATACTGTAGGCTTATACTGTCAAGCTGAGTTTGTTATTGATTACAGTAGTCCAGAAAGCCTTGAAGTGCTATTCCAAGATTTCTCCTACAGTGTCGATGGTGAAATTGTTGGCTGGAAATGGGACTTTGGAGATGGAGGCACTAGTGATGAGCAAAACCCCGTTCACGTTTATGATACGGGCGGCATATATGAAGTGATCCTCAGTATTGAGACTTCTTCTGGATGTACCAGTAGTTTGATACAACATCTCTGTATAGGGGATGATGACATTGTAGAAGGGCCAGAATGCCAAGCTATATTTTTCTTTGAGCAGCTGGAGGAAGAAGGCACCTTCCACTTTCAAGATGTTTCGTTAGGTGAGGTTATATCCTGGCAATGGGACTTTGGAGACGGTAACACAAGTGAAGAAGCTGTTCCAATACATCGATACGCAGAGCCGGGTGTTTACGTGGTGACCCTCACGATTGCCACGGCCTCGGGCTGTAGCAGTAGTATAAGTGTGATTTTAACTACGGCAGATAATATTCTTTACGAAGATGAGTGTCGAGCTTTATTCCTTCCCTTCATCAGTCCAGATTCTCTGCAAGTGTTCTTCTTGAATTTGTCTTCCGCGGATGTAACAACGGTGCTTTGGGACTTTGGTGACGGAAATACAAGTAACGAATTCATTCCTTCCCATGTCTACACTGCTGCCGGTATCTATACGGTAACATTGACGATTTCTACTGAAGATGGTTGCGAAAATACATACAGTGCCATCATCAATCTAGAAGGCAATGATTTTACGGCCAGTCCTTCCTTTAGAATCGTGTCCAATACCGAAGAACAGGAGAAGCTGGCTGCTCGCACGACGCTTGATCGCCTAATGCCTAATCCTGTCAGAGATGAATTGACTATCCTGATCACAGCCAAACAAAGGGCAGATTATCAAATGCAGGTCTTTAGTCTTCAAGGTCAAGTGATGCAGCAGTTGAGTGGTGACTTTTTAGAAGGTGAAAATCGACTACAATTGGGAGTCAGCAATTTGCCCGAAGGAATGTATATACTACGTATCCAAACAAAGGGGCAGGAATTGACTCGAAAGTTTGTAAAACAATAAAGAAGAGCGAAGTAAGGTTGTTGATCGAGATTTCTGCTAGTGAGTAACTGGGCAAGTCTCAGGATACTTGCCCAGGCTAGCCTTTAAGTAAGCGAAATCTTTCTAAAAAAAGCTATGGAGTAATAGCTTGTTATTGCTTTGATTAAAAAAGACTTACGTTTTTAAATTCTTAATATACACTGGATGGAGCGGCCCCTTGGGCCGCTTTTTTTTGTTAAGGCTGTAACCTTTCGAACTTTGTGAAGTATTCGTGGAAGAAAGTAAGTTTATTATTTCATTGATTACCTAGACACCTTGTCCGACGAAGCACTCATGCGGGAACTCCAGTTGGGAAACTTTCAAGCTGCTGCTCAATTGTTTGAGCGTTGGAAGCTCGTCTTATTCAATTTCTTTCTTCGCCAGACGGGGAACAAAGAAATGGCGGAGGACATGACGCAATCCGCTTTTGAGCGCATGATCAAATATCGATCCACCTACAAGAAAGAACTCGCTTTTCGAGCCTGGATCTTTCAGATTGCTAGAAATCTTTTGTTTTCTAACCAAAAGAAAAGACTTAGTCGTTCAAAGGCCTTCGTTGGTTATAGTGATCAAGCTCAAGATAGTAGTGATCGTGTTGATCTTCAATTAGAACGTCAGGAAGATAAAGCTAAGTTATGGCAAGCCATGGATCGGATGGCCCCAGCTGACCGAGAGGTATTATTACTGGCTAAAATCCAGAAGATTCCTTATCGGGAAATTGGAGAGATATTGAATTGTAAAGAAGGGGCAGTCAAAGTAAAAGTCCACCGAGCCATAGGTAAATTAAAGACCATCTTCGTCAATTTAGAAAAGTAAGCATATGGAAGATGCAAGAGATAGTCAGTTGCTCATTCAATTCTTGGAAGGGAATTTGTCCGCATCCGAACAGGCTGAGTTGCTGGCTAGATTAGAGAAAGAAACAGCCCTACAAAAGGAGTTGGAGCAATTACAGGAATTGTATGCTGAATTTGAAGACCCGCAGGCCTTGCCAGTCCCTCAGCAAATAGATCAAGGATTTTATGCATTCCTTTATCAGGTGCAAAGCACCCCCGAACCTAGGGAGGCAAAGTCAGTGAGATTGTACTGGAAATGGGCAAGTGTGGCTGCTGGAATCCTGGTTTTGATTGCTCTTATTGCTTCTATGTCCTTCAATTTGAATCAGCAAGAGCGGCTTATGGCCATGCAAAAAGAGATTGAGAAAACACAGCGCATGTTGATGCTTTCGATGTTGGAAAATCCCTCGGCTAGCAACCGCATGCAGGCGATGGGTGTATCCTTGCAACAAGTTGAACGCGACGATGAGGTGCTCGAGGCATTACAACAAGTCCTGGACTATGATCCAAACGTCAATGTACGGCTTAAGGCAGCCAATGCACTGGCAAATTTTGTCGATGAGCCTGCGGTAATTGCCATTCTGATTGCTAGTCTAAATAAGCAAACCTTTCCACAGGTCCAAATTGCTTTAATCGAGATATTGACTGAAGCAAGAAAGAAGGAAGCAGTGGAGGCATTTCATCAGCTGCTGGAACAAGAAGAGCTTATGGACATTGTTCGAGATAAGGCGGCTGAAGGTATTGGGGTGTTGTTATAGTCAGTCATGAAATTGAAACAAAAAGCTTAATCCGATAACGTAGGCCCAGTAGTAAGTTATTACCCGACTTTAATTCACTGCATTACAGGGCCACAAATCCACATGTTTTATGCAAAGCAAATTCATTCTATCCGGACTTCTGGTCCTGTTGATAGCCAGTAGCCCGCAATTGTTATGTGGCCAAGATTCAAAGAAAACTTTCCCGCTGAAGGGCGCCAAACGACTAGATATTCAGCTCGAAAGGGCTGGTTTGGAGATTATTGGTCACAATCAACAAGAGGTAGTCTTAGAAGTGGATGGCTACCAGCCGCCACCAGAAAGGGCCAAAGGACTTCGGCCACTGTACAATCAAGCGACGGATAATACAGGTATGGGCATCATGGTGGAATCTAAAGGAGGAACCATGTATATCAGAAAGGCTTCTTCACATCAACTTTACTTAAGATTAAAGGTTCCCAAACAACTAGCTTTGAAGATTGAAGAACTGAATTTTTATGGTGGTACCCCTTTCAAATTGAAAGATTTAGAGGGCGAGATAGAAGTTACTTCCAAGAATGCCCCCATCCACCTAGAACAGGTCAGTGGACCGATTATTGCCAGTTCTACGGCAGGGAGTATCGACGTTATTTTCTCCAAGCTGAATAAGGAAAAACCTAGTGCCATTTCCAATGTAAGTGGTCGTATTGATGTGAGTATCGATCCCGGGACTGCTGCTACCTTTGAACTCAGTACGGTTACGGGTGAAATCTATACCGATCTAGATCTTGACTTCGGTGATGATAAAGGGGGCATGAAGGCAATTGGTAGGCGTAATAGCAAAGGTCACCTGAATGGGGGAGGAGTCGAATTGGCACTCAATGCC
Source organism: Saprospiraceae bacterium (assembly GCA_013214355.1). Taxonomy (GTDB): domain Bacteria; phylum Bacteroidota; class Bacteroidia; order Chitinophagales; family Saprospiraceae; genus DT-111. Next base: position 5,925 of record JABSSL010000131.1, on the reverse strand, counting down.
GTTAGTAGTTCCATCTATCTTCGGAAGAAGTAACAGCTAAGCGGAAAGTATCCGATTGTTTCAACTTAAATCTTCTAAACTCATGTATAAAGTAATCGTATCTTTTTGTTTCCTGCTTTGTAGCGTCAGCTTGTTGACGGGTCAACAACAAAAGATTGAAGAAAAGTCCTTCGCATGGAGTGCTGGCCGTTCTGCGAAGATCAATCTGAAATTTGCAGCAAATATCAAAGTCAGCTCCTGGGATAAGCAAGAATTGCTGCTTAAAACTATTATTACCTACGAAAAGGAAGCGCATCTAAAGATTCATCAGGTGGAAATACAGGAGATGGGAAACCAGCTCATTATAGATACAGACTATGCTAAAAACTTTTTCAAAAATAAAAAGCATACCTGTTGGAGCTGCGACGAGGCAGACCAGAATGAATGGGGAGATTGTACTTGTTTCAAACTAGAATTTGAGATCCTGATGCCCAAAGGCGCAGATCTGGCTGTGGAGACCATTTCTGGCAATATTGAACTCCAGGATATTGAAGGACCTGTCAAGGCTAAAAGCATTAGTGGATTTATCGATTTGGGTATGAAGCCCTCACTCGCTTCCAATTTGTACTTCAAGTCTGTTACGGGTGAAATTTACACCGATTTTGATGTCGATTTGGATAAGAGTAGTAATGCCTTCAATAAACGACTAACTACAGCACTAAATGGTGGAGGATCTGCCATTGACTTAGAAACGGTTAGTGGAGATATTTTCTTCCGAAAGAAGTGATGCATTCACCGTAAATCGATTTATATTTTAGCATCAACCTCCAGGATGAGCCTCAAGTTAAGCTCTAGTTCTGGAGGTTTTTGGGTGTTGGGCACTCCTTGATCATCCTCGGGATTTGTTTTTCTCTTCTGCGACTTGATTTTGCCAATAGTAATTTTCCTCATTTTCCTTACATTTGGTATGCCCGTCTGTGCATAGAATACTTTGGACCTAGGTCCTTTCTCATTGTCCAAAAGAATAACAAATGCCCAACCAACGCAGCTACTGGGGCTGGGGATATGCGGATTTTCCCTTTCCCGCTCAGACTTTAGTGAATTATACAAACATGATGAAGCAACTCTTTCAAATTAATCAATTTGAGGAGTTGACCCCGGTTGAAGTAGATCGCCTAGAACTGAGAACGCCTCGTTTTTCCTTACCAGCGCACCTCAGTAGTTTTTGTTCAAGTACCAATTTTGATCGGGCTAGCCATAGTTACGGTAAGGCTTTCCGCGATATTTGGCGAGGATTACACGGTCTTTTTCCCAACCCACCAGACTACGTGGCCTTTCCCAAAACGGAAGCGGATATTTTGCAGTTAATGGAGTTTGGTACAGCCCATGGCGTTTCCTTAATTCCTTATGGAGGAGGGAGTAGTGTCTGTGGAGGTACTGAACCTACTCATAGCGCGCAGTATCAGGGGGTGATTTCGGTGGATATGAGGCATTTTGATCAGGTGTTGGCTATTGATCCAGCGTCCCGTTCAGCCCATATACAGGCTGGGATATTTGGCCCTGCCCTCGAAAAGGCGCTGAAACCGCATGGGATGACCTTGAGACATTTTCCGCAAAGTTTTGAATTTTCTACCCTAGGGGGATGGATAGCGACACGATCCGGTGGACACTTTGCTACCTTATATACGCACATTGACGAGTTTGTACAGGGAGTGAGTATGGTCACTCCCAATGGAAAACTTGAAACTCGACGGCTACCTGGATCCGGCGCTGGCCCAAGTGAAGAACGATTGATTACGGGCTCGGAAGGAATTTTGGGTATCATTACTTCTGCGTGGATGCGTCTACAGAGCATACCAAAGTACAAGAAGACAGTAACCGTTTCCTTTCCCACCTTCAAGGCAGGAGCGGCAGGGGCAAGGGCATTGGCGCAATCAGGGCTTAATCCCTCCAATGCGAGATTAATTGACGCTATGGAGGCCTACAGCAACGGACTGGGTAACGGTCAATCCGCCGTCCTAATTGTTGGATTTGAATCGCATCAGCGAGACGTTACTTATTGGATGCAAGAAGCCCTCGCTTTGTGTAAGGAGCATGGTGGGAATTGGGATGAAAAAAGACTGAATGCTACCGGCAGAAGTGATAAAGGTGACGCCTGGAAGAACTCTTTTCTCCTAGCGCCTTACCTGCGTGATCAACTGATAAAATTGGGATTGGTGGTGGAGACGTTTGAAACGGCCGTAACTTGGGATCAATACCCTACATTTTATAAAAACGTGAAAAGCGCTACGCTAGAAGCTATTCAGAAGCATTGTGGGGTGGGTACGATAACTTGTCGTTTTACGCATATTTATCCAGATGGTCCAGCTCCTTATTTTACGGTGATTGCTAAAGGGGAGGCAGGTAAACAGCTAGAACAGTGGGACGCCATTAAACGTGCTGCTTCGCAAGCTATAATTGACAACGGAGGCACCATAACTCACCATCATGCGGTAGGCAAGGATCATCAACCTTATTATGCACAACAGCAGAGCGCTCTGTTTGGAGGTATGCTGAGTGCGGCTAAAAAATCAGTGGATCCAAGCTGGATTATGAATCCTGGTGTATTATTGCCGGAAGAGTAATTCCTACGTTTTGACTCGATCATAAACTTCTCTTTTCTCTATCTTACTCGTCCAAAATTTCCACACTTAGATAAAAAAAGCCCCTTATCAAGGACAAGGGGCTATGAGTCTATATCGAAGGTGTGTTATTGCTTTACAATGCGTAAGGTCTTCGTTAGATGACTGGCTTGTACCAGCACAAAGTAGATACCTGGAGACCAGCCTTCGTGAGGTAGAATCACAAACTCTTCGTTAAATGGAGCATCAAAACGTTGATATAGAATACGACCATTAACATCGGTGATTCTTAAGATAGCTCGCTTCATACTTGGACTTGGCCGATCGATTAATAAGCGCAACTCGTCCCTAAATGGATTTGGTTTCACGTACACATTTAATTCAGTCGCCAATTCTATGTAAGGCTCCATCTTTTCTAAGGATTCAGGAGCAGGTAAGCTTACTTCCTCAGTAGGTCTAGTACTCAGAGATGAATTGCCAAAGCAGCCTTTTATTTCTACATCATCAATATAGATATAGTCACCGTTAGAGGAAGCATCGCACATGATTCTAAATCTTGTCGAGCTCGTAAAGTTGATACCGGAAACAGTTACCGTTTCAAAGTATCGTTGGCCATTAACGAATTCATCATTTAGATTCCATTCTTCGTAGGTACTGTAGGTCTCGCCATCATCCGTTGATACCTGTAGCCAAAAGTCTTCTGTAACTTGGTCCATCGAGTTCGGGAAGTAGCTAAAAGAGAACTCCACCCTAGCATATGGACTTAGGTCCAAAGATTGAGTGTACATAGATGAAGATATACCGGAGTTATCTCTTAAGCGTACACAGTAGGTCCCACTACTGGCATAGGCTTGATCACTGCTATTACGCCGACAATCTGAACCACCATCAATCCAGATGCCCCAACCATCTTCAAAATCCTCCGCATCAATAGTAATACAGTCATTCCCATTACCGCCACAGCTTCCTGCGGTATCGTCCGGATTGCAGGGATCATTATCATCTGGATCATCCCCTACGCATAAGCCGTCTTGGTCCGCATCCTGATAGGTGCCAAGGCAGCCACAGTTCGCAGTATAGACGTCGTTGACGGTACAAGGATTATTATCGTTGCAAGCCGTTCCAATGAGGGAGTCATCCATTCCTGGGCACTGGTCTTCTTGATCACACACACCATCCTGGTCCGTATCCTGGAAGGTGCCAATGCAATTGCAATCTGCATCGAAGGTATCATTAATTGTACAAGCTTGTCCGTCGTTACAGGCGGTCCCGGGTGTACAAGTGACATCGCCAGTACAAGCCTTGATTTCGACATCATCTATATACACCAAGTCTCCGTTAGAAGAGGCGTCACAGCGGAATCGTAGTTTGGTATTGTTGGTGAAGTCGAAACTGTTCAATAGGACGGTTTCAAAGTATCGTTGGTCATTGACAAACTCATCCCCTAGATTCCATTCTTCTGCGATGATGTAACTATTACCTCCATCCATTGAAACTTCTAGCCAGAAGTCTTCATTACTATTATCCATAGAAGAAGTGATGTAGGTAAAGGAAACCGTCACACTCGTATAGGCACTTAGATCGAGGTCATTAGTGTAGAAAGAAGAAGATATACCAGAATTGTCTCGGATCCTCGCGCTACGACCTCCGCTGTACGCGTTGGTTGTGGACCGTGTACAATCTGAACCACCATCATTCCAAATACCCCAGCCCTCATCAAAATTGGCAAAATCAATCACTGTACAGGGATCACCACAATCAGCTCCTACGGCTTCAGGTACGCAGGGGTCATTATCGTTGGAATCCTCTCCGACGCAGTAACCATCTTGATCAGCATCTTGATAGGTTCCTGCACAGCCACAATTTGCATCGTATACATCATTGACCGTACAAGGATCACTGTCATCACAAGGTGTTCCGGCTAAGCTACCGTCACAGTCTTCGCAGCCGTCCGGTGTTCCATCGCCATCCGCATCAGCACTGTCGTCATGTCCTGGACATACATCATCCGCATCACATACACCATCTTGGTCTGAATCCTGGAAGGTTCCGGCACAATCACAATTGGCATCGTATACATCGTTCACCGTGCATGGATCGCCGTCGTCGCAAGTCGTACCCGCTAAATTACCATTACAAGTATCACAACCATCTGGTGTCCCATCACCATCTGCATCGGCATTATCATCCGCGCCAGGGCAGATATCGTTCTGATCACACACCCCGTCTTGGTCTGAATCTTGGAAGGTCCCCGCACAATTACAATTCGCATCATATACATCATTAACCGTACAAGGGTCACTGTCATCACAACTTGTGCCCGGAGTACAAGGTCCCGTTTCGTCAGTAATACAGGCCTTAATTTGCACATCATCAATGTATATTAAATCTCCATTGCTGGAAGCGTCACAAGTGAATCGGAACCGTGTCAGATCACTGAAGGTAATATTGCTGATAGTGACAGTTTCAAAATACCTGACGTTGTTCTCAAATTCATCCCCCACGTTCCATTCCTCGTAGATGGAATAGGTGTCTCCACCGTCTGTGGAAATCTGTAACCAAAAGTCTTCTGTCGGAGCATCCATCGAGTTAGCCAGATAAGTGAAGCTGATTTCCACAGATGCATAAGGGCTAAGATCCAAATCGTTCGTGTAGAACGAACTAGCTATGCCTGAATTATCTCGAATTCTGGCATTGAAGGAACCACTATACGCATTGGTAGAAGATATCGAGGCATCACTTCCGCCGTCATTCCAGTTATCCCAACCATTATCAAAATCATCAAAGGAGATAATGGTACAAGGGCTACATTCGCCCCCGGTTGCATCTGGCTTACAAGGATCATTATCATCCTCATCTTCACCAACACAATATCCATCCTGATCCGCATCTTGATAGGTTCCTGCACAGTTGCAATCTCCATCGTATACGTCGTTAATGGTACAAGCGTCGCCATCATCACAACTAGTCCCAATTAGATTATTATCGCAATTGTCACAGCCGTCTGGTGTTCCGTCACCATCAGCGTCAGCGGTATCATCGGAGCCCGGACAAACATCATCAGCATCGCAAACGCCATCTTGATCGGTATCTTGGAAAGTTCCGGCACAATTACAGTTGGCATCGTACACATCATTTGTTGTACAAGCATCGCCATCATCACAGCTCGCCCCGATCATCGCATCGTCGCATTCGTCACAACCATCTGGCGTTCCATCGCCATCTACATCTACATTATCATCAAAGCCGGGGCAGATGTCATTAGCATCACAGACGCCATCAGCATCCGAATCCTGGAAAGTGCCTACACAGTTGCAATAGCCAT
>JABSSL010000130.1 GCA_013214355.1 Saprospiraceae bacterium | reverse complement strand
TCAACAGCAAGAGCTGTGGCTTACTCAACCACTTCGAAGCGCCCAACTGGTATGATGATAACCTGAAATCAGCGCCGACTTTTTGAGGACGCCCTACTTAAGCCAGGTATGCTTATACCCAAACCGCACCTTAGGATTAACTAGTTTGGATTAGTTATATACCGAGCGAGCATTTCCTCGTGAGAAATAATTAAGCTGTAGTAGACCTTTTTGTGAAATAGATTTTGCAAGAGCTGTTACTGCCTCTTGTACTGTTGCGTTCTTTTGACGGGTTTTCCAAAACTACAACAATTCCCATTGGAATTCAAAAGCCCCCTATAATATAACGAGCTTTTAACATTTATTTTATTGTTATATGTAATTAAGTAGTGCTGTCGTAGAAGGGGAGCGCTTAGCTATCATTTTTCCAGCATATGAAAATAGCGCCTTACCACCTTAGTCGTAAAGCGCTACTTTAGGAGGGTTTACAAATTAATGAAAATCCCCACAGCCAATCGGAGACCCATCCGGTAGACTTGGTACTTTTGGTACCTTATAGGCACTTGGATCCTGCTCAAAAACATCAATTTGCTGCAAAATATACAATTGATGAGCCTTGGAATCGGGTCCAGCAGAGGAGGACAGCACATTTTCTGCCTCTTTTTTCAAATAATCCAATTGCAGCCAAGCTGCGGCACTTACTTGAGACATCACTCCTCTATCACCTGCCAACTGCAGAACGTGATGTAGGAATAACTTCCGGACAATACGCTTGAGCTCATTATGTATTTGTGGTGCGTTTTCGCCTTCAGCGGACAAACTGCGCACTCGATCCATTACTTCAAAAACCGAAAGTTGGTCGGCATTATAGGTTCGCTGTTCCACTAAGCGCGCAAGACGGGCCGAGTTTAGTAAAAAGCGTAGCGTGTAATCTGCCGAGCTTTCTGCTGCTCCCAGCGGATCAAAACTTAGATCTGTATGCGTTTTGAAGAGTTCTCTGCCTCTAAAATACCCAGGAGGCTGAGGAGGGATCAGTTTGATGATGTGGTCTGGTACCTGCAAGAAGTCAGGATCTAAGGTAATTAACAAAGTAGATAGCGCCTCCTTCTGGACTGATGGGCTGATGGGTTCATTCACGACCTGGCCATCTCCTCTACTCGCATAGGTATAATTGACGCCACCGATTACCTTGGAAACCGCCTCCACCTGGTACCGATGCATTAGGTACAAGGGTACTAGCACATTTTCTAAGGTACCCATGGGTGCACCTACAGGGATATTTTTTTCGCTAAAATTGGCTAGGCCCTGCGCTCGCACTTTATTCAGTCGCTTTAACTCCCCTACCGCTGTTACGCCATTATCCCATAGGTGGCCAAGTGGGTTAGCCCCGGAAGGCGGCCTTGCATCACGGTCTGTGATGAAATGGAAGCCTTGATCAATGCTTTCTTGGATAACCTTGTCCAATTCCGTTTTCTCATCCACGCCCTCTGGATAGTCCTGGTAGCCATAGATGATCACACGCTTATCCCAATCTCCAATGCCCACTGCATAACTTCCGTCGAAATCCATCTTCCCAAGGCGGGTCATAGCAATGTATGGATGCGGATAATCCATTACGGAGGCACGATCATTAACACTAGCCGCAAAATTATGTACAATACCCAAGGTATGCCCTACCTCATGTGCTGATAGCTGGCGAAGCCGAGCTAGCGCCATTTGCTCTAAACGAGGATCTGGTGTTTCCCCATTTTCGTAGGCAGCTACTAGACCTTGGGCAATCATAAAGTCTTGCCGTACCCGAAGGGATCCCAAGAGCACATGCCCTTTGATGATTTCACCCGTACGAGGATCCGTAACAGAACTGCCGTAAGACCAGCCTCGCGTTGATCGATGTACCCAATTGATCACATTGTACCGAACATCCAGAGGATCAGCCCCAGCGGGCAGGAGTTTCACCTGGAAAGCATCCTTATAACCGGCAGCTTCGAAGGCCTGATTCCACCAGCTGGCACCTTCAATTAAGGCCGATCGAATGGGCTCCGGTGCGCCTCTGTCCAGATAATATACAATCGGTTCTACCGCCTCGCTAAGCGCGGCTGTTGGATCCTTCTTTTCCAGTCGATGACGACGAATAAACCGCTTGACCAAAGACTGGCTGATGGGAGTCGCATAGTCCGCATAAGTTAGGGCGTTATAGCCGCTGCCTGGATGAAAAACCCGCGGCTTGTAATTGTCATCTGGCAATTCAATAAAAGAATGATGTAAACGAACACTAACCGCCTTACCATTAGGTGTTACAGAACGTAAATTTCGGCCTTGAGGGTTACCGGTAAAGGTTACCCAGGCTTCAAACTCGGAATTCTTAGGGAAATTCTTGGTCCGATCTAAGTGCACGGCTGAGCGCTTGGTATCCACTTTGAAGCTACCTTCTCCCCTACCCCTTAGTCGATCGGCGATATTATGTGCATCGGCCATTAACAAAGAAGATAAATCCACCAAAACACGACCCTCTTCAGCCGCTTCCACTTTAGCACCCCAAATTACGGAACGCGCAAAGGCATCTGCCACAGATTCTCGCTCGTCGGGATTATCACTTACCGCTCGATAGTCAAGATTAGGCTGAACCATCAACACCTTAGGCCCCACCCGCTTAAAGCTTACTACACGCGTCCCACCTAACTGGTTTCGATCCAAACCGATATCATTAGATCCTACCCCCGCTGACAGGGAATTGACATAGAGAAATTCTTCATCAAAATTCTTTATTTCCAACCATATTTTCCCTTGCGCCTCATCCCAATAGTAGGTAAAAAAACCCTCATGGGCTTTCATTCCCTTGGTTTTGGTCGCAATGTCTGGAGTGGCCTTCTGGGCCACGGTCATAGAGCTGCTAAAGAGACACAGACTCAAAACAGCAATTAGTTGTTTCATATACTAGTTCTTTTCTAATAAGTAGTGTTGTTACGACAAGACCAGCCAGCCTTGAAGGTTAGCTAGTAGATGGAGAAAATACGTAAAGTTTTCTATATCTCAGAAACTGTTTTGAAATATGTGGTGAGAATTATTATGATGTATTTTCCCATTATTCTTCAGCTTTTTATCGGTCAATAGCTAAGGCTATTCACCTCAAAAAGAGCTTCGACTAATGGAAAAAGACGCATAAGAAAATTAGTGACATATTTCAAAACAGTTTCTCAGTCATCCCAGGGCCTTGCCAAGTTGTAGCGTTTATACTTTACGGCTTAATCCCTTTCTTTTTTGCCTTTTGCATCGGATTTAAGCCGGCATCAATCTTATGTTGCTTGAAAACCTTGAATCGACTTGGTAACTCCCTAACCGGCCAGTTATTATTGCTTTCATCAATATCTCCGGTTTCCTTGAAAGGATCTAACCGAATACTAGTCACCTCCTTTTCTTTCACAAAGACCTTAGTAAATTGATTCTCGTTTTTCCGCCAGATCTCCACCGGTATGCGCTCAATTTCAGTCGTTCCATCCTCAAATACCCATTCCAAAATAACCGGCATCACCAATCCACCCTTATTGGTGAACTGCAATTCATAGTAGTTCTTATTCCCAAACCTTTTCTTCTTTTCCCTCTTGCTGAAAGTCTCGTCGTACATCTGCATTGTAACCGTTTGGATACTATCTTCAGTTTCCCAAGGGCGATAGGTGGTATAAAAATCCACCAACTCTGGATCTTCATCCACGGCAAACTTCACACCTTCCTCCCGGTTTCGCCTTTTAGAAATATGGTCAAAAGGTTTTTCTTTCCTGACTTCCATCACTTGCTCCCGTTTGATTGGGTCATTCTCAAGATCAGCTTTATACCAGTTCACCTGATCTAGGGAAATGTCAACCGGGTCAATTCCATAAAACCAGCCCCTCCAAAACCAATCAAGATCAAACCCACTGGCGTCCTCCATCGTCCGGAAGAAATCAGCAGGCGTGGGATGTTTAAAGGCCCAGCGACGACAATACTCTTTGAAAGCATAATCAAAAGCTTCCCTGCCCATAATCGTCTCTCGAAGAATATTCAAGGCCGTGGCGGGCTTCCGGTAGGCATTGGAGAAGTAATCCACAATATTTTCACTATTCGTCATTATGGGTTCCAGCTGATCTTTTGGAAGACTCATATAGTCCGTTATCATATGAGCTGGCCCCTCTCCCGAATCATAGTTATTATCAAATTCCTGTTCCGCAAGAAACTGTACGAAAGTATTCAAGCCTTCATCAAACCAAGCCCATTGTCGCTCATCACTATTGATGATCATCGGGAAGTAATTGTGGCCTACTTCGTGAATAATAACCGTAATGGCTGCGTTTCGTGCTCGCTTGGTATAGGTGCCATCTTCCTCGGCACGTCCTGGATTAAAGCAGATCATCGGATATTCCATGCCGTTCTTGGCTTCTACCGAGATAGCAGCCGGATAAGGATAAGGAATGGAATAACGAGAATATACCTCCAAGGTATGGGCAACCGCCTTGGTGGAGTATTTTCTGTAGATAGGATATGCTTCTTTTGGGTAATAACTCATGCACATCACCTTCTTACCATCTTCGTTGAAATGAGGCATCGCATCCCAAATAAACTTTCGACTGGCTGTCCAGGCAAAGTCTCTTACATTATCAGCTTTGAAAATCCAGGTCTTCGTTTGCGTACTTTTCTGGCGTTTCTCTAGTGCTTTTGCCTCGTCTAAAGTCACGATCTCAACCGGTTCCTTAGCAGTCTGTGCTTGTTCCCAACGTTCCAATTGGGTGTCATCCAACATCTGCTGTAAGTTCAAGCATTCTCCGGTGGAGCCTACCATATAGTCATCCGGCACCGTCATTTTCACTACAAAATTGCCAAAGGTCAAGGCAAACTCTCCTCTCCCCACGAATTGCTTGTTTTGCCAGCCCTCGAAGTCACTGTATACACACAAACGTGGATACCATTGTACAATGGTGAATAGATAGTTGTCATCCTTTTCGAAATACTCATACCCTCCTCTACCCCAACTAATAGAATTAATGCGGTCAATTAGATAGTAGTGCCATTTGACACGAAAAGAGAAAGTCTCCCCAGGAGCCAATGGCTCTGGCAAGTTTACCCGCATCAAAGTCTTATTAATATGATACACCAAGGGTTTGCCCGTTTCGTCTGTAACCGCATCGATCTTATGGCCAAACTTGTCCAATTCTGAGGCAGGATTAAGGGCGCGCAGTTCCTGTTCACTCATCTCGCCCTTGATCTGGCTCGGCTCCATGAATTGCTTGTCAGAGTCAGCAGCGTGTTCACTCTCGTCGAGCTGAAGCCAGAGATATCTCAACGTTTGCGGAGACTGGTTGAAATAGGTAATCAATTCCTCGCCATCTAAGCGCTGATTTTCAGTATCCAGTGTACAGTTGATCTCGTAGTCACAACGTTGCTGCCAGTACTTTGGCCCTGGCGCTCCGTCCACACTTCGATATAAATTAGGAGAAGGCAGTATGGGGCCAAGCTGTTCAAACTTGTTGGCGTGATTGGAGGTATTTTGGGCGTGTAAGGTGAAACTACCCAATAGAATTAGTACGGATAAAAGAACTTTACTCTTTGTTGATAGCATTTCCAAGAATTTGATGGCTACATTATAGCCCCGATTGAAATGAGAGAAGCATTCGCTAATCAACAAAGAAAAGGATTAGTCCAGAAAATTTCAGCCCGAATTAGGGCCAATTTATTGCGAATATCTTGCTAATTTACCAGCTATGCCAAGCAAAACGAAATCCAGAAAGAATCCTACTTTTCTCCTCTTACTGCTCTTGATCATAGGTCAAGGCTGTGCTTCCCCTAGCGATCCATCCTTACCTTCTTCTCCCAATATCATTGTAATGATTGCGGATGATTTAGGCTATGCAGACCTTGGCTGCTACAATGGCCTCTCCGCTACACCTAATCTCGATAAATTAGCAGAAGCGGGCATTCGGTTCACTGATTTCTACGCCGCCGCCCCAAATTGCTCTCCTTCCAGAGCAGGACTACTGACTGGGCGTTCACCAAGTCGGATTGGTGTCTATAATTATATTCCTGCTGGACATCCTATGCATCTCAGGGCAGAGGAAGTGACCATCGCGGAGGTGGTAAAGGAAAAGGGCTACCGGACGGGGCAATTCGGAAAATGGCACCTCAGTAGCCTTCCCCCTTACGAAGCCTTGGGACAGCCTCAACCAGATGATCAGGGTTTCGATTACTCTTTAGGTACGACCAACAATGCCCAGCCTTCCCATCTAAACCCAATTAATTTTGTTAGAAACGGTCAGGAAGTGGGGGAAATGAAAGGATACTCCTGTGATATTGTGGTGGATGAGACTATTACCTGGTTAGAGCAGGACACCGAAAATGAGCAACCTTTCTTTTGCTACATGGCTTTTCATGAACCGCATAAGCGGGTCGCTTCTCCGCCCGAACTCACGGCCAAATATTCGGAATACGATCCCAAAGTAGCAGAATACCTCGCCAATATCGAAAACCTTGACGCGGCGATTGGACGCTTAATTGATTATCTAACCACTGCGGACCTTCTGGAGGAAACGCTAATTCTATTCTCCTCTGACAATGGATCTTATCGCAATGGGTCGAATACTCCTTTACTAGGAGGAAAAAGCTTCGTCTATGAAGGAGGTATCCGTGTACCAGGTATCCTGTATTGGAAAAACCAGATCGCCCCTAATCAAACCATCCGCACGCCCGTCGGATTAATTGATATCATGCCAACTATCAGTGAGCTCACAGGAAGTCCTCACCCAAAACCGGATCAATTGGACGGAATAAGTCTAGTGCCAATTATTAAAGGGAAACCGCTTGATCGACAAAAACCTCTTAGTTGGTTTTTCTACAGGACTAGTCCAGAAATTGCCCTTCGCTCAGGAAATTATGTAATATTAGGAAGCAGTCAGGATTCGACTGTGCACACGCACCGCACTACAGCCCCTGACATGCCGCACATCAAATCCTTGCAGTTGACATCATTCGAGCTCTATGACTTATCTCAAGATATCAGTCAGGAAGAAGCCCTTTCCTGGGAAGGCATGGACATTGGTCAACAACTGCAGCAACAACTAGTAGATAGATTACGTGAGATCCAAGCAGAAGCTCCTATCTGGGATAGCCTCCCACCAGCCACCACAGCTAAACGAATGAAGCACCAATGGAGGAAGTTGAGACCAACAGGTTTCAGTAACTGACGTTTAAGTAGTGAGCTAACTTAAGAGAAAATGCGCTGGTATGGACAAACTACTTTCAATAGCTTCACAAAGTTTGATGAGATCACTCTTATTGGCAATGAAAGGCGGCATGATGTAGATTAGATTTCTAAAAGGTCTAATCCAGACCCCCTGTGCCACAAAGTGCTTCTGAATATTTCCTACTACAATCGGATGTTGGCATTCCACCACACCAATGGCTCCTAGTACTCTTACCTCTTTCACCTGCTCATGCGCTTCCAAGGGCCGAAGCTGTTCCTCCAAAGTCATTTCGATGGCTTTGACTCTCTTTTCCCACTTCATAGCCTCTAATAGATCAATGCTGGCAATAGCTACACTTGCCGCCAAAGGATTAGCCATAAAAGTGGGCCCGTGCATAAAGACTCCGGCCTCTCCTTGAGAAATGGTCGCTGCTATCTTCGTTGTGCATAAGGTAGCAGCCATAGTCATCATACCACCCGTCAGTGCCTTTCCTAGACACATAATATCTGGAGAGATAGCGGCATGTTCGCAAGCGAAGAGTTTTCCCGTACGCCCAAAATTCGTAGCAATCTCATCGGCAATGAGTAATACCTGGTATTCATCACATAGCTCGCGAACCCTTGCTAAAAAGGCAGGATCGTAGATACGCATTCCACCTGCCCCTTGTACAATCGGCTCTAAGATAAAGGCCGCTACTTCGTGATGGTGCTCCCGAAAAGCCTTTTCAAGAGTAGCTTCATCAGCAGCATGTAAGCCCTCCCCAAATCGAGATAGCGGGCGTTCGATGAAAATATGTTTAGGCAAGACTTTTTCAAAAATATGATGCATTCCTCCCACTGGATCGCAAACTGACATGGCACCGAAGGTATCTCCATGGTAGCCTTTTCGGATCGTCATTAAGCGCGACTTTTCTGGTTTGGCCAGCGAAATCCAATACTGAAAGGCCATTTTGATCGCTACCTCAACGGAGACTGATCCACTATCACAAAGAAATACTTTGTCTAAACCCTCGGGGGTAAGCTTTACCAACCTTTGACATAAATTAATGGCTGGACGGTGGGTAATCCCGCCAAACATTACATGCGACATATCCTTCAACTGATCCGTCACCGCAGCATTTAGCACTGGATGGTTGTAGCCGTGAACTGCACACCACCAGGAACTCATACCATCTACTAACTGCCGACCATCTTCTAATTCCAACTGGACACCTTTTGCCGCCCTGACCGGGTAAACTGGCAGCGGGTCAATCATGGAGGTGTATGGGTGCCAAATATGCTCACGATCAAATGCTAAAAGCGCTTCCATAAATAGAGAATTTAGATCTTAGAAGCGCAAACATAGAAAAAGCGAGGGAAAAATACAGGAAGGAAAGGTAGGAAGCGTCCCAGCGACTGACAAGAGACGCTGGGACCCGTGCGGGGCAGACCTTATTTCAGCTCCAACTGTTGGATGGAGCCGTAGTCCGTCCCACGAATAGCTTCGAAAGCGGCAATCATCTCTTGTAATTTATCAGCTTGGCTATGTGCCAGGTTATTCTGCTGTGATAGATCCTCTTTCAAGTTGTATAGTTGGAAATCAGCATGATTCCCCAACTCAATATTCACTTGCTTATTTTTGGCGGGCCCTTTGTAGGGTGGAATCAGTACCCAATCTCCCTTCCTGAAGGCCGTTCTAGTCGTTGCTTCCAAGATTAGTTCATCACGTCCCACATCACTTTTCCCCATTAAAACGGATAATAGATCTTGACTATCATCTACTTTGTGGGCGCTTCCTGCTAGACTAGCAATAGAGGTCAATAAATCTATCTGCGAAATCATTGCATCTGAAACGTGTGGTTCAATTTTACCTTTCCAATAGCTGATGAAAGGAACCCGAGTGCCCGCTTCAAACAAACTATACTTTCCTCCTCTAAGCGGCCCCGAAGGTGTATGATCACCAATCTTCTCTACGGCATCATCATAGTATCCATCGTTTAAGACTGGCCCATTATCACTGGACAAAACAATGAGTGTATTTTCCAACAATCCCTCTTCCTCTAAGGTCTTGATGAGTTCTCCGATACACCAATCTGCTTCAACAATCACATCTCCTCGAGGCCCCATCCCAGAAGTCCCGACAAATCGGTCGTGAGGGGTACGAGGCACATGTGGCTGTTGTAAAGCATAGTACAGAAAGAAAGGTTCCTCCCTATGGGCCTTGATGTAATCTTGAGCGCGCACCAAAAAAGTATCAGCCATATTTTCATCCACCCACTTGGCAGTCTCTCCTCCTTTCATGAATCCAATTCTAGGGATGCCGTTGACAATACTACTGTTGTGGCCATGATGCCATTTTAATTTCAACAGCTCTGGGTTATCCTTTCCTGTAGGCTCTCCTTCGAAGTTTTTCTTATAGTCGATTTGGATGGGATCTTCAGGATCTAATCTAACAACATGTCCATCTTCAATGTACACGGTCGGAACTCTGTCCTGCGTAGCCGCCATGATGTAGGAGTAATCAAAACCCACCTCGTTCGGACCAGGACCAATACGCTCATTCCAATTCACATTACCATGTCCTAGCCCTAAATGCCACTTTCCAACGATTCCAGTATGATATCCTTCCTCTGACAATAGCTTTGGAAGCGTCAATTGTGCAGTATCTATCAATAATGGGGCTGTTCCCGGAAGGATCTTGGCGCGTTTATTACGCCAGGGATATTGGCCCGTTAATAAGGCATAGCGGCTTGGTGAGCAGGTGGCAGAGGAGGCATAACCATTGGTAAAACGAACACCGCCATTAGCCAATCGATCAATGTTGGGCGTTTTCATTTCTGTAGCACCATAGGCACCGACATCTCCATATCCCAAATCATCGGCATAGATAAAGACAATATTGGGTAAATCCTTTTCTGCTTCTACCGGTTTTTCCTGTGCGGCAGGATTAGTAGAGCAGGCTATACAGAAAGAAATCAATCCCAAAAGAAGATATCTACTCCTAAAGCTCTTACTTAACATATCGTTTTGTCTTTTATTTGTTCTTAATCACCTAGCCGGTCTAAATTGATCTCATACAATTCGTATCTGATTTTATAGCCGGAACCTTTCGAGGACTTGCAAAGTTGGTCTCAGCTTCAAAACTGACGAAAATTCGGCGTAAGGCGGGAGCACAAAGTAAGCAATCTGGGGGTAGGTTTACGGCAAATGAACATCACAATTGGTTCGAATTACAGCTTGTATGGCTAGATCTCAGCGTTTTCAGATAAAAACCTATTTTTAGGCCTAATTGATCAATTCTGCAATAAACGCCTATGACAACTAGACGTGCCCATAAACTCAAAGCGGGTAATATTCAAAATCTAAAGATCCATTCAGAGACCTTAGCTGATCCTGCTGATGACGAAGTACAGATTGAAGTAAAAGCCATAGGACTCAACTTTGCCGATGTCTTTGCGATTTGGGGACTATATGCCGCCGCTCCCAAAGACGCCTTTGTACCTGGATTAGAATATGCAGGCATTGTTAGCAAGGTAGGGGCTGCGGTCAATACCGTCAAAGAGGGAGATCGCATCATGGGAGTTACCCGATTCGGCGCCTATACCACCCACCTCAATATCGACCATCGATATGTCATTCCTCTCCCTGCTGATTGGAGTTTTGCGGAAGGCTCGGCCTATTTGGTGCAAATGCTCACCGCCTATTATGCTATGATCAATCTTGGCGATCTTCAAAAGGGACAAACGATCTTGATCCATAGTGCAGCCGGTGGTGTCGGAACACATGCCGTTCGCATAGCAAAACGTCTGGGATGCTACACCATAGGAACCGTTGGTAATGCCAGCAAGCTGGATTATCTCAAGAAAGAGGGCTACGATCAAGGCATTGTCCGCAACAAAAAAACTTTCAAAGCTGATCTTATCAAATCGCTGGGAGGAAGAGAATTGAACCTGATCATGGAGTGTATTGGAGGGAAATACTTTAAGATTGGTTATGATGTATTAGCTCCCCAGGGTAGAATCATTGTTTATGGACAAGCGCGCTACGCAGCGCCTGGCAATCGTCCCAATTACCTGCGTCTACTTTGGTTGTACTTGAATCGCCCAAAAGTAGATCCGCAAGCTTTACCTACCGATAACAAAGGTGTACTTGGCTTTAATCTAATCTGGTTGTATGAAAGAGTGCACATCATGAATCAGATTTTGCAAGAAGTAGCTGCGATGGATCTACCGAAGCCCATCGTAGGACACACTTTTCCTTTTGAAGAACTACCAGAAGCCATTCGCTTATTTTCAACCGGAAAAACGGTTGGTAAAGTGGTAGTGGAAGTATAGTTAACACAAAGCTTTATGAAAGCCTCTCCCGAAAGAATTGCAGTAGAATTTGACCAGATAGCGTCCTTACCTGACCGAAACTGGAACCACAATATCCACTATCATTCTTTCCTGCTGAACGAACTTCCGAACTCCTGTCATCGAGTGCTAGAGATTGGCTGTGGCAAAGGAAGACTTAGTATTGAGCTAGCCAAGAAAGTCAAAGAAGTGGTTGGCATTGACCTCTCCAATGAGATGCTGAAGATTGCTAGATCCAGGAGTAAAGGAATAGATAATCTCAGATATGAGCAGACGGATTATATGCAGAAGGATTATCCCCATGCCTATTTTGATGCCATTGTTAGCGTAGCAACCTTCCATCATATGGATTGGCCAGCGGTACTCAAAAGGGCAAAAGGAGATCTAAAGCCTGGCGGAAAGCTCATTGTGATTGACCTGTATGAGGAGAAAGGTTGGATGGATAGTTTATATAGTCTTATCTCTATCCCGATTCACCATCTCTACAAGTGGATAAAGAACGGACAAAGTAAAAGTACTCCGCAAGAAAACAAGCTTTGGAATGTGCATGGTTCAGGAGATGAATATCTCCCATTTGCAGAGCTAAAATGGCTGGCAAGTCAGTATCTCCCTGGTGCTACAGTGAAGCGGAGACTATTGTGGCGGTATAGCCTAGTTTGGGAAAAACCTGCGGAGAAAAACCCAAGTTGATCAAGGGAACTCTTGAGCTTTTCTCCAAAGTCATCAGCTTGGCTACAAGCGCTTAATTTTAATGTTACGATACCATACGGTGTCGCTATGATCCTGAAGACAGATTCTTCCTTTTCTCGATTGTCCGAATCCTTCCCAGTTCTTGAATTTACTATCAGCAATCATAGCATTCCATTCTGGTGTAAACATCTCAAACTTAACCACCTTCACCCCATTTAACCAAAAACTAGATTTACCATTCTTGATGCGAATACGTACAGCATTCCATTCACCCGCTGGTTTCACTACCTCTTTCTTACACTTAATCATATCATAAAGATCGCCAGCTCTATGGGTAATGATCTTGGCATCAGGATGACATTTGTTATCCAATACCTGCATTTCCGGCCCCGTGTGATACGGTTTCTTGTATCCTTCTTCTGTCACATTAAACATGATACCACTGTTACCGCAATCCGAAATCTTCCACTCCAACCTTAGGTCAAAGTTTTCGTATTCTCCTTCTGTAACAATATCTCCGCCTTTCACTGACTTATCGGATTTGTCCAGCATCAAGGTGCCATCTTGTACCTTCCAGGCCGGGCCAAGGCCTTCGGTTTTGAAATTCCTCCACCCATTGGTGGTTTCTCCGTCAAATAGGGATTCCCAACCGGCATCCTCATCCAATTGGTCTGTTGATATAGTAGTCCAGGCCATTAATGCTATTACTAGCCCGCCCAATACGATTAATTGCTTCATTCGAAATGTTTTGATTAAAAATATGAACAGATGCTTATCATCTGAATAGATACTAAATGTGGCTAATCAAGATCAATTACTAGCTTCTTTGCAGTCAATTGCAATGATCTGTGAGTTCGCCCAAAACAAAAAAAGAAATAATCTAGGAAAGGAAAAATATTTTATGGCCATTTTAACGGACCTGCCAGCAGTTCGATAGTTGTATACCGGTCCAAGAATAGGCCTCCTATAAACCATTTATTGAAGCGATTGTTCTACCCCTGAAACTTTCCGTAAATTTGTACAATATTTATCAATGTCGAACAAAGAGCACGAATTGGAGAATCTTGTTTTACCTTCGAATCCTGATGAGGATGACCCAACCGCAGCGGCGCGGAAGCGGGATCATATTGAGCTAGCTTTTCGATCTCAGGTCGAAAAGGCGGCCCTAGATGATCGCTTCTATTACGAACCTATGATGGCAGGGCATCCAGGAATCGATTCCATGCCTAAGATTGAGTTTTTGGGTAAACAACTTTCTGCACCGCTATGGGTATCCAGTATGACGGGTGGGACAGAGATGGCGAAAATAATCAATCACAATCTTGCCAAAGCTTGCCAGGAATTTGGGATTGGGATGGGATTAGGTTCTTGCCGTTCTTTGCTCTTCGGCAACGAAACTTTACCGGATTTTGATGTCCGTCCGATTATGGGTAATGAAGTGCCGCTGTTCGCCAATCTAGGTATTGCCCAAGTCGAACAGTTAATCGATCATCAAGAGTTATACCGCATTCCGGTTTTGATCAATAAATTGAAAGCGGATGGATTGATCATCCATGTGAATCCTTTTCAGGAGTGGTTGCAGCCAGAAGGAGATCACCTGAAGCGCCCACCCGTAGAAACGATTGAGACGGTCTTAGCGGAACTTGATATTCCGATCATCGTAAAAGAAGTTGGGCAAGGCATGGGCTATCGCAGTCTGAAGGCATTGCTACAGCTCCCACTCGCAGCTATTGACTTCGCCGCCAATGGAGGCACAAACTTTGCCAAGCTGGAGTTGGCGCGTTCTAGCGCCTTGGAACAGGAGGCTTACGGAAGATTAGCTAATATTGGACATGGTGCGGAAGAGATGGTTGATCTTTGTAATCGACTGGTAACTGAATTGGGTACCCAGCGCAAATGTTCTCAAATTATCATCTCTGGAGGTATTCGACACTTCCTAGATGGATACTACCTTACGGAAAAATGCACCTTACCAAGTATATATGGTCAGGCTTCACAGTTTCTAAAGCATGCTCGAGGAGATTATGAGACCTTACGTACCTACGTGATGACTCAAATCAAGGGCTTAGCTCTTTCCCAAACCTTTTTAAGCCTCAAAGCATGAATATAGAATCTGAATATTCGACAAGGATCGAGGAGTCGCTAAACACGCCCTCTGAAGATTCGGACCTAAGCAAGCAAGAAATGCAAAAGAAGACTATTAGTGGGTTCTCGAAGTTATCCAAGCGAGCTAAGCTGCGCTGGGTAGCGGAACACTTCTTCAAGGACCCTGAAGCTGTCATTAGGGAACTTACAAGTTTCTGGCACGGAGATGAAAAGCAGCAGAAAGTTCTGGACGATTTCAGCGAGAACACGATTAGTAACTTTGTTCTACCCTTCGGCATTGCCCCCAATCTCAAGATTAATGGGAAAACCTATGCCGTACCGATGGTCATCGAGGAAAGTTCAGTGGTAGCAGCGGCCTCCAGTGCCATGAAGTTTTGGCTAAATCGTGGTGGGTTCAAGGCAAAGGTAATTGACACCCAGAAACTTGGACAGGTCCACTTTTCATGGGCGGGTGACAGTGCTACGCTCAAACAATTATTCCCTGAAATAGAAAGAAAACTGCGGAAAGATGCCGCTCCCCTGTCCCAAAATATGGAAGCCCGCGGCGGCGGGATCACCAGTGTTGAATTATTGGATCTGACATATGAGGAACCTGATTACTACCAGCTAAAGGTTGCTTTCGAGACCTGTGATTCCATGGGAGCCAACTTTATCAACTCCATTTTGGAACAGTTTGGCAAGAGTTTACAGGAATTCATAGCAGAATCACCAGCCTTCAAAGCCGATGAGCGCTCCGTAGAGATCATTATGGCCATTCTCTCCAACTATACCCCTGATTGCTTGGTTCGAGCTTGGGTGGAGTGCCCAGTCGAGCAGTTGGAAGGAGCCTGCAAGGATCTCGATGCTCCTGGGTTTGCAGATAAATTTAGTAAAGCCATTCGCATTGCGCGAATTGACCCCTATCGAGCGACTACACATAACAAAGGCATTTTTAATGGCATCGATGCCGTAGTCTTAGCAACAGGTAATGACTTTAGAGCCATCGAAGCTTGCGGACATACCTATGCTGCCAAGGATGGCCAATACCGTAGTTTAAGTCAATGTGAAGTCAAGAATGGCGTCTTCAAGTTTTGGTTAGATATTCCTTTAGCAATCGGAACTGTTGGTGGTCTAACAAAGCTTCACCCCCTAGCACATCGATCTTTGGAGCTCCTGGGTAATCCTAACGCACAGGAACTCATGATGATCATTGCCGCTACTGGATTGGCGCAAAACTTCGCAGCTGTCAGATCTCTTGTCACTACGGGAATCCAGCAAGGCCATATGAAGATGCACCTACTCAATATCTTGAACCATCTAGGCGCAACGGAGCAAGAGGTGAAAGATGTTACGGTGCATTTCAGGGACAAAGTCGTCTCTTTCACAGCGGTCAGAGATTTTCTAGACTGGTTAAGAGGGAAGGCGCCTAAACTAGCGGAATGACCCACACCCCAACCGCTTTCAAAACACACACCAAAGGTAAGCTTCTGCTGACTGGGGAATATGTAGTCCTTGATGGAGCCAACGCATTAGCTATTCCAGCAAAACTGGGGCAGCAACTGGAGGTCAAAAGGAATGAGGAAGTCTCCCCTGGCTTCTTGAACTGGTCAAGCTATGACCATACCGGACAAATCTGGTTCCAGGCTTCCTTTCAACTCGCCCCACTGCAAATCCTGAGCACTACTGATACGGCTACCGCAGAGCGTATCATTCAGATTTTCCAATCCATTCAACGACAAAAGCCAGAGGCGTGGAAAGGCCTTCCAGGCTTGGAGGTGCGTATGGATCTTCAATTTTCTCGTCATTGGGGACTCGGTACTTCTTCCACTCTATTAGCCGCATTGGCGCAGTGGCAAAAGATCGACCCTTACCAATTATTATGGGACTCATTTGGAGGATCTGCTTATGATATTGCCTGCGCTATCGCAGATGGCCCCATCCTCTACCAGTTAGATAATGGGATGCCACATTCAACACCTACCCCCTTTCACCCTCCATTCGCTCACCAGCTCTACCTCGTTTATTCTGGCAAAAAGCAGAACAGTAGAGAAGGGATTAGGCACTATCGACAAAAATTTGCCTCGATGAGTCCGGCTCCTTTGATCCGCCAGATTGATGCGCTAACCCAAGCTATTTTAAAGAGTACCCAGCTAGAAGAGTTTGAGCAATTAATAGCAGAGCATGAAGCCTTGATTGGAGATGCACTGAGCCTCGTCCCGGTGCTGCAGCAAGACTTCAACGGCTATTGGGGCCAAATTAAGTCCTTAGGGGCCTGGGGTGGAGATTTTATCTTGGTTACCAGTGATAGAAGTGCTCAGACTACGGCGAACTATTTCGCTGATAAAGGCTTGACCGAGATTTTTCCCTTTACGGAATGGCTACTACTTTGAAAATAATCAACTCAGTACCTTCACTATTACCCACTGTTAATCAGACCATTAACTCCCCCTCCATACTCTTCCACCTTATATCTTTCAAAAAAAAGTTAATATTCAGTTGACATTCCTGCCGCTAAAGCCACTTACTAGAGAACGTCTAATCCAATAGACCATGGATAGACACCAAAAACCAAAACTCGTTCTTCGGAACAACCTAATTGACCCTAAAATCCAATTCATGAGAAATGCTGCAATCCGCATCGTCTACCTGCTCTTAGTTTTTACCAGTATTAGTCCGTACCAGACCTAAGAAGGCAGCGTCAATTCCTTCTCTCACACCTCGCCAAAAGTTTTATAAACTACCTGCTAAGTTTCAACTTCAAGCTACTATTAAACAATTGTTTAGAAACGACTCCTATTGTTTTTTCTTGAACGAATTTCAATAAATGACTCTATGGCTCATTGTTGTCGCCACTAAATTATTCATGGAATCCGACACAAGGAGAGCTTAGAACGCTTCAAATTCATTCCCAAGATTATAACGTAAAAGGGGTAACAACAGCTTGAGAGGAATAGTCAAAGAGTTGTATAAAGTCTCTACACGAGCAGTCTTACGATGCCCGAGGAGATATACAAACTACTTTATCAGTATTGATTAAGAAGGCTACAGAATAGATTATACAAACCCAATTAATCCATCTAAAAACTTTTAAAAATTAAGTCATGAAAAACACTGTCATCCGCATCGCCTTTGTGTTCTTAGCCATTACCAGCCTACCGTTTAACGTATGGAGTTCAACCCCGCCAAACCGAATCTTTCAAATGTATGAGTTAGATAAAGCTCCCAGTTTTGAAGCGGGAAGTATGAGTTTGGGCACCTTCTTAGCATTAGAGCTGGAATACCCCATGGAAGCCAGAGAAGAAGCCATTGAAGGAAAAGTGTTGATCGAATTCATTATTGCGGCAGATGGCCAGATCCAAGCACCTACCATTGTCAAAGGTATTGGTTATGGTTGTGATACAGAAGTATTGCGCGTTTTTGAGGAAATGTCTAGCTGGAAACCGGGTATCAAAGAAAACCGGGCCGTGGCTACGCGAGTGGTGCTACCCATCACTTTCAGCCTAGAAGAGTAGGAGATAGGTTTATTTAATCCACCATCCCAAGCCTACTTCGGGTAGCACTTGGGATGGTCATATCAATTTGTTGCTATAAAAGCATCGAGCGCCTGCCAATACTGCGCTTTCATTCCCTCCACATCGATCCAGGTATAAGCCTGGATTTCCCGCTGCAAATTATCATCTGGTGTTACAAAAATTTCCTCTTTCGCCAGGCTCGGTTTTGCTAATGCCTCAATGATAGCCACATCCCACATGATCCAGTTCCGTTTTTCCTTATCTGTCTTCTGCCAAAAGCGATCATAGGACTCCCATCTTTCTACCAAATAATTGCCGATACCTTCCTTCCCCTTTAGATGTCGATCCACTTCTTCCTTCTGGAACACTAAATGTTGGCTGGTGGTAGCGGTCATAACGTGAAAGTCCAGACTGTGGGTATTCAATAGTAGATCTGTAGCATTGGGATCATTATTGGTATTGAATTCTCGCTTACTCCAAGCATTTTGCTTTACATCATGCCAAAATCCAATGTAACAGACTTTCAGCTTGGGGATGATCGTGGGATCCATTAAGATGGCGGAGGCTACATTCGTATTAGGTCCTAAAGTAACGACCACTAATTTTTCCCCTTCAGGAGTTGCATGTGCTTTTTCGATGATCAGGCGAGCGGCGGCAGAGGCTTGGGGTCGCATGGTATTGACCATGGGTACATTGGAGCCCATAGCCAACGGCACATCCGTCACGCCCATTAATTGAGCAATATCTTCATTGAGTTTTTGACTCAAACCCACTGAGTCGTTGGGGGCTCGGTCTTGCGTATGCCACTGTGCTGAGGTAAGCCCTTCTAGCTGAAAACGGGGTTCAATTAATGCTCTAGCAATAGCAAATAGATCATCTACTTCATTGGCCGTATCCGCATCTACAATCAACCTCAACTTCTCCTCCTCAATTCTACCATTGGTACCTGCCCGGATTAAGAAATTGGGCACGCTAATGGCCGCTGCGGCCAGTCCTGCCTGCTTAATGAAATGTCGTCTACTGTGATTCCGATAGGGAAGCTTCTGCATGTTGTTGTTCCTTTTCAGCTTGAATAGCAGCTTTGGCGGGCAGAATTATCTTCGCTAGATTAAAAATTGGCTTGAATAATTCGCCTGAGCTACCACTGCGATTTACCATCATGGCTATGCTCATATTGTGCTCAGGAAATAAGATCAGTAAGGTAATGGATCCCGTGATCGTACCGCCATGATGTACAATACTAACATTTCCTTCTGGAACTAGTTCGGATACCTCCCCAATTCGCCAGCCCAAAGCATAATGCTGGGGATTCATATCTCCATTAGCTAGTAGGATCGGCTCCCAGAGCTCTGCCTTGGTATCCGTCTCCAAGAAACTATCGTTTAGCAAGGCGTTTGCCATTTTCACTAGGTCTGTGGGGGTGGACAACATCCCACCACCTGCCCATTTATAGCTACTGTCGACAGCATAGGCCCTTCGGTACTTTCCATTCCTGACAATATAAAAACTAGCTCTTTCAGGAACATCCATCTTTGACCAATCGCCCATCGTTTGGGTCATGTTTAGGGGCGTAAAAACCTGCTGCCGCATGTAGTCCAAAAAGGGTTTGCCACTGGCTTCTTCCATCGCGGCACTCAATAAGGTATAACCGTAAGTAGAATATTGAAACCCATGGCCAGGCTCAAACTGTAGATCGTCCTTACCAAAGATGCTCACACTTTTTTCCATGCTATCAAACTGCCTATTGCTTAGACTTTCATAGGCCGGAAAACACAAACAGGGACGATAATGCCGGATACCGGAAGTATGTGAAGCCAACTGCCGAAGCGTAAGGTCTGGTTTACCCTTACCAAAATAGGGCACGTAAAACTGAGCTGTTTGATCGAGTTCCACTAAGCCTTCTTCCATCATCCTTCCGAGGCCCACACTAGTGATAGACTTGGATACGCTACCCACTCGGAATTGAGTGCTAATACTAGCTAATCGCTCTTCATCGATATCTGCGTAGCCCGCTGCCTGCGACCAAATAATCTGATTATCTAGGCCAATCGCAGCAGAAATACCAGGAGCATTCAGTTTCTTGGCCGTAGCTAACAAGCTCTCCTTCAAACTAGGTTCCACTTGTTGCCATTGATTGTCGACCGTAGCAGCAGCAGGACTGGGAATTTCTGGCAAAGTCCTTAGACCTACATAAGGTAAGAGCAAGGGATAGAACAGGATAGCGCCAATCAATAGAAGAGATAAGATGGTGATCGCAAGACCCAATAGTACCTTTTTCATCATCGGTGATTTTTTTGCTGGCAAGTACCATAAAAAACGAGTAGGAGTCGTCTCAATACGGGTAGTAGGACGTCTCAATACCTGTTAGCAGATATTGAGACTCTTACCTACAGGTTTATTCAGCTCGAAAGGTACGCGGGGAAGAGCCCGTATAGGATCTAAAGATGCGGTTAAAAGTAGCTTTGGAATTGAAGCCGGCATCAAGGGCAATACTAAGGATGGTGAGATGTTGCAAATTAGGATCTCGCAAGTTCTGTTTAACCTCCTCCACTCGATACTCGTTCACAAAAGTGTAGAAGTTCTTCTCAAAATGCTGATTGAGTGCTGTAGATATTTCACGAGAAGATATCCCGGTATGACTGGCTAGTTTTCCAATACTTAGCTCTGGATCCAGAAACAATCGATCTTCCTGCATACTTTTCTGCAAAGCTGTAGCTGTCCTAGAGAAGTCCTTGTCGGCGCTCGGTGATTTATTCTGCCACAATTCTTTATCCAACGACACTTGACTTTGACGAATCCCCCCTACTCCTAACCAGTAAACCAGTACGGCAAACAAGAAGGTGGTAAAGCCATCATACTGAAGGAGTCTACCTTCAAAAAACTCCATCTCGAAGTCATAAAAGATGCGAAAATCAACGATATAAACCACAATCTGGGGAATTAGAATCACGGCCCCTAGCATATAGATTTGACTAAGCCAATGTAAGGTTAAGGGTTCCGTAGTGGAATACTGTTGTTCAAGAGATTTCTTATGCTCTCTCAATAATTGGTAGGACAAGTAACTAAAGACTAGTAACGGAAATATCGCATAAGCAGAAATAGCCTCTGTAAAATTATGTAGAAGTGGATAAGGATCTGTCCGCCCCAGAATAATATGGTAAACATTGTGCGGATACGCTAGAATCAACCAGGTCATATGCCAGGCATGTTTAGGGCGCAGCTGGAAATCAGGATCTGTCAAAGTTCTCACGTAAAAATAAAAGCTTGGCCCAATCCAATAGTGCAAATCCCCGGGCAGCCAATGCAGCCAAGGATAATAATCATAAAATCTCAGATCAATCCACAACTGCGTCAGCATCCCATACCCAACCGAAAAAAGGAGCAATGCCAAAAACCGATTAGCCAGCCGGTTCTCTTGCTTTTGTAACAACAGAAAACTGAACACCCAAGCGTTCGTGATGACCGCCAGTGTTAAGGCTTGAATAATCGATAATTTAATTTCTGGCACTGTCCTAAGTTGTAATCTAGTAGGCTATCCTTTCACAAGAATCATTTAAGTATAGCCCTGTATTAGGCTTTTCTCAGATAGTCTGGCATGGTAAGCCACAGTTCTTCGATTCGATACATATGAAAGTGATCATGCATCATCACGTGACGAATCCAAAGTAGGGCACTGATATGTCGGTATTCTGGATGGCTGCCCTCATTGGTCCACTGTGCTTCCGTAAAGGTCGAAAGAAGATCAACCATTTCTCCTCGATGTTGACGGAAATCAATTAGGGATTGTTTCAGATCTAGATCTTTCAAATAATCATCAGGTACGGTTGTCCCTGGCAAGTAAGGAGTGAACACAGGATTGGATTCATGCTGAAAACGCTTAAAGCGTTCAATGATCATTTTTTGGGCCTCCTCCAAGTGTACGGCATGCTCATGGATGCTCCACTTACCAGGAATTCTTCGCTCTTCCAGCATTTCGGTAGGTATCTCTGCCAAAAGATCTTCTAATAAGTCAGGTGCCGCTGCCAATATTTGCAGCTTTTTTTCAATTAACATAGTTAGGAATTGAGAGATGAGCGGACAATTTAAAGGTTTCAAAAGACAAAATCAGCTTTATCTCCCTACACCTACAAGCGCTTTATCTCCATATTCTTGTACCACGCCTCCGTTGGCACCCCACTATGTATTTGTACGCAAATCGAACCCTCACTATCAATATTTTCTTCTAATTCTTGGTATTCCAATACCAGCGTATCGTTCAACCAGAATTTGATATCACTGCCCTTACACAAGATCCGGTAGTCATTCCAGCCTTCTACATCCACGATGGATCTTACCAATTTGGGATCAGCCTGCAAAAGGAAGCGCTTGCGGCGAGATTCGTCATATAAGGAGCCCCATAGGGGTTGATCATTTAGGAACCCGATATCTGCCTGATATCCTATCACCTCATGATCATTAGGAATTCTCTTGGACCGAAACTGGATACCCGCATTATTCTCTTTTGAATTAAACTTGACCTCCATTCTTAGCTCAAAATCACCAAACACCTCTTCCGTACATAGAAATTGATTTTTCGGAATGTTTCTCTGCAGGCTGCCGGCCACTATGGCCTCGTCTTCGATGCGAAAGAAGTCTTTGTTACCTTCCCAACCTTTCCAAGTTTGGCCATCAAAAAGGGAGGAAAAATCTGCTGAGGCAGCCGGATCACAAGCGATATAGACAATGGCAAAAATGACTATGTATAATACCCTTTTCATTCGTTCCTTGTATTTTTCATGAATCGATGAAGAAAAATAACCGTAATCGGAAGACTTTCCAAGCTCTTAACTATAGGATATTTACTGCTCCAACCCATTTAAGTAGTAGTGGGACGGTCCTACGGGACCTTATTCACCACTACTTAATACCCTAATCTGCCTTTCTATGTACCTGGACGAAAGCATGACTTTTCGCGACACTCGCATTGAATTGCATAAATTTATCCTTAGGGACAAAACCTAGCTTGTTAAAAGTTGTTACTTTTGTAGAATCAGTCTAAATAAACTTGCCAATCGTGCCAGCGCGATTAGTAGATAAAAATACGAACATGGAAAATACGGTCACGAAGAGCCCGGTAATGCTATATACGGAACAAACGCCAAACCCAGAATCTTTGAAGTTTGTTACCAATCGTATGTTATACAAGGGAACAGCAGACTTCCGCGAGGAAGAACTAGCTAGAGAATGGTCCCCAATGGGTTCTGCTTTGTTTGATAAGCCTTTCGTGAAAGGTGTGTATATCTGCAACAACTTTGTAACGGTAACTAAGGAGTTCAACTACGAGTGGGCAGATATCATGCTTCCATTGAAGGAATTCATCAAAGGTTATATCCAAGATGGAGGAGCTATCTTGAATGATGGATTCGAGGATGCAATGGCAGAGTTGGAGAAAGAGCGTGGTGCAAGCTATGAATACTCTGAAGATGAAGCAGAGATCGTAGTAAAGATCAAGGAATTGATTGATACCTATGTAAAGCCAGCCGTTGAAACGGATGGTGGTAATATAGAATTCAAATCCTACGATGAAGGTATCGTGACTGTGGTATTGCAAGGTTCTTGCAGCGGCTGTCCTTCTTCAACAGTTACGCTTAAATCCGGTATTGAAGGAATGTTGAAACGGATGATCCCGGAAGTTAAGGAAGTTGTTTCTGAAATGGGATAATATCCAAATCGGAAATGCGAAGTTGGAATCATCAGGCACGGCTTTCCACTTTCCAACTTCGCATTTCCGACTTCTTATTTTCCTTCCTCTATGCCCAATCCTTCTAGGGTATATTCCACCTCCAAGCTTTCTAGGTACTGCTCAATCGGTTTCAGTCCTATCGCTGCACGCCTTTGGTTAAGTTTCTCCGGCTCGCGTACTGGATAGAGCGTCCAAACCTCCGATGTATCTTTCTTCATCAGTTGGCTTCCAAACAATTGTTTCTTACCGAAATCTCTCATCATTCGATCCTCCATCAAAGCCAAGCAATGTGGCTTCAAGTCACCTTTATCCACACATTCCTTAATCACCGGATAGTACAATACCCGCAGGCGAGGTTGAGCCATATGCTGAATCGTATAAAACAAACCCATCATCCCCTGCTCGCCTACTTCACGCCTAGTAGGTGTTCCGCATTTCTCTAATATGCCAAAAATCAATCGCTTATTCTCCGTGAACATACTATCGATGGCCTGATAAGGATTAGGACCGGAGAATCGGACTCGGCTAAAGCCCCTCATGAAGCGTTCTAGATCCGTCGAATCTCTTACCTTTTGTAGTTCTTTTTCTCGTTTGTAAACCATCTGTAGGATTCGCTTCTGCACTCGACAATCCACTCCCTTTTCAGGTTCCACCTGTTCCCAGGAACGCAATCCTGCAATTAAGGTACGATGCTGTACATCCAATAGATCGTCTTCATAGGTCGATTCTCGAACGATAAGTTCCACCAATTCCCCCTTTGCGTCCACATAATAATCGTAGGCTAGCTGTCCTTTGTCCAGCTTAGCCTTATACTCCTCAGATAAAGGACTTCCAACACTGTCTTTGAAAACTACATAAGGGGAAAGGGTTCTTTTTTGGCGAGCACGATCTAGCACTTCCTCAGCATCTAACTTCCGTAAGTGCGGCGGATCGTACGTTTTAGGAGAAGACTGACAGGCAGCCAAAACTAGTAGAAAGAAAGCGGGTAAGAATATCCGTAACATCAGGCGCAGTTTATTCGCTGTTACAGAAAAGTAAGGACTTTGCCGAGCAAAAAACAAAAAGCCGTGGGGATTAACAAATCATTTGAAAATCGCCACGGCTTTGTTAGGCTAAAGTATGGTTTGCTTAGTCCAAGCCTAAAATCTTCTTGTTACCTGCTTCATCTACACCGGCATCGGCAAAATCATCAAAGGCTCTTTCTGTTACCTTAATCAGATGATCGCTAATGAAGGGCGCCCCTTCTGCCGCTCCTTGGTCAGAATCCTTGATCGCGCATTCCCATTCCAGTACGGCCCAACCGTCATAATCGTATTGTGAAAGCTTAGAGAATATACCGGTAAAATCTACCTCACCATCTCCCAAGGAACGGAATCGGCCTGCTCGCTTTACCCAGCCTTGATAACCTCCGTAGACACCCTGGCGCCCCGTTGGATTAAACTCGGCATCCTTAACGTGGAAGGCCTTGATGCGTTCGTGGTAGATATCAATGAAATCAAGATAATCAAGTGCTTGCAATACAAAGTGGCTCGGGTCATAATTGATGTTAGCCCGCTTATGACCACCTAATTCTTCCACGAACATTTCGAAAGAGATACCATCGTGCAAATCTTCCCCGGGGTGCAGTTCGTAACAACAGTCTACTCCTACTTCTTCGTGTGCATCCAAAATTGGTCGCCATCTATCCGCCAATTCTTTGAATCCCATTTCCACCAAACCGGCAGGACGCTGTGGCCAAGGATAGACGAAGGGCCATAACAAGGCTCCGGAGAAAGTCACGTGAGAATCCAAGCCCATGTTTCGACTGGCTTTAGCTCCCATGGTAACCTGGTTAATAGCCCATTCCGTGCGGGCTTTTGGATTATTGTGTACCTCCTCAGGTGCGAAGGCGTCGAACATACTATTATAGGCTGGATGTACGGCTACTAGCTGACCTTGTAGGTGTGTAGCTAATTCTGTGATTTCCAGTCCAAATTCCGCCACTTTCCCTTTTAACTCATCACAGTATGTTTTACTTTCCGCCGCCTTTTCCAAGTCGATTAGGCGATCATCCCATGCGGGAATTTGTACGCCCTTATAGCCATGATTCGCCATATATTGGCAAATCCCTTCAAGGCTATTGAAAGGGGCTTCATCACCCATAAATTGTGCTAAAAATATTGCTGGTCCTTTTATCGTTTTCATCGATACGAATTTTTAAGCAAAAAAAACTAATTTGAATGGTCTCCTTTAGTTGAAGACACTTACACCTTCACCCACTTCTGGTCACTATTACTCGACTCCACCACTTTCTGGATAAAATGCATTCCACGTACCCCATCAGAAACAGTAGGAAAATCCTCGTACAAAGGATCTACTGCTTTACCGCTGACTCTTGCCTGGATACAGTAAGCTACATTGCGATACAGGCTAGCAAAAGCTTCCAAGTAACCTTCTGGATGCCCGGCAGGGATCCTAGTATGCGCCGTAGCTTCAGGAGACAATTCCCCTACCCCAGTTCTTAAGATCTGTGTGGGCTTATCCATCCATTTGGCGATCAAAGTATTGGGCTCCATTTGGTGCCATTCCAATCCACCCTTCTCGCCATATACTCGAATATTAAGAGAATTTTCCTCACCGACAGAGATTTGGCTGGCGTGCAGCACTCCTTTTGCTCCGTTATTGAAGCGAAGGAGGACATTCCCATCATCATCCAATAAACGGCCATCTACAAAAGTGCTCAAATCCGCACATAGCTCAGAGATCTGCAAGCCGGTGATATATTCAGCGAGGTTTTCGGCATGCGTACCGATATCACCCATCGCTCCCGCGATACCAGAACGTTTAGGATCCGTGCGCCAGGCTGCTTGCTTCTGATCAGAGTCCTCTAATTTGGTAGCAAGCCAACCCTGCGGATACTCTACCACTACCTTTCTAATCTCACCCAATTCCCCGTTTCGAATCATCGCACGGGCGTGCTTCACCATAGGATAAGCTGTATAGTTATGCGTCAAAGCGAAGATGAGTCCTGTTTCCTTCACCAGGCGCTCCAACTCCAATGCTTCCTCCATGTCAAAACACAAGGGCTTATCACATACCACATGAAACCCATTTTCCAGGGCCATTTTGGCAGGACCAAAATGCACATGATTTGGTGTAACGATGGATATAAAATCCATTCTCACATCCTCAGGGAGGCTTTTCTCTGTTTCGATCATTTCGGCGTAACTGCCATAGACACGATCGGAGGGGAGGAAAAAATCTTCTCCAGAAGCTTTTGATCTTTCTGGATTACTGCTAAAGGCTCCGCAAACAAACTCAATCTGTCCATCTAGCGCGGCTGCCATTCTGTGGACGGCACCGATAAAAGCTCCTCGGCCACCGCCTACCATACCCATACGGATTTTACGGCTCATACGTTTTGTTTTATGCTCTGACTATCCTCTTCGTAGTTGGTTGGCACATGCCTAGCATGGCAGTTACCTTGAAGTCGTCAGAGAAGATGTTAAATTTTAAGCGTTTCATTGCTAGTATAGTTACGCCAGACATGGACATCCATTGTAGTCCTTACTTGTTTACTTTGATCAATGGCTAGCTAGGAAAGGCACTATACTAATACTTGTAAAAGAGGGCTGCTATATTAAGGAAAAAATAGGAGCCTGCTATTATTTATAAAAGAATATTTGTCCGTGTACAGCAAACAACAGAACTGGGCCCGTGAACAGGCAAACTTGAGATTTAAAAAGGGTGTTGTTGCATGAACAGATTTTCACCAACAACTATCCTTGGCTCCCATTGTGTTGGTGGAAAACACCAACACGGGCCTGGCGGGTGTTTTCTTGCCAAGCGCTTTGGCGATTTTTGTGAGTTGTGATCTCTCCAGTCATAGTTGGCGGTTTAAATCTCCGCCAGCCACCGACCTCCCTAGCCGTTGTTGCGGGCCTG
>JABSSL010000013.1 GCA_013214355.1 Saprospiraceae bacterium | reverse complement strand
TACCGTCCGTCAATCGTGTTCACCAGTGTGATCGGTTCATTCTGAAGTACCCATATATCTTCGGTATTCTCCGGAAGATTATGATTACCGAATAGGAATAAATCATTGTAAACATTTCCTCTAGAATCGGTAGTATCTATCAACACAGGATCATTGTCGTTAAAACGAGACCCAAAACGATCTCTCATCAAGGCATAGCCGAAATCATTAATCACGGAAGTAGCCATGGCAATAGCATCATCGTAGCGCCCTACAGAATTGTAAACTTCACTGAGTAAATGCCTAGCTGCTCCTTTGGTGATGCGACCCTGCGCAGCTTCATCTCCTGGATTAGGAAGGTTGTCACCAGCGAATTGAAGATCCGCAATAATGAAATCATATATTTCTTCTTCGGAGGCACGGACTAAATCCGTTCTTGGGGAAGATACGGCCTCATCAAACAGTGGAACTCCTCCATAAATGGCTACTAGCATCCGGTACATAAATGCCCGGAAAAATCGACCTTCTGCCTCAATGATGGACAAGGCAGCTTCTTGCCCCACAAAATTCGGATCATCGGGACTAAGATTCTTGATGGCGTCAATCAATACGTTGGCTTGCTGAACAATTTCAAAACCACGTAGCCAGTATTCGCGTACTCTACCGTTATTGGTTGGAAGTAGTTGGGAAGGGTAGTCCGTTAAAAAAGCGCTGCCTGCGGGGTTCTCTCCATTGTAGCTTATGTCTGCTCCATTGCCGTGAAGTACAGTCATTTGCGGATTACCCCAATTAAAAAACCTATCCCGGACTCGATCGTGAAGCCCATGCACGGCTAATTCGAGTTCAGGAACACTACTATATAAATTAGCACTGGTGAGCACATCTAATGGCACCTCTTCCAAGATGGCATCTTCATCACAGGAAGTGACACTGATAAATAAAAGGAGTAGTATCAGTTTGGTTGTATATAATGGATTTATTCTAAGATTCATAGTTGTACATTTTGGTTCTCTGACAATTTTTGTGCTTTTGAGTCAGCCTTTTAGTTGAAAGTCCTGCTTCCTTTGGTCGCGAGTCTTCCCGCTAAAACGCCGACCAAAAAATTGCCAAAGAAGGTAAATTTTTAAAGAAGGCTAAAAACTTGGTGGGATTAGAAACTTAAATTGAAACCAGCCAATATAGTGCGCGGCAGGGCTCTAACAGCGTTTAGGTTTCCTCCATCTACACCGTTAGGTTGGCCAGAGAAAATTTCTGGATCCCAGCCTGTCCAATCTGTCCAAGTAGCCAAGTTTTTACCACTAACATAGACGGTTAGTCCTGCAATTCCCCAGCGGCTCAATACTTCGTTGCCTACATTATAAGAAAGCGTTACATCCTGCAATCGAATAAAACTGCGATCTAACAAAAGTGGACCATTTTCGGGTTGACTCCAGAACATTCCTGGTGCATTGGTTACCCCATTCGTAGGTGTCCAATATTGTCTGATGGCCGGACGATTTAATCTTCGACCAGAAATATCCGTACCTCCCGAAATCAAGTTTCCAGGGTTTGCTAGGTACCAGTTTTCACCCCCTTGGATGGAGTTGAGGAAGAAGTTGAGGGTAAAATTCTTGTAGGTGATCGTGTTGCCAATGCCGAAGCGGTAATTGGGATCTTCATACCCTAGAATTTCTCGGTCATCATCCGGATGTATATCCCCATTGCCATCCGTAGTGGTAATATCTCTAATCTTAAAGTGGCCAGGGAAGAAATTATCAGGCGTGCCTCCGTTGAAAAACTCCTCTTCTGTCCATACTACCCCTTCATTGTCAAATCCAAAAATGGAATTGATCGGTTCGCCGGTAAACCAGGAGTTTCCAAGGTCAAAATCGTTGTCTCCACCAAGTAGTCTAGTTAGCTTATTCCGATTAAGAGAAAAAGCAAGTGTGGAACGCCAAGAAAAGTCACCTCTTTCAACATTGGTAGTACGTAAAGAAATCTCAAACCCATTATTTTCCACAGCCCCAATATTGGTTAGGATATTAGTAAAACCGGTGGCACGTGGAAGGTTTCTTCGCACAATTACATCTTCTGTATCAGCGGTGTACACTTCGATACTACCTCCAACCCGATCATTGAAGAGACTAAAATCAAGACCGAAGTTCAAGGAGGTGGTTGTCTCCCATCTAAGGTTGGGATTACCTAAGGCATTAGGTCGGTATTCTGTTACCACCTGATCCCCAATGATGGTACTATTAACTGCTACAGTGGCAAAACTCGCAAAGCGGGGAACTCCATCGTTACCATTTTGACCATAGGAGGCTCTAGCCTTTAGGAAGCCAATCCAGCTCACGTCCTTGAGAAATCCCTCTTCGGAAAGTACCCAGGCCAAAGAAACTGAAGGAAATATGGCCGTCTTATTGTTGGTGGCAAAGGCAGAGAATCCGTCTCTCCGCACGGTACCGGTTAGGATGTAGCGACCATTATAGTCATAGATAACCCGCCCCATGTAGGCAATTCGGTTCTGCTCTTCGGCATTTCCAGGATTAACAATTTGATTGAGGCCAAGGGAGGGTAAGTTGAAACCCGAACTTTCTATATCAAATCCAGTGGCTTGCAAATCGGTTAAGGTGAACTTCTGATTTTCTCGACTTGCTAGCAAGGTCACATTGATCTTATGCTTTCCAGCAAAAGTATTATTGTACGTCAAGAGACTATTCATCAACCAAGAGGTATTGTGGAAATTCTGGCGACGGGCACTTCCCACATTGTCGATACCTGCTCTGGTAAAGGACTGGTTGTAGACAAAATTCCGACGAATATCAATGGTGTTAGAGTAGTTGAATTGATACGCAAGCCCCTTGATCCAAGGGATGTCAACATCTGCTCGGACGGCTACAAAATAGTTATCCCGTAGGTCATCGTTCAAGGAGGGTGTATTGGTTAATGGATTTTCAATAATGCCATCTTCCCCCACTACATCTGTGAAGAAGCCATCTGGCGTTCTTAAGCTTCCCCAAGGGCTTGCATCCAACGCCCAGTCTAACCTTGCATTGATTCCCGAATAATCACGAGAAGTATAAGCGGTGTTAAGTCCAACCTTAAGCCAATCGGTAATTTCTGTATCGAAGTTAGCCCGTAAAGTCGCGCGCTGAAACTGATCATTCACTTCTAATCCTTCTTGATCGGTATAAGTGCCAGACAAGTAGTAGGAAGTCTTTTGGGTTCTTCCGGAAACACTCACATCAATGTTTTGGATAGGAGCACTACTTCTAAGAGTTTGATCAATCCAGTTAATTTCTTGTCCAGCCAAGAAGTTCTCTTGCTCTTCAGGAGATCTTAGGAACACGGCGCGGTCTTCAGGAGAGGTTGGATTTGGTCGCTCTGGTTTAAGGTCAGATGGATCTGGTCCTCCTCTTTCCTGGTAGCGATTATACCAACCGTACAACTGTTCCTGATGCGCATAATCGATTAGACGCTCTAGGAATTGTTCCCCATTCATAATATTGGTAGCATCCGTAGGGGCAAGATCTTGGGTGCCGACGTAAGAATTAATCGTGATGGTGGGTTTTTCCGTCTTTCCTTTTTTGGTTGTGATAATGATAACGCCATTGGCAGCACGCGCACCATAAACGGCAGCAGCACTGGCATCTTTCAGTACATCAATGTTCTCAACATCACTTACATTAATGTTGGAGATTGCACCATTGAAAATGATTCCATCTAAAATAATCAATGGCGATTGTGAACCTGAAAGCGAGTTTTGACCCCTAATCTCGATATTGGGAGATCCACCGGCCTGAGAAGTTACCCCTACGTTTACACCAGCGGCATAACCCTGGAGGGCCTGGGCAATATCAACGTTTGCTGATTTGCTTTTCTCTGCCATATCCACACTAACAATGGATCCGGTTAGGTCTTTTCGTCTTTGGGTACCATACCCAATTACTACTACTTCCCCCAATTGCATCACATCATCTGCCAATTTAATGGCGAAGTTGGTTTGATTTTGGACGGCAATTTCCTGCGCTTCGTAGCCTGTATAGGAGACCAATAGGATAGCGCTCTGATCCTTTACAGACAATGAAAAATTACCATCAATATCGGTTATCGTTCCGTTCGTTGTGCCTTTTTCTTGTACAGTAGCCCCAATCAAAGGGACGCCTTCTTGGTCGGTGACAGTTCCTTGTATGTCAATAGCCCATTCATTCCAGTTTTCGCTAGCTTGCGCTACGGGAATGAGTAGCATACTGAGTAGTACCAAGCAGCCCTTCCATAGATAGGATGACAGCCTGGTCGTTCCGCTGGTGGTTGGCAGAAGATTAAGCATGTTGGTTATCGTTTTGATGATGAAAGTAAGCATCTTGTTATCCCTGGAGTAGGGCAATAGAATACCGCAACTCTGAGGGAGAGTTGAAAAGTCCAAATACCCTATACAGGGGAATCTCGGTCTTAATTCCAGATGCCGCTAAAAGCTGAAAATGCGTTGATTAGAAAATGTAGAAATACTAGTAGCCTTGTGTTGGTCAACACGTATAATAATGATTGAGAGCCGTAGTTCTTGCGTTTAAGAAAAGCTAAGTGTTTTGTCTGTCTTTCAAAGATAAAATTATCTTGATATTTTCATAGCTTTTACTGCCTAATCCTATTGAAAATGATAGAAAATCAGACAATTTATTTTGTACCACGGGTAAACATCATTCAATCAAGTTGATCAAGGTGCGATAGTCATCAAAGGGGGCATCCTTGTCTTTCATTTCAAGCAAGGGTAGCAATTCTTCTCCGTAATGATCTTCTAAGTCACCGTAAGTTCGTTCACACCTCACCTCAATTTGCCCTGCTTGTAATTGCTGTAAACGCCAAGCGTAGGTCAAGCCCATCTTATCGTATATCTTTTGATTCACTGCGCTATGATCAGAGTCTGGTACGACGGGATTAATTTCTTGAAAAGCACCTGTATTTCGAGCTATCAGGCGCGCACGATCCATGACATAGTAGGCTGTATGTGCCCATTGCTCCGGATGATCAATAAGCTTTGAATACAGAACGAGCTGCAGATCTTCCTCATTCTTGATCATACGTTCCCGACGGCTAGCCCCACGCCATTTAAGGTCTAGAATAGTTTTTTCTCCAGCTCGTTTAAGTACTAGGTCAGCGCGACCTCTCACTTCTATTTGTTGAAATGTACCTTCGAGTCTCGATTCCGTGGCTTCCACTTCCCAGCCATTCTGTTGAATCAAATGGACGAGATTCCAAGCTGCGTATTTTACCTTCTTAATAAATGCGACTTTCTCGGGTTCACGACCATAGAGCAAGAAAATTGCTCCTTCCTTCTTGAGTAACCCGGGCGCTTCCTGGTCTACCCAACCGTCCACCTGAGCTTTATTCCAAGTCCTAATGTCTTCATTAAAGAGTTGCTCGAAGAAGCGATGAGCAAGGTTACCCATGAGTGTATTTTCCTTCACCACACTTAGAATCGTGGATTTCCGGAGCTTAATCGCGTGCTTGAATACCCATTGATAGGGATAGTAGAAGAGATCCTCCAGACTAGTCAAACTTTCTTTTTCTCTGGTGGCTAATTGGTGTGCTTTACTAATTTTGATGAAAGGGGCAGGTTGTCCTAGATTGCGCTTACTGACGGTACTCCATTTCGGGGCTTCCAGGAATTTCTCCCAAAAAGTGGATACTTCTTCTCCGTCAATCGTCCAGGTGATAGGGGAGAGGTCTTCAAAAGTTGCCGCTAGATCGCCAAAAAGCGGGTGCGCATGAGCTACACTTCCTTCCACCCATTCTGGAATTACCAATATCAGTTGCTTTTCCGTTTTCAGTATCGGGTTCTTTCGTTGCCACAACATAACCCCGTTCTCTTCCTGTGGCCCAACCAGTTCAACTGCTTTCGTAGACAAATAGGTCCTTTCATCATTGTACCACCTTGAAAAAAAGTGATCGGGTTCGTGTTGAGTGAAATTCCACCATAGTAATTGGTCAACTTCTGCAGTAATAGCAGCGGGATGATGAATATAGGGTAAGGATCCACATTCCGTCGCCCTGAATTCGACCGGAGCAGGCTCGTAAATGGTTTTAACGATTCGCTCTAGTTCTAGATAGTTCAAGTGGGTTTCAGGCAAAGCATTCAGGAGCTCAACGATGCGATTAGCCTGCTCTCCCAATACAACCAAAGAAGAGTTTTCGCTACCTCCTTCTTCGAAAGTATTATAGGCCCATTTGTGTAAGCGTTCGAAGATGGAGATGACATCACCCACCGGGACTACATCCTGTACGTTATATCGTTTCCGACCAAACCAGAATTCAAACTCTTCTCGGATGGCCAATGGCTTTAGCTGAAGATCGAACTGCGCCCGAAACTCCAATTTATCAAAGAAGCGATTGATCATTGTCTTCCATCCATCGCTGTCAAGCCCCGGATACTGTGCCATAGAATTGGCGATCGCTCCGGCTAATTCATTGTGCAGGGGCTTGAGGGACAAAGAGACAAACTCCAGGATTTTGTAGGGGTCGATGGGCTCCCACAAAAAGACGGTAACCAACTTCAAGACCTGTAAGGTCGGCCTAGCCAAGGAAGCAGACAAGATACCTAGACAGGGTATTCCTTCTTGAATAAGTGCATCATCCAAGACTCTACTTTTATCGGGAATTAAACACACTGGCTTCCAGTCCTGATTCCTACGAAACAGTTTGGCCATATGAACCGCCAGATCTGTTTCTCGCTTTGCCCGAAGAATCAATAAAGAACCATCGCCCTTTAAGGCTACTTTCTTATTATCCGCTGAAATCAAGCGCCTTTGCAGTACCGCCAGATCACTATCTCCCTCGATCTTTCGTTCACTTGGTAATTGGATTTTTACGCTTGACTGCTTGAGTTTAGCAAAGAACCGCTGCAGGTAAAAAGGTAAAAGGTCTAAAGGTTCTGTTAAATGAAGTTCCGTTATGGGCTGTATTCTTTCTTCCAAGGCCTCCATCACTGCTACCCAACGATCCGCATAGCCCGCTGCCAAAGGAAGCGATTGTCCATCTTCGTTAGTTCCAAAGAGTGCCTCTACGCCAGCCAAAGTATAAAGCCGTGCCGGCAAAGTCCCAGATCGATCAAAGTCCCAACCTGCCAGAAGTAATTCGTCACGCCTAGAAAGCAATTCGGCGGCCGTAGCAAATTGGTCAGCTGCGAAGGAAGAAAGGTAGAAGGTATCTTGATCCTCTTGTAAGTACTGTAAAAGCGCCTGGCGGTATTGCTCAATCCGCAAATAATCGTTGTCATTGGCATGACCGGCAAAGCCAAAGTGTGCCTCCATGGTGTACAGCAGGTTCTTTGGTCCTAAAGCGGCATAGCCGCCGGTGCTACTGTTCGGTACGGGAAAAGTCAGGTCATCAAGCGCTAGTCCAAATTGTACAATCATAGTGAAAAGTAAAGGCGTAATTGACTTGCTAAAAATAGTAAATAATTGGCCCTCCATCGGGATATACCAAAAGGAAGCAAAAAAAAAATCTAAAAAAAAATCAGCCTGGGAACTAATCTGATGTCACCTTAGTTATAGGGGTATGAAAACGATAAAAATACATATCCCGATACCTCAACGTCCCCGCCATCAGCGGCCCAGATTCCTATGGGGTATCCAGACCTATACGTCCAGATAAGTTTTTCGACTTCCACTCGAAAAAGCCTCATAGAAACTTCCACACTCTATGAGGCTTTTTTTATGCCCCTCATTCAACGCAAAATATCTAGGTGTAGCTTAATAAGCGCAAAGCACGCGGTTTGGAGCCGTGTAGATGTTGGTTCAAATCCAACCACCTAGACTGTGGATTTAGACCAAGGTTGAAGTGTATGCCGGGCGGGCAAGGAATTTTGGTTGGTGAGGACACCAACCAAGGCATGGTGGCTAAAGGAGAATGGATCTGGAGCGTTATCTGAAACAGCCTGTTCTCTCAGCAACTCCTTAATAAGCGCAAAGCACGCGGTTTGGAGCCGTGTAGATGTTGGTTCAAATCCAACCACCTAGACTGTNNATTTAGACNAAGGTTGAAGTGTATGCTNGGNGGACAAGGAATTTTGGTTNGTGATAACACCAAGCAAGGCGAGGGTGGCTAAAGGAGAATGGATTTGGAGCGTTATCTGAAACAGCCTGTTCTCTCAGCAACTCCTTAATAAGCGCAAAGCACGCGGTTTGGAGCCGTGTAGATGTTGGTTCAACTCCAACCACCTAGACTGTGGATTTAGACCAAGGTTAAACTGTATGCTCGGTGGACAAGGAATTTTGGTTGGTGAGGACACCAACCAAGGCATGGTGGCTAAAGGAGAACGGCTTTGAAGTGTTACCTGCCCTCTACCACCTGACAGCCTAGCGATCTGCAAAAACAGGGATGTAGCTCAATGGGAGAGAGCGGCGCCAAGTACGGCGATGGTTGGAGGTTCGAGTCCTCCTGTCCCTACCCCTGGCGAGTCAGCTATTGGTTTGCTGTGCCAGTTTGTGACACTGGTGCGTCGAAAGACGCTTGCGGGTTCGATTCCCGTCGCCTTGACTAAGTGTGTGGAAAGGAGGAAAGGGTTTCTTGGAAAGAGGCCTGGACCTCCACCACCAACATTATTCATTTACCATCAAAATTAAGTATAGACAAAGCCCTAATTATTCATTCAACATTAGAAACGGGAGTGAAGAAGCCACAAATTACTCACTAAAGATTCAACACTCTCCATTAAAAAGGCGCATAGTTTAATCGGAAAAACACTCGGCTACGAACCGGGAGATGAGCGTTCGATTCGTTCTGTGCCTTCTGATCTTGCCCTGTAGCACAATGGTAGTGCACCGGACTTTGACTCCGGCTATATCAGTTCGATTCTGATCAGGGCATCTATGTGATTTGTTAATTAGTATCTCTCTTTAAGCGGCCCTGTCGTATAAAGGCAGTACACCGGACTCTGAATCCGGAAGTGTCAGTTCGATTCTGACCAGGGCGACTTCATGACAAAATAGTCCCGTAGCATAAGGGTAATGTGATGGCCTTTGAAGCCGTGGATGCCAGTTCGATTCTGGCCGGGACTACACTTTCATTTAGGTAATATTTCATACTGTCAATCCAGAATCATGGCTAAAAACAAACACCCGAGAGTACTATCCATCGAAGAGTTGGAGAAGAAAGGAACGAGGGAATTACTTGGATACTTAAAGCGGTTGCATAAATGTGAGGAATCCTTTGAAAAATCCGATATGGATTTTAATCCTGACTTGGAAGATGTTGAAACCATCTATTTCAAACAGACCCCAAAGTGGAAAACTGCTTACCGCGATGTCAAAGCCATCTTGGCGAATAGGGAACATCTAGGAGCATGAATGATCTTTTTGGATGAGCTCGATCCATGTAGCCAATTTCCTTCAGCTTAAGCCTTTTAAATTAGAAATTGACGTCTGAATGTGACATTGGGTGAGGTTTTTCATCAAAAGTGTCTTCAACTGTCAGTTATCGTTCAAAACAAAGATAATTTGCTCTTTTAAGGGTATTAACGAACGGGGATTCGTTCCAATCCGAACGTGTGCAATAGAATATCATGTCAACTGAAGTGGGATAAGTGTAAAGTTCTGGTAGGTAAGTAGTTAACAGTAGTTCTTATGCCCTTTTTTGACCGAACAAAGTACTGAAATTGGGGTTAGAAAGGTAAATGATTATCCAAAATAAAAGAGAAATGATTACGCGAAAGAAGCAATGGAATAATATAGCCCTTTTCTTTTTCTACTTCACCCTAAGTAGTACTGCTTTGGGTGCAGCAACTACCGAAGAAGAAACCATTTTTGATGTACTAAACTATGCTGAGGTGGTTAAAGTGGATCTTAGCTATGATGTTAGAGCGGTAGATGAAAATAGACGTGACGATAGCAGTTATCCCGGAACCTTAAGTTTTCGAGACCAGCAGGGTAGCAAACAAGATTGGAAGGTAAACATCAGCCTTAGAGGTGCCTTCCGTAGAATACATTGTGATGAAAGGCCACCACTAAGAATTGATTTTCGCAAGGAAGATTTGGAAGAGCAAGGTCTACTCCCTTTTGATGACTTTAAACTGGTGACGTACTGTATGGGGGACGATATCGTGGCCAAGGAGGCCTTAGTTCGAGAATACTTAGCCTATAAGTTATATAACGAATTGAGCGATATCAGCTTTAGAGCGCAGTTGTTAAAGATTAACTTCAAGGATATCAACACCGGAGAGACAAAATCACAGTTGGGCTTTATTATTGAGGACACGGCCCAATTGCGGGCCAGAAGTAACTCCTCTAAATCTGAGGAAAAACGAATCCTAAATAAGGAAGAGTTTGATTCTTACTATCTGCAGACGACTGCGTTGTTCCAGTATATGATTGGAAACACGGATTGGGGGCTAACCTACTCCAAAAACATAAAGTATTTCAGGAAAGATAACAAAGTAATTCCGGTACCTTATGACTTTGACTTTGCGGTGATTGTCGATGCACCCTATGCGGTGCCAAGAGATGACAATGATGGAGATTACCACTATGGTAGATTGTACCGTGGCTTTAAGGAGGAGACACAGGTC
The DNA here is from genome assembly GCA_013214355.1 of Saprospiraceae bacterium. Taxonomy (GTDB): domain Bacteria; phylum Bacteroidota; class Bacteroidia; order Chitinophagales; family Saprospiraceae; genus DT-111. The sequence goes on along the minus strand of JABSSL010000013.1, from coordinate 84,065 downwards.
TTACAACCGGTGATCGATAATTTCATATCCAAAAAAGAGGGTTTGGTGAATGTTATTCGCAACTGTAAGCAACTGCGGCCTGGTTCTAGAAGGAAAATGATTGCTTATTTGATGTCTTTCTTCGAAAATCCACAACAGATAGAATTTGCAGAGGGAATGATTTAGCTCTCGGCTCCAAGGTGGCTTCCTTCTAGGTGAAGCAGTTCTGCTTAGGTAGGTCTATTTAACTATTTCCTGCCTTTTTGTTACCTTTCTAACATGGAAACAAGCAGAAGGAAATTTTTAGGAACCAGCCTGGCTCTAGGGCTAGCCTCACTTGCTAAGGCCAATCCGGCAGCAAGCCTCATGAACGTCAAAGAAAGTGATGAGAAATTAAAGATTCTTATTCTAGGGGGGACGAGTTTTTTAGGGCCACACCAAATCGCTTATGCCTTGAAGCGTGGACACGAGATTTCTACTTTTACCAGAGGTAAGACCATTCCCAAAATCCACCCGGAAGTATTTTCCAAGGTGGAACAACTCATCGGGGATCGAGAAGATAACTTGGAAGCGCTCAAGAATAGGAAGTGGGATGTAGTTATTGATAACTCTGGTCGCCGTACGAAGTGGACTAAAGACACGGCTAAGCTGTTGGTTGATAATGTGGGATATTACCTATACACTTCTTCCATCAGTGTCTTTTATCCGTTTACTGGAGAGGACTTTTCTGAAGATCGACCACTAGTAACAGAAATCCCAGCAGATGCTAACGAGCAGGAAAAGCAAACCTACGCCTATGGGGTCATGAAGGCTACCTCCGAGGTAGCTACCATTGATAGTTTTGGAAAGGAGAGATCGATTATCGTCCGGCCTACCTTAATTGTAGGTCCTGGAGATCCGACGGACCGATTCCCCTATTGGCTGGCCAGGATAGAGAAGGGGGGCGACATGATTATCCCTGGGACAAGAGATGAGGTGGTGCAATACATAGATGTGCGAGACCTGGCTCAGTGGATGATTAGACTCTTAGAAAACAAAGCCGCAGGAACCTACAACGGCTCCGGCCCTGGCTTCCAGATGACCACAAATGCCTTTGTTCATGGCATTCACGCCAGCTATAACTCTCCGATCAATTATGTTCAAATTGATGATCTAGATTTTCTGAAAGAAAATAGTATCATTGGTATTCAGCCTTGGGTAATTCAACTACCAGAGTATGCAGGCATGTCTATGAGTGTAAATAAGAGAGCCATCGCTGCAGACCTTACCTTTAGACCCCTTTCTGAAACGGTAAGAGCTACGAAAGATTGGTGGTACTCAGATGCAGTTTCTCAAGAACGACGAGATAACATACTGGCTGGGGAGCGTTCCTTCATGCAAAGAGAAAAGGAGATTCTAAAAAAATGGGCGGCCAGGAAGGGCTAGTCAGGTGCGGGCAGTACAATTTATGGGTACCAACTCAATTGTGAAGCTTGTTTTTGTAGGAGTCTTGATTACCGTACCATTTGAAAAAGCTTGGTTCTTGCTTTTCTCAAATTGGCGCATTTTCGCATAACTGTGGGCGGTTATTCAGGTTCAATCAAGTATGTACCCCAGCCTGCCATAGCTTCAAATATGGGTACCAGCTCTCTTGCCTTGTCAGTCAGTTGGTATTCTACTCTTGGTGGACTTTCTGGATAGGAATGTCTCGTAACAAGATTATCTCTTACTAGCTCTGATAAGTGAGATGCTAAGACTTTTCTGGACACTTGCGGAATTGAATAATCCAATTGCCCAAATCGTTTTGATGATTTACTCAAGTTCAAAATTATTATTGGCTTCCATTTACCGCCTACTACCCGAAGTGCCGCCGTCAAGGGGCATTTATTCAAATCCTTGATTCTCATATTTTTTATTGTTGCTACTAAGAAGTAACCACTGTCCTTTTCTGTAACAAATGACTAGGTACCAAAAGTAATACTTATCAATAACTACAAGTACATTTAATCCGCAATTTCACCTTTCATTCTCACCAATAGTTACCAAGCGGTAACCACTTTTTCAAAAGATTCAGGGTTTCGGTTACGTAAAGTAACATTTGATAGTAACTTTGTGTAACAAACGTGGCTATCATAGCAGTATCTGTTTTCGTCTTGTTGACCCAAAATCCAAACCAATATTTTATTGTACTGTTGCTCAGCATTTTCTGTAAAGGCCAATAAACCTTTATTAATTATTTATTTCATACGTCAATGCGGGACCTGTCGTCACGAACATTGGGATGCATGGTGTCATCGTTGCCCTTGGGATTTGGGCATGGATGACTAGTAATCGAATTGCAAAAAAGGAGTATTAAGTCGTGACGGTTACATAGCACTTTTAACCCTTTATCGGTATTAAAATGCCACCAGCTTTTCTGCAAAAGCTAGATTAAAATATTACTCAGAACACCTACTAATTAAAACTTAGGATCATGAAAAAACTAGAAGTACTCCTATTTGCCCTTATATTAGGTTCTACTGTTTTATCAGTCGATGCACAAGTATCAATTCAAGCCATAGGAGCATTAGAATTTAGTAAGGAAGGCGTATTGTTTGTAGGAGATAATCTTGCAGGAGCAATTCATGCCATTGATTTAACCTCCGAAAGTCGTACTAAAGAAAAGTTTGAAATCAATGTAAATCATATCGATGCACAAATTGCTTCTATACTAGGTACGGCTCCACAGAATATCCAAATCAATGATCTGGCGGTACACCCTGTAAGTGGTGAAGTATACCTTTCAGTTACTCGAGGGCATGGAGTGGAAGCAATGCCTGCTTTGATAAAAATTAATGCTGAAAATGCATTGAATACTGTAGATCTGAGCAGTGCGAAAATTACCTCCCAAATGCTTAGCAAGGTGCCTGATATCAGTTCGCAATTTAGACCTAGAGGCGCTATGATGTCTCCTCCTACTGCAAAAGACATTGCTAAAGCACAACGATCTCAGCGACTTTACACCATCATGGATATGGAATATTACAAAGGAGAATTATTTGTTTCGGGTGTGAGCAATGAAGAGTTCAGTTCAGTACTGCGCAGAATGTCTTTTCCTTTTACGGGAAAAGAGAGCATCAGCAACATTGAAATGTTTCACATTGTGCATGACCAATATGAAAGCCGTGCACCAATTCGCTCCATGCAAATCAAAAATATCGATGGTATAGATCAAATCGTTGCAGCCTATACTTGTAGTCCATTGGTATTGATTCCCTTAACCGAATTGAAAGACGGAGCGAAGGTGAAAGCCAGAACGCTTGGTGATATGGGCAATGGACAACCGCTCGATATGGTTGCCTTTAATCTGATGGGGCAAGAAATGCTATTTGTTACAAATAAAGGTAGATCGCCAAAAGTTATACCATTACAAGGATTGAACAACGCTAAAGTTGTAAATGATAAAGACTTTGAAAGAGGCGGTAAACTGGATATACATCCTGTGATGCCTTATGGTCCAATGGGGAAAGACGTCATGTTTGTAGGATCTTCTCTTCAAATTGATTTACTGAACGAAAATCAGTTTGTCTCCTTGACCAGAGATGCACCAACTGGAAGTCTGGACTTGGAAACATTGATGGCCATGGCTCCTTTTAAATTGCACAATATTGATGCTGCTGAATTTGATTTTCCAAGCTATAAACCAACCATGCAAAAAGGTAAATAATGACAATCACAAATCAAATAAGGTCACTTGGCGTATTGATGTTTAGCGATGAAGGCGTACTGTTTGTTGGCGATAATATTTCAGGAACTATACACGCCATCGACCTTACGACTGAAAGTAAACTCGCAGACAAGTTTGAGATTAATGTCTACAACATAGATACTCAGATAGCCGCTGTTTTAGGAACTACTCAAGGTAATATACAGCTAAATGATTTAGCTGTACATCCTAAAAGTGGTGAGGTTTATCTGTCTGTCACCCGTGGGCATGATGCAGAGGCCCTACCTGCTTTGGTGAAAGTAGATGCAGAAGGTCAGCTGCATAATATAGATTTATCTACGCTTGAAATCACTACTCAGGCGTTGCACAACTTGCCAGATCATGATAGACGAGTGGCTTTACGTGGCACGGGTTCCGCTCCTACAGAAAAGGAAATTGCCAAGTCGAAACGTTCATTACGGACACTTTCTATAGTAGCAATGGAATATCACAAAGGCGAGTTGTTTGTTTCGGGCATCAGTAATGAAGAATTCTGTTCTGTGCTGCGTAGAATGCCTTATCCTTTTAATGGAAAAGAAAGTATCAGCAATATTGAGATGTATCATATTGTGCACGATAACTACGAAAGCCGTGCGCCCATTCGATCTATGCTGGTGAAAAATATTGATGGCATTGACCAAATGATAGCGGCTTATACTTGTAGTCCAATGGTATTAATTCCTTTAGATGAATTACAGGGTAATGCAAAGGTGAAAGCCAGAACAATCGGTGACATGGGGAATGGGCAACCCATTGACATGGTTCCTTTTCGGTTAAACGGCGAAGAAATGCTATTCGTCACCAACAATAGTAGAAGCCCCTTGGTCATTCCGGTAAGTGGACTTCACAATGCCAAAGTCGTTACGAAAAAGGATTTTAAAAGAGGACCAAAATTAGATTTAAACCCCTTGATGCCTTTTGGTCCTATAGGCAAATCAATTATGTTTTCAGGTGCTTCGCTACGGATTGACTTATTGAATGAAAAGCAATTTGTCTCTTTAAACAGAGATGCCGAGATGGGGAGTTTAGATTTAGAAACTGTTTTCACCGCGTTTCCATTCAAGATGCATAATATTATTGGTGAAAAAGATATACCAACCGAATGGGCATAGTTTAGAGGCAAAGTAAAAAGTACTTTATAGATTAAAAAAACCAAAATAATCAGGTATATGCAAAATAGGCTGATAGCAGAAAGAGGTAAGGGTGTAGCCCACTTTGAATTTTAGCGTTCTAATAAGTTTGAAGCCCGCAATCGCCTATTTTGCATTATACTTATCGTGAAAAACTAATTTGTATTGAAAGTTCACTTAAATTTAATCGTTTTTTTCATGATGATTTCTCGTTTGGAAATGTTTTCACAAACTACTCCTACGCTTATTTTGCCAAGTGAAATAAATGGAAGCGTTCAGCTTAATATTTCTGCTATTGGCCATCTGAATACAGAGAAATTCGGTTATGAATACCTATCCGTTTTTGTAGAAAATGAAGGAGAAGAATATAGTTCAAACGCTGTTCAAGGTCGATATACAATCGAGGATGATTATTTAGTCTTTTCTCCCTATTTCCCTTTTGAAAAGGGAATGACTTATCTTGTTAGAACAAAAAAATCTGATGTCGACAGTAACTATTCTTATGAACCGTTTCAAGTCGGAAATAAGGAAGCTGTTGATAAGGCACAAGTAATAAGTATATATCCATCAGCCAATGAACTCCCGGAAAACTTATTGCGGTTCTACTTCTATTTTAATACGCCAATGAAAAAAGGGCAAGCGTTGAAACATATACAATTAGTAGATGCTGAAGGGAATATAGATAAGCATGCTTTTATGGAATTTAAACAAGAGTTATGGAGTGCTGATGGCAAACGACTAACGATATTATTTGATCCAGGACGGATCAAAAGAGGCGTTTCTACAAATTTGGAACTTGGGCCAGCTTTGCTGGAAGGTAATAAATACCAATTGACTATTTCAGGTTCTTGGCAAGATGTGCATGGGCAAGATTTATCAGTTGAAACAACAAAAGAATTTGTAGTCGTTAAAGCGTATCGCCAACATATAAAAGTTAATGAATTAGAAATCCAGGAACCAGTGGCAAATAGTGATGATACGTTAAGCATTCAGTTTGATAGAATAATAGACCACGCCCTAGTTCATTCTATGATTCGAATTGAGGATGAAAACGAGATGCTCGTAGCTGGACATTGGGAAACATCAAACGAAGAAAAAGTTGTACAATTTATTCCTGAAAAGAACTGGAAGAAAGGAATGTATCGAATCATGGTGGATAGTCGTCTAGAGGATATTGTTGGCAACAATCTAAACAATCTATTAGATCAAAAAATGGGTGAAAAGAACAGCAATGTCCAACAACTAATTAGACCCTTTTCCATATGATTATCCATCTACAGTAAGCTTCCATTTCACCAAAAGCGGAAATACAGAAAAACAATGGCACACACTAGAATTACCTCAGGCTACGCCTTGGAAGATATGTATGGATATTGCCGTGCAGTAAAGGCAGGAAACACAGTTTATATTTCAGGCACAACGGCGCGTGACAAAGACTTAGATCTTGATACGGCGGGGCAGACCCGCGCTATTTTTCAAATCATAGCAGAAGCTTTACAAAAAGCGGGATCAGATCTATCACATGTGGTCAGATCAACTATCTATCTTTTGGATATGCAGGATCAAGATGCAGTTGGCCGAGTGAATGGTGAGTTTTTTAGAGATATTAAACCCGTCCTGACTATTGTACAGGTAGCAGGGCTCCACCCGAAAGCCCTTGTAGAGATTGAAATGATCTCGGTGATACCTGGGAAATAAAGGTTCAGTCAGGTAATCATAATAATTGCCTTAGAACATCTAGCAGCGGGGGCTGCTCGATTTAGATGAATCAGTCAACCCCGATGGACGTGCTAGAAAGAACGGAAAAAATAATGTTCCGGTCGCTTTGATGCACTTTTCGGGGTTTCGTGGTATCAACAGTCTACATGAGATAGTATTCTTCTGCTACCGCTTGTTTTTCGGGAATCTCCTGTTCGGCTAACATCTGTCGGATATTGATCTCGATTGTTCTGGCGATAGCAGTCACGGGTGTATCCGTGGGGCGATTCTCAAAAGGGTCCTGAAGTAATTCTGAGGTGTTTTCGATGAGGAAAAAGAGTAGCGTTATAGACAAAATGATCGGTAACACAAAGTGCATGGAGATACTCAACATTCCTAAAGGGAGCAAAAAGATAAATAGTCCCAATAAGATTTCAATGATCAAACTGTACTGAGCGGGGAAGACGGTGTTTTTAATTCGCTCACATTTGCCCATGGAATTACATAACTTGGAATGGGTCTCATCAATTTGTACCAATTGATAATCCGTCAAATGCTTCGATCGATATAGTACAGCCAGCGAACTTGCTTGTGTTAGTAAGAGCGCGTTTGGAACGTTCTGCTGATTCTGTAAGGCGGTGAGTTCTTCGGCAGATAGAAAGGTCTCTAAAGAGCCCAGGGGATCTTGTCCTCTAAGACTTTGTCCCAGGGAGTAGGTCCAAGCTATTTGGCGGTATGCCATACCCTTGATCAGTGGATGTAGTCTACCTTTGGAATCTCGGCGAACCAAGGTGAGTAGTTGCCGGACTAAGGTCCTTGATTCATTGACAATTTCTCCCCATACCTTGCGTGCTTCCCACCAGCGGGCATAGGCCTGATTGACTCGAAAGGCAAGAATGATGGATATGGCGGTACCGAGAGTAGTGGGAAGCGTAATGGGAATAGCTAGGAATGCGAGGTCAAAGTAAAGGCTGACTACTTCAAATCCAATAACATAGAAGATGATGAGATAGAATTCCGTCCTCACTTTCGAGAACAAATACTTGAGCGGAATATTTTTCTTGATAACCATAACCAGTAGCGTAAGATGAAATAAGATAAACGTGGAACGATGATAGCCAATTCTGGTCTGTCTTGCAATTTTTGGACTTTGAAAAGCTTTGCGGGAAAGAATAAGCGGTTTAGCTACGCGTCAGATTTCAGGATGGAATTCAAAACAAGAAGCCAGCAAGAGTAAATGCGCTTGCTGGCTCCTTGATACATTCCCTCTACTTTTTTAATCTTCGTAAAAAGAAATGAATCGAAAGGCTATTTACCCTGTAAAACGACCATATCCTTAGACAATAGTTTAGTCAATAGCCGCAGGATTTTCTGACTGGCTTCCTGCTTTTTTTCAGTGGCTAGGAGTAAGGCTCGATGCGCATTTTGAGAAATAACATGTAGGTCTTTATTCAGCTGACTAGACACACATTTGGCATCTAGAAAATTCCGGCCCTCCTTGAGCTCAGCCTGCCGTAGGAACTGCTCCAATGAACTAAGTGGTTTGGCACCTGACGCTAATAATTCCTGTACTAGGGCATCCATTAAGGTTAAGTCTGGTAGATATAGATCATTCAGTAAAACTTGGATCTCGGGAAGTTTCCTGGAGCGAGCGTTCCAGTCATAATGCAGTAGCTTTTGGCGATATACCTGCAGGTTAGCTATCAATGTATTTAGCTCTTTCGTATAAGGATTAGCGCTAATTAGCGAAGATAGTTGTTGAGTCATACCAAAGGGTTTAGTGGTATCGGTTTACAAATTGATATCTGTAGATAGCAGTCATTCTTGATGCACAGGAACAGAGCAATTACACTGTTGGAAGCCTACACACCATTCCACCTTATAATAAGGCTTTTGTAACAGCTTCAACTAGTAGACAAATACTATCTGGATTTCGTTCTAAATCGAAAGGAATTTGAGGAACTACCCGGTCGAATGGTGCCCAATGTAAACTCCAAGGCGAGCATGAAGAGGGTTTTAATTTGACCAGCGATAGCCGAAGGAACAATTTTGTAGGCCTAAAGACTTCGGACGAAACATCAATATCATATCGGTAAGCATAGAAACCAAAATCTTCGAATCACTTACTTTTGCACCGGTATAAAGCAATCGAAAAACAAACTCTTCATTTAACAAGCTCAAAGAACAAATCAGTGAAATTTAAAGTCATCATCACAACCGTCTTAGTGGTATTAGTACAAGTGTTACCTGCCCAGGAACTGGCTGAACTCAAAACAAAAAAAGCGGAAGTCGAAGCCCAACTGAAAGCAAAAAGAGCCGAAGCAGCCAGTCTAGCAAGCGAATTGGCTGGTTTACAAAAACAGATTGACATCTTAGCTGGATGGAGATTTGGCTTTTCGGGACTAATTGGATTAGACCTGGGGCAAACGAATCAATGGATTTCCAGCCCTAACCCAACCTCTTCGTCCAGTTCCTTGGGCATTGGCATCACTGCCTTTGCCAATCGGGAAGGGAAAAAGTATTTTTGGCGGAGCAATTTGATTATGAATAAGGCCTGGAAAGACATCGATATTGAGGAAGGAGAGGAGGACAATTTATTTGATCAAGGGACGACAGATAACCTTAATCTATCTTCCTCGGGGGGATATAAACTTTCCAAGAAATTTGCTTTGTCTCTGTCCACTGCCCTAAACTCTTCCATCAGTAATTTCCTGGAACCGGGAACCTTTGATATCGGAATTGGTAGTACCTGGACGCCCCAGAAAAGTCTAATTGTGACCGTGAATCCCTTAAATCTTCAGGTGGCTTGGTCCTCCGATGGAGAAGCCTCTTCGAAGGGGACCCTAGGAACCAAAATCCGGGTAGACAATCAGGAAAAGTTCAAGGTAGCTGGTCGCAAGATATCTTGGTCCTCTACACTCACGACTTTCATTCCATATTCCAGCAGCAAAATTGAAGTGCGAGATGTAGACGCCTATGGTAAGCCCATTTCGGATGAAAATGGGGAAGTGAGGATGCGGCAAGCGAATCTTTTTGAATACACCTGGTTGAATACCTTTTCTTTTCAAATCTGGAAAGGGATAGGAACGGGTATTACCTTTGGTTTAAGACGAGCAGATTTCGAATTTCAAGAGCTCCAGAGCTATTATACCATGGGGCTGACCTATACACTATAGTTCGATGGCTCATCCCCGAGCAGTTAGGGATTGGGAGGAATGGACTTGACCTGCTTCTATCGTCTGCTCATTGCCCCCTCAATAAGCTGAACCAGAAATTGAGGACCAGGGACATTAGGATTCCAGCCCAACTCAAGGGCATTGGAGATCCAGGTCGCCACATCCTTGGGAGTGATCGGGATGATGTCGGTCGCTTTAGTCTCAATACTTTTGGAATGAGGGCGGTCGGTATGGATCACGAGTGTAGATCCAGGTTGGTCCGCTCGTTCGATGGCTACATTGAGTTGGGGAGTACCAAAGATCTCCTGATTGTAGGTGACTTTCCGTCGGATCAACCAACTATAATTAATGTCATTTACTACAATGGACCGACTGCCTTTTTTTGAAATGGCCATAAAAAAATTCGCACTTGGTTTCTACTTGTAAACCCACTTCCCGCCAGGATCGTTCCATTAGATTTGACGAGGTCCAGCAAGGAGAGAAATGATGCAACTTATTGCTTTAAAGTATCCTTGGAAATAGGCCAATGGTGCACCCACCTAAGACCACGATGAAAGGCAGTCATAAAGGAGTTACCGTGATCATCTGGGATATGTTCGGTGTAAAATCGGAGTCCGGATGAAGTGTTTTGTACCTGATGGTTTTGGAAAATGACATTGTTGGTGTACATGTCGCTAGCAATCTCCTCATTGTATCCGTAAGATCCGTCAGAAGAGCAGATGTACAAGGACTTCTGAGAGAGATCGGTAGGCCAGGGATCGGGCAGGTTGGCGTTGATGACTTGAAAACTGGGATCCGTAGCCAAATACTTATCAAATAGATCAGGCTGATGCAGCAGGGTGTTTACCGCAAAAACACCACCATGTGAATGCCCGGCCAATGTCCTTTCCGATTTACATCGGTAATTCTTCTCCACAAAAGGGATTAATTCTGACTCAATAAATTTACGAAAGAGAGAATCCTTTCCGCCAAAATTAGAGGGTAGGAGATCCCGGTTTCTGGTTTCGCGAGATAGATTGCGAATCCCGACCATAATGGTATTGGGAATTCTAGTCGAAATACCCAGATACTGCTGAGCAGCCCGGCAAAAATCGTAACGATACTCTGCATCCATGATGTATAGAACGCTGTAATCGTCTTCTGATTCAAAATAGCCGTATGGCAGACCGATCCGAATGGACCTTTCTTCCGAAAGAATCTCCGAGTGGATCGTCAGGGTGGTATCTAAAGATTGACTAGTCAAGTAAGCTGGTAAGTTTAGGAGTACTAGAAGGAAAAAAAGGTAGTTTTTCTGGTTCATAACTTACTAGATGCCAATTTCTGGCGGAATGGTGGATCAGACGGATAGATTCAATCCACGCTCTTCAGCTCCTTTTGGTCAAACTACTTAGCAGCTCTCTCCCTTTGTCATTCTTCTCCCCAATAGTCGACTACAAAGAGATCCTTCATCAAGGGCTTGTTCTTTTTCGATACTTCGATATGTGCTGGGTGAGGTATGTAAACACTACGGCCTTCTTCGTTTTCGAAGGTGAGGACAAAGCAGTGCGTAAAGCCCTTGTCATAGCCTTCTACACTAACATTCTCTCCTCCCTCAAATTTCTTAATCTCCGGGATTCTATTTTTGAGATCCAAAAAATCTTTTACCGCCTGAGCCCGCCTTTCCGAGCTGATTTCAGCTTTGAATTGAAAAGATACTACGTGTCTTAGTACAGTTTTCTTTTCCTTTTTAGTAACAAAGGATATGCTAATTGCTGCCAATAGGATAACCACTAATGCCAGTGGCATGTGAATTTTCTTACCCATCTTGTATTCAGTTTATATGATGTTGAAATGAATTATTGCTGAGAATTTAATCGGTCGGAGCCCCGCGCTTTACCATCCGTTGAAACTGCAAAACATGGTAGTCGCTCAAGGTATTATTGGTTTAATGCTGAAATTGGTAAATGCTTCTCTGCAAAAGCTTTGGTTTTTTGTGAATCTACCGTAGAATCTGATGTGAAGTTAGCTTGGAGAAAAAGAAAAAAGCTTGAACTAGTTCAATAAATGCAGGAGCGGATGCAAAGTTGAGATCAATGCATACTTAGCCTTTATTCGAGAGCCTCCTTTTGCGGATCTTACTGACGAACTCAGGAGTAATCCCTAGATAACTCGCGATATGCCGGTTCGTAATTCTTCTAGCTATCTCCGGATAAGCGGTGATGAAATGATGGTAACGCTGCTCTGCATCCATGGAGTGATTGCGGATGAGCCTACGCTGCCAAGCTGCCACGGCGGTTTGAGACATGATCCTGAAGAGCCGCTCTACCTTTGGTAGAGTATTATACAACTCTTGCTTAGCTGAGTAGGTAATATAAAGAATGGTACTCTCTTCAATGGCCTGCACACTGAGTTCTGAGGCGGTTTGGTTGATGAAACTATCTATTTCCATGATCCACCAATCCTCAGCTGCAAAGTATAGAATCCGCTCGTTCCCTTGATCATCAATGGTAAATACCCTAAAGCATCCTTTGACCACAAACCCTTCAAATCTGCAGACTTCTCCTTTGCGCAGTACGTATTCTCCTTTGGATATATGTCGCTCTTGGTAGTACGTACAGACCTGCGTCAGTTCCGCAGGTGTCAACTCTGTGTATCGGGAAAAATTGGCCTTTAGCAAATCATAGTCCATAGGTGTGTAAAACTACTGTGTTTAAATGAATCCTTACAAGAACTTCCTACCAAATATTGCAAGTTAGCAATTAGGGTAAAAGAACTAGAATGGAACCAATTGAAGTAAGCTAATGTATACATGGAAACCTAAGGGGATAAAAGAATCACCATCAATTCATGATTAAACACCAAGATGAATCAAAAGTACATTGAAGAAATTGGAAAGCAAGAGTTCGGAGAAATACCGGTCGAAATTGAAAGAAAAACGATTGGTATCTGTAACGAAGTATACGAACTCAAATACCCAACAGAAAATTACATCCTAAGGATGAATAAGGAAAAAGAATGGATATACGGTACCCATAAGTTCCTTCCGCTTTTTCAAATTCTGCAAATCAGGACCCCAGCGATACTTTCCGAAGATTACTCCAAAACAACCTTCCCCTTTTGTTACCAAATATTAAGTAAGATAGAGGGCAAAGACATGGGATTGGTGATTGATGATCTTACTCGCCCAGAACTTGCCGAGATCGCCAAAGAAATCTCTAGCATACTTGATAAATTCAATGCCTTGCCAGCTGCGCCAAGCTTTGGGGGATTGACCGGATTGAATGAATCTCATAGCGATAATTACTTTGAATCTCTGGTAGAAAAGAAAGAAGATATCCTCAGACGGACAGCGAAAACGCAGGTAATTAATCAGGAAGTGATCGACATATATGATGCTTTACTAGATAGATATAGGGATTATTTCCAAAACAAATGCCCCACCTTTTACTACGATGATCTCTGTACTAAAAATGTCATGATTCACGAGGGTAAATTCAATGGATTGGTTGATCTTGATTTTTTACTCAAGGGGGACTATCTAGAGGCGATTGGAAGAATGAAAGCCTGTTGGCATGGACAAGCGGCAGGGGAGTATTATATCGGAGAAATTGTTAAACTTCAGCAATTGGATCAGCTTCAACAAGAAATGGTTAAGGTGTACGCCATATTCAATCTGATAGGTTGGACCAGCGAAGCAGGGGTACAATTCAATGCGAATACTTCCAGTGAGATTAATTGGGCCAGGGTGGAGGATAATCGAAGAAAGATATTAGATATTTATGCGTCGATAGATCACCTTTAACCGATATTGTCAGGTGAATTAAATGCTACAGATGAAAAAACTTTTTGCTTTGGGTCTATTCCTTCAATTAATTGCCCAAATCTCTTTTTCGATTCATTCCGAAGCGGTTAACCTACTCGAACCCATTGATTTTATTCATTGGACCCTACTCATTGGGATCGTATTGATTATTCCATATACGCTACATTTTTCAACAGGATTATCTTACCAGATCGGGGTCACTGTCAGCTTGATGGGAATAGTGGCCCAAATCGGGATGTGCGCCATAGACTTTGTGCTGTGGACATTCAGGCATGAGAATGAAGAAAGGAATGATCTAGTTAGGCACCTCATGGAGGAGCCTATGATTTGGCCTATATTTTTTGTGGTTGGGCCGGCTCTCTTGATCATAGGGTTGAGCATCCAGGCAATCGGTTATTACCAGCAGAATTTTAAAGGTACAATGCTTGCCATAATCGGCTCTACCTTGCTCGGTTTCGGGAATTTTATCCTTCCTGGTAATCGCTTTATTTTCGTTTCAGGATATTTTATTTTTATTCTAGGGATTTTGCTCATCATATTCGATAAGAAAAACTCGGTTCAAGGTGCTTAGGCAAGCTCTGTATGATCACTACTATTTTGCCACTATGCTAGCTTCGAAGCTGAGGCTTCATCCGCATAATCAGGATAAAACTAAAGAGAAGTCCTAGTACCGAAAATAAGACATCATTGGGATCATAGATATTATTTCCACCCAGGTCATGAGTCTTAAATTCCTGCGAGATCACGTAGATGGCTGCCAAGACCACTGCTGCAATGTATATTGAGTTGTGGGGCCATTTGAGCATACGATTGGCGTAGAGTCCGAGCATCGTCAGAGTGAGTATGCCTACGATGGCTTCGCAGAAATTGGGGAAGGACAACAAGAATAACTTCACCAACTCTGGCGCTTGGCTTTCCAATACACGGGGGCGAATGGCTTTCGCTAATGCGAAAACTACTATGGTCAAAAGCTGCCATCTTGCCATCTTACGTACGTCTTCCATCATTCAAATGTGTATGGGTTGGAGCTAGGGCTGATACTAGAAGCCATCTCAAAAATACCCTTTGCGTTGCAAAAGGACCTTTTGAAGACATATTTCGTTGCAAAAAGCGTCGCGTAGCTCAGGCTATCCTGCCTGGTGGCTCGATAGGTGCTCCGTTTTGGTGCCTCATCTGACTTAAAAACTTCTCTTTTTCACTATCAAAAATCATTTTAAGATGGCTTCTAGCCATTTTGCCCTATAATTTCAAAATTATTAGACGAGCCACTCTTTGCATGCCTTCCAGGGGTAGATCATGAGAATTCGCCTTTCGATTGGAACTAGATTCTGACCAACTTACACCTTCTACATTTTCAATTGTCCTTAATAGTTGAACAGGGGAAGTAAGGACCACAGTTGCCTCCCATGTCCCTTGCTTACCTGTTTGCAAAGACTGCTACCTAAAACCAGCTCATGAAGGTTTTGACTACTGGAAAATACTATGGCCAAAAGAAAAGCGAAGTAGACTTGCAAGGGGTGCTACTCTCGGAGTACGACTACCTCACCGAACAAACAGAGTGGCATTATCATGAAAATCCCTATTTGATGTACGTTCTTCAAGGCAATCTTTTTGATATCAACAAAAAGAAAAAGACGCCTTGTACAGCTGGTAGTCTAATTTTTCATAACTGGCAAGAAGCTCACTACAACACCAAAGAGACCCGTTCTGCCCGTGGTTTCCATATAGAGTTTCCGAGGAAATGGTTTGAGGAAAGAAGGTTAGATGTAGCCCTTTGGGAGGGGAGTCAACTGATCAGTCACCCAAAGCTACATGCCCTTTTTGGACAGCTTTTCTTCGAATTCAAGTGTCAAGATTCCTATTCACGCCTATCGATTGAATTGCTCTTACTACATCTATGTGAAAATATAGAGTCCATTGAGTTCTCTCCCAAGAACGAACCCGCCTGGGTGGAAAACCTGCGAGAACTATTGCACGAGGATACAGAGCAGCTCAGTCTAGCCACTCTTTCGGAACAATTAGGTATTCACCCTGTCCATCTTTCGAGGTCTGTACCCAAATACTTTGGTAGTTCCTTAGGGACATATATCCGGCAGCAGAAAATCAAGCAATCTCTAACCTATCTCTGGAATAGAAAGTATTCCCTGACGGATATCGCCAATATCTGTGGGTTCTCAGATCAAAGCCATTTTACCCGCACCTTCAAGCTTTATCTGAAGCGAACGCCCAGCGCTTACCGAAAGCAAATTCTTTGATTTGCTGGTTGGAGGCCAAAGTCATTTTTAGCCCTGACCTCTACGGAATAGAAAGACTCCAAGATGGCAAGTTACTATCCTGCAAAGGGCTGGCCTGATGTTAATTCTATTCTATTTTCTGAAAAACAAGACCCGTACATTGCGCTCACAAGTACAATTTTCACCCAAAACACTCGACGAATGTATAGAGTTAGTTTCAGTTTTTTTTTCTTATTCCTATTGCAACAAACTGCTTTTGCACAATTGAATTTTTCTAAGCCTAAAGCTTCTGCTGATGAGCATCTACAGAAATTAGATAGTGCCGTATTGGCTGGAAAATTTGAGCAGATTACCAGCATACTAGTCGCCAAGAAGGGACAGGTTGTTTATGAAAAATACTATAATGGCCGCAATCAAGACTCAAAACACAATACTCGTTCGGCCACCAAAACGATGGCTACCTTGTTGATGGGAATTGCGATTCGGGAGGGGCACATGACATCCGAACAAGAGAAGATTTTCAAATACCTCAAGCATAAGCTCCCCGCACAAAATCCAGATCCTAGAAAGGAAAATATTACAATTGAGGATTTATTGACGATGAGTTCTATCCTGGAGTGCAATGACTGGAATAGTTTCTCTCGAGGAAATGAAGAACGGATGTATATCATAGAGGACTGGACCAGTTTTCTGCTGGATTTGCCTATCCGATCCTATCCATTCGAGCCTAAACCTGCAGACCAACCCTATGGACGAGCTTTTAGCTACTGCTCAGCTGGCGCAGCAGCGGTTGCCGAAATTGTTCAGGTAGCAATTGGGGAGAAGTTGGATCAGTTTGCGGAAAAGCATCTATTTGACCCACTGGAGATAACAGACTATGAACTAGGTTATAGCCCAGAAGGGACGCTGAATACCGCCGGTGGGAGCCAATATCGAAGCAGAGACCTACTGAAGCTGGGCCAACTATGCTTGAATGAAGGTAAGTGGAAGGGCCAAGAGATCATACCCGCCGACTGGCTCAAGAAGGCTACCACTCCCAAGGCGCGTATTCAGGAGGGTATTGACTATGGCTATCTGTTTTGGTTGAGAGAATACGGACAGGAGAAGTCTTACAAGACCTATTACATGTCTGGAAATGGAGGGCAGAAGGTACTGGTAATCCCTGATCTAGACGTGTCTGTAGTAATCACCACGACCAACTACAACAATAGAAACGCACATCCCTATACCAATGAGATAGTGAGCGATTTTATCATACCAGCTATGGAGAAATGATCCCTAATGTTCAAGGATTTGATGAGCCAGTTTGGCCATCTCCTGCATGGCGGTTTCGAAGCCCGCCATGCGCTTGTCCTTGGTAGCACCATTAAGGTAGCGTCTAAATAGTTGTTGTGCAACGATGGCGCCCTTCCAATAGGCAAAGGCTTCGTACCATGCCATATTTTCCATCGAAAGCCCCGAATGGACTCGATATTGTTCAATTAGAAATTCCTTCGGTGGGAAGTTACCATGTAATTGGACCGGAAGATTTTTTAGCTTTTTCTTTGTGTGGTCCGGGTAATAACTGAGGGTGGTTCCAAGGTCAATAAGTGGATCTCCAAGCGTGCACATGTCCCAATCGAAGATCGAAGTAACCTCATCAGGGTTATCAGGCTGGAACTGGCAGTTATCTAGTTTGATATCATTGTGAATAATGGATACCCTTTGTTCCTTCGGAATAGTCGATTGTAGCAACTGCAGTACTGCGTCCATATGCACATTGTCAGCTGATTTGGACAATTCCCATCTTTGCGCCCAACCTTTCAACTGCCTTTCCACGAACCCCTCGGGCCGACCCAGATTGGCTAGATCAGCGGCTTCATGATCGACCAGGTGCAATTCGGCCATGGCTTTCATCATGGCTGTCACCAGTCTTTCTTCGACTTTTTCAAATGACTGGAATTCGGGGATGACTTTCGTCCGCACCACCACGCCAGACCTTTTTTCAAGCACCACGAAGCGGGCTCCAATGACGGTTTCATCTTCACATAAATGAAAGGCTCTAGGAGCTCTAGGGTAATGCTCAAATAATTTGGACAATACCTTATATTCCCGCTTCATATCATGTGCTCCAGGGGCAATTTTCCCGAAAGGAGGTCGACGAACCACAAATGCTCTGCTTCCAAAAGTGATTAGGTAGGTCAGATTGGCATGTCCGCCGTGAAATTGAGCTACTGACATCTCACCGTCAATTCCATCAAGGACGGCTCTTAGATAGTCCTCTAATTTTTGCCAATCTAGTGCTTCTCCTTTCCGTATCTCTTTAGCGGTATCCATGAATCATGCAATTTTATAAGGTAGCTCTGAACTTCTTTCTAGAAGGAGTATTTAATCCCCGTCAAATCTTCAGATAGGGCCCAAAGTTTTTTTGCAATCTCTTCATCCTTGGCATGCGAAGCTATTTTGGCGGTCCCCGGCTTACCTTTCATTTCATTATAGCCAGTAGGTCCATAGTAATCTCCGCCTTGTACACCTTGTTGTACTGCTGCCATTAAAGTTGGCAATGCTCCCTTGGCGGGTTTATGGCTAACCAGCAAAAACAATGGGGTTAGCACATAGACCATCAGGTTAGGAATGTGCCTGACCAATTCGGTCGGAGAGACCCCGGGGTGAGCAGCCACCGATATCGGACCTGCTTTTGCGGCTTCCAATCTTCTTTGTAACTCCAGTGTGAAGATGAGGCAGGCGAGTTTGCTTTGCTGATAGGCTTTGAGTTTAGAATAGGATGCTTCCCAGTGTAGATCATCAAAATTTATACTGCCCTGCACATGAGCCAAGGAACTTAAGGTCACTACTCTAGAGTCCTTGGTTTGTTTCAAAGCATCCAGTAAAAGACCTGTCAGTAGGAAATGCCCAAAGTAATTGGCACCCATTTGTAGTTCGAAACCATCACTCGTTTGTGTGTACGGAGGCACCATCACCCCGGCATTGTTGATCAATACGTCCAGCTTATCGAAGCGAGATTGAAAATTGTCAGAGAATCGCTTGACGGAATCCAGGTCGGTCAGATCGACCAGTTCGATATGTAGATCAGCCTTCGGGGCTTTCTTCAAGATCTTATTTTTTGCGGCTTCTGCCTTAGCCTCCGAACGGCAAGCTAAAACAACAGTAGCATCTTTTTTGGCCAGTCCCAGTGCTGTTTCATAACCAAGGCCCGCATTGGCTCCGGTGACGATAAAGGTTTTTCCGGCCTGGTTAGGCATATTATCTGCGGTGAAACTCATAATTACAAGGCTTGAAAAGAAGTATTAGATGTATCCATTGGTCCAAAAGATAAGGAATTTGGAACAAGCTAGATCCTAGATGCGGCTTTTGGTACGCTTTACCAAAAAAATCCAAGGGAAAAATGCTAGCGCCCACATCAAGATGTTGTTCTAGCTATCCTTGGCTAGGCCTACTTTTGAGTATCAATTCTCGAGAGCCCAGATACGAACATTAACAACATCTTATACATCCTGAAGTGTATAAAGTATTCACTTGTATACCTTATATGTTTCCTCAGAAAACGCTTTATTATGAGAAAATTAGTTCTAGTTTTATTCGGTTTTTCCTTGCTAGCTACTATGGGCATTGCCCAGGACCCAGGAAAACCAAGTCGTGGAGATATTCTTACCGAAAAAAGCCAGATTATTCAAGAAGCGAAGGCCGCGGCGGAAAAAGTAACTGCTCCAAAAGGCGTAGCAGCTGTTCCGGTGATGAAAAGTAAAGTTTCACCAGGAAAGAAGATTCCAAATAGCTATATAGTAGTATTGAATGACGATTTTGTTGCTCCTCTAGCCAGTAAGAAGACAACAAAATCGGGTAGTCGCGCCAGCCAAGCTGCGGCTGCTAAGAAACATCAGGCTGCGGCGGAAAAGACGATTAGAAAGTACGCCATTGAAACCTTGGGTCTCAGCAATGATGAGATTGGAGAGATCTTTACCGGTGCGCAAAGTGGATTTACCGTCAAACTAAAACCCAAAAAATCAGGCGCTGCGACTTGGCTTAAGCGAGCCAAAAGTGCCAAAAACACGGCTACTGCTTTTCAAGATCAGGAAATGGAAGGTATGTACGTCAGTGCCGGACCCATTGTGGATCGGTATAACCCAGAAGCTTGGGCAGGGCAATATGCAGATTATGGCAATTGGGTGACTGGGGTCTGTGACTGTACGGGTTATGACAAATGGATTTGGGTATTAGATTCAGGTATTGACCTAAACCATCCAGACTTGAATGTGAACCGTACCTATGCCAAGACCTACGTGCCTGGGACCAGCAGTGCTGAAGACGACCATGGGCATGGTTCTCATGTGGCAGGAATTGCGGCAGCCAAAAACAATAGTTATGGAGCAGTAGGAGTTGCGGCAGGTGCCACGGTTGTCCCTATCAAAGTGTTGAACTCAAGTAATCGAGGCTCTTATTCCTGGTTCATCGCGGGGCTAAACTGGGTATACAACAACAGTATTGCGGGTGATGTGGTCAACTTCAGCATCGGTGGAAAGATCTCCCCTAGCGCTCCTGAGACCTTAGTCGAAAGAGCTATCAAGAGGTTGGGCGCTAAAGGTGTCTCTGTTGTAATTGCCGCAGGTAATGATAAGCTACACGCTAGGGAATACCATCCGGCGAGACTAAATGCCCGCAGGGTCTATACTATTGCGGCTACTCAACAAGGCAAATCTTGGTGGTGGAGTCCGTTCGCTAATCAATTTTCCAATTTTGGAAAGCCGCCAGTTGACTATGCCGCTCCGGGGGATAACATATATTCTACTTATAAAAATGGAGGATATCGATACATGTCAGGAACTTCCATGGCTGCACCTAATTTTTCTGGAGCCTTACTATGTGGGGGAAAGCGGAAGAAAGGATACCACTATTTTAAAGTAACCCCCCATATTCATAACTTACATGTGATGCGACCGAAGTAAACCGAAATGGTTTGAAGGTTGTATCAAATTGAACAAGAAAAATAGGGGGAATGCGAAACCAGTGTAAGGGTGCACTAATAGCCCCTTACACTGGATGGCGTTCCTCCTTTACTATTTATCCCTCCTGAAGAATTTTTCATTATTAGTTTCTCTTCCTTTCTCTTGCGAAAACATAATGTGTATACTGCTGTTCCTACAGAAGTTATCTTGGCCATAATAAGTACGAATTGTACCATTGATTTTTGCCGTATATTTATTGGAGTCTGGCAAAATAAGGGCTTTCTTGTAGAAGTCTTGAATCCAAGTAAAAGATGAAGAAAAGATACAATTGGTTAAATCATCTCCTGAATTTCATAGCTGTCATACTGGGCGTTTATCTAGCCTTTTACGTTGATGCTAGAGGTAAGACGAATGAGGAGCGTAAGGAAGCCCGATTATTGATGCGTTCTATGGTGAATGACCTTGAGGCAGATATTAAGTCTTTTGAAGATTACCAGATTCCGTTTAATAGAAATTATCAAGAAGACGTAGATAGCCTCCTTCTATTTTTATCTACCAATAATGTCGGAGCTGCGGAAGGTAAATTACCATCCATCTTACAGGTAGAAAATTATGCTCCCAATAATTCCATCTACAATTCCATGAAGTCCTCCGGAAAGCTCAAACTGATTGATGATCCCCAATTGCAGAAGACGCTGAGTGACTTTTATGATGGGAGAGTTCAAGAGACCATCAGCAAGAATGAAATCCAAGCGGATTATTTTTTGGATGAATTGGTGACTTGGCTACGATTTAATACAGACCTGTTGAACATGCGGCTGCTTCCGGACGGGGAACTCCTGGTGCTTCAAAATACACTGATTATTTATCAATCCTTAGTGGGGCAAAAATTGAGAGACTACCAACTAGTAATAGAAGAATCCGAAGCCTTGAAGGCGCAAATTGAAGTTTACCTAGCCGATCACTAGGCTACATCGACTCAATACACTGGCTTTCAAAATCATGTTAACGACAAAATTCAATCCCCGTCTTCCAAACCTCCATTAAGGTCCCGCTGTGTTTTTTTATTTCTGTATTTTGATTATTAGTTGTTGATAGTCATAGATTTATGTAGTGTTTCTTTTCTCCTTACTCAAGCTGAAACGGCATCTTTCCCTCTTATTTCTTAAGCAACATACCATAGATAAAGAATTCATCTATAGGAAAACCTATAGAAAAATATCCAGGCTTTCTTAATCGAATTCCCAGGCAAACCTCTATTTCCCAGGCGTGCATTCCGCCCCATCTTTGTGTCATACTTGATTTAATAACAATTATTAAAAAATATAGTCATGAACAAGGAGATAAAACAAATCATCATTAGACACCTGAGTGGGAGTAAGGCGAATCAAATTGAGGAATTTGATTATCAGGATAACAATACGATTAGCTTCGGGCGTGCTGCGCACAATCAACTGCAATTTGATGTTGATCAGGACAGCGCTGTAAGCCGAGAACATGGTGCAATTGAAAGGGGAGAAACAGCTGGGACCTTCACAATTACCGATCACAATAGTCTGAACGGCACTTATGTAAACGGACAAAAGATTACGGGGAGTCACCATCTACGCCCAGGAGATGAGGTGTCTTTAGGCGCCAAGGGACCACGTTTTCAATTTGACCTTAATCCTAGCCCAGTTGGGGAAGCAGCTACGCAATTGATTCAAATTCCAGCAGCAGATCCTACTATGGAGCACAGTATTGTAGAAACCACTCCTGCTAAGCAAGGGATCGGTAAGGAAACCTTTGAGCGAGCGATTTTCACCGAACGCAAGCGATCTCAAAAAACCTTAATCTCTGTTATTGGGGCTATCCTTTTAGTGACTACAGCTTTAGGATATACTTTTAAAGATCAATTAATCCCTTCCAAAGATGACTTTACAGCGGGAACCGATACGGTGAAAGTAATCACCAATACCACCACGGTAGTGGAAGAAGCCTTTTCTCCTGCAAGAATTGCCAAGGAAAACACCGATAAGGTAGTATTTATCGAGTTTGGGTTCAAATTGATCCATGCACCTACCGGAGACGATATCTACCATCAGTATACTCGCCAGAAGGATGAAAAAACCGGAAAGGAATATGTAATGCCACTGTTTATTGAAATGGAGCCTGGTGTGATAGAGCCATTGCTAGGATTGAAGAAAGATGTGGTAGAGGGAGCTCCTATTGCTATGTCATCCCTCTCTGGTACGGGTTTCATCGTAGATGAAGATGGTTACATCCTTACCAATAAGCACATCGCTGAACCTTGGAAATACCCTTACACTTTCCCACGCGAAGCTTCTCAGGGCTTGCTATATCAAAGGGTTGAAGGAAAGTGGAAGATAACCGGCCGAGTGAAAGCCCCAGCCAGATGGATACCCTCTGAATCCAAATTCTTCGGAAGAGAGCCTGTTTCTGGAAAGATCTTGGCAGGAGAGAGCACTTACATGAACGTCACCTTCGCGAAAACAGATTCCAGAATCAATGCTAGAATGGTACAATCAAGTTCTAATCATGATGTAGCAATGATCAAAGTGGATCACATGGCAGAGTTTGCACCCGTAGAACTGAAGGAGGATGGAGCAGAAGCCGTACAAGGGCAAAAGATTGCCGTAATGGGTTATCCAGGAATCTCTCCAACGGTAATCTATGGACGAGCTACGCAAGAATTTGGTAGAGCTGCAGGAGAAGTCAAAGTTGTACCTGATCCAACCATTACAGATGGTACCATTGGTAAGATCATTAGAGGAAGTAATCTATCTAATAATGCCGAACTAAGCGGCTATTACAGTCCAATGGGTGAATACTACCAGCTGACAGCCAGCGAAACTGGTGCAGGAAATAGTGGAGGACCTGTTTTTGATAAAGATGGAAAAGTCATCGCCATCTTTGCCGCCTCAACTACTTCGGCCGAAGGAGCTAGAATTACATTCGCCATTCCAATCAAATACGGTCTAGACTTGATGCACTTGACACCGGTAATTCAATAAATCGAAACAGTTGAAGTTATGTTTCAGCGAAAATATAAGCTGAGACATAACTTCTTCCGAAACACCTTACAAATCCAAGGAATTCATTCAAACAAAATATTCTCCGGCTATGGCATTTTCATTCCTGAAGAGACAGAAACCCGAACCTCGCCCGAAAAACCAAGCTCCAATCGCAATTGATTATCGAGCGGTAGCGCTCACGGATGTAGGTTCTGTACGGGACAATAATGAGGATCACCTCGTATTTATCCGTCCCTTTGATCTTAAAACTAGGGCTAGTCATGGTTGTCTGGCACTGGTGGCGGATGGGATGGGAGGCTATAGCTATGGAGAGTTGGCCTCAAAAATGGCTACGGATATTATTAGCAGAACCTACTTTGATGCTAACAATAACATTGAATCTGCGCTACGAAAATCCTTCGAAAAAGCCAATAAAGCTATTTATCAGCGGGCCGCCAGAGATCCTCGGTTTAAAGGGATGGGTACCACTTGTACGGGAGTGGTTCTTTTACAAGATGAAATCTATCTGGGCCACGTGGGAGATAGCAGAGCCTATTTATTGAAAGGAGATCAGGTGATACAGTTATCCAATGATCACACCTTAGTACAGCATCTTTTAGACACCGGCCAGATTACGGAGGAGGAAAGCTTAAGTCATCCTCAACGCAACGTGGTTACAAGAGCGATGGGGACCTCACCAAAGTTACAAGCGGACTTTCTAAAACACAAGCTACGATTTGAGGTCGGAGATAGACTGGTGATTTGTAGCGATGGCTTATATGAGTATGTGAAAGAGGAGGAGCTGAAGCATATCCTTACTCACAATAAGATGAGTCAAGCCTCTCAGTCCTTGATTGATTTGGCTAAACAAAGAGGGGGGCATGACAACATTTCGGTACTCATTGTCGAGACCTTCCAAACAGATCTAAACCAAGCGAATAATCCTACGCAAAAGATAAGAATATCATGATTGGTCGAAAACTATCCAATTTCCATATCAATGAACGGATCGGTGAAGGCGGGATGGGAACAGTCTACAAAGCTACCGACCTACACTTGAATCGGACAGTGGCGATCAAAATGCTGCATCCATTTTTGGTGAGCAATCCCGACAGCTTTAAGCGTTTTCGCAATGAAGCCCACTTATCCGCCAGAATCTCACATCCCAATGTAGCTACCTTGTTCAATTTTCAAGCTGCGGATGATACCCATTTCATTATAATGGAGTTTGTGAATGGTCAGGCATTGGATGATATGCTGAAACTGCAGGGGCGATTGCCTGAAACGGAAGCGGCTAAGATTATTCTGCAAGTGCTAGAAGGTTTGGGCGCGGCCCATGAGTTGGGCATTATGCATCGAGATTTGAAGCCCGGTAACATAATGATCACGCATCGCGGCTTCGTAAAGCTAATGGACTTTGGTATTGCTCGGCTAGAGAATACGGAGCGAATGACGAGACAGAACAGCGTAATTGGCACTTTGGAGTATCTCTCTCCGGAATTGGTGAAAGGAGGTGCTCCATCGAAAGCTTCAGACTTGTACGCTGTAGGCGTTATGTTTTACGAAATGTTAAGTGGGCAATCTTTGTTTTCTGGAGAAACCGAGGCTGCCTTGATGTATCAGATTGCGCACGAGAAGGCGAAGGTGCAGATTCCTGGGGCCAATAAACGCCTACTTCAAATCATCAAAAAGCTAATACACAAAGACCCAAACAAACGCTACCAATCTACCCAAGAAGTTATCCATGATTTGGAACAACATTATCGGACAGGGAAAGTGGATACCCGCTTGATTGTGGAGAAGATAGAACATCAAAAACCTAGCTCAAATTCACGGATGGCTTTGCCTGTGCAATTCAGCCTTCCAAAGTTTCCACAGCTCAAAGCTATCCAACTACCCTTTGATCTAGATCTTAGAATATTGGCTGGGGCCTTGCTTTTATGCCTACTGATTGTTGTAATTGGTCGGAGAGGAGGTGGAGATAAGGAGCAAGGGGGCATAGTAGTAGATAAGAATGCTCCTTCTACCCTGGAATTGGAGGGAGAAAAAGAGGAGGTGCTTGCTGATCTTACGCCCGTCAATTCTTCTCAATTGGGGCAGCCTGAAGGTCGTACTATTGAATTTTTGGAACGCTTTGAGGAGGAGCCGACTATCGCCGAGGGAGAGTCAGAAAAACAAGCAGAGAAAAAGTCATCGACCAAGGCGAAAAAGACAACGAACAAGAAAAGCAATTCAAACAATTCTACAAGCAAGAAACGGTCGGGTGTGCAGGAACAAAAGAAGAAGGAAGTGCCCCAAAAGAAAGAATCAAAACCTGAACAGATTGTTGAGAAGCCATCGACTAAATCTACAACGACCCTTGCGGAAGAAGCACCGGTCCAAAAAGAAATGGTACCGCGTCAAATTGAATCTCCAGACAATCGAGCACGTCGAAGTGCAGGAGAAGCGGTGAAGATCCGAATCCCGGATATGTTCCTTTCTGCCACTTTTGCTGAGACGGTCTCCAGTGAGAAGAACTACGAAGGGCAAAGCGTATATCTAAGCACAAGCACCGATATCTACCAAGGTGACCACTTGATCATCCCTAGAGGAGCAAAAGTCAAGGCTACGGTGAAAAAGGTTCGTCGTGCCCAAGGAAAAAAACGAGCATTTTTAGCCATTAATCTTCAATCTGTACAGGCGATCAATGGCCAATGGTTAACGATTTCTTACCCGGAATACAGTAATCTATCCAAAGATCTGGTGGAATTTAAGCGAGGAAGTCAATTGAACCGCATCAAATTGAAATCTACCAACATTACACTTAACAAATCTTTCTGAAGATCTACCGCTAAAGGTGTAGGATCTATTAAGAATCATAACTTATCAATCATGAATTATACAAAGTATTACCTCGGTTTTGTGTTAGTACTAGTCTTAAATTGGCAGCTGGCTGCTCAAGATATAAAATCCTCCACCAAAGGCTTTTCTGCTAATGTGAGTTTGGTGCTGGGAAGTTGGAACTCCGAAAGTACCTTTATGGGGGACTTGGATGACATCGAACCTTCCGGTGTCGGTTACAGTTTGAAGGCTGCTTATGGGATCAACCAGAATATTGAAGTGTTATTTTCCTATAGCAAAGTTGGCTTTGTCCAGGAATTGGATTGGGATGACTATCAATTGACTACCGTTGATGTAGGTGGTCGTTATAATTTTGGTGCTACCCTGCGTTGGTTCCGACCCTTTCTGGAAGGGGCTATTTCCTTTAATAACTTACTCATTGATCCTATCACCTTCGATGGAAACACATTGTTTGAGCTAAAAAGTAGTGGTGTGGGCGCTGCTGTCGGTGGTGGATTCCATATATTTATCATTCCGAATCTCAGTTTTAATGCGGACGGCAGAATCGGATTCGGTAACTTCGGTTCAACCTCCCTTTCAGGAACTGATGTGGGCGATTTAGGTGAGACACTGGATTTTACAACGGTTAGGTTCCACTTTGGCTTAACCTACTTTTTCGAATAAACAGAGATTTTTATGTCAGAGTCCATTCGGATAATGCTAGTGGATGATCATCAGATCATTCTAGATAGTTTAGGGCTGCTCTTTGATCTTATGGACGGGATAGATTTGGTGGCCACTGTCAATGATAGTAGAAAAGTCTTGGAATTGCTGGGAGAGAAAGAGGTAGACATCTTGATTACGGATATGAGCATGCCCTACATGAATGGGATTGAGTTGAGTTTTCAGATCAAGGAAAAGTATCCCGATATGAAAATCCTCATGCTCACCGTCAACGATCAAGGGGATCGTATTCAGGATGCTTTTAAGGCGGGAATATCTGGTTACGTGATGAAAAAAGCGGGACGTGTAGAACTGGAAAATGCCATTCGGACAATAGCAGCAGGTCAGTTGCACTTTAGCCAAGAAGTAATGCGGACGTTACTATCCACCAAAGAAGGAGATGATCAATTTGAAAAGATCAAACACCTGACCAAAAGAGAACTAGAGATCATTAAGCTGATTGTACGAGAATATTCGTCTGCGGAAATTGCAGAGGAGTTATTCATTAGTCAGGGGACGGTAGAAACGCACCGGCATAACATTTTCAAAAAACTGGATGTAAAGAATGCCATCGGCCTGGTCAAATTTGCCCTTAAATACAAGTTGATTTGAATTGCACTAGAATTAATCTGATCCCCTTCTTGATTCTGTTTTTCCTTCCCATCGCGGGAAAAACACAAGGCTGGATTGGTCTGTATCAAAACTATCAGGAAAGCCTACAATTGGAGGCTGCCGCAGAACGAGATTCACAATCGGTGAGAGCTTACGCAGCTTATGCCGTCTACCGAATCAATGAAAGATACGAAGACTCAGAACTGCTTTTAGACACATTGATTCAATTGGCAAAAAGCTCTACTTGGGCCAAAGCTGAGGGGGTCTTAAGGAATGCCCAGGGTCGCTATTACGACGTCCAAGGTAATATGGACCAGGCGCTTAAATTCTATCATCAGGCGGTGGATACCTTGCGACTTGCTGGGGCGGATTATCAGGATCTATCGACCTCTCTAGTGGGGGCAGGCTTTATTTTATTACATACGGGATATCATCAACAGGCGCTGGAAACAATTCGGGAAGGATATGAATATGCCAAGCGATCAGGACAGCTTAAGAATCAATTGGTAGCCTTGGACTTTTTTGGAGATTATTACTATTACAGTGCCTATCAGCAAGAGCGGTTTGACTCTGCCTTGCACTACTATGTAGCGGCGGATTCATTCATCGATAAATATAATTTTGACAGCTACTTCAGGTCTGATAATGATCATGGCTTAGCTAATGTCTTTTTACGATTAGGACAAAAGGAGCGGTCGGAGCAATACTTTAGGAAATCTTTGGAGGAAGCCGAGAAAAGCGGAAATTATGGGGTGATTTATGCCTTGTTTTTCGATAGGGCAGAAGTGCTGGATGAACAAGATCGGCACCAGGAATCCCTGCAACTTAAATTGGAAGCCTATCAATATGCAGTTGCCTCTGGTTGGATTGAATTTGCTTCCAGGGCAGATTGGCAGCTTTACTATACCTACAAGGCCTTAGGGGACTACGAAAATGCGCTGAATTATTATGAGCAGTACATTGTGGCTCAGGACAGCATGAAGAAGCAGCAAGCTAGCAATCGCTATGCAGCTTTGGAAGCACAATTGGAAAGTAAAAAGAAGGAAGAAGAAATTACGCGTTTACAAAATGAGAACTTACAGCAGACGCGTGATTTCTTCTTCTGGATTATCCTAGTGGCAGGCCTTTTGCTGGGATTTATCACGATCCTAAATTGGAGGTTACGTAAAAAGAATAAAGAGTTAGAACAGAAAAATAAAGAAGTTTTACTAGCTCAATTGAAAGGGCAAAACCTAGAACGAAAACGGATGGCCGTGGAATTGCATGACAACTTGAACACAAAGATTGCCGCTATCCGTTGGCAATTGGAAGCCGTCGGCCCTACCGTGGGTGAAAAGGCCCAAGGTATCTTGGACAAGACGCTGGTCTTAGTTGACGATGTTTATGAGGACGTACGCTTGATATCCCATAATTTAATGCCAGAAAAGGTCGAGGCCATCGGCTTGATTGCTGCTTTGCAGAGTTTGCTAACCCAACTGAAGCAGAATAATAAAACAAGTTTTCAACTACTCGTTAATACAGGACCAGACTTCGATTTTGGCTCTCTCAGCTATCATATCTATAACATCATCATGGAGATGATCAATAACATCTTGAAGCATGCAGATGCAGATAATGGTTGGATTAGTATTTCGGAAGATGGCGACAATATCTTGTTAACCGTCAGCGATGATGGTGCTGGTTTTGAAGTAGGACAAATGACCAATGGATACGGAATACGGAATATCACATCTCGCCTAGAAAATATTAACGGCAAGTGGAATATCGAAAGTGCACCTGGTAAAGGCACGCAATTCTTTATTGAAATACCTAAGTTGGATTAGTCGGCATTCTTTCCATCTTGTATCACGCCACTATTCAGTCCAACCATTTCTTTTGCTAGTCCGATATCAGTAATTACGCTACCCTTACTCGTAGTTGGTATCCTTTTTCTATACGGGATCGATCTGTTGTCTACTTTTATTGGAAACAATCAGGCCTTCCAGTAAAAAGAAAAGTATGTATAGAAAAATCCTCTATCTCTTGTTGGGGCTCTCTTTCTCTTCTATCGTCCCTCTATCTGCTCATCCCGGAATTGGGATTGTTATGGATAGTCAAGGAAATGTTTTTTACACCGATCTTACCCACGTCTGGAAAATCACTCCCACTGGAGAACATACCATTGCAGTACAAGATGTTCACACCCACGAATTGTTTGTAGACGAGGCAGATAATCTGTATGGTGAGCACATCTGGTATGAAGGTGAGGCTACGGATAAATGGGGACACTTTATCTGGTGTTTGTCGAGCGACGGAAGCTTTGAAAAAGTGGTCGAAGATTCCGAAGGTTTTCCTAAGGATAATAGTCTACGAAGGGATGTAGAAGGTGCAAGCTACTGGTCGGAGAAAGCTGATGATGGAGAAATGCTAAATAGGACTAGTGCCTTTGGTAAGGTCCAAAGGCATTCTGCCCATAAGTTTAATGATATCCGCTGGCTTCATGTACCGGGTAGAATAGGTGAAGTTTATGTTGTGGATCATCTACAACTAAAACGAGTGACCAATAATGGGGAAGTGACTATCCTTTCAGCCAATCTAAAGGAAGGAAAACCGCTGTTTAGCTTTGTTCGGGACCGCCATTATGTAATGGGCGTTTGGACGGATCTACAACATAGGGTTTATGTGGCGCTTTTTGGTGGCAAAAAGATCAAAAGGATTAGTCCCGACGGGACAAGCGAGACCATTTATCAGTCAAAGGGCAGCTGGTCTCCTTCCGGAGGATTAGTTGCTTCCGATGGAAGCCTATGGGTGCTGGAGTTTTCTACTGGAAATGAGGCGCGAGTAAAGAGGATTGCCCCGAATGGTACGGAAGTGTCCTTTAAAAAAACGTGATTATCGTAATCTATCAAAACGCAACTCTTGGTTGAGTTCCTTTAAGTAATTGATTGGTTTATGAAGGGTGTACAGAACCCGAGCTACGGTTATCGTCTATTGTCGGTGTCTAAAAAGTGCATAAAGGTTAATAAATAGGGTGTTTTAGGAGATAAGTCTGTAATTTCACTGGCGTAAAGATAAATCGTCATTCGTACAAGAAGTTAAAAACGAAAAACCATTCAATATGCGACGACAAGTGTCACAGCACCCGCTGTGGGGAAGTAATCATTATGCTAATTTCTCAAGAAGCCAAGGACGCCTTTCTCAATTTCATCTACTGATCCCTGCCTTACTTTCTATATTCAGTTTTATACTTTTACCCAGTTGTGCACCAGGTTCTGATGTGGAAACAGCACAGGCTAGTGCCAAGCCGAAAGGCGAGTACTCCACGGGGGAAATGGTTATCCAACGCGGAATGCAGTTGTTCAATTTACATTGTGCCAGCTGTCATAGCTTTGCAGAAAATGGGATAGGCCCAAATCTGAGTGGGGTGACTTCAGAAGTAGAAAAAGATTGGTTGGTGGCTTTTATTAAGAACCCGCCAGAAATGATAGAGAAAGGTGACCCGAGATCAAAAGAACTTTTTGCCAAGTACAAGCAATATATGCCGCCTTTTGCCATGCTGGGAGACGAGGATTTAGAAGACCTTTTGGGCTTTATCCATAAATTCTCGGAGGGAGAAAAACGCAATACCAATAACCGGCCAGGAGGACTATTAAATCCCGTTGCGGAGAAAATTCCCTCCTCCGGTTTAAGTTTGCAGCTTGAAGAATACCTGGAGATCCCTCCAAGTTCTGAAGTGACTCCGGTATCCCGAATCAACCAAATGGAACCCATTCCTGGAGGTCGTGTTTTTATCCATGATCTGCGCGGTAAACTATTTGAAATAAAAAAGGATCGGACGCTTTCCGTTTATCTAGATGCTGCCGCAGAGCTGCCGCAATTTGTGGATAACCCCGGTAAAGGATCCGGTTTAGCCAGTTGGGCTTTTCATCCTGATTTTGAGACGAACGGTCTATTCTACACGACCCATAGCGAAAAAGCTGGAAGTGCAGCTGCTGATTACACAGTACCTGACTCCATTAAAATTGCCCTACAGTTTGTATTACTAGAATGGAAAGCAGACGACCCTGCTAGTTCTATTTTTTCTGGAACAAAGAGGGAGGTATTGAGAGTAGATATGGCTTCAGGTGCCCACACCTTTCAAGAACTAAACTTTAATCCTCTAGCCACACCTGGTAGCCAGGAATATGGTAAGTTGTATCTAGGAATTGGGGATGCTAGCTTGGCCTTGAAGAGACTTCCTTCCCTTTGTGACAATATCGAACATATCTGGGGTTCGGTAATTCGGATTGATCCCTTAGGTAGAGATAGCCGCAATGGGAAGTATGGAATTCCTGCTGACAATCCCTTTGTCAATACGCCAAAGGCTCTACCTGAAATTTGGGCTTATGGATTCCGGAATCCTCACCGGATAAGTTGGGATGAAACGGGTTCCGGTAGAATGTTGATTACCAATATCGGTCAGCACAGCTTGGAGGAAGTGAACCTGGGGCAGGCCGGAGCGAATTATGGTTGGCCCCACCGAGAGGGAACTTTCTTATTTGATGTATATGCCAATCCCGAATTGGTCTATCCCGTTGAGGGAGATGAAGGAAAGTATACCGATCCGGTTATTCAATATGATCATGATGAGGGAAGTGCGGTCTCTGGCGGTTATGTATATGCTGGTGAAGCGGTGGAGGAGCTAAAGGGGAAATACATCTTTGGTGATATTTCTCTTGGAACCTTATTCTACACGAATATTGCCGATGTAGTGGCAGGCCAGCAAGCTCCAATTTATCGTCTAGATGTGTCTTTTGGTGGGGAAGTAACAGATTTAGTTGCTGTAACCGGTAGTAGACGGGTGGAGCTGCGAATAGGGGTTGATGCAGAGGGAGAGTTGTACATACTAACAAAGTCCAATGGCAAAGTTTACCAAATAGTGGGCGTTGAAAAGATAACAACTTAGGGCAGCTTGCCGGCCGGTTTCCATGGCTACGACCGTGGTTGGTAAGTGACTGTTAATCGGTACGGAGGGGGAGAACAAAGTAACGGAATGCTCCTCCTTCTTGCCGATGCTGAGCCGTAGGTGTCCCACTGGAACTTTGCCATTGATTGGTAAATAGCAAAGTTGGGTCGAACAAGAGATAAGACCAAGGAAAGACTATAAAAGCCAGAAAGCTGGCGGTAAGCTCTGCTATTTTATACCTGATTAGTACCCCAACAGGTGCATCATCTTCCAGATTAGAGTGGATTAGGCTAGAAAGTACGCGACCTACCGCATTATTTCTTACTACAAAAAAAAATACAGCTTCCAACGCATATCTAGCCTCTAATTGTCAACCCGTTCATTACTCTATTGACGAAAGCAAGACAATATTATTTTTGCCTTTGATTTACAGATTTTCTTGGAGTACGGTCAAGGATAAACTATCGCTTTACATGAAACACTTCTTTAGCAAGGAAAAGATTTCCTATGAATTCAAGGATAAACTGGTTACAGGTTTTTGGGTTAGTGCGCTTTGGTTTCTATTAGGTATTTGGAAATATCTAGATCATTACTCTGTCCTGAAACAGAATAACTGCTTCGATGATGCTAATCCACAAGGTATTGTCAGCAGTGGAGCTATCGGGCTCATTTTTTTTGGGGCCTTGGGAGGTGTGATATTGGTGTATTTATGGGGCTTTTGGTTGAGGAAGGTTTCTTTTCGTAAAGCTTTTCTCTATATCATATTGATTTACGCTTCCCTCAATGTTCTCATGACCATGCTGTTTGTTATCGCTTTTGCTGCCAATGATCCTAATGTCATTAAAGATGGGGGTGTGGTTCAAACAGTTTTCCATAGCATATTTAGCCTAGCTACTCTGCCTGATTTCTTATTTTGGCTGCTGGTATCAATTGTTACCGTTTTGCTTTTAATGGTAAGAGATAAATTTGGCCCAAAGACATTCACGAAGTTTATTGGAGGGAAGTACTTCCACCCAAGAAATGAGGAGCGGATTTTTATGTTTATGGACTTAAAATCCTCGACTACTATCGCAGAGGAATTAGGTGAAGAAAAATACTTTAATTTTCTCAATGATACTTTTAAAATGTCGACACCTGGTATTCTATCCACTTACGGAGAAATTTACCAGTATGTTGGCGATGAGATTGTGATTACTTGGGATGTCACGTCTGGTTTTACCAAGGCCAACTGTATTCGTTGTTACTTTGCTGTGGAAAAGATGCTGAAAGAAAAATCCGACTACTTTCAGGCTAAGTATGGCGTTCAACCCGAATTCAAGGCAGGACTGCATTATGGCAAGGTCATCGCAGGAGAGGTGGGTGCTGTGAAGAGGGAGATCGTCTATTCTGGTGATGTCTTAAATACTACTGCTAGAATACAAAGTCTGTGTAATGAGAAAAAGGTTAAAATTTTGCTATCCAAAAAGTTAGTAGACCATATTGATATTTCGTTTCTAAATCGTAGGATCAAATCCCTAGGAGAGGTGATGCTCCGAGGAAAATTGGAAAAAGTAGAACTGGTCACCCTCTTAGGTCATGCATAGAAGCCTTTGCATCTCCCAGATTATTTTCAAGCTAGCAGGAGATAATAAGAGGTTTGCCATCCTCTACTAGCATCAACCGTAGTAGGTAAGCTATTATCAATCAATGCGAAGGGGAAGAGCAATTAGGAACAGTGCCCCGCCTTCCTTCCGATTCTGAGCCCTCAGCGTGCCTCCATGAAGACGAACGATCTGCCGGGCAATATTTAGACCTATACCCGAGCCTTCCTCTTTATTGGTAAAAAAAGGTACAAAAATATCTTCCAGATTTTCTGCTGGGAGGCCCGGCCCATTGTCCATCACTTCCCAGTTCAGCTGGTGATTTTGATCTATTCGAACCTGAATACTTATTTGTCCATCGGGTGTAGACTGAAGGGCCTCCGCCGCATTTTTGATTAGGTTCAAAAGGGCTTGCGTAAAGAGTCCTTCGTCGACCAAGAAGGGTAGGGGTGGAATATGCTTATTAACGCTTAGTTTCACTCCACTTTCAGCGAGCTGGTGACTCACCAAGATGCGTAGCTTATCTATGATGGACAGAGGGCTTACTGCTTTGAGCACTGGGTTAGGGACCTTCATCAATCGGCGATACCTGGTGATGAAGCTAGATAGGTTTTCTCCCCGTTCTGTAATGATGTTTAGGGCTTCATGAAGAAAGCGGGAATGATCAGTTGGAGGCAATTCTTCTAGGTGTTTTTGCATGCCTCGGGATAAGGAGAGCACCGGGCCTATCGTATTGGCTATTTCGTGTGTGATCACCCGAATCAGCTTAATCCAGGCATCCAATTCCTTTTTGTCCAATTCGTTACGAATATCCTGCAAGGTAATTAGCCTATAAGATTCCCCTAAACTGATGATGCTGGCACTGCTAACCATTAATTGCACCAATTGCTCCTCAATTCGTAAGGCTAATAACTGTTTTTCGCCATTACCTATAGATTTAATGGTTTGGTGCAATTGCTGATCAACCGCTGCCAGTTGATCCTGGTGCCTTAGATGCTGACGCCCGATCAACTCCAAAGCCCTTTGATTTATGGTGGGAACCTGCCCCTCTGCATTGATGACTAAGATCCCCGTACTGGCTTGATCAAGTAACGTCCTATAGTATTGCTCCTGTGCACCATGTTTCAGTTTTATGTCTTGTAGGATTTGATTAACGCGATTTAGCTGGGTGTGCAACAAGCGTTGGGATTGATTTTTGACTTCCGTAGGAAAGCGAATGGCAGTATCTTCCTGTTCTATTGAGGTTAAGAAGGTGGCCAATTGCTTATTTCTTCGATTGAGGTAGTAGGTGAAGCCGAGTATTTGTAGGATCACTAAGGATATCGGAAAACTCAATAAAGCTACACTCTGATAGTGGTAATAAGTCCAGATTGTAAACAGAGATAAACCTGCCATAAGTATGGCGTTGGCCAAAATGATTCCGAAAAGCTGACGATTGAGCATAATGTATTGAGACTGTCAAGGGCCCATCCAGGCTCAGCGTTTACAAATTGTATTTCTTGATCTTGTTGTAGAGGGTTTGCCGAGAAATCCCCAATTGTTCTGCCGCCGCGCTGAAATTTCCCTGGTGTTGATCGATCGCTTTCAAGATCATTTTACGTTCCATTTCTTCTAGGGTAAAGGCAACTTCCTCTTCTTCTAAGAGTTCTGCATCTTGAAAATTTAGCGCAGCTGGATGCAAGGTTTTGGTATCACTTAAAATAACGGCTCGTTCAATGATATTCCTTAGCTCTCGCACATTACCTGGCCAGCGGTAATGCCTCATCAATTGCTTACTTTCCGGGCTAAGGTAAAGCCCAAGTTTGCCATATTTTTTGCCGAAACTTTCAAAGTAATGTTGTGCGTATAGAAACAGATCATCAGCGCGTGCTCGGAGGGGAGGCAACTCCAATTGAACGGTATTTATACGGAATAATAAGTCTTCGCGAAAAGTCCCTTTTTTCACTAAGGCGGAGGGCGATTGGTTCGTGGCGGTGATCAAACGAATGTCGATTGGTTTTGCCTGGAAGCCGCCAACTCGGGTAATGGCGCGATTTTCCAAGGCTACCAATAGCTTCGCCTGCAGGGGAGGGCTTAGGTTGCCGATTTCATCCAGAAACAGCGTGCCCCCATCCGCCTGCTCAAATTTTCCGACTCGTTCCTGTCCCGCTCCCGTGAAGGCACCCTTCGCATGGCCAAACAATTCGCTTTCGAAGAGGGATTCAGCGATCGAGCCGAGATCAACACTGATAAAGGGCCGGTCTTTCCGGGGGGAACTTTGGTGTATCTTTCTGGCAATCATGGATTTTCCCGTCCCATGTTCCCCAGTAAGCAAAATATTAGCGGAGGTAGCAGCTACTTTGTCGACCATTTCTAAAACCTGCTGCATGGCTGGGGAACGCCCCAAGATCATTTTTTCTCCAAAACCCTCTTCATTTCTACCCTCTACCAGGCTACCCTTAGCCTTCCTGCGCGAGTTTGAAACTTGCACTGCGGAATGCAGACTAGCAAAAAGTCGATCATTGTCCCAAGGCTTCTGCAAAAAATCAATGGCACCAATTTTCATACCCTGGACCGCCAAATCGATTTCTCCGTGAGCAGTCAAAAGCACAATTCCTACAGCTGGATCAATAGCTCTGATTCTCTTCAACCAATAGAGCCCCTCATTACCAGAACGTGCCCCGGGTCTAAAATTCATATCCAATAGGATCGCATCGTAGCTTTGTTGCGCTAACAGTTCAGGTATTTGTTCTGGATGGTTGCAGATATTTACAGAACGGTATTGCTCTCCTAGAAGTAGCTGTAATGCTCTCAAGGTAGCGCGATCGTCATCGATTAATAATAGGTTATTCTTTTTTATGGCCATCCAATTATTATTACCACTCTAAGATAGAGTTAATCTCAAAGTGAGTGTCAAAAAATTAGACACTCGTATGTCCAATATTTTGACGAAATTCCTGGAAATCAAAAAGTAGGAGAATTCCAAGATTGAAAATTTCGAGTGAAATTGATATGCTGGCATTGTTTGACTTTTATTCTACTGAATTGATTATGAGTTTTTTATGTTTAATTAATTCCGGTTTATGGTAGGAATGCACCTACCTGTTGACCGAAAGTAATCAGCATTGGCATTGGGTTTGGAATAGGAGGAGTGAATCCATTAAGAAAAGAAGAACGCTAAGCTCAAAAATCAGAAGCAAATGTTACCCTTTTACTTCAAAGAAGCTTTTAGAAACATAATTTCCGGCCGCCCTCATTCCTTTTTGAACATCTTAGGGCTTACCCTAGGCCTAAGCTGTTCGCTTTTTCTTTTTAAATATGGTCAATTTGAATGGAATACAGACCGCTTTCACGAAGGAGTAGATGATATTTACTGGGCCACTATCCGAGCTACTCCTTTAAGCGAGCCAAGGTATATGACGCTGACTGACTTTTTTAAACAGGAGTATAGTACTTTTCCAGAAGTCTCCACATTCACCCGGATTATACAATACAATGATGAAAAACTTGAATACCAGGAACAAGCTATTCCCGCCCAGGTACTAGTTGTTGACAGCGCTTTTCTAGAGGTTTTTGACTTTCCATTACTAGCTGGTGATGAGGGGAGCGTACTGTATAACCCGCAAGATTTATTACTAAAACCCTCAGTAGCTAAAAAGCTATTTGGAGAAGAGAACCCGATGGGCAAGGAAGTCCTTTTCAGAGGTCAGCGCTTTCTAGTGGCTGGCTTGCTCGGGGAATGGCCGAAAAACAGCAGTTTGGATTTTGAGGTGTTGGTTCCCCATCATGCGAAGCGACACTGGGGGAGAATGGGCTTGGAGTGTGTCCGCTTGAATGCTGGAGCGAGTATTGAACCTTTAAATGAGGAGATAGAATTTGCTGCACGAGAACATCCCCAATTTCCCGAAAGTAGCATTCGATTTATACCGTTTGCAGACTCCTACTTCGATAATTCGGTGACGTCCGAAGGTATATTACGCACTGGCAATTTAAGGAATGTATATATCCTGCTACTTGCTGCTACCTTGATCCTTGGAATTAGTTTATTCAATTATGTCAATATTTTTCTCGCTTTATTGATTAGGCAATCCAAGGTATTTGGTATTAAAAAGGTGTTTGGCGCAGCGCGCAGAGAGCTTAGCACTGAGATTTTACTTCAGAACTTCATAAGTAGCTTTTTAGCCGTTTGGTTAGCTAGTATATTGATCCTCTATCTAACGCCGTGGTTACAGCGATTTACCAGCAAGCCCATTGCACTCAGTATTCCCGAAGACATACTACTAGCGCTACTCCTGATTGTAGGTCTAACGGTGGTGCTTTCCATTTATCCGATCATTCGGATCCCCAAACTCACCTCTATTACTTTACTGCAGGGTAAATTTACTGGTCTAAAGGGGGCTGATTTTCGTAAATGGGTGATTGGCATCCAATTCGGAATTTCAATCATTCTACTCATCGCGGCCCTATCCTTTCATCGACAGACGCAGTTTATGTTGAAGCGAGATCTAGGCATTGAGCGACAACACATCATCAGAGCTGGATTCGATTTTCAGGATGAGGTAAACAAAATATCATTCCCAGAAACTGATAATGAGGAAGAATGGGAAGCTTTTCAGGCGCAACGACGGGAAGCCCAATCCAGGGCGGACATGGTGGTAAGTCGAGTGGTGAATGAAATTGAAGCCAATCCCAACTTGTCAAAGCTATCCTTTGGTGATACACCCCTGAATACCCACGAAATGCCCTGGAAGAATATGGATGGTGGTGAATATCAAACGATGCATGGCATGTCAGTGACGCCTAACATCAAAGATTTATTTGGTTTTGAAGTGCTGCATGGGCGCTTTTTTGAGCCAGACCAAGATCAAAGCAGGGATCAAAAGGTGGTGATTAACGAACGTGCCATGCTCCACTTTGGGTTTGAAGATTTGACTGAAGCGAGAATTGCCAATTCCTATTGGGGTGCGGAGAAATCTCCTTTCCGAGTCATTGGAGTAATCAAAGATTTTTACTATCAACATTTATCTCATCCGATATCACCTTTGGTGATTTACTATCACGATGATCGAGAAGATTCTGGTTACATGATGCAGGTAGCCGAAGGTAAAGATGAAGAAGCTTTGGCCTTCTTGCAGGAGCTACATAAAGAAGCTAATCCAGGAGATAATTTCTCCTATCGATATTTTGAAGATGAAGTACAGGAAATGTATCAAGAAGATCAACGCATTGCCTCCATCTATTCCCTATTTACCTTTGTGGGTTTAATTATATCTGCCCTAGGCTTATTTAGCATCTCCCTTTTCGAAGTACAACAGCGTGTCAAGGAAATTGGCATTCGGAAGGTGAATGGTGCTTCTACGATGCAAATTATGTTCTTGTTGCTAAAACGCTTTATGCGGATTATCATCGTTGCCTTTGTGATCGCTTGTCCATTCGCCTGGTGGGGGATCAACAGCTATCTGGAAAACTTTGCCTACCGCGCCCCTGAGAATGGCTTAGCCTATCTGATTGCTGGCATAGTGTCCTTGCTTATTGCTGCGCTAACCCTAGGTGGACAAACCTATCAAACGGCTGCCGCTGCGCCGGTGGAATCGTTGCGGAGAGAAGAATAGATTAAGGTAATAGAAGGCCTAGAAACTTGGATACCTTGGGGCCTAATTCTCCTTAATCATAGACTTAAAGTTCTCGGCGAACTGGATCATTTTGGCGTATTCTTGGATTTGAGCCAATTCGAAATTGTTGCTGAAAATCAAGATAGCCTCGCCATTACTCTCTAGATGGTGCAGGCCACTAATTTCGATCAGAACTTTAAGTTTCTCAGTCAGGAATTTATCCATGGCTTCCACATCGTCTACCTTCACAATGTAGTCTTTCGGGAAATCTGTATAAAGGCTATAGTCAATATCCTTGTGCTCAGATAAGTGTAGGACGCGTTCTAGAAAATCCTTCTTTTCAATAGTGAATTTAGGAATGGAGAAGGGAAGCTTGAGTAAGCCTACCGTGGTGTCGTATTCCTCCGGTAGTATATCGGAACCTTCTTCAAAGGTGACATCGATTAGCTCCAAATGCATGTCCTTATCTAGATCAGAGATACAATTGGATTCTGCTTCAATGGGACGGGTTTTGAAGAAATAAAAGGACTGGAAGTATTCAAGATCCTCCACCGGTTCGGTTTGGAAGTTCCAGCCATAACTATCGGCCATTTCCTTAAGCTTGCTTTGTCTTCTGGTCAGCGGTTCGACCGGGTCAATTTGAATCTTGGTCGCTAACTTATGATTGGTTGAGGATACATGGCTGTCCAGACCCGTTATCTGCACTTTTCCGCCCGTATTTTGTTGATGAATCTTCTGAAAATCATGGAGATCCTCTAATACGGTAAAACCAACCAAGCGGGTCTCGGAAAGGTCTATGGTGGCATTGGCTCCATTAGGAATCTGGGCTACCAGCTTATTGATATTTAAAATACCCAAGAAATTGGCTATCCCCCGAATCTTGAGTTCATAACTACCATCTGGTTTCATTAGCAGATTGGAGCCGGGTCTAAAGACCATGTTAAAGAACCTGGGGATAGAAACCTTGGCCAGGAGCAAATGACTAACCAACACCAAGATTAATCCCCCAAATAGTCCAATTAGAAGGTTGGTATATAGGGTCAACACCATCGTCCCCACAAAGAAGATCAGTTGTTCTACTCCATGACTGTAAACTTGCTTGAAGACAGTAGGGGAGGCCAGTTTGAATCCAGTATAGACTAGCAATATGGCAAAGGCACAGAGCGGCACCCGTTGCATGATCGGACTCAAGACAACGATGAAAATCAGTAGCAGCAAACCTTGATACATATTGGACCATTTGGTTTTAGCTCCGTTGTGTACGTTGACCGTGCTTCTGATGATCACAGCGATGATCGGTAAGCCACCTAAAAAACCAGCCACCATCGTACTCAATCCAATTCCCGTTAAGTCCTTGTTGAGATCTGTCTTTCTTTTGTAAGGGTCTATCTTATCAATGGCCTTAGCAATGGCCAAGGATTCGATACTGGTGATCATCAAAATAGAAAATACGGTGGTCCAAAATTCAATGGTTTGAATCTTGCCGAAGTTGGGATACATGATTGACTCTACGATGCTATCCGGAATATCCAACAGCAACTCTGGCCCTACCGCGAAGGGATGGCCAAAAAAGGACATATCGTGCTCTTCAAAGAAATTGAAGAAATAGGCGAACGGGATGGATAATGCGATCACCCACATCGGCGTGGGTAGTAAATGAAAGAACTTATAGCTGATCTTTGAGTGGAAAAGCAATAAGAGCAGGCCTACACCAGAAATGATGATAACAAAGGGATTCGCATGCGGTAAGAATCGCACGGCATCAAAGAGGTTTTCCACGATGCTGTGACTCTCAGAATGAGTGCCCAAGGAGACATGGATCTGCTTGGCGAAAATGATAATACCGATGGCCGCCAGCAAGCCATGAATGACCGAAGAATGGAAGATATCGGCAAAGCGTCCTAGCTTCAACAAACCTAAAATGACCTGGATAGCCCCAGAAACCACAATGGCTGCTAAAACATAGTTAAAGGTTTGTCCCGAGCCATCCTCCATAATGGCAATTCCACCCAGGATCACTGCAATGACGCCCTTCGCCGGACCATTTACCGCAATATGTCCTCCTCTATAGAGTGTGGTGACAAAACCACCCACTACTGCTGAGATAATGCCCGCCATTGGTGGGGCTCCGGCCGCTAATGCTATACCGAGAGAAAGCGGTAAGGCAATCAGTGCAACACTTACTGCTGCTATTAAATCACTCTGCCAATTTTCAATTAACCCTTGAAAACCTTTTTTGGGTGTAACTTCCATCTACTAGTATGCCACAAGGTTAAACAAAATAAAAACTGGTTCGGTGCACTCCCATCGAACCAGTTGCGTGAGTCAAAATAGTAAATATTCCCAAGTTATCAGAAT
Source organism: Saprospiraceae bacterium (assembly GCA_013214355.1). Classification (GTDB taxonomy): domain Bacteria; phylum Bacteroidota; class Bacteroidia; order Chitinophagales; family Saprospiraceae; genus DT-111. The sequence continues at coordinate 41,757 of JABSSL010000013.1, read as the reverse complement.
GACGCTGATTTTTCAGGGCTTAGTAGATGAGTTTGAAGCGCCTAGGAACTGCAAGATAGCATTGAACAACCCACCTTATGACGCGCCCATTCTGGCCGTTTCGCAAACCATTTTCCTTGGCTACTTTGTTCTGCATAAGGTTGCTTAAGCAATTCGTGTAATTCTTCCACAATTGAGTAATCGCCCTGATCAGCGGCGTCGATGGCGAGCTGAGCCATATAGTTGCGCAGTACATATTTGGGGTTCACCCGATTCATGTTTTCCCTGCGTTCTTGGTCCGTGTTGGGCTCTTGTTGTAGGATTCTATGGTATTGGTTAAACCACGTTTGCCATTTTTCGTAGATCGATTCTTTTACTTCGGATTCTTTATAGAAGGCTTCCTTGATTAGATCCAGCCAGGCATTGGCCGATTCCTCATCATCCCTTTTGAAATCAGCGAGATTTCTGAAGAAGATGGTCATATCCGTTTCCGTTAACTGGAGATTGGTTTCCAAACTTTGGACAAGATCTTGGAAGGTGGCAGGTGCTCCAGTCAATCCGAGTTTTTGCCCCATCATCTCCAAGTAGGCCGTGCGGTAATTCTTCTGGAAGGCCTGCAATACTTCATTAAAGGGTTCTACCTCTTCTACCAGTGGATAGATAGCATTACCTAGCTGCATGAGATTCCAGGCAGCCACTCCCGCTTGTTGGCCGAAACGATATCGTCTAGACTGTCGATCCGTGGTATTCGGCGTCCAATCTGGATCGTAGCCTTCGAGCCAGCCGTATGGACCGTAATCAATAGTAAGCCCTAGAATAGACATATTGTCGGTATTCATCACACCATGAACGAAACCCACGCGCTGCCAATGCACAATCATTTCCAAGGTCTGTTCGGCTACCTTTCGGTAGAACTCAATATAAGCTTGTTTACCTTCGGCTTGGATCATGGGAAAGTAGTGCCTGATCGTAAAGTCCGTCAGTTTTTTAAGGTTTTCTAGATCCCCTCTACTGGTGAAAATCTGGAAGTTTCCAAAACGGATAAAGCTAGGCGCTACTCGGCAAACGACCGCCCCTTTTTCGTAGGCAGCATTGCCGTCATACATGATATCCCGCAGGACCTGGTCACCCGTCAAAATCAAGGATAGGGAGCGTGTAGTCGGAACGCCCAAGTGGTGCATCGCCTCACTACATAGGTGCTCTCGGATGGAGGATCTTAGCACTGCCAAACCATCTGCTCTTCTGGAATAGGGTGTTTCCCCGGCTCCTTTCAATTGCAGGGTCCAACTTTTGCCGGCATGTTCTACCTCTGTTAAGTTGATCGCTCGGCCATCGCCCAGTTGACCCGCCCAGTTTCCAAATTGATGTCCCCCATAACACATGGCATACGGGGCCGTGCCTGCAAGCACGGAACTACCCGAAAAAATGGATAGAAATTCCTGAGAATCAATATCCTCGTCGGTCAACCCTAAGTTTGCGGCCATCTCCTCCGCTACATGTAGCAACTTTGGAGCAGAAGGTATCCTGGGGGTGACATAAGAAAAGCAAGCCTCAAAAACTTGTCTTCTGCTATTAGTTCGATTTGGATCTGCTGGTAATTCTTGATTGAATTTGTCTTTTATAGTAAATTTCACGACTTCTTCCTTTAGACTCCACAATGAGTAAATGATGAATACTCAAAGTATAACACCAACACCTAGGAGCAGGTTTTAACCGGAGACCCCATCCATCTATCTACAAGTATTTTTGCAGCTTGGCTTTAAAGAAAGTACCACTACTTTCGGCACTTCGCATCGGACTATGTGCATAGTTGCCTCCTTGTTCTAGGTAGTAGTATTCCAGTCCGGATTCCGTTGGATCAGGCATGATATCTTCGTAGTTGATAGATCCATTTCCTAGTTCCGTGTAGTCTCTACTTACCTTATCCATATCCTTGATGTGCCACATGACAAATCTTCCAGGCTCTTTGGCAATCCATTCTTTGGGTGTGAGGGTAGAGGAATGCATCACCCAGTACATATCGATCTGCAATTTCACTAAATCGGGATCCGTTCCCTGCATAATTACATCATAACCTAGTTCTCCATCGTGTTCTTCAAACTCAAAGCCATGATTGTGATAGGCGAAGCCTAAGCCCGCCGCCTTTATCTGTTCTCCGATGAGGTTGAGTTTTCCCGTCATCAGCTTGAAAGTCTCCATGTTTCTTTGCTCTGGAGCGATCCAAGGCCAGGTGATGTAGGGAGATTTCAAGGCCTTAGCGCCTTTAATGCATTGGTCGACAAAGCGCTTGAGTTCATCTTCGGATTCTGATAAGTAAGTGGCAAAGCCATAGTGACCGCTGGTAACACTCAACTCTAAGTCATCAAGTTGTTTTTTGAATTCATTGGCATCAATACCATAGTAGGTCACCTTCTTGTCATCAAAACCATAAATTTCAAAGTCTTGATAGCCCATTGTCTTTAAGGCTTTTAGCGTATTGATGGGATCATCATTCATCTCTTGATTGACACTGAATAATTGATAACCCATTTTGAACTTTGGTGATGCTTCTTTCGAACAAGCTTGGAAAGGAAGGATTGATGCTGCGCTCAAAATGCCCATTTTTGTGTTGAAACTCCTGCGATTCATGTGTTAATGTTATATTGTCTGTCGTGAATTATTACTCAATAATAAGCTTTTCGCTTTAAAGTAGGGGGTAAACCTTTTTAATGTAGGAGCATTAGTATGGGAAGTATTAGCTCGATTTGCAAAAAAAATCAAGATGTCTGAAATTCGGTTGGCCTCAACCATCATGTTGGCCAGGGAGCAAGAAGGTAATATCGAAGTTTTGTTAGTTCGGCGGAATAAGTCTCTAAATTTTGCAGGAGGGGCCTGGGTGTTCCCTGGGGGTAAGATTGACGAAGATGAACTTGAAGGAACGACTACCGAACTGGAAGCTGCAAAACGGGCGGCTGTTCGGGAAACCAAGGAAGAGGCAAACTTAGATATAGATCCCGAGCGACTTATTTTCTTCCGGCATTGGACCACTCCTGCTAACTCGCCTCGCCGTTTTGCTACTTATTTCTTTTTCGCGGATATTCAGCAGCTCGATGCACAAGTGGTTATTGATGATGGTGAAATTGTAGAGCATGTATGGTTGAGCCCTAATGAGGCCCTGCAACAACTGGCCAAACAGCAAAAGGCCATGTTGCCGCCCACCATATTGTGCCTACGAGTGATCAGCCATTGCAGGACCGTTCAGGAGGTTCGCCAGTTGTTAGCTCAACAAGAGCCGATATTTGTTTTGCCAGTTGTGCACTATGCCGCTGGTCAGGTTATTTGTCTATATCGAGGTGATGCCGGCTACGATTCAGGGGATTCCTCCCTAGCAGGAGCTCGGCATCGACTAGTCATTGATATGGCTCAGGCCTCCTACCGCTTTGAGTTTAGCAATTGCGAAGGCTATTTTCCGGTAGATGGCGGTGCACATCTCTTTTAGGCTGATTGCATCTGTTTGCTCAAGAAGATAAATAGCGCTCCGCAGGCCAACCAGGCGGGCAGCGTCAAAAATGACAGAAAAATACCTTGACTCACCGATAGGGTATAGAATAGACCCACACTTAGTAGCCAAGCGATCAGAACTGTCCAGTTGAAAGAAATTCCCGCCTTTTCTGCGTAGTTTTTGGCAATTCCCGCTTTCTCTGCAAAGAAATGCTCAAAGACAATAATGGCTCCGACTGGTGCAAGAATAAAACCGTAGACGGCAACAAAGTCCAGTAACTTCATGGCAAAGGCCGGAAATAGTCCTGCTATAGTAGCCAGGGAGCCAGCCAAAAGCGTCGTCCAGAACGTTGCATTTCTGTACTGATTCTTTTGTGGGAGAATGGCTTGGAAGGCCAAACCCGCCCTGTAGATGGTTGGATTGGCTGTGGTCCAGCCGGCTATAATGACAGCAATAATCCCAAAGATTCCAATGGCGTTGTAGGCCAATGGCCCGGGAGCAACGGGAGGGGCATTTCCTGCACTGAGGAAGGCCTGTGCTTCTGGACTTTGTAGATAAACAGCGTACAATAAGGCAGCTGCGATCCAGGCCATATAATGCCCTACGTACATCCCCGCGGCCGTGGTCCAACCAACAGATGGCTTGTCAGCATATCTCAACACGCTTAAATCAGACATGCCGATGTGCATGGCCGCGTTACAAAACCATGACCAGATTACCACATGCCAAAAAGTATATTTGATTTGGCCGGGGAAGGGTTCGCTTCCGTTCCCCCAAAGTGCCCAAAAATCGCTGAAGCTATTTACCCCCAATTGCCCCAAGGCTACAATTCCTGCGACTAAGAAGGCCAGGACAATAAAGGGGGCCATCCAGTTGGCAGCCTTAGCTACAGAATTGTATCCACGTGCGGCAACAATCGAAATTACAGCCCCAACGGCCAGGACAATCATGACAAAAAGTGGGCTATTGGGCAGGGTATCGGATAGCTTCGGCATTTCCATGTCAAAAGGCACGCCTACCGCCGTAGCAGAGACCGTGATCATGGCTCCGGCCAAAAAGCAAAAGAGAATTCCGTTTGCTAAATTGTAAAATATTACCAGGTTTTTACCACAGATTTTTTCCAACTGATAGTACAGTGTTAATCTATTCTTTACCGCAATTTCTGTAGTCAGAAAGCGCCAACATAGTACGGCGAGAAAGTTACCTAGTAATAGCCCCACAATTAAGTCGAAGGCACTGACACCAGTCGTTAAGAATAATGGTCCAATGACAAATTCCGTTCCTGCGGCGTGTTCGCCGGCATACATCCCTAGGAAACTCTTCCAGCTTTTAAGGTGTGAGGAAGGTACGGGTTGTCGTTCAAATTCTTCGGTTTTGGTAAGTTGGTTTTCCTGGCTCATTTTGCTGTTGTTATGGAACTGATGTAACTTATTCATCTGGACTCCAGTCAATAAGTTTTAGTCAGTTCATGGTATTAGGTGGTTCGGTAGCTCTTCGACTCGCTCACAGCATACCTGTTCCATGACTTGTTGAAACTGCTTTTTCAAAATGGATATCGTATGATTTCCTCCTTGCTTCCCAAGTGCCGCTACTCCGTACATGAAAGATCGACCCAGAAATGCGAATTCAGCACCCGACGCTAAAGTGCTGGCAATATCTGGACCGGTACGAATCCCACTATCCATCATTATTTTAATTTTTCCACGATACTTTGGCACAATATCTTCCAGTGATTTGATGGTTGATTGACCGGCATCCAACTGTCGACCGCCATGATTGGATACAATAATCCCATCTAGCCCTAAGGCGACGGCTTTTTCGGTGTCTTCTTCACTAGCCACTCCTTTTAGTACCAATTTACCTTTCCATTTATCTCGTAATATTTTGATTTTTTCCTCATTCAGGCGGCCGTTGAAAGTCTTATTCATGAAAAGCCCCAAGTGCCGCAGACTCATGCCCTTAGGGATGTATGGTTTTAATGTCTTAAACTCTGGCTGCCCTGCCAATAAGGTCTGGATGGCCCAGTTTGGGGCGCCTAGGATTTGTAGCATATTGCTCAATGTCATCCTGGGTGGTATGGCCAGCCCATTCTTTATTTCCTTAGCTCTGTATCCAAAAGTTGGTACGTCGGACAAGATGACTAGTACGGGATACTCGGCTGCTGCGGCTCTGCGTAAGAGGTCATCCCGAAGTGTATCTTCCACGGGATGATATAACTGAAACCAAGCATTCCCCTCTGTGATTTCGCTGATGGTTTCGAGACTTGCCGTGGCAACGGTGCTTAATATGTACGGAATATTGTGATCAAAGGCGGCCTTGGCTAGTATTTCGGAAGCTCTTGGCCACATTAACCCTTGTAGTCCGATGGGGGAAATGCCAAAGGGGGCGCTGTAGGTTTTACCGAACAGAGTGGTTTCGGTTGAGACTTTCCCGTATTGTCTTAGGTAGTAGGGTTTCAGTTGTATATCTCTAATTTCTGCCGTATTTCTGCGGAGATTTACTTCTGAATTGCAGCCACCATCGAGATAGTCAAAAGCAAATCGTGGGATTCGTTTCTTCGCTTTTGCTCGCAAAAAATCGATATCAGGGTACCTTGGATTAATCTTTAGTTCAGTCATCTTGGCTTACTACTTGTCGTTTGTACTTTTTTAAAGCATAATTTCGCTTGAGAAATTTCTTTCCCACTGTTTTGTCACGGACCACCATCGCTGCTCCTAGGGCAGATCCTAAGGGCGATGCGGTCGTTCGAATTTTAGCTTTAGTGAAATGATGCGCTAACATAGCAACATAAACTTTATTATCCGCAAATCCCCCATCAATAAAAATCTTGTTTACGGTACCGCTACCAATGGCTAGTTCTGCCTTCCGAATTTGTAATTGTACCAGTTCCCACATGAGTTGATGGAAAGCTTCTTCGAAGGTGGCCATTCCTGAGAATTGGGTTTCTGGAGGCTGTTGCCAAGATGTGTTCAAGTGTTTAAATCGGTATAGATATCCTGGACGCTCACTGATTTTTGCATAGAGCCTAGGATCAAATTCTACTTGTCGATGCGCATGGGGAGCGGGAGTGTAGTATTGGATCAATTGTCGCAACTGTGTTTTGTACTCCTCACCCAGGAAAAGCCGAGCTGCCTTCACAGGATTTCCATCTACTCGCAGAAAGTTCAGGCAATCTTGTGCTAGTTCAGCTTCCGTTAGCAGTTCTTGGTTAAAAGGGTTAAGTGCAATACTCCAGGTACCGGTGGAGAGGAGTAAGAAGGGGTTTGGCTCCGCCATAAGATAGGGCAGCAAGGCCGCAGAACTATCGTGAATACCGATCCCTACCTTAAGCTGCTTGCCCAATATTTTGCGGTTAATGCTCGTGTTGGTTGGTACCAAGGGGGCAAGGATGTGATCGAGCTTTTCCATTCGAACCCAATCGTGATAAGCTTGATTTTCGAAATCCCATAATGTTGTATGGCAACCAATGCTTGTGTATTCACTCAGCGGAACTCCTGTCAATAAGTAACTAAGGTATTGCGGTAAGTGAAGGGACCAGCGCACTGCCTTGAAGATCTCTGGCTGTGTTTTTTTGAGCCAGTAAAGCTGCAGTCCCGAATTGAGCATTGCTAATCGGGGAGAGGCTGTTTCTCTGGCCATGTCCGAAGGTTTACCGAAGGTGGCATAAAAGGAAGTAAGAACTTCAGGAGGATACGGCTTGAGGTAATTATATAGGGGTGTCAACGGCTTGCCGGTGGCATCCAGATGAACCAAGCTAGCCCCGTAGCTAGAGAAGTTAATGGCGGTGATATCAAAATTGGGATCTTGCAATAGGGCAGTTAGCGTTTTCTGGATCCACAGCTGGATGGCATCGAGGTCATCACAAGGGAAACCATCCTCATCCTGTTTTTCTTCGAATTGGACATAGGACTTATGCAGTTCCTTGTACTTTTTGTCAAAGACAAAAGCTTTTTTGTTGGTTTTTCCAATATCAAAAATCAAGGTATGCATAAATCGAAAAGACTATTATTCTAAATGCCATGAGGTTAAAGGCCAGTGGCCACCACATGGGTTCCTCTTTCTTTTATGAGCTTCTGCCGCACGCTCAATTCCCGATAAGCTTGGAGCGGTGCTAGTGCTCCATGGCTTCGTTTTCTAGCCTCGGCCAGCAAGGGACGAACATCTACCCGGAAGGCAGTTTGCAAGATCTCCTGGCAACGGGTCACATCGTTTTCCTGCTGAGCTTGGGCCAAGGCTTGTCGGTCAATGAGCAAAGCTCTGGCGTAAGCTAGGCGGATTGCCTCAAGACTTTGAATTAAATCCTCCAAGGGGTCTTTGAGGTTGTGACTAGCGTCAATCATCCAGGCCAAGGGGGGATTATTTGCCTCATTGTTGTCTGTACCATAAATCAGCTCATTGAAGATTAGGAATAGTTGGTAAGGTTTAACGTTTCCAACGGTGAGGTCATCGTCTCCATATTTACTGTCGTTGAAGTGGAAACCTCCCAATTTCCCCTTCATCATTAAGATAGCCACAATTTGCTCAATATTGGTATTGGGCAGGTGATGACCTAGATCGACCAAAGTATAGGCATTGGGGCCACACTCTTGCGCTAAAGAAAGCGAGGTGCCCCAGTCTGGAATGACCATAGAATAGAAGTTGGGCTCGTAAGGCTTATACTCGATGTACATTTTCCAGTCATCAGGCATGCTGGCATAGATATCCTGCAAAGCCTGCTTGGTATGTTGATAGGCGGTCCTAAAGTTAAGCTGACCCGGGAAGGAACTGCCGTCGGCTAACCATACGGTGATGGATTTAGAACCTAGAGCCTCTCCAATACGAATTACCCCGAGGTTGTGTTTAACGGCCTGAGCTCTCACGGCAGCATCAGTATGGCAAAGTGAACCGAATTTATAGCTGTGTTCTTGATTAGGCTGATCCTGGAAAGTGTTGGAATTGACAGCGTCAAAGGTTAAGCCAAGGGAGCTGGCTTGGTCTCGGATAGCCATTGGATCCTCTGGAATGTCCCAGGGAATGTGTAGGGAAATGGCTCCCGCAGCCTGGGTTATGGCATGTAGGAGCCCAACATCGTCAATTTTTTCTTCTAAACAGGAAGGTTCTCCTCCGGTTGAGAAACGGCCAAAACGCGTTCCCCCGGCGCCCAAGGCCCAACTGGGGATCGCCACTTGTAAGGTTTGTATCTTCGAAACTATATGGTCAGGTTCAAGATCGATTTTAGTCAATTGCTGACTTAAGAAATCAAACTGATCCTGATGGTCGCTCAATAAGCTTTGATTGAGGTCTTGTATTTGTGATGAGTCAATCTTCATAGACTGTGATTTAGGAATCCGATTGAAATACAGCTAAGGGCTACCAAGTCTATCTGGCAAAGGCAGTAGCCATCCCACCATCCACATTGATCATATTTCCAGTGGTCTTGTCTAAGATGGCCGTTAAGGCAAAGACAGCGTTAGCTATATCACTTGGGAGGATGATCTCGTTCATCAAATTACGTTTGGCGTAGAAGGCGGGCAGCTCTTCTACCGTAATTCCATAAGCCTTTGCTCTTCCTTCGGCCCAACCCCCTTCCCAAATCTTGCTGCCGATTACGACACCATCGGGGTTGACGGTATTGACCCGAATCTTCTCCGATCCTAGTTCTGCAGCTAACAGTCGAGTCATATGCTGTTGAGCCGCCTTAGCGGTTCCATAGCCTACATTATTTTTCCCAGCTACTAGTCCGTTCTTGCTAGCGATATGAATCAGGTCCCCGCCTAGCCCCTGTTTCCGAAGAATTTTGACGCCTTCTTTGGCCATATAAAATTGTCCTTTGACGAGTACATTTTGGAGAATCTCCCAATCTTTATCTTCCGTTTCTGTTAGTGGTTTTGAAATGGCCAAGCCCGCAGAATGAACTATAATATCTACCCCACCAAAGGCGAGACAGGCTGCTTGGTATGCTCCTTCGACTGAACTAAAATCGGCCACGTCACAAAGGGAATAAATCGAGACATCTCTCCCAAAGGAGGCATTGGCCGCTTCGAGTCGCTCCTCGGAGATGTCTGTTAATACTACATTGGCACCCTGTTCCGCCAACTTGTCGGCTATCGCCTTACCTATTCCTCCACCAGCACCGGTCACTAAAGCTACTTTTCTTGACAGTGGCTTTTCTTTCGGCATTCGCTGGAGTTTAGCTTCTTCCAACAGCCAGTATTCAATATCAAAGGCCTCTTGCCTGGGCAGTGCGGTGTATTCAGTAATTGCTTCAGCCCCGCGCATCACGTTGATGGCGTTGATGTAAAACTCAGATGCGACCCGGGCAGTTTGCTTGTTTTTGGCAAAGGTGAACATGCCTACCCCTGGATACAGTATCACTACCGGATTTGGATCACGCATGGCAGGGCTATTGTCCCGCTTGCAAGTTTCATAGTATTCCGCATATTCTTTTCGATACTGTTCAAAAGCAGGCCTTAAGGTGGTTAGGACATTTTCGGTATCCGACAGGTCCTCGCCAGCGTCAATCTGTAATACTAAAGGTTGTATTTTAGTGCGTAGAAAATGATCTGGGCAGGAGGTGCCTAAGGGAGCCAATCTACTCAAGTCATTACTATTGATGAATTGTAAGACCCTTTCATCATCGGTAAAATGCCCGATCATTCGCTGATGGCTGGAACATAGCCCTCGCAGGATAGGAGCGATGGCAGCTGCTTGACTAAGGCGGCCTTCTTTTGGTAAGCTTTCCACTTTTTGACCGCCGAAAACGGGACCATTTTTGCCTTCGCGCTCGGCAATGTAGTCGGATGCCATTTCTATTACCTCCAAGCTATTCATGTAGCATTCGTAGGAAGTATCTCCCCAGGTAAAGAGTCCGTGTCCTCCCAGTACGATTCCTCGAATGCCGGGATTTTCATTAAGGCATTTTTCGAGTTGAATACCAAGGTCAAAACCTGGGCGTTGCCAGGGAATCCAACCCATTTTATCGCCCCAAATCTCTTGTGTTATGGCTTGGCTATCTTTTGCCGCTGCCACGGAAATCAATGCATCTGGATGCAGATGATCTATGTGTTTGAAGGGTAGAAGACCATGCAATGCAGTATCGATTGAGGGAGCCCTGCTATCTAAGTCATAAAGGCAGTGATAGTAAAGGGGAACGATTTCGTCCTCATAAGCTAAGCCGCGATAAACATTCTTTAAGGCGCGTAGTCGATCTGCGTATAAGCCAGCAATACCTTGTCGAGTCAAGGTGCCAATATCACCACCAGAGCCCTTCACCCACATAACTTCCACATCTACACCAGTCAGGGGATCCTTTTCCATGGTTTTGCAGGAGGTATTACCCCCACCGTAGTTGGTAATGCGTAAATCAGCACCTAGAATATTAGAACGGTACAAGAAGAGTGCAATTTCATCTCCTTGCAACTCACTGGCTTTCTCCTCTTCCCAGAGGTAGTCTACATGCTTAAATTCCTTAACCATAATCATTATATCTTTTTTGACTTTTATGCTTTTAATACAGTGTATTGAATGATCACCTTCAAAGGCAGTATTTGTATTTTTTGTCTCTCAGGCTGTGTTTATACATGCATAGTTAGTAATTAATTATGGCCAGGATTTGTACAAAATGTGCTTTAATTTGCATTTATTGGGAAAATTAGATTTTCATTTGGCCCCTGGCTATAAAAACGAGGAACTGTTGGGATTATGAAAGACTTTTTCGAGTATCTAAACCCCGGAGAAACGGATCGAGAATGGGGCGTTTTTCTTAATGTGGTGGGTAAGGCCAGCATCGATCCGGGAGAGATCTATCCGTCCAGAGAACATCCCACCGGTTATTTTTATACTTGGAAGAAGGGACGAGTCCTAGATGAATTTCAGCTGATCTATATTCTGAAAGGGAAAGGAATACTAGAAAACGAGTTGGGGCAGTTCGAACTTGAAGCAGGAAGTGTGGTGCTGATTCGCCCTAATGAATATCATCGCTATCGACCCTTGCTCGAAACTGGCTGGGTAGAATATTATCTAGGTTTTAATGGACATCTGGTGCAACATTTTTACCAACAGGCAACTTTCCTCCTGCAACAGTCCGTCTTACGTTGTGGAATACAGGATCAGATTCTCGAGTGTTTTCATAGGATCTTTGCTGGGGTGGAACGCGAACGTCCGGGATTTCAGCAGATTGCTGCAGGACAGTTGGTAGAGTTGCTGGGGTATCTAGTTGCCTTTCAGAAGCAAGGTGAATTTTCCGGGAAACCTATTGAGAACGTTATCCAACGCGCTTTGCTACATATGAGAGAAAATGTCGAAGCTCAGATTGACCTGCAAAAGTTAGCGGCCCAATATCATGTTACTTATGCCAATTTCCGGAAGATGTTCAAAAAGTATACAGGTATGTCTCCCCGCCAGTACCATCTCGAACTTAAAATGCGAAGAGCTAAGGAGTTAGTCTTGACCAGTGACAAGAGCATTATGCAAATCAGTGAAGAACTTCACTTTGAATCTATCCATTATTTCAGCCGCTATTTTAGAAAAAAAATGGGTTGCAGTCCCACCGAGTTGCGAAAAACGATTTCCTAGCATAATAGTGGCGGCGGTGATCCTCATAAGTGCCCCTAGTTGCCATGGGCTTCTTGCTATTTCGAACGGCTATTTTCCGGAAATGCAAATTGTATACTTGAATTTGTCCGGAATGTGCTCTAAATGGAATACTGAGCAACTTTCGCTGCTAAATTCCGTAAGGAGAAAAGTAAGCACCTCATTAGCACCAGCCATAGAAACTGGAAGCTTTTACGTTACCAAATGTGAAATAATGTCCTACGTTACCTCTGAACAATTTGCACAACTACTACTACAAAATGGATTTGCGGAAAGAACCAAGCTGCAATATCCTGACGATCATGCCCAAATCAGTGCTGGACAGTATGACCCAGACCTTCACAGAAGAGTATTTAAGTATGGAAAGTTGTTTGTGATTCATTTTGAACAATCCAAACTTCGAGCTGTCAATGGTTTTTTTGGCTTCCAGAGTTCAGCCTTAAACATTGGCCAAGTGAAATCTATTCTCGCTTATACCAAGCTTCCCAATCATACCAAGACGGCCGTCCAAAATCGCTGTCGCAATATCCTAGATTTGGAAAAAGAGTATCACCGAATCAAGAAAATGGAGGAAACCAATTTGGGTATGACCGACCAGAAAATTCTGGAAATATTTGAAAGTATATCCCTTCCTGAGCCTGCTTCTTCTTAGTCCTACGGTTACTTTTTCTCAAAAATAGTATGGCCACCTTTCAGAGTCTCCATCACTTCGATGTCTCTAATCTCTTGTACATCAACGGTTAAGGGGTTTTTGTCTAAGACGACAAAGTCAGCCAACTTTCCAAGGCTGATGGATCCCTTAAGATCTTCAGTGTGATGTTGGTAGGCACCATTAATGGTTAGGGCCTTTAAGCCCTGATAAACGGAGGCTCGTTGCTCTTTGCCCATGATGTTTCCAGACCTGGCCTGCCGAACGACAGAGGTCCAGAGCAAGAATAATTGATCGGGCGGAGTGACCGGGTAGTCGGTGTGATTAGTAGCTATGATGCCCATTTCGTCCGCAGCTTTTATTGGACTCAGGAAGTTGGCTCTTTTGGGGCCCAAGTTAGCGGTGTGCGTATCGCCCCAGAAAAAGGCATGGTTGGTGAAAAAAGAAGGAACGAAGCTGTATTCTACATAGCGATCCAGTTGATCTGGCCGAACAAATTGTGAATGAATCACTACCGTCCGTTGTTCATTGGTCGCCAAACCTAAGTTTTCCGTCACCTCCTCATGTGTATCTAACAACATATCTATGGCAGCATCACCATTGGCATGTGCATACAACTGAACGCCCTTGTCATAACACATGGTCATCACTCGCTTCAAATAAGCAGGTGTGACCATCGGATATCCTCGACAATCATGGATACACCCTGGTACCTTGGTTCGGTAAGGCCTTCTGAAAAAAGCCGTTTTCCCCTGCGGAGAACCATCTGTTGTGACCTTGATTCCGGCTAACTTCAATCCATTGTTATATTGGCCAAAATTTCCTTCCTTCATGTAATAACCCAAGTACCGAAAACTGCCTAAGACCTCTAGGTCAAGAAGGAACAACTCCATAGCAGCGGCTTGTTTAAAAACCTCATAAGCCAGACTATCAGCCAGTCCTTCCTGCATCGTAGTGATGCCGAAACTAGCGTAATAGTTTTGCCCCTCATATACCAGATCGAGCATTTCAACGGGACCGATTGGAGGAATTAGATCCGCAACTAGTACTTGGGCTGTTTCCTGTAGTAAGCCAGTAGCTTGACCTGCTTTATCTCTGACAATTACACCTCCAGGCGGGTTAGGCGTATCATCATCAATCCCTGCCATTTTCAGGGCAACTTGATTAGCGACTCCCATGTGGAAGGAGGCATGGCGTATGTAGACTGGATGATTGGGGAAGGCTCTACTCAACTCTTCTTGGTTTGGATGCCGCTGCTCTTCCAGCTGATCCGGATCATAACCCCAGCCTAAGATCCACGCTCCTTTAGGTATATTTTGCTTTTCTTGATGTGTCTTTAAGGTAGCAATGAGGTCCGGGATGTTCCGAACTTCAGCCACGGGGGGAGAGCTGAGATTGGCCTGTTTTAACATCCGTACACCAAATGCGAAGTGACTATGTCCGTCAATGAAGCCTGGCAATAGTGTTTTGCCTTGCAGGTCACGCATTTCCGTTTGCTCTCCTTTAAATTTCCTCAAGGCTCGCCGCTTTCCAATTCCAATGATCTTTTGATCCTTAACGGCAACGGCTTCCACCTTTTGCTTACCATCATAGGCTTCATCCATGGTAATGATTTCAGCATTGTAGAAGATCTGGTCTGCTGCTTGTTCTGGTGCCACCGCGGGTGAAGTACAGGCAAAAATGGAGAGGAGGAAGGCCGAAGAGAATAGCATGGACTTGGACATAATGGCGATTTATAGGTGTAACAGACGGCTTCATTCCCACTGAGACAGTACAATGTAATCAATTTTGGAGAAAGAAGATCACAGCTTTCCATGATAATAAATGCACTTCTTAACCAAAGTCAATGACTCTCCGTTTTGGTACGCTTAGTTTTGTGGTATGGAAATGAAAACAGCAAGCAACCCTTTAACCCCTCGCCGTCCCCTTAGGCCGCTAGAACAATGGTGGGGATATACTACCCAAAAGACTACACTAGCTCAATCGGAAGCAGTGGCATCTCCTACAAGCAGCTTACGCGTAGCTTTCAAGCGGAGTACTTTAACGGATCGTAAAGGGGAACCCCCTCTGCTCTTGAACGTTTCAAAGTCAGAATGTTTAACCACCTATATTTGCCAAGTGTTAAAGGCGATCTATATCTTGCACTGGGTTCCTTTTTTTCGGAAGCTGAGGTAGAACGAAGAGCCGCTAGATTACCAACTAAATCAAGTAAAAGTATGATACCCACAAGCATGAAAGCTATCCTTTGCCCGAGATACGGTCCACCAGATGTCTTAGAGCTAAGGAATGTACCACTATCCATGCCGAAAGAAAAGGAGGTACTGATTAAGGTGCGAGCCGCAACGGTTACAGCTGGTGACTGTGAGTTGCGGCGTTTCCAAATTACTCCCTTATTTTGGTTGCCAGTCCGCTTAATATTTGGCTTGTTCAAACCCAAAAAGAGCATGCAGATTATGGGACAAGAGTTTGCTGGGGAGATCGTGGAGGTAGGGGATGAAGTTACGCAATATAAGCCAGGAGATAAGGTCTTTGGCATGGCTGGTCTAGGTGCCGGGGCCTATGTGGAATTTCGGACTACTGATCGCTTTAAGACTGTCGCGAAGAAGCCAGAAAATATGAGCTATGCAGAAGCTGCGACTATTCCAACGGGAGGACTCAATGCACTCCATTTTCTTCGAATGGCTCAGGTGCAGCCAGGAGAACATGTACTCATCAATGGAGCTGGAGGGAGTATTGGAACCTATGGCGTGCAACTGGCGAAGCACTTTGGAGCCGAGGTTACTGCGGTAGACAGTGCCGATAAATTGGGAATGTTAGAAGGACTGGGAGCAGATCACGTCATTGATTACCAACAACAAGATTATCGTCGCAACGGACAGCAATATGATGTCATCTTTGATGTGGTTGGGCAAGACTGGTCTTCTGCCCAATTAAGTTCCTTAAAGGTTGGTGGACGTTACGTAGGAGCAAACCCCACTTTTTCAATGCTCATGCGCTCTTTGTGGAACCGACTAAGTGGGCAAAAAAAGACGGTTCGGACCGGCTTGGCAGGAGAGACTGTAAAGGATTTTGAAACCTTGAGACGGCTCGCCGAAGACGGATTGTTTAAGCCTGTGATAGACCGTGAGTACCCTTTAGAAGAGCTTGTGGAAGCCCATCGCTACGTTGATACAGGGCGTAAGTCTGGCCATGTAATTATCAATATCTCCCATGCCCATGAAAAATAATATGAAAGCAATTGTGTATCACAAATATGGTGGGACGGAGCAGTTAAAAATGGCGGAAGTCCCTATCCCTGTGCCAAATTCAGATGAAGTTCGTATCAAGATTAAAGCGGCATCGGTTAACTCTTGGGATTGGGATCAATTGATGGGTAAGCCCTTTGTAATCCGACTTATTGGCGGCTTGTTCCGGCCTTCAAAATCCGTACTTGGATTCGACGTAGCTGGAGTGGTTGACGCAGTAGGAGAGGAGGTAGAGGATTTAGAAGTAGGTGACGAAGTCTTTGGTGATATCTCCGAATACGGTTGGGGGGCTTTTGGTGAATATCTTTGTGTTTCGCCGAAACCATTAGCCCGCAAATCCTCAAAATTGACATTTAAGGAAGCTGCTGCCCTGCCACATGCTGGAGTACTAGCCTTGCAAGGCCTGAGACAGGGTAGGGGCCTGAAAGCCGGAGATCACCTCTTGATCAATGGAGCGGGGGGCGGTGTAGGAACGCTAGGCTTGCAGCTCGCCAAAGAAATGGGGGCTAAGGTTACGGTAGTTGATCGGGCTGATAAACTAGCTATGCTCAAAGACTTAGGGGCAGATGAAGCCCTGGATTATCAAACTACCGACTATACACGTACCGGGGCCTACGACTTTATTATTGATAATGTAGCTCGGAGATCTATCGCTGACTACCGACGAGCTTTGTCAGCGGACGGCGTTTTTGTTATGATTGGAGGAGACATGCGTTTAGTGCTGGCCCTAGCCGTCCGAGGAATGAGAAAGGCAAAACCGGGAAGTAGAAGGCTTAAGATCCTAGCGCATAAACCCATGGCAGCGGATCTGGAGTATTTGCAAGAATTAGTGGTAGTGGGAAAATTAAAGCCGGTCATTGATCAAGAGTTTAGCTTGGCTGAAGTGCCTAAAGCTTTGGATAAAATGGGCAAGGGAGAGGTGAGAGGTAAGTTGATTATCAATCCAGAAAAATAGGAGAAAAGAACTTCGGATTTCTATCGATAGAATCCTCACTTCTATCGAAAGGAATGGGGTAAACTGCTGCCAATTCGTAGCTTCGAAAATACGAAGAAACGAGTTCAAGAACATGACAGCATCACACAATACCTATCTCTACAATTCGGCCATTCCTACTGCCGAAGAGGCCCTGCATGATTGTGTCACTGGGGAAATCTTTCTAAAGCCCGAAGAAATGCAGGCTGTCCTCAATATGGTGGAAATTAAGCGTTTCGAAAAGGGGAGTTTATTGCTGCAAGAGGGACAGTATGCTAAGGCTTGTTACTACAATGTGCAAGGATGTGTCCGTCAATTTTACCTAAAAGGTGGAGAGGAGAAAACTACTTTTTTCTACACTGAAGAGCAATCTATCTCTTCCTTGAATAGTACCATCGCTGATACCCCAGTAGATTACTACTTGGAATGTACAGAGGATACTATTTTAGCTGTGATGAGCCATGAAAAGGAAGAGGAATTGTATAGCCGCTTTCCACGTTTTGAATCCTTGTGTCGTCAAGGTCTAGAACGACAAATTGCAGTATATCACAACCTGTTAACCTCTTACATGACTAGCTCTCCAGAGGAAAGGTACTTACAGTTAATTCGCGAACGTCCAAAATTGATACATCGTGTACCCCAATACCAGTTGGCTAGTTACCTTGGGGTCAAACCCGAGTCCCTAAGCCGTATTCGGAAACGCATCTTGACAAAAAAGGAACTTCGATCTTAAGTGCTTGTGTGGAAAAAATTATTTCCCAAAACTATAATACCAATTTACAGCCCACCAGAAGCTATGCCTACTTTTGGGGGCTCCCACCTTATCAAACCGATAGTCGAGGCCCGTTTCCAACTTATTGTTATCTGTGAGCAGTAGGCCAAGCATTGGGACCATTCGAATTTCCATTGACAGGTCCTTTGATTCCAGAGCGGTTAGGTATTCATGATTAAGTTTGAAGTATAATTCATTGGGATTGGTCGTATTACCATTTAATGGGACATCTAGGGAAAGCCGATAGCGGAGTCTAAGGGTAGTGGCATCTTCTCCACCCCAGGTTTGGTCAGCCCGAATCCGGTGGCCGAGACGGAAAGCTGGAAACCTTTCAACGCTTGTATATTGCTGTAGGAGACGAAATCTCTGCAGATCACCTACAAATCGCGTAAGGAAACCGATGGCTAACCCCGTATTACCTTGCACTTTTTTACTCACTACCAAGGAAAGATCAGACAAACCGTAAGCCCATCTCGTTTCAGCTGGTTCAGAAAATAGTCCTTCCGCTAATATCCAGCGCGATTGCCATTGATAATTGATTCGCCATCCCTGCTTCAGTTTTTGATTCAGGTTAATAGTGGGCAGAAGGCCACTTCTATAACTGTTTTGCCCTATTACTGTTACGCTTGCTAGACAAAATACAATTAGCAAGCTACCTACAATTTTTCTCAATACTCCAGATTATCGGTATTTCTCAAAATGATTCGTTTGTTACTTAGTAATTCACCAGTAAGGGAGAAAGTCATCTCATGCCAGTGCCAGCCAATTTCTGATTTCCCTTTGACAATTATCTCGTATCGCTTTGTGGCTTTGTCGGGAGGAGGATCGTCTGGGAGACTCTTCAGTAGAATCTCGGTATTACCGGTCCATTGCCGCTGAATTTTCACCAATCGATATTTGCTAAAAACGCCTTTCAACTCCTGATCAATTTTTGTTCTGACAATATCCTCGATCGCTGACCACTTAATTATGATTTCGACATCTTCTAATTGTCCAATGCTATCAAATTCAATACTCAGTTTCTTCCCCTGAAACCTGACTTTCGCCTCGTAGGTGGTAGCAACGAGACTTTCTTCTCGGTACCACTTAACCTTGCTATAGAAAGGCCGCGATTCCAAAGCATTTGTGGCGGCTTCGGGTACTTTTTCGGCACTTACCCGATGTTCTTTTTCGTACTTCACCTGAGAAAAGAGGGGAATAGAAGAAGAGAACAGAAGAATGAGAATAAAGAATACTTTCATGTTCAATTAGAAATATCAGTGCGATGATGAGCTAAAGCTTATGCCGCAAGTTACATGCCATTCTGAAAAAGCGCTACAAAAAAATTAGTTAGCCTGTAACATTTTGTAGTCCCTCGTATCTAAAGGGCGAATCAATAGGAACTACAAAATGAAAAAATTGCTTCTATTCAGCCTCTCTCTATCTGTAATTACTCCAAGCTTTGCGCAAACTGATTCCGCCTATCCGTTTGAAGTGGAGAAAAGCGGGCGGGGAAATCGAACCATCCTATTCATCCCGGGATTTGCCTGTTCGGGTGATGTTTGGACTGAAACCAGATCTACCTACGAGGATGACTTCACTTGTTATACCCTCACCATGGCCGGATTCGCAGATGCTGAGCCTGGACAGAATCCAACTTTTGAGGGCTGGAAAACTGGCATTGCTGAATTCATCAAGGAAGAGCAGATCAAAAAACCAATCATTATTGGGCATAGCATGGGAGGAGGCTTAGCCATGGCATTAGCTGCTGATTACCCCACACTTATTGAAAGGATAGTCGTTGTAGACGCTCTACCTTGCCTAGCAGCATTAACCAATCCAAATTTTAAACAGGATGATCAGGTAGACTGCTCAGCTTCTGTCAAACAGATTTCAGGCCTGCCGAAGGAGCAGTTTTATCAAATGCAAAAAATGACCATATCACAACTCGTTCAAAACGCAGAGATGATTGAGCTTGTCACCAGTTGGAGTGTGCAATCTGACAGAGCAACCTTTGCAAAAATGTATTGCGATTTTTTGAACACCGATTTAAGAGATCGAATCAAAACTGTAAAATGTCCCAGCTTAATCTTGTTAGAATCTAGCTTCAAGAACATTCAATCAGCTATTGTTGAACAATACAAAAAACTTGAATCTGCTGATTTACAGTACGCCAATAAAGGTCTTCATTTTATCATGTATGATGATAAAGAATGGTATTTTGAACAGCTGTCTAGTTTTTTAAACAAAGAGTAGACGTGTTCGAGGAAATCTATAAAAAGTATTGGCAGAAGATCTTTCGTTTATGTATGGGATACGTAAATGATCGAAGTTTGGCAAAGGATCTAGCACAAGAGACCTTCATTGTGGTACTTAAGAAACTCCCTGAATTCAGAAACGAATCGAAAATAGATACGTGGATCTTTAGAATTGCCTCTAATATCTGCTTACGTCAAATTGAACGCCAGAAGCGCTATCCAAAGGGTAATTTCCCCGCAAATCTTGCGGAAGATGATCAAGCCAGCATGGAACCCAAGATTAAGTTCTTGTATCAATGTATCTCAGAACTGCCTGAGATGGACAGAATCATTATATCGCTTGAATTAGAGGATGTCAAACAAGCAGATATCGCCCATATTGTTGGACTTTCCAGCAGCAATGTCCGAGTGAAAATTCACCGGATTAAAGAAAAATTGAGAATTAAATTTCGAGGATATGGAGAATAATGTAGACCTAAATGAATTGTGGGGGAAGCAAAGGATGAATCCACCTCAAGTACAAGAAGTGGTTTCCCAATTTTCCAAGATTAAGAAGAAGAACTTGGCAAAAGTATTTGCCGTAAACGGTTTAATGCTCATTACGATCATTGCTATGGTGCTTCTTTGGCAGTACGTCGAGCCGCGGCTTATTAGCACGAAAGTAGGGATATTGACCATGATAATAGCAATAGTTGGCTATCTATTTGTATACAATCGACTCATCCCACTTTTAAGGGAAGTTGATGAAAATCAGAGTAATAGAGCGTTTTTGGAGGCAGCAGTTAAGCTGAAGCAGCAGCAAAAGATTTTACAGACTAGCATGTTACAGCTGTATTTTATTGTAATGACCGTTGGGCTTTGCCTCTGTCTATATGAGTATGCATCTTTGATGCCGTCTCCTTGGTCAATTATCACTTATTCCCTTACTTTGATTTGGATTGGATTTAATTGGGTTTACCTCAGGCCAATGGTGATCCGAAGAGAACAGGGCAAATTGGATGGAATCATTAAAGGATTTGAGAGCATACAGCAGCAACATGAGCATTGAACCTTCAACCATCCTTTCCCAGGACTAAAGAAATAGATTGATATAGTGGAAATTAAGTTGCGACAAATAAGTAAGGATGACTTGACCATTTACAGGTACTGGAAATTACCGAATCATAAATACCATGATTTCAATGGGCCCTATTTCAAGAAACAAACGCTGGAGGAAATAGAGGCTGAAATAAGCTTGATTTCGAGCAGACTGAACGCCGGTGATCTAGATCCATTGCCTGGAAAGCGGATCATTACGAATGAGTATCGAGCATTAATTGGGGAGGTAAATTGGTACTGGAAATCTGAAGAGACAAATTGGATGGAAATAGGGCTTGTTATTTTTAATGAGGAGAATTGGGGTAAAGGGATCGGTTATCAATCCCTCAAACTGTGGATAGAAGAGATATTTGCATCGAACCCAGACCTGATTAGATTAGGCTTAACTACTTGGTCGGGAAACGAAGGAATGATGAGGTTAGCTGAAAAACTAGGGATGAAGAGGGAAGCCCAGTACCGAAAAGCCAGAATAGTGAAGGGGGAATACTACGACTCAATAAGCTACGGAATATTAAAGGAGGAGTGGCAAAAGAACGGTTGAATCCGTTGAGATTAAGGCAGTCGAGAGAGATCGTGGTGGAAAATACCATCCATCGGCTGGGGAGATCAAGGAGGTGAGTAAATGGGTAATCCGGTGCCCTTGCAAGTGCTAAGCGCAGCTAGAGAAAATAGCGACCAACACAAACGGCCTGTGTGGGTGCCTGTCATTGCTAGCCAGATAGATTTTCACTGATGCCTTCCAGATAAAAATTGTTCATTCAACAACGTCGATACATACCGTCTCAAATAGGTCCAACTGTCTTAGCGAGGACTTTTAACCTTAGTCTGCAAAACATTTTACCGAACGTTCGGTTAATATAGTAAACAGAAACAATGAGACCACAGAAAGTTGAACATAAGCAGTTGATGGAAGGATTACTGCTGGTACTTCGTGCCAAAGGGTATGATGGGGCTAGTCTGAGTGATCTGGCAACGGCAACCGGCCTCAAGAAGGCCAGCTTGTATCATCGCTTTCCTGGCGGAAAGCAGCAGATGACGGAAGCCGTTTTGGAGTATGTGGCAGAATGGGTCGAGGCCAACATTTTTGCAGTTCTGACTGATCCGGCTCAACCGGCCAAGAAGCGTCTCAATCTAGCACTGCAAAATATAGATGCTTTGTATCATCGCGGAAAATCTATCTGCATTTTTAGGGCCTTATCTACGCATTCTGGACTTGAACTTTTTGGTCAGCAAATACGTGCCGGTATGGAAAAATACATTATGGCTTTCACCCGCTTGGGAGAGGATGTCAAAATGGATTTGGAAACGTCGAAGAAAGCAGCAGTGCAAACCTTGATCGATATCCAGGGAGCGCTAATCGTGTCAAAGGGCTTACAGCAGCAAGATTTATTTGGGGAAACCTTGGCAAATATCGCCGAAAGATATAGTTAGACTATTTTTTTAACCACATATATTACCGATCGTTCGGTAATTAACTTCTTTAAAATCAGAAACCATGGCTCAGGTCAAAGTAACCACAGGAACCGAAAAATATAAAACAGAGATAATAACACCGACCCATCAATTGATTGCTGATGAACCTCAACCTTACGGAGAGGATTTAGGACCGAATCCTTATGAGTTTTTGCTCATGGCAGTCGGCAGTTGTGTGGGAATGACCCTTCGTATGTACGCTGATCGCAAGGGCTGGGACTTGCAAGAAGTTGAGATAGAACTGGACCAAGAGAGAAGACATGCTAAAGATTGTGAGAATTGTGAATCAGAAGACGGCTATGTCCATTTCATCCAGAAAAAACTCCGCTTCAAGGGAAACCTAGATGAGCAACAGAAAGCACGACTCCTGGAGATCTCTGATCGATGTCCTGTCCAGAAGACGCTGCTCAATGAAATCAAGATTGAAACTTCATTAACCTAATCCTAAAGGAGAAAGACCTATTATGAAACGTATTGCAATCAATGGTATGGGCCGAATCGGCCGCACGGCCTTCAAACTCCTAATCGATCATCCTGAATTGGAATTGGTAGCAGTTAATGACATTGCTCCAATTGATAATATCGCTTACCTAATCCAGTATGATAGTGTACATGGCACTTTTGAACAGAAAATAGAACTAGGTGCAGATGAATTGATTGTGGGAGATCATCGGGTAAAGTTTTTTAACGAACGAGACCCCGAGCAACTACCTTGGAAAGAGCTAGCCATAGACGTCGTGATTGAGAGTACAGGCTTGTTCACACAGGAAGAAGATGCATCAAAACACATTAATGCGGGAGCTGGAACGGTAGTCCTTTCGGGACCCACCAAAAGTCCCAATGTGCCCACCGTGGTGCACGGAGTCAACAACAAGGATGGCCATACTCAAATCTTTTCTTGTGCTAGCTGTACGACCAATAACATTAGCCCGGTCATCGAGATCATCGGTAGGAGAATTGGCATTAAGAAGGCCATAATGACGACCATCCATGCCGATACAGCTACTAATCGAACCGTGGATACCACGCACAAGAAAGATGTTCGGATGGGCAGGTCAGGTCTCAATAACTTGATCCCTACCACTACTGGAGCAGCCATTGCTACGACTAAAGCCATGCCTTGGTATGTGGGTAAATTCGATGGGATGGCGGTGCGAGTGCCGCTGGCTGTCGGGTCACTCTCTGACATCACGATTGTGACAGAGAAACCCACTTCCGTAGCTGAAATCAACCAAATTCTTACGGAAGAAGCCGGCACGGAACGCTATCAAGGTGTATTCGCAGTCACAAATGATCCCATCGTAAGTTCTGATATAATCAAAAGTCCGTATGCTTCCATTGCTGATTTGCAGATGACCAAAGTAGTAGATGGAGATTTAATAAAAATACTGGCCTGGTATGATAATGAATGGGGTTTTACGAATCAGATGATTAGACAGATATTAGAACTATAAGAAAGCATCAAATGAGAAGCAGTTGATAGCTCAGCTCAGCTGTCAACTAGCTTCTCGCAAAAAAATTAGCATGAGCGAAGTATTTCATAAGGGCGAGTTGGCGGTGCAGAAAATGGCTGGACAATCAGATATGGCCAAACGAGTGGGTCGGATGATTAGTTCTGAAATTATGGGCCAAGCTATTCCCTTCATCGAGCAGCAGACCACGGCTTATCTGGGATCAGTAGATGAGAATGGTCAACTTTGGGCATCATTGCTGGTGGGAGAACGAGGTTTTGTAGAGGTAGCCAACGAGCGGGGTGTAATTTTTTATGAACCCTTAATCCGCAGTACGGATTCAGATATTGTTTACCAAAATATTGCCCATAATCCCCAGGTCGGAGTCTTATTTATGGAACCAGAGACTCGTCGACGTTACCGGCTAAATGGACCATTAAGGAAGGAGGAAGATCAGTTTTTGCTAAACGTAAAGGAGGCCTTTGGGAATTGCCCAAAATACATCCAAGCCAGTACGATTTCTTTGCCAGAGGAAAGAAATCCCTTGAAAGCAGAAACCCAAACTGGATCAGCGCTAACGGCAGCCTTGAAAGCTTGGGTAAGTCAGGCGGATACCTTTGTTATGGCTACGAGAAGTGCCGCCGGAAAGATAGATACCTCACATCGCGGTGGGCGACCAGGATTTATCGAAATTCTCGGAGATGGCAGGCTACGGATTCCTGATTATCCCGGCAATAGTCTTTTTCAAACTTTAGGGAATATCTATGAAAATCCCAACACAGGGCTTTTGTTTGTCAACTTTGAAAGGGGGGAGATTTTGCAGTTAAGTGGCAAGGCAGAATTAGCCTTTGACCAGACCAGCGGAGCAGATTTGAGTAAGAGTGGAGAAACGGGGCGTTTTTGGCTTTTCGACACGGAACAGTGGAGACTTACCCGGCAACATCATGAAGTCGACTGGACATTTCTTTCCTACTCCCCATTCAACCCCTAGTTTATTACTGTTTCAAATAGGCTTCCAGTCGATCTATAGCTATTCGCAGATGTTCTGTAGGGACAGCTGTATGAACGATGCGGAATAAACCCTTTTTCTGATGCTGAAAGCCAGTGCCAGGCGTAAAGAGGATTTGCGTGTCGCGGAAAATTTGCATCCAGAAGTCCTCTTCGGCCTGGGCCGTTGGTGCACTAAGGTAGGCGGAGAAGTCTGCCCAGATAAAAAGGCTGCCTCTGCTGGGTGTATAGGGGATGCCTAGCCGTCTTAGCATACGAACGATGACCAAATAGCTTTCTGTAATCCGTCGCTGGTTTTCTTCTACATAGCTGGCAATAAAGGATTCTCTCTTGAATAATTCCTGTACCAGCCATTGCACCAGGTTGGAAGCCATTTGTGGAATATTGATATTCCCTAAACCGCTTAACATAGCTTCGTTCAAGGTGTGGATCACGCCCAGTCGCATTCCGGAGATAGCAAAGTCCTTCGAAAGTGCATAGATCAAGTGCAGATAGTCGCTCTGACGATCTGCCATAATGCCCGCAAACGATCGGAAAGGGATAGGATTAGCGTAGTCTTGAGTCAGTTCGGGATGTGAGGTGTCGATCTGGGACAAGGCGTAGATTTCATTCACCAGCAGGTGGACCTCATGCTGGATACACCAATCTGCGATGGCCTCTAGTTGTGCAGAAGTGTAGGTAGATCCCGTCGGATTATCCGGCGAAGTGAGCAATAGCAGTTTGAATACTTTTCCGGCAGCTTGAATGTCTGCCCAGGTTCGATCTAGGTCTGCAGGGGTGACCAGGGCGAGACTGGAGTGCTCGGAGATATCGTGATGGGTCTGAAGATCCCAGCGCACCAAGCCACTTTTAATCCCCAGATCGTTACTATACATAGGGTAAGCAGGTGCTGGTATGACGACTAGGTCTCCTGGATTAGCAATGGCAAAAGAAAAGACCTCTAGCGAGGCGGCTGCACCGGCAGAATGTAGCAACTTCTCTGCGGAGATGGCTTCACTTTGAAAGTACTTTCGCATAAACTGGGCTATGACCTCGAGGGTTTCCGGAAAGCCCGCTGTACTGGTATACTTTAATGGCCACAGCGGTAGCTCCGTTTCCTTCAGTATTTTGTTAAATTCGGCCTGTATACGTCCCGCCATTACGCTATTCTCCGCTACATTTAGCGGGAAAGCTCCTTCCGGGTTATCGGTGGGATGGAAGAGGTTATCCGTGGCCTCCATGAATAGTTCGATGTCAATTCTCGCCAAATTGCTAGCCTGCTCTTGCCCTCGTTTGGACAAAGTAGGAAGTGCATTATCCTTAGCTTCTACTGCCGTCATATGGTTGAAAATAGGTACAGTAACAAAAATAGAGAGCCGAAAGTAAGGAATTCCTATAGAAACATGTACATCTTAAATAAGGGAGATCTAGTTCCCTGACATCTGGTGAAACCAAGAAGGCAAAGGTAAGGGACTTCTTACCTTACTTTGAAAAGGCTCTAAGCTAGGGTAGCGGAGTAGCCTGAGCATCTGCTTAGGGGATATCGGTTTTAAGCTAGACTTTTGCGATTTTCGGATGGTAGGAGAGTTGTCGGGTGATTTAGGGATATAGTCAATCTGCCTAGTGATGAATAATATCCCAACATGGTTAAGATATTGACAGATGTGGATCTTAGGACCATACCAGCAAAACTCAAACAGTAGGGGGCTTAGGGAATTGCCTGGCATTGTATATCTGGGTTTCGTAATTCTGTGTCCGAATCCAACCTAAAAAGGCTTACTGGGCTAGCTGCTCTAGCTTCGTCATGTGTGGCTTCAGGGGATCTATTCCGTTCCAGGTCCCTCTTGTCTCTACAGGTCGCATTCGTGTATACATTTCCTCTCGAAACCCCTTACGCTCACGCGTGGTTTTAATTACCTCCTGATGGGCAGAATTAAAAGCAAAGTCCTTCATTAGGGTTTCGTTTTCCCAGATGGAAAAGGTGGCCTGCTCTAGGAGTGGAATTTCCGCGAATCCTTGTGTCAGTATCAACCCTTTCCGTTCCTTGTGATCACGAACAACCTTTGCAATTTGTCCAAAGAAACGGAAGATGTAACCGGGCCGAAGCGTTGCTCTTGTTAATACACAAACCAATTCATTGTTAGCACTTGCCTTTGAGACAGGGCGCCAGTCTTCAAATCCAGACCATGTACCTCGAGAAGATAGTGGTTGCATAATCATGGTGTACAGTTCAACACTTCTGGATTTGTATTCTCCAAAGAGGGTTCCATTCATGAAGCGCTCAGCCTGTGCCATGCTTTCCCATACACCAAGGAAACCGTGTTTGTCAAACTTGGTATTTAAGCTGTAACCATGTCCGCCACCTAAGCCAAATAGTTTGAAGAATTGCAGGCCATCCGTTTTCGAAAGCGGCTCGCGAGCCCTTACGATCTGGCTGAAGGCCCATTTTTTGTTTGCCCGGGACGTAGATCTGAAGAAGGTCATCGTACAGACCTGTCCCGATAGTTCAGGCATCAAAGACATTTTAACCAATTTTGTTAACCAATCTATAAATCATTAAGTAGTGCATAGTAAACTTGCCTGAGGAGTAAATGTTCGGCTATTCTTGATCTATTAGGTGTTTTTTTGTCTTCATATCAAAATAAATGACCTTTTACGAGAACCTTCTGCGATCATCTCCTCGTAGCAAAGGGAATCAACACAAATGAGATTAGTTCAAATCGGCTGTAGTTCAGTTCGTCAAGACTGAATGGGAATGGATCATTCAACTTTCATGTGGTTGGGTTGGTAGCGAAGTGATAGAGGGGGGAAAAGCCTTGAACTGCTACTGAGGACCTTGAATGGGTTAACAGTAAAATATTACATATGACTTTCGCTTCAGACAGGAATTGAAAGAAAGAAAAGTAAGAGCGCGCACTTCTGGGGGAACCTATTTAGCTTTTTACTGATGCTAGAAGGCCAAATGGTTGATATTTACCATTACATCGCAATCAAGTTGATCATGGTCTCTGGTAGAGATTTGCATCCGGGGGAACAGTTTGTTCTTGACATGTTGCCATGCTTAGCCTAGCTAGAGCGTTCTTAGTTTTCATAGAACCGTGTCGGTTATCAAAAGACGATATCTTCCAAATTAACGCAGCCACCTTTTACGCTCTTGACTTCTTCTTGATTGAGCTTGAGTTTGTAAAGATTGAGTTCAATTTAGGCAGCTAAAAGCTAGGTATCCCCTCGAATATAGAGACAACTGTGACCAAGCTGGCGGTCATTGAGCGAGCGACCTCGTGAGGGGATAAATGGTAGCTTTGAAGTTTCGAAAGACTAGCTAGTTTGTTCATTCTTCTATCAGATCCGGTTTCCGTCGAATAATCTGGCATGATAGCTTGACAATAGTCATTTTGAGGATGGAATTGAATGAGAATGATTTATCCGTACAGTACCTACTTTTCCTCATCATGCAGCGTATTTCTTAAATTCGAGGCGTATATGTATTGTTTTATTGCGAATAAAATTGCCAAGAATATCTACACTTAATAGCCGATTTTAAGTTGTTTTAGTCTGTTTTTCAGTGTGTTGTGAAGGAGATAGGCTACAGGGACTTCACTGGTAAAACATTAACAGCCGCTTTACTCCCTAAAAACTTGAACAAGCCTATTGAAATGTCCCAGCAGACTGCCAAAAATGCCCCGATCTTGCCATTGGATACTATGAGAAGACAAGTACTGTAGAAAATTGAAAAACAAAAAAAGCAGCTTCAGGAATCGTAAAGCTGCTTTTGGGTGGAGCTAGTCGGAGTCGAACCGACGACCTCTTGACTGCCAGTCAAACGCTCTAGCCAGCTGAGCTATAGCCCCATTTGCGCACTGCGGATGCAAATATAGAAGATTTTGTAAAAGAATGAAACAGCGGCTATGAAAATTTCACCGGTATTCCTTCCTTCTTCACTACATTTTAGTGGGTTTGAAAGTTCCCATGGAATAATTTTAACTGAAAAGGGAGAAAAGAGGCATCTCAGATGCTACTTAAGAAATTGATTGATAACCATTAACAAAAAATGAAATTAAAGATCGTTCGTGTCATTGCCTCTACAAGGAGGAGAATCTTTTCTGTTGATAAGCCAAAAAAACAGGGCGGTAGCCACCCTTGGGAGCGCCGTGAGATCATTCTACCGTACTTTGACACGATTCGTATTCACGGAGGAAAAGCGGAGGTGGTGGTGGAGCAACGTGAGCGTTCTAGCTTATGCTGGAGGGGTTGGGGGAGAAGGGCATGGCCAGTAGAATACAGCTGTCGAGATGGTGTTTTGGATATTAAAGTGCTGAATGCTCCGGGGACGAGGGAGCCCGTTAAATTATACATTAGTACTCCATCCGTAAATTGTTTGCGCCTGGATGGATCAAGTGTGGTACAAACGAAACATGCAGTAGTCGCAGAATCTTTCGAAGTATTTCACCAAGGGGATGGCGAATTACTGTTGAAGGTAAATGCCAATAAGGTCGAGACCCATTGTCAAGGCATTGGGCGACTATTCCTGCAGGGTAAAACCAACTATTGGAAGGACTACAGCAGCGTCCTTGCGGAAGTCAATGCACTCGGACTTTTTGTTACCGTGATCTAGACTGTTGTGCTCACTGCACGCTTTTGGATGTGCTCAATGATGACATCGCCATGATCTCGAGTGTTTTCGATGAACAACTTACTAGTCCGCATCCCTGCACAAACCACTCCCGCTAAATATACACCAGGCAAGGAAGTTTCTAGCGTTTCCGGATCGTGGACGGGAATACGGGCTTCATCGTCGGGAATGTCTAAGCCTAAGTTTTCGAGGAGTGTATAGTTAGGTTTATACCCCGTCATGGCTAATACGAAGTCATTCTCGATGGTAAAAGGACCGTCTGGGCCCAGCAGATCTACTTCAGTTTCCCTGATTTCCGTTACGACCGTATTGAAGTGGGCCGTGATGCTGCCTTCTTTTATCCGATTTTCGATATTGGGACGTATCCAATATTTGACCTTTGGATAAATCTCATGTTTACGGATTGCCATAGTAACTTCAGCTCCCTTATTCCAGGCCTCCAGGGCCACGTCACAGGCTGAATTAGCTGCTCCGACGATAAGGACTTTTTGCCCAATATAAGGATGAGCATCATCGTAATAATGCTTAACCTTTGGGAGCTTTTCACCGGGTACGTTTAGCAGCCTAGGCGTATCGTAGAAGCCGGTAGCAACAATTACGGATGGAGCTTGATAAACTCCTTTTGAGGTACTTATCTTATAGTTGCCGGAAGGTAGTCGTTCCATTTTCTGGACCGCTTCATACAAATTGATCTCAATCTGATAGGACTGTTGTAATCTGCGATAATATTCTAGTGCTTCTTTGCGGGTAGGCTTTTCAACATGCGAGATGAAAGGAATTTCTCCTATCTCCAATAGTTTGGAGGTAGAGAAAAAAGTCATATTGATGGGGAAATTATAGATAGAATTGACGAGTAAGCCTTTTTCAATAACCAGGCAATCTAAGCCTGCCTTTTTTGCCGAAATGGCACAATTGATTCCGGTAGGGCCTCCGCCAATGATAATCAGTTCCTTTGTAATCATAGTCTTTTTTACAGTTTGCTAACTATTATTACAAAGATAGGGGAGCCGCAGTTCAAAATGATATCGCGGCTACAAAAACTTGGCAATCTTGCTGTATAATTCTTCTGGTTTAAAAGGTTTGACAAGGTAAGCATTCATACCAATCGCCAAGCATTTTTCTTCTTCTTGGCGAGATGAATTAGCAGTAAGTGCCACAATTGGGATTTTGCTTTGAGAACGAATCTTTAGCGTAGCTTCCAACCCATCCATTTTAGGCATTTGTAAATCCATTAATACCAGATCATAGTTTTGGTTCTGAAATTTTTCGACCGCTTCCTCTCCATCTGCGGCAATATCTACCGTCAATAAGTCTGACCAGGAGGTCAATACCTTTCTCGTTGCAATTTGATTGATGACATGATCTTCTACCAATAGAATTCGTTTAGGTTGTGTAGGGGCTTGAATCCCAGCGTCTTCAACCTCACTTCCCAATTCTAGTGGAACGGCTAGTTTAATCGTATTGCCGGCCCCTTGTGCTTCGACTTCTAATTTAGCACCCAAGATTTCCACCAGTCGATAGATCATGGATAGACTCAGTGAATCATCCGCGGCGGCTTCTTGTAAGGATTGAGCAGAATCTTGAACGGGTCGACTTCTTTCCTTTACCTCTTCTTCCGTAGGGAAGGCCTCCCCGCGGTATTGTACGGTCAAAACAAAAGGAAAATCTTTTTTACGCTTGAACCAATGAACGTGAAACTCTACCTGGCCCTCTGCTTTGGAGCGACTAAAGCACTGTTCTACGAGATTGTGCACCAACTGCGAAAGCTTAGGTGCATCGCCCTTTGCCATGTTGGGTAATTCTTTCTCATTCTGGTAAATGATTGGAATTTCTAACTGTTGGGCCTTGAGATTGGCCACCCGCTGGACCGTCTCAAGCATATCTGATAGAGAAAAATCTTCCTCGTTTAAAGGCACATGATCGGAGATCAACAAGGATAAATTGAGCATATTGTTTAGCTCAATGGACAAATCATCCACCGAAGTCTTCAAGCCATCGATCAATTCCGATTGTTGCGGGGTGGGATTAGACTTTTCTAACAGGTATACTAGGTTGACAATAGAACTAAAAGGCGTCCGAATACCGAAGCCGAAACGGTAGAATTCTCCATTCTGCACCGATGGCCGTGGCTCATCTGAAGGTTCTGGCAAGGCCGTTTCCCCCTCATCAAGTCGGTAGGTCGTATCTTGAATTGAGCCTATTAGAATGATCTTATTGGTAAACTCGTCATAGTTTACACGAGCCTGAATGGTCAAGTGCTTTACGAGTCGATTATTTAATAGGATTTTATGTTCCAGCCGATTGAGTTGCCCGGTCTTGATAACTTCAGCAAAGAAGTCTTCAACCTGCTCGCGATCCTCTACGTGGACAAAATCTAAGTAGTCCGATAAGGAGGGTTGAAAACTATTGGGTTGCACACCAAAGATTCGGAACATTTCCTCTGTCCAACTCATGGCATTAGATACAATGTCCATTTCCCAGTTGGCAAATTTGGCCATGTTCTGGGCCTCGAGTCGCCGTTTTTCCGTAATAGAAAGTTCCTCAGCGTGTTTTTGGAGTTTGGCTTGTGTCTTGAACCGTTGAAGAGAGTAACGGATGGTATTAACGAGCCGTCTGCTATCAAATTCTCCTTTAACTAGAAAGTCCTGTGCGCCAGCTTTCACGGATTGTATACCGACGATTTCATTTTTGTTACCAGTCATGACTACAACCGGTACATCAGAAGATTCATCTAGGTATTTCTTCAAAGTACTGAAGCCAGTAGTATCATTAATGGAAAGATCTAGCAGTACCAGATCAATGGAGTTTTCGTCTAGAAGATTTATAGCCTCCTTTAAGGTATCAGAATGAAATAGCTTGTGCTTAAAGGAAGCTTCCTCTAGATAAGCCTTAATTATTTCAACATCCGATTCAAGATCCTCTATAACTAATATATGGTTGATTTGAGCACTCATTGAAATAGGGAAAAAGACTAGTAATGCAATAAGTTCAACAAAGCAGTTAGTTTAACTAAAGTGGAGACGCAGGTTATAATGAATAAGTTATTTGGTCCGTACTGACCTAGCTAGCCATAGAAGGCAGTATGGTGGTTGTTAGCCAAAACTCTTCGATTTTCTGGATAATATCGAAGAAGTTGTCAAAGTCTACGGGTTTGTTAATGAAGCAATTAGCGTGGAGGTCATAGCTGTGGATAATGTCTTGCTCGGCATTCGACGTAGTCAAAACAACTACGGGAATACGCTTCAAGTTTGAGTCAGCTTTGATCTCTTTCAATACTTCTCGCCCATCCCACTTTGGTAGGTTCAGATCCAGCAGAATAAGATCTGGCATTGGACGTTTTTCAAATCCCTCTTCACGCCTCAGGTATTTGATGGCTTCTACTCCATCCATGACTACCTCCAGATTGACCTCCTTCTTTCCTTCCCGGAAAGCCTCTTGTGTTAATCGTACATCCCCAGGGTTATCTTCTATCAATAAAATATTAAATGGACGGGTTTCTTTCACGACACTTTGGATAAAATGAACAAATGAAAGGCCAATATACCTTTTTGAATTGAAAAGATGAACAGCTAATTCATCTTCAAACTTTTTTGCACTTAATCTATTTAAGCTAGGAGCGTTTGTATCGTAGCAAGTAAAATATGCTTGCTTTGAATGTTGGTTGATGAAGACAGGCCGGTATCTAGTCTTGGTTCCCCCTTTTCATACCAACTCCTAAACCCGAAATTGATTAATATCCAAAAATAGCTTTTATAATTGTTCCCTCCTAGAGGCATATTACGAATATTTGGGACTTTTGTTCGAAAATAGATTAGAGGAAATGATATTTGGTCCAGATCTCTTCACAAGAATGGACATTGTCGTATTTAAAAAGGAGCCAACATGCAACTAGTTAGCGCATACT
Source organism: Saprospiraceae bacterium (assembly GCA_013214355.1). Lineage (GTDB taxonomy): Bacteria > Bacteroidota > Bacteroidia > Chitinophagales > Saprospiraceae > DT-111. The sequence goes on along the minus strand of JABSSL010000013.1, from coordinate 8,304 downwards.
ATTCCGATTTTATGGCCTACTTGGAGGCCAATACTTTTGATCAGGCCCCCAATGGCCTGTATCAGCCGGTAGATTATATTATGCAATTAGGAGGCAAGCGACTCCGACCCATTTTGGTGTTGATGGGGTATCGCCTATTTCATGATAAACATGAGCCAGCCTTACCACTTGCTTTAGCCGTGGAGGTTTTTCACAACTTTAGTTTGGTACATGATGATATTATGGATGAAGCTCCTTTGCGGCGTGGCAAACCCACGGTTCATGAGCTATACGATGTGAATACAGGTATCCTTTCGGGAGACGTTATGCTGATTAAGTGCTATGAATTCTTGCTGAAAGCTCCAGCGGCTTTGATACCGGCTTTGGTGCAGACCTTCAATGAAGTGGCCATCAAAGTGTGTGAGGGGCAGCAATACGATATGGATTTTGAAACCCGAGATGATGTCACCATTCCTGCCTACTTAAAGATGATAGAATATAAAACGGCGGCTCTAATCGAAGGGAGTTTGAGCCTTGGGGCGATTTTGGCAGAATCGGGACCAGATAATTGCCATCATTTGGGCGCGTTTGGGCGCAATATTGGGTTGGCATTTCAGATGCAAGATGATATCCTAGATACCTTTGGTGATCCAGCCAAGTTTGGAAAAAAGGTTGGCGGAGATATTCTGAATAACAAAAAGACTTTTCTACTATTAAAGGCCCAGGAGTTGGCTAATGCTGAAGATCAGGCGGCACTCAAGCATTGGATGAGTACAAAGGAATTTGAAGAGGCTGAAAAGGTAGCCGCTGTTACCTCGCTGTTTGAAAAATACCAAGTATTAGAGGTAGCTTCCGAACAGATGCAAAGCTACCAAGACCAAGCTTTTAAGCATTTGGAAAAAGTGGCAGTGTCTTCAGAAAGGAAAAAGGAGTTGGCAGATTTAGCACACGAACTTCTGGTGCGGGAATTTTGATTTTACACCTAAATTATAACTTCAATTCGTACTTTTTCTTGGCTAGGAAAGGCTGGAGTCTGATGCGCTAAAAAAGAAAAGGAGCAACCACCGAAGCGGCTACCCCTCACACTATGAAACACTATATCTTTAAGTATATCTTATGTGGAATCAGCACGTTATCAGTGCGAAGTGAAGCTTTCTAACCGTAGGGAAAAGTATTAACAAATCTGAAATCAAAGGTATTAAGATATTTTGGTTTTAACAAATAAGTCGCTGGCTACTGTAGGTTCACCGGTATTTAGTATGACCACAGCAGCTATTTGTAATGCTAAGCTAATGACCCTTTGATTTTAACTTAAGTAGTGGTGGATGAGTGATCTGGAATAGTACTAGTGCTATAGCGAATTTAGGTGAGGCGCAAGCCTGTTTAGCTGCCAGAGAAACTCAGGATGCTAGCAGCGCTAACCAGCATATTGCTGTAAAGCAGCATATCTTCAAAAGAGCCTCATAAGATTCGGTACAACTTATTTACCACTACTCATTGACCTTTCAATTAGTGGAGTTCAGTGAGGAAAATCTTACCATTCCACCATTCCTTTTCTATCACTGCATTGTTTTTACGGTAAAAACGCAAAGCGGGTTCATTCCAGTCCAAAACTTGCCATTTTACTAGCCGACATTGTCGGTCTTTTGCCTCCTGCAGGAAGGCGTCAAATAGCATTTGGCCTAGCCCCAACCTACGGTAGGCCTCCAATACCACAAAATCTTCCAGGTAGAACATTCGACCTTTCCACGTGGAATAGGTCATGTAGTAAAGGGCCATCCCAACTACTTTCCCGTTAACCGCTGCCACGTGAGCATCGTAAATACCTGCTTCGAAATCGGCTTCATAATCGGCCAAGGTGGCTACGAATTCATGTTCCGCCTTTTCATAAATAGCTAATTCTCTCACCAAGTCATGAATCGCTTGGAGATCTGCTTTGGCAGCTTTCCTAATCGTTATATTCATCGCAAAATCCTAAAGTTATCGAAATGTTGTAATGGTCCTGGCTTCTGCTCAATATGGTCCACCCGAGCCATTCTTGGTCCTTCCCCACACCAGGCAATCAACTCCTCAACCTGCTCCTTCGGCCCCTCTATAACGGCACAAACGTCTCCGTTGCTTTCGTTTCTTACCCATCCACAAAGTCCCAATTCCTCTGCTTTAGCTTTCGTGGAGCCCCGGTAGTAGACACCTTGTACCTTTCCGGAAATTCGTAATTCAATTGATATCCGTTGCATGAGGTGCAAATATAAAGGCCTGTGAAAATCAAGGGGATTTTTCTATGCATTATTTTTTCTCAATAATTATTAGATTTGAAGGCATTGAAAAAATCTTGCCTCCGTGGCAGTTTACTACCAATTTCCACTTTACACAAAACTTAAGCTACATGCGTATTCGGATTTTTCAAGGAATGCTTCTAGCCTTCCTATTATCTGCCTGCCAATCAAAAGACAGCGCAGATACGGTCTTTATAAACGGTAATTTTTACACCGTCAATGCTGACCAACCTACAGCCCAAGCCATTGCTGTCCAAGATGGACGGATTATGAAGGTAGGTTCTACAGCAGATATCGAGCTCTTGAAAGGGGAGTCGACAGAAGTGATTGACCTAGAGGGGCAATTTGCTATGCCGGGCTTAATTGAAGGGCACGGCCACTTTTCGGGATTGGGACAAAGTATGCTCAATCTAAACTTTCTGAAAGTTAAAAGTTGGGACGAGATCGTTGAAATGGTGGCCGAGGCTGCCAAGAAAGCCAAACCGGGTGAGTGGATCACGGGGAGAGGTTGGCATCAAGAGAAATGGCTAGAAGCTTTGGACCGAAATGTGCTGGGCTATCCTTTTCACGATAAGCTCAGCGCGGTATCTCCAGATAATCCTGTACTGCTCGGGCATGCCAGTGGTCACGGCTTGTTTGCTAATGCCAAGGCCATGGAGTTGGCTGGAGTGAGTAAAGAGACGCCAAATCCAAGTGGGGGAGAGATTGTACGAGATTCCAGGGGAGAGGCCATTGGTGTTTTTGAGGAACGGGCTCAAGCCATTATCAGAGCCGCTTATCAGGAATACGTGAATACGCTTACAGATGATCAGAAGAAAGACAATTGGATCAAAGGAATCGAAGCCGCCCAAAAGGAATGCTTAGAAAATGGCGTTACTTCTTTCCAAGATGCAGGCTCTTCTTACCAAGACATTGAGTGGTATCAGGAGTTGGCGAAGGAGGGGGATTTGAACCTCCGGCTGTGGGTAATGCTGCGGCATTCGCACGATCGGATGAAGGACAATATGGCTGGCTTCCCAATTATTAATGCGGGAGACAATTTCTTTACCTGCAAGGCTATTAAAACAGAGGTCGACGGCGCCTTAGGGGCATTTGGTGCATGGCTACTTAAATCCTACAACGATAAGTCTGAATTCCATGGCCAAAACACTACCCCGATCTCCGAGGTGGAGAAGATCGCCAAACTCGCCATTGATCACAATATGCAACTTTGTGTACATGCCATTGGCGACCGGGCCAACCGGGTGGTTTTAGATATTATGGAAAAGAATTTCGCAGAGAATCCAGATAAAACGGACCTGAGATGGCGAATAGAACATGCTCAGCACCTCCACCCAAGGGACATTGCCCGCTTCAGCAGTTTAGACGTAATCGCTTCCATGCAGGGGATTCATTGTACTTCAGACGCTCCTTTTGTTGTAAAGCGTTTGGGGGAACAAAGGGCTAAGGAAGGTGCTTACCCCTGGCGCTCCCTCTTGGATTCCGGGGCAAAAGTGGCCAATGGAACCGATGCACCGGTAGAAGATGTCAATCCATTTGAATGCCTGTATGCTTCGGTTACCAGAAAACGAGTGGATACGGGCCTGGAATTCTTCCCTGAGCAACGCATGACGCGTGATGAAGCTCTGTATTCCTATACCTTGTGGAATGCTTATGCTGGCTTTGAAGAGCAAGACAAAGGTTCTCTTGAAGAAGGCAAATTGGCGGATATCGTGGTCCTATCTAAAGACTTAACGACTTGTACCGATGAGGAAATTCTCGAGACGGAGGTACAAATGACTATTGTGGGAGGAGAGGTGAAGTACAGCGCGGATTGATAGTTAGTAATTGATAATGAGGAAAGTCTTAGTTTACATTAAACATTAAACATTAAACATTAAACATTAAACATTACACCGTGGAGCGACAACTCGAACATCAGGAAGTGGCCACCGGGAAACGAAATTTTCCGCTAGTGGTCATCTGCGAGGATATGCTGGATCCTTTGAATGTAGGGTCCGTATTCCGTTTGGCAGATGCCATGGGTGTGGAAAAATTGTATCTGGTTGGAGCTTCCGTCGCCCCGCCAAACCGCAAAATTAAGCGTACTGCACGAGCCACCGATAAACGGGTTGCTTTTACCCATTCTGTTGATAAACTCCAGGTATTAGATCAGCTAGCCAGGGAGGGTTATCAATTGATTGGCTTGGAAATTACGAACCATAGCAAATCCTTATATGATTGCGCCTTGCCGATGAGCCAACCGATCGCCATCTGGCTGGGGAGTGAAAATGTGGGCGTATCGGCGGAGGTGCTGGAGCGTTTAGATTTTTGTATTCACATCCCTATGCAAGGTATCAATTCTTCGATGAATGTGGTGCAGGCCTTAGGCATGGCACTTTTTGAATGGAACCGACAAAGAACACAGCGACCTATTGATCACTAGCCAACAACCCTAGCGTTTTGAAATCAAAATTAATCCTGCGCCTACGATCTCTTCGATTTGCCATGAAGCACTCGAAGAATCCCATTCCTGGCTTTCTGCATAATTTTCAGAAACACGGAGATACCTATCGTGCTTATTTGGGAGGCATCCAACCCATGATGGTCACAAAGGATCCCGATATCATCCGGCACGTTTTGCAGAAGAATCATCGCAATTATATCAAGACTCCGATGATCTTTGAGAAGCTCCGCCGTTTTTTGGGGAATGGCCTACTCACCAGCGAAGGCCCTTATTGGCTGCAACAGCGTCGCTTAATCCAACCTGGTTTTCATAAACAGCGCCTGCAAGCCCTGGTAGAGATCATGAATCAAGTCATTATGGAATCAGAACCCATGGCCTTAGGGGCGAAGGGGCGTGATGAGCGTGTAGATGTATACCCGATGATGATGCGATTGGCTTTTGATATCGTCACGCGCTCCTTGTTCAGTACGGCCGTTTCGGCTGACAAGTTGGATCTATTAAGCAATAGCCTCACCACGATTCAGGCCTTTTTGGTCCAGCAAATCCGCCAACCCTATCTGAATCCTTGGTTTCGAATGTCGGGTCAACTGGCCAAGCATGTTAAGCTAAGTAAACAAGCTGATGAAGTGCTACTGGGCCTAATTCGAGCTCGACGAAGCTCCGGGGAGTCCAAAGAGGATTTGCTGCAAATGCTACTGGACGCACGGTATGAGGATACTGGCGAGGGAATGACGGATCAGCAATTGTTAGAAGAGACCAATATTTTAATTACCGCTGGTCATGAAACAACGGCCAATGCGTTATCCTGGATTTTTTACCTCTTGGCCAAACATCCTGATAAACAGGAACTTCTGCGCACTGAGCTACGGGAAGTACTCGGCTCCCGTGAGCCTACCTTCATGGATGTACCCAAACTTTCCTATACCACCCAAGTGATCGAAGAAAGCATGCGCTTATATCCACCCGCCTGGGTAACGGATCGACAAGCAGCAGCAGATGATGAAATAAAGGGGCATGAGGTGCCTAAAGGAACCATGGTCGTTTTGGCGATCTACGCGCTGCATCATGATGCAAAATTCTGGGACGATCCCGAAGCCTTTCGACCCGAACGATTTGCACCGACGAGTAGGAAGCAGATGAATACTAACTATTCTTACTTACCCTTTGGTGGCGGGCCAAGATTGTGTATTGGGAATAGCTTCGCGATGATGGAAATGCAATTGGTGTTAGCTTATTACCTGAGGAAATACCGAATCCGTTTGGCTTCCCAGCAACCACCTGAGATGCTTCCCTTGGTGACGCTTCGGCCTAAAAATGGGATTCCTATTATATTTGATAGCTTGGTATAGGGATAACACACATATAATTAAAAGTGCATTTTTTGCTTTTCTACGATTAGTTGTTTACTTTTGGATAACTCTTAATAATAACTCTCCTAAACCTGGACTCCCTAAAGTCGTTTGTTCTTCTATTTTAATCTATTCTCAGACCCAAGTAGGAAGCATCAGTACAGCAAACGCTAACTTCCGCAGTAACTCTATTTCAGACCTTGGCTGATATCAGCCGCATATTGTCCCTCAGATAACTTTAGATTTCGGTCGACAGGTTGCATCGCTATGGGCAACACTAAGGTCATTATCATTTGTACATGGTAGTGATGGAGTCCTACGCGTGTAACTGAAATTTCAGTTGACCTTGTGATATTATTTAGAAACAAATAAACACTAAGGTTTTATGTGTAGTTCTACCATGAAAGGTCATGCTGTGTCCTTTACTGACCCAGTATACCCCCCCAACTCCAGTGAACTAAGCCCCTTCTATCGGCTTTTCTTCCTACCTCTCTTATTATTACTCTTTTCGTATCAAACGAATGCCCGCGGGACGAGTTTACTCCCTGAGACTGGCCCTGCCAATGCCTTGGTACCAGTCTGTGATGCTCCTCCAGATCGGAATCCGATTTGTAATCCGCCCAATACTTACGATGTAGTCATCAACCTAGAGGGCGAGACTTTAGTGTGGGATAACAGTAACTCAACTCCTTTAGGCCCTTGTCAATCTTTTACTCAGGTGGCGAAGATTACAGGTTGTGGTACGGTACTGGTTCCAAACTCACTTAATCTTCAATTACTGGTAGCAATGCCATTTTGGTTGTCGATGGTCCTGATTTGGTCGTAAACGGAGGAGATTTGCAAGTAGAAGGTTCAAGCGCCAAATTCTTGATGAATGGTGGTGCTCTTCGCATCTTCGGAAATTTTCAGCAAAAACCCGGCACGGCAGTGTGTATCGAGGGAACTTCCGTAGAATCTGGTGAAGAAGATGCAAATGAGGGCTTTACGGAAGGCAAATTTAATAGCTCCAGCGATACTCAGTCTAGTTCAGACTGGCAAAATGATGGAGGCTATCGGTATTTGAAAGATTGCTGTATTAATGTTACCGCTAATTACCAATTGGAAAGCACAGGCAGTGGTATGGGTACCAGTGGTGTGGATGTCATTATCGGCTGTTGTATAGAGATTGGTGATCGAGGCAAAAATAATGCTACCGCTACCGGCTTTGGTATGCAGGACGGGGATGATTCTGGAGATTTTCAGAACAGTAACCGAATGTATATATATGACACGCAAATTGTTCTGGCGAATGGAAATTTTCAAAGTAGTAACAATACCATCACAGCATGCGATATGTCAGTCAAAGTAAATAAGTCAGGTAACTTCCAGATTAACTCTGGTACATTAGAGGGAGATGGTCTATGTCTGGCAATAGAGGATCAAATTGAAAACTCCGGTACCTGGACGGCCAACATAAGCGAATGGTATTCAGATATTAATGATGAACTAAAAGAAAACAATAATATAACTGGGACAACACCTAACGAGTCCAATAGCATTCCCAATTGCTTCACAGGCTGCTGCCTGGAGGATGATTGCGTAATTCCTGACCCGGTCATCGTTGTTATTTGTGATAACAAAGGAACTACTAATCCGGATGATGATGAATTTTCGTACACTATTCAAGTAGATAATCCGGATCCAGGATGCTCTAGTGGCAGCTATTCTATTACCGGAGACGACAGTCAGTCAAATCTAGATTATGATCAAGTAAATGGACCTTTTTTCGGTCCCTTCCTCGTCAGTAATGGTAGCCTTTCGATCACCATCACAGATGCCAATAATCCTAATTGTTCAAAGGAGGTGGAAGTTGAGCCTGATTGTGATGAAGTAATTTGTGTTTGTGATGCTGGCGGTCCTTATGAGATCGATTGTAATGCGGTTAATGGCGAGATTACATTGACAGCAACTACAGATGCGACAAATGCGAGCTATAGTTGGAGTACGAGCGATGGGAATATTGTCAGTGGCGGTAGTACGGCAACGCCTGTAGTAAATAAGGCCGGCACCTATACGGTGATGATTACCAATACGGATAATGGCTGTACTAGCAGCTGCGATGCCACGGTAACCGAGGACCTTGACAAGCCTAGTTGTGATGCTGGCGGTCCTTACGAGATCGATTGTAATGCAGTTAATGGTCAGATTACCTTGACGGCTACGACGAATGCTACTAATGCGAGCTATAGTTGGAGTACGAGCAATGGGAATATTG
>JABSSL010000129.1 GCA_013214355.1 Saprospiraceae bacterium | reverse complement strand
AGCAACGGCTTTCCCATTTCCGAATTCCACCTTTCCTTGAGCTAGACAACCGAAGTTTCGGGCGGCAAGCCACTGACAAACTTCGGTTGTCTGTGCGATGATCAGGCGGAAACAGGGAGGGTCAAGAGCTCCTTCCGACTTCCCACTTCGTATTTCCGAATTCCGCTTTCTCATTTTAATGGCTAGCCTAGAAAGATTCATCTCCTCCTACAAAAACTAAATCCGTTCCCTGAGAAGGGAAACGGATTCAGCGATGCTAAGGTTTGATAGTTCGTAAAGGGGCCGATTCCCCTATAGACAAACTACTGTCTTAGGCGGCAAGTAAGATTGCCTTGGACAAATGAAAAGTTCTTGTGTGTTGTTCAAAAACCAGCAGCAATCGGTTTAATCGACATTATCGTGTAAATAGGAATTAGTTTGTCGTATTTCTGGTTCCTCATCGTCCGTGATACTCCATTTAGACATCTCCATGTCTTCTGAATTAGGCACATCATCCAAGCTCACGCCACGTCGGAGATAAGCTGGCTCTGATTCCAATTCATTAATGGTATTCGGATTATTCAATTTCAGGTTGGTATTGCGTAGCCGTTCTCTGCGACGGCTTTCTTTTTCTTTTTGCTTACGCATATCCTCATCCTTACGCTCCTTATCATCTTCCTTCTGATAAGGTTCATCGTAAGAATAGCGATTTCGCTGATACTTATCGATGGTAGCTCTAACATCATCAAACTCTACGGTTTGGGATGCTTCTTCATTGAATCCATCAAAACCGATATCAGCTAAACCTTTTTTTTTGTCTTCTGGCTTTGGCCGTGCAGGTTCGTCATCTAAGGATACCACAATGCGATCATCTTGTTGTGCCGCTTTGTTGAGGGTTCTGTTTTCAAAACCGGTAGCGATAACCGTTACGCTGATCTTCTCGCCTAAGGTCTCGTCAAAGCAATTACCCCAAATCAAATCGGTACCGTATCCCGCCTCTTCTTGGACAAATTCAGTGATCTCAAAGATCTCGTCCATCGTGACTTCTTTCGTACCAGAAGTGATATTAAGCAATATATGTTGGGCTCCGCGAATGTCATTGTCTTCCAATAACGGAGAGTGTAATGCTTCATCTACCGCACGTCTAGCTCTATCTTCACCATCAGCAGAAGCAGTACCCATAATGGCTACCCCACTATCTCGCATTACCGTATTAACGTCTTCAAAGTCCACGTTTACGTAACCTGGAACCGTGATAATCTCGGCAATTCCTTTAGCAGCAGTGGTCAAAATATTATCCGCACGAGAAAAGGCGTCGGAAATGGACAGGTTTCCGTGAATTTGACGCAATTTATCATTGGAGATCACAATCAATGTATCCACATTACGCTTCATCTCTTCTAGGCCTTCCGCCCCATGAGTGGTTCGCTTACGGCCTTCAAAAGTAAATGGAAGCGTAACGATTCCTACCGTCAGGATATCCATCTCTTTTGCGGCTTTTGCAATGATAGGAGCCGCTCCGGTACCCGTTCCACCACCCATACCGGCAGTGATAAACAACATTTTGCAGTTGTTGTCCAGGTATTTACGGATCTCATCAATAGATTCCTCACAGGCTAACTTCCCGATATTAGGTTTGTTACCCGCTCCTCGACCCTCCGTTAGGTTCGGACCTAACTGCATGCGAGTCGGTACGGGGCTCAATTCCATGGCTTGCGCATCCGTATTACAAATTGCAAAATCTACGCCAACGATTCCTTGCTGGAACATGTGGGTTACGGCGTTGCTACCTCCCCCGCCTACGCCAATCACTTTTATGATCGGACTTTCGTCTTTAGGCAAATCAAACATCATGGCTGCTGGTTTTTTTGTAAAATCCGCTGGATGGCGATCAGTCATAGTATCAGTAAGTGCTCATCCAGCAACCTATATGAATAGGGATTATATAATGTGCTAATGTGTTTCCTCGGTTTAACAGGTGCTTAGAAATCTGTATCTGGTTCTGTTTCAAACCATTCTTTGGTCTTCTTGAACAATTGTTCATACCATTTATTAGAATTGTCTTCTTCTACCGTAGTTAAAACCGGCTCTTCTTTTTCTTCCTCTACCACCAATTTGCCAGCTTCGAGATCTTCTAATCCTTTCAATAACAAGCCAACTCCGGTAGCAAATTTTGGGCTACTCAATTGTTCGCTATATCCGTGTGCTAGGTGCTCTACCGGGATTCCGATTCGAGTACTCATTCCCGTATGGAATTCCGTAAGCTTATCAATATGGTTGAGCAAAGCTCCTCCCCCGGTCAATACGATTCCTCCGATCAGTTTGCGCTCATATCCGGACCGACGGATTTCCCATACGACATAATCCAAGATTTCCTCCACTCTCGCCTGGATAATTCTAGCCAGGTTTTTCTCGGAAATTTCCTTTGGATCGCGTCCTCTCAGTCCAGGTATGGTAATGATGCGGTTATCATAAACCTCTTCTGCCAAAGCAGAGCCAAACTTGATCTTCAGTTTTTCTGCTTGCTGCCCCATTACGCTACAACCGTCCTTGATATCCTTGGTAATCACGTTACCTCCAAATGGTATCACAGCAGTATGTCGAATAATACTGTCTTGGAAGATGGTAATATCAGTAGTACCTCCTCCAATGTCTACTAGGGCAACGCCGGCTTCTTTCTCTTCCTCACTAAGCACTGCTGCCGCAGAAGCTATAGGTTCCAAAGTCATATTGGCTACTTTCAAACCCGTTCGCTCCACGCAACGATGAATATTATTAGAAGCAGAGATCTGTCCCGTAATGATATGGAAGTTCGCTTCCAGACGAATACCAGACATACCGATCGGATCAGTGATGCCCTGCTCATTATCTACGGTATATTCCTGGGGAATAACATGTAGGATCTTGTCACCCGGAGGTAGCACCAATTTGTACATATCGCTAATCAAGCGATCAATGTCTCGGTGGCTAATTTCCGTGTGATCATTATCTCGTGTTAAGATCCCTCGGTGTTGAAGACTCTTGATGTGTTGCCCGGCAATGCCAACGTGCACTACTTTGAAGTCTGTCTTAGCACTTCTGCGTGCATACTCCGCCGCCTCGGCAATGGCCTTCACTGTTTTCTCGATATTTGACACTACCCCTCTTAGCACTCCCTCGGAATCGACCTTGCCGAATCCCAAGATTTCAAGCTTTCCGTGTTCATTCCTTCGACCAGCGATGGCGCAAACCTTAGTCGTACCAATGTCAAGCGCGACAACGACATTTGAGTTAAAAGGTTTTGTTTCCATCTTTAATTATTTTTTTGGTTCAAAAGGTATAGCATGATTAGATAAACATAGCCTTCTACACCTAAATTAATGCTAATTTAAAATAATATGTTTTAAAAAAGAAAATTATTTGGTTTTCAGTATTTTTATGGTTCTTAGCCAAATCTCGTGTTTCGAGACAATCAAAAATGAAATTCAACGCTTTCTACGGTCGCTTATTCATGTCATTTTATGATTGTCCACGAGATTTTCCTAAGAAGGACTTTTACTTGTACATCTTGTGTTAGCGACCTACCACTTGTCCCTTGTATCGCAAGTCAATTTCTCGGTGCTTTTTGAAGCCCACCATAGGAAGAATCCGCTGATAATACACCTTTAGCCGATCTAATTTATCCTCAGGATTTCGATAGCGACCAAAGTAAATCTTGTGCTTCCCTACCATCGGAACCAAGGTGATTTCTCCCCGGTTGCTAACATGAATCTGCTGTATCATAGCGCTAAAAAATTCATCTGATCGTAAGATTTCTGTTAACTCAAAAACATCACGTAGATAGTTCTGCTTGCGCTCCCGAAAACTGGGAACGTGCGGTGGCAAATTCCCCGTTGCTACCATTACCGGCGCAGAATAATTAGTAGACAAAGGCATTTTAAACCCGTCCTTATCCAAGTAGTAATTCAAACCGTTGTTGTCAATGATCCGCAAAATGGGTTCCCGCTGAAGAATGTCTATGGAAACTCGGTTTTTTGCATCTATGTATGCCTCTGCATCAATGATAAAAGGATCTTCTTCCAATACCCTTTCCAATCTTTCCACGTTAACTTCCTTCACCGGCAATACGGTTAAAGGCACTCCGAAGCGCTCCGTCACCAACTCCTCTATATCCAGCTCTGTCACCAGTTTACTCCCGTCCGGTAAAGGGTCAATATTTACCTTGATTTGAGCGACCTCTGTATTGCTCTTTTTATCGATTGAATTCACCACCAGACCAAGAGAAACGAAGAATACGGCTGCCCACCCCAATCGCTTGAGGGTACGGGTATAGTCCGGATTTTTTTTGCGTTTCTTTGCCATAATTATTGCATCAAGTCGCTTAGCGGTTCAATCAGACGGTCAATATCGCCTGCACCTAAGGTCATCAAGACCTGTATTGGGTTATTGGTAACGTAAGCCAAGATCTCTGCTCGGCTTAGCCATTGTTTTCGCTCGTTCTGCATTCGATCTAGAATCATCTGGGTGCTCACACCTGGAATAGGTTCTTCGCGAGCAGGATAGATGTCCATTAAAATCGGTATATCTAATCCGTCTAGGGCCTCAGCGAAGCCGTCCACGAAATCTCTGGTCCGGGAGTATAAATGCGGTTGAAAAATCCCACATAACTCCTGATCTGGATAGAGTTGTCTAGCAGCGGCAATAGCGGCCTTTAATTCCGTAGGGTGATGAGCATAATCGTCGATATATACCCTGTCCTTCCCACGGATGATCATATCAAATCGTCGCTTGATTCCTTTAAAGCTCATCAGTGCCGCACGGATGTCGGCTTCCTTCACTCCCAAGCTCAGCGCCACAGTGATGGCCAAGGTGGCATTTTCCACATTGTGGCGACCAGGTAAGGCAAACTGCAAATCCTTCATCTTCGTCTCCATACCCACATAATCAAAAGTGAAGTAGCCATCTCTTACGCTGATGTTTTCGCTTCTAACCTGGCCTTTGTCTAAACCAAAAGACTGGGCTTGTTCGAAGTGATGTTCCAGGCCATTTCTCACCCATAAGGCTCCTCCTGGCTTCAACCGCTTGGCAAAAGCTCGGAAGCCCGTTTCAACGATGCTGTCCCGATCACCATAGATATCCAAATGATCTGCATCCATGGAAAGGATACCAGCAATGTTAGGTGACAGCTGCAAAAAGGAGCGATCATATTCATCTGCCTCTACCACCACCCAATCGCTATTACCGGCCACAAAATTTGACCCGAAATTCTGGGCAATGCCACCCAAGAAAGCCGAACAATCCACTCCGCCAGAACGCAACAGATGCGTTGTAATCGTAGTGGTGGTGGTTTTCCCATGTGTCCCAGCAATGGCAATGGTTTTGCGATTTTCACTAATGATCCCTAGTACTTCCGCCCTTTTCTTGATCGGAATTTCGGTGGCACGTAAATACTGTAGCTCTCCCAGTGAGTCGGGAACCGCCGGGGTATAGACGACCAAATCTACCTGCTTAGGAATCCGATTTACATCATCCAGATAATGAATGTCAATGCCTTCCTCAACCAACTTTTTGGTCAAGTTTGTTTCTGTTTTATCGTATCCATGTACTGCGATGCCGATGCTATTGAAATATCTGGCAATGGCACTCATCCCGATTCCTCCAATCCCAATAAAGTAGCAGCACTGTATATCTTTCAAGTTCATACTTTCCGGCTTATCCGTCTTTGTTTGGCAATAACTTAAACACCTCTTCGGCAATCAAACTGGAAGCCTCTGGCGTAGCCAATTGATGTATATTTTGTGCCAACTCCTTCAATCTGGCTTGATCTTGTACCACCTCTATGGCCAATGAGATAACCTTTTCCTTCGCCTGAGGATCTGGAAGCAAAACCGCTGCTGCTATCTCATTTAAGGCCTTGGCATTCATGGTCTGATGATCTTCCGCCACGTTTGGCGAAGGAATCAGTATGGCTGGCTGTGATACTTGGCTGAGCTCTGCTATGGTTAGGGCTCCTGCTCTAGCTATTACCAAGTCAGTAATGGCATAAGCCAAATCCATCCGGTCGATGAATGGCCTGATTTCCACATTGGGTAATTGAGCCATTTCGCTCTCCTTGAATCGATCGTAGTACAGCTTTCCTGCTTGCCACAATAACTGGACCTCAGGATGCTTCTTCATCAAGTCTGCATTAGCCGCTAGCGCCTCATTAATCGACTGGGCCCCCAAGCTGCCACCAAAGGAGAACAGGGTCTTCTTATTCAGCTCCAGCCCAAAATGCGCTAAGGCAGCAGCTTGATCCATTTTCTCCTCACCAAACACCTTCCGTACGGGATTACCAGTCATGACCAGTTTTTCCTTTGGGAAATAGCGTTCCATCTGATGGTAGGCGATGCAAATTTTATCTACTCGTTTAGCCAATAGACGATTTGTCAGTCCTGGAAAGGAGTTTTGCTCTTGAATTAAGGTCGGAATACCCAACCAACTCGCTACCTGTAGGACCGGGCCGCTAGCAAAGCCCCCAACGCCAACCACTACATCTGGCTTAAATGATCGCACGATCCCAAAAGACTTAGCTAAACTACTGATCAGCTTAAAGGGGAAAGCCAAATTCCGCAATGTCAATTTTCGATGTAAACCGCTAATCCATAGTCCCTTGATCGGATAACCCGCCAAGGGCACTTTCTCCATCTCAATCTTCCCCTGAGCGCCCACGAAAAGTATTTCGGTATCCGGCTCTTTAGCACGAATAGCATCTGCGATGGCCAAGGCAGGGAAAACGTGTCCGCCACTTCCGCCTCCGCTGATAATTATCTTTCTAGGTTTTTGGGTCTTGCTCATATCCTCCTAACTCACTGATTCAATATATTTACTTACACTGAGGATGATACCGAAGGCCACGCAGGTAAATACCAGCGAGGTTCCACCGTAACTAATCATTGGCAAGGTCACCCCCGTCACCGGTATCAGGTTAACCGACACCGCAATATTGACAAAGGCTTGCATGATCAAGAGAATGCTCAAGCCCATGGCCAACATGGCCCCGAATGCTTTTGGACTCTTGGTTACCAAGCGAGTAGCTCGGAAGAACAACAATACATACAAACCAATCAAAAGTGCTCCTCCAAACACACCATATTCTTCACAAATGATGGCGTAAATAAAGTCGGAATAACCGACGTAGAGGAAATTTCGCTGTATACTATTCCCCGGCCCTAAGCCAAAGAGATTACCATTGGCAATAGCTATTTTGGCTTGGGTTACTTGCGCTACTTCTCCTGAGCCATCCATAAAGGCCGCCACTCGGGAGGTCCAAGTTTGTACCCGTACAATGTCTGGGAAGAAATTCCCCAAAGTGTACAGGAAGGAGAATAGCACAATGCCTAGGAATAAGAGCAGGCCAACATATTTCAAATCTACCCGTCCGACGAACATCATGAACATGCAAGTGAAGAACAAGATGATCGCCGTAGACAAGTTTGCCGGTGCAATCAATCCACATATGATCAAGACAGGAACGATGATCGGCAAAAATGCTTCTTGAAAATCCTTGATGTATTCCTGCTTGCTAGAAATCGCTCGCGCCACGTACATAATGAGCGCCAATTTTGCTAATTCTGAAGGCTGAAAAGTCAGCCCCGTAAGCGGAATGTCAATCCAGCGGTGCGCGTCGTTTCGCTCTACACCGAAGGCAATGGTATACATCAAGAGGGGGATCACAATTACCATTAGTACAGGTGCCCACTTCGAAAAGCGGAGGTAGTGCATCAGGTGGAAAATGTAGGTCATGAAAAGACCAGCTAGTAGAATTACCCCATGTTTGATCAAATAGGCTTCTGTATTTCCCCCATATTTTTGGTACGCCAAGGAACCGGTAGCACTATACACTGCCATCAAAGAGAAAATAGCCATCAAGGCGACGATGGCCCAAATGGCCTTGTCTCCTCGTAATTCGGCATAAATCCTTGCGGCTATTGTTGACACGTTTTACTGTTTTTTTGGGTTTTTGATGATCTTCCCCTTCTGTTTCATTCTCCCCTTTAATTATCAATTATTCATTACACATTATTCATGGCAACCACCGCCTCGCGAAACTGATCTCCTCTATCCAGATAGTTATTAAAAAGATCAAAACTGGCGCACGCCGGAGAAAGCAATACGACGTCACCAGTTTTTGATAATTGTCGACTCTCTTGCACAGCCTTTGCTGCACTGTCCGTTTCCCTAATGGGAACTTCTAAAGAGCCGAATTTTTCAATGATCTTTTTATTATCTAGTCCTAAACAGACTATTGCTTTTACTTTTTCTCGTACTAAAGGCAGTAAGGGGTCGTAATCATTACCTTTATCTACCCCCCCAACTACCCATATAATGGGTTTGTCCATGGCCTGCAAGGCGTAGAAAACAGCATCCACATTGGTGGCTTTACTGTCATTGATATATTCTACACCCTCAATCGTCGCGACCGACTCCAAGCGATGTGCCACCGGATGAAAACTTTCCAAGCCGGATTGAATCTCACTAGTGGTTAAACCATAAGCCTGTGCTGCATGAACCGCAAAAAGGGCGTTCAATGCATTGTGCTTACCCCGGAGGCGTGTTTCCCTCAAGTCGAAGGTTTCCCCATTCGCTAGAATGGTCTTCCCTTGCATCATCTCTTGGCTGATCACCACTTGCTCAACCCCTTCTGGAATCAATTTTCGATGACTATCAATATTCGGATCTTCTCCGAAGTAGATAAATTGCTCTTTAGGACCTTGATTCTTGGTGATCCGGAACTTGGACTGAATGTATTTCTCCAACTGATAATCATATCGATCAAGGTGGTCTGGAGTAATATTCAGCAAAAGCGCCAACCAAGGTCTAAAGTCCTCAATGCCATCCAACTGAAAACTGCTCAACTCCAATACATAGAGTTCTTTCTTGGATTCCGTCAATTGCCTAGCAAAGCTTTTCCCTACATTGCCCGCCATAGCTACATCCTTGCCTGCCTGAGCCAACAATTGATAGAGCAATGTAGTGGTGGTCGTTTTGCCATTGCTACCCGTAATGCCAATAATGGGAGTATCTGTGTAGCGGCTGGCCCATTCGATTTCCGAAATAACCGAAATGCCTTTAGCCAGCAATTGCTGAATGAGTGGCACCTTATCTGGGATGCCTGGACTTTTAATGACTAAGTCCGCGTCTGCAATTTTCTCCCAAGTATGTTCCCCTTCCTCGTATGGAAGGTTATTTTGTTCTAATTCTTTCTTAAACCCCTCGGATATTTTCCCTTTATCCGACACCCACACTTCAACGCCTTGCTGTGCAGCTAAAAGGGCGGCTCCTACCCCACTTTCTCCAGCTCCTAAAATCGCCACTTTCATTGCTATCTAATTTTCAGCGTTAGAATGGTAATGACAGCCAAAAGAATTCCGACAATCCAAAACCTCGTGACAATCTTTGCCTCTGGCATTCCTTTCTTCTGATAGTGATGATGCAAGGGCGACATTAAGAATATCCGCCTGCCTTCTCCGTGCCTCCGTTTAGTGTACTTGAAGTACGACACTTGCAAAATCACAGATATTGTTTCCATCATGAAAACCCCGCAAAGAATCGGGATCAGCAATTCTTTTCGTAGCAAGATGGCCATGGCCGCTATGATTCCCCCCAAAGTGAGACTTCCTGTATCTCCCATAAATACTTGGGCAGGAAAAGCATTGTACCAAAGAAATCCAATACAAGCTCCAATCATACTGGCGGCAAAAATCACCATCTCTCCCGTACCGGGCAGATGCATAATATTTAGGTAATTGGCTGTAATGGCATTACCAGATACATAAGCCAAAATTCCTAAAGTGACCCCGACTATGCCGGATATGCCGGTTGCCAGTCCATCTAAACCATCTGTCAAATTCGCCGCGTTACTTACCGCCGTCACCACAATAATGACGAAGGGTATAAACAATAACCAGACCCATTGCTGAGACTTTTCTCGGCCTAAGGGTATTAATCTGGAATAATCAAATCGATTTCCTTTCAGAAAGGGCACATTGGTCAAGGTCGACTTATAGTCTGCTTTCTGGACGGAATTTTCTTCATTACTAATCACCGTTAAAGGTTGCTCCCCCACCGTCTCCGTCAACCCAATTTGCTGTGCCTGCTTTACGTCCATTCTCACTACCACCTGATCACTAAGAAGCATAGTCACGCCGATGATCAAGCCTAGTACCACCTGTCCCAACACTTTGAATTTACCATGTAAACCGTCCTTATTCTTGCGGAATACTTTGATATAATCATCAACAAAACCAATGATCCCCATCCAAAGGGTAGCAACTAGCAGTAGAATGATATAAATATTGTTCAACTTGGCCATCAATAGGCTGGGAATCACAATCGCCATAATGATGATGATTCCTCCCATTGTAGGAGTACCTTGTTTCTTCAATTGCCCCTCAAGTCCAAGGTCCCTAACCGTTTCTCCCACCTGCTGCTTTTGCAGGTAGCGTATGATCCTTCCTCCGAAAATCATGGAAATGACCAGAGATATGATCATAGCCACTCCAGCTCGGAAGGAGATATAGTTAAAAAGCCCAGCGCCTAAAAAATCGCCAAAAACTTTTTCCAACCATTTAACTAATTCAATCAGCATGTTTACTCGGTTTGAAGCAGTTTATAAAGGGGCAAATCTAAACAGCTTCGAATAGTTTTTATCTTTTGTACACTAATTCTTCTTTAAGAATTTCTTTATCATCAAAAGGGTGCTTTACCCCTTGGATTTCTTGATAATTTTCGTGGCCTTTGCCTGCCACTAGGATAATATCGTCGGGCTGTGCCAGTTGACTGGCTAAGCGAATAGCTTGTTTCCGGTCTACCTGCTGCATGGACTTTCGCTCCAGATCCTCAGACAAGCCTTCTACCATATCCTGAATGATGGACATGGGGTCCTCGGTTCTTGGGTTATCGGAAGTCAGGATCGCAATATCGCTTAAGCGAGCAGCAATGGTAGCCATCTTGGGTCGCTTTGCCTTGTCTCGATCTCCTCCACAACCTACCACGCTTATCACCCGGCCTCGTCCTTCCCTGAGGTGGTGAATCGTTTCCAGCACTTTCTCCAGGGCATCGGGTGTGTGTGAATAATCGACAATGCCAATGATCCGATGCTGGGGTACGACAACTTGCTCAAAGCGCCCCGGTACGGCTCTCAACTCGCTCAAAGCGGATAGAACCTCCAGCTTGTCCTGCCCCAATTGTACCGCCGCCGCATAAACAGATAGCAGATTATAAGCATTGAATTCACCAATCAAGTGACTGTAGAAATCGAAACCATCCAGGTTAAGATGCAAGCCAGTCAAAGCGTTTTCAATAATTCTGACCCTGTAATCCGCTAATCTTCGGAGGCTATAAGTCAGAATTTCAGCTTTCGTATTCTGCACCATGACCTTCCCTCGCTTATCATCGATATTCGTCAGGGCAAAAGCTTGCTTCGGCAGCTGGTCAAAGAACATTTTCTTCGCTTCCAAATAAGCCCGGAACGATCCATGATAGTCAAGGTGATCATGACTTAAGTTCGAAAATATACCGCCGGCAAAGTGTAATCCGCTACTACGTCCCTGATCGATGGCATGGGAACTAACCTCCATAAAGGCATAAGCACAGCCTTCTTCTACCATCTCACTCAAGCACTCATTGAGTTTCACGGCATCGGGCGTAGTCAAGTTGGTACTTAGCACTCTATCATTAATCCGATTCTCAATCGTCGATAGTAGGCCCACCTTGTAGCCTAATTTTCGGAATAACTGATACAGCAATGTCGCTGTAGTTGTCTTCCCATTAGTACCTGTAACTCCCACTAATTGCAACTGCTTGGAAGGTTCGCCCAGAAATCGATTAGCGATTTCTCCCAGCGTTCTTCCGGCATGTTCAGCAACCAAGTAGGTGCAAGCAGGTAGTAATTCCTCAGGTAAGTTTTCGCAAACAATAGCGATCGCTCCTTTCTCCAGTGCTTGTGGAATAAACCGATGTCCATCCACCTGCGTCCCAACTTGTGCTACAAAAAGACTGCCCACTTCGACTTTTCTAGAGTCAAAGGTGACTGAAACAACATCCTTGTCAATATCTCCTATCACTTCTTTTAGTGACAGGCCTTGTATGATCTTACTCAGATTCATCTTAATTCAACCTAAGGGTAATGGTTTGATTCCGCGGATCAGTTCCTGGTATCAGGGATTGCCGCACTACTTTTCCTGCCCCATCAATCTTCACTTTTACCCCTAAATTTTCCAATTGGTAGAGTGCATCTCTTAGGCCCATTCCCACTACATTAGGAATTTTACCTTCCGGCATGCTTCGACGTTCTAGTAGCACACTATCTCGACCTTCTTGACGCATGGTCACTACGAGCGGTGTTTCTGGGTCACCAGAGGGTTCAATTCCCAAATAATCCAACACCACATCCATATCTTCCCTCCTGCCAATGTCCATATGAGGCAATTGGTTCGTGGTCCAGCGCAAGGTGGTAGTAGGTTCAATGATTGGATCATGTAGATCCGTCAGAGAATCAAAACACTTGTCTGCTATCTCACGGAAAATAGGTCCTGCTACATCCCCTCCATAGAAACCGGCTCTCCTGGGACGTCGGATCACCACGATCGTAGAATATCTAGGGTTTTTAGCGGGAAAATACCCGGCAAAGGAAGCCTGGTATCCTCCAATTCTTGTCCCTTTATCTGTTCGGCGGTAATCGATCTGGGCCGTACCCGTTTTACCTGCAAAGGAATAACGGCTCGTTTTAAGCTTTGCCGCGGTACCATTCGCCACTACGCCCTCCAACAAACCTTGCAATTGCTCAATGGACTTCTTCGAAGCAATCTGTCTTTTGATGACGGTTGGTTTAAAGGTTTCTACCGTTTGACCGTAGCGCTGAATTTCACTTACTAAGAGAGGTTTCATTTGCTGCCCACCATTCGCAATCGTATTGTAGAAGTTCAACAATTGCAGGGGCGTGATCAACAGCTCGTAACCCGTTGACATCCAAGGTAAGGTTGTACCACTCCATTGGTCATCAGTAGTATTATAAGCCTCCTTAATGAGTGGATTCTTCTCCCCTTCTAGATCAATACCGGTCGCCAAATGCAGATTAAACTGATGCATCCGCTCAATAAAGAGCTCCGCTGCTTTCTCGTCATTGGCTTTGGTTCTTGTACCGTAGTTTTCCTGCACCAACTTTGCGATCCCCACGTTCGATGAAATCTCAAAGGCTCTCCGGACAGATATGGTATCTAGATTGGCACTATTGGAGTAAGAATCTTCCATTTCCCGATCGTAGAATTCTTTTCGTCCTTTTTCAATATCAATGGAATCAGTAGCAAGGTTTACAAAGCCGTCCTCTAACAAAGCCAACATACTGGCCGCCTTGAAGGTGGAGCCAGGTTCCGTGCGGGTTCCGATGGCATGGTTGTAGGATTCGTACCAGCCCGTTTTACCCCGTTCGATGTTAGCAATGGCTTTGATCTTCCCCGTATTTACCTCCATCACCATGGCCACTCCCCAATCTGCATCGTGTGTCTGCATCCCTTTTAAGAGGGCCTCTTCGGTAATATCTTGGATATTGATATCTAGAGTCGTAAGAATATCATCTCCGTTTTTCGGTTCTATAGAACTTAGATTTTCAAGTGGCATCCAAAGGTCACGTTTTCGGTCCAAAGGGATCATCATCTGTGTTCCCGGCTGACCGCCCAGCACCTCATCGTAGAAGCTTTCCAGGCCAATATCAGTAGCTTGGTCCCTTACATAACCAATGGTTCGTCTTGCCAATAAGCCGAAAGGTCTTTTCCTTTCGTTTCTTTTTCTTGCGATCAATCCCCCCCGAAACTGTCCTAAGTTAAAGAGCGGGAACTGCTCAATTTTCTTTTTCTCCGAATAGGAGACACGCGATTTCAGCAATACATTTCGGTTCTTCCTAAAATTGATCGTATCTCTGAGTTGGAACAGGTAATCATAGGCTGCCCCAACGGTATAATCTGTATCGATGTAGTTGGCAAAGCAATGCGCCAAGGAATCCACATTTGCCATAAAATCATCCTCAGTAGGAGTTAAGGGATCCCAATACAGGTCAAAAATGGGCACATCGGTAGCTAGTAGGCTTCCGTCAGCCGCCATGATGTTGCCTCGTTCCGCCTCAATATCTCGCTCCACGATGAAGTTGTTGCGCCCCAGGTCCCTCCATTCTTCACCTTCAATCACACCAATCTTTACCGTATAATAAATAAGCGTGAGGGCGGCAGGGGTTACCAAGCCGAAAAGCAGAAAATAAACCCGATACAATACTTCATTCTTAATGTCCATTTCGTGCCTTTCTCGTTAGGTTCTGTGGAGTGAAATCCACTAGGTGGTTATTTTACCACAATCTTTTTCGGTTTTCCTCTTTGCAATCGCAGTCCTTCCGGGCGTACCCGATCAGCGACTTCGGATTGCATGCTGTTATACATATTTTCGGATTGCAGGGACATATAGTACCAACGCAATTCTTTTGTTTCTTTTTGCAATAACTGAATCCGCATCACACTCTTCTCTGCGTAGTGGGCATTAGCGATATAAACGATAGCCAGAAAACCTAAAAAAGCTAAGAAGGGCAGGTTCTTGAGGATGAACCCGGTAATCATATGCCCTAGATCGGCCATCTGAAAATTTTTCTTCTTCGCCATTTCCTTCGTTTATAGAATTATTGGTTCCTAAACAAACCTTGTACTTCGAGACACTCAAAAATGAAAGGCAACACTTTACTGACAGTCATCGTCAGTATCGCTTATCCATCTCATTTCCTACTTGTCCACAAGCTTTGTGTAAGCAGGATTATTTTAAAGCTGCTACCCGTAACTTGGCAGATCTGGATCTCGGATTGCGATGCAATTCTTCTTTCTGCGGTAGAATGGCCTTTCGACTAATCAAGTCAAAGGGGCGATGGATATTCCCGTAGAAATCCTTTTCGGGTTCACCCGATAGATTACCCGCTTTCATAAAGCGTTTCACCATTCGGTCCTCGATGGAGTGATAGGTGATAACCGCTAGACGACCGCCTGGATTGAGCACCTCCAAACTTTGCTTCAAAAAGTCGGCTAGAGCGCCCATCTCATCATTCACTTCCATGCGCAGCGCTTGAAAAACCTGGGAAAGATAACGAAGCCGTTGTCCTTTAATTAAAGGATCAAGAATAGCTAAGAAATCCCCGATAGTCTCCAAGGGTTGATCACGTCGCACTTCCACTATCCGCGCTGCGAGGGTCTTTGAATTCCTCACCTCTCCCAACTCACTAAATACGCGAACCAAGTCTCGCTCTCCGTATTCTTGCAAGGTGGTAGCCGCGGTATTCCCCGTGCTCTGGTTCATCCGCATATCCAATTCCGTATCAAATCGATAGGAAAAGCCTCTTCGGCCTTCATCCAACTGAAAGGAAGAAACACCGAGATCAGCCAAAATCCCATCTACTTTTTCGACCTTATATAGACGAAGAAAACGCTTAATGAAACGGAAGTTGTGCTGTACAAAAGTAAAGCGATCATCTTCCGGAACATTCTGCGCAGCATCTCCATCTTGATCGAAGCCCAAGAGGCGACCATTGTCACCCAAGGCATCCAAGATGAGAGCAGAGTGCCCTCCGCCACCAAAGGTGGCATCGATATAAATCCCGTCAGGTTTTATGGCTAGGGCATCAATAGATTCCCCGGCCAAAACCGGAACGTGGTATGACATTACAGATTGATATTATTGTCCAATTTGCCTAAAACATCATCAGCTAAATCAGAAAAATCGGTCGGCTCCTGATCTAGCATGGTATCGTATTCGTCCTTAGCCCATATTTCGATTCTGCCATTATAGGCTGACAGAATTAAATCCTTTTCAATCCCGGCGTATTCCAGTAAACGTTTTGGAATCAAGATACGGTCGGCACTATCTTGTAATAGTTCCTGTGCACCTCGATAGAAGTACCGGACAAAGTCTCGATTCTTCTTGTTGTACAAATTTAAGGCATTTACCTCTTCACTAATTTCTTGCCAAACCGCCTCGGGGTACAACATCAAGCATTTTTCAAATCCGCGGTTGATCACAAACTTATGCTTCTCTCCCTCTCCCAGCTGGTTGATCAAACCACTCGGCATCCTCATGCGCCCTTTGGCGTCGATTTTGCACTCATATTCTCCTAAAAGTTGCTTGATTTCCACTGTTTACACCATTGGATATTCAAATGTAACAACTTTCAACACACTTTACCACTTTTTCCCACCTTTTTTACGTTTCTCCCCCCTTTTCCACACCTCAACACAATGTTGAGGTCTATCTGTAATCAAATAAATTACAGTAGTTGATCAAAAAGCGATCACATGCAAAATAATATTAATATAAAAGCTTCATTTTAGTCTTGAAAAGTGGGAAAAGGTGGGAGGAAATGAATCAATTTAGGAGAAGGTAGCCTCAGAAATGCTGAAATCAGGCCGTTTTCAGTGGAAATTTGTGGAAAAGGGCCTCCACAACCAAGCGTAAGTAGTGTAGCAATGGAAAGAAAAAAGAGGAAGTTATTCTACGGAGGAAGAGGAAGGGGTCAAACTTCTATAAGAAGAAAAGAAACTTTGCCAACGCATCTGAATTACTCCGAGAATAGCTTCTTTGATAATGCCTTTGGACATCTTAGAAACGCCCTCTATTCGATCTGTGAACGTAATGGGCACTTCTTTAATCTTAAATCCAAGTGTGAAAGCGGCAAACTTCATTTCAATTTGAAAGGCATATCCCACAAAACTGATTTTGTCGAGATTAATATTTTCCAGGACTTTCCGGCTGTAACAGATAAAGCCAGCAGTTGGGTCCTTTACTGGCATCCAGGTAATCATACGTACGTAAAGGGAAGCGCCATAAGACAGAAAGATGCGATCAAAAGGCCAATTCTCCAATTTCCCTCCTTTCACATAACGGGATCCCACAGCCAGGTCACCCCCTTCTTCCACACAGGCTGCCAGGAGACGAGCCAAATCATCAGGGTTATGAGAAAAATCAGCATCCATTTCAAAGAAATAGTCATAGTCCCTTTCCAGGCCCCACTTAAATCCAGCAATATAGGCGGTCCCCAAACCCAATTTTCCACTGCGCTCATAAATGAACAGTTTACCTGGAAAAATATCCTGCTGTTCTTTCACTAGTTGTGCTGTGCCATCAGGTGAACCATCATCTACAATCAGTAGATGAAAGGGGGTAGATAGCGAAAAAACGGTCTCGATCATGCGAACGATGTTTTCTCGCTCATTGTAGGTGGGAATGATAACTAAGCTCTTTGCCAATGTATCGCCAATTCTCGGGTTTGTAAAGTCTATCGCCTCTTGTTGGATAGATAGTATGATTATAATACTCCTACTACTTATCTAACAAGTGGAATTCTATCTTGTTGTTGCCTAGTGTATAATCACGCTAACTTTGGAAAGCAAGACGTTGCAGGCTGCGTATGAACTACTGAACTCGATTTCGGCGTCAAATATAGGCTAATTTTTTTTGTTTTAGCCAGTATGAAAAAGGCACGGCCGAAAGAATCCTGCAAGTTGTCAAACACTTTCTCGGTTTGCTAAAAAAGAATGGACCATCTAGAATAATAACGAAGGATCTACAGAAAGATTGGATTGTTAAATAATTTACAGCCCTGGACTTTCTGTGGAGTCTACCTTGGAGGCTGAACGGGAAAAAACTATTTTTACCGGCGAATCAACACAGCTATGAAACCCATGCGCAATCCGCTCTGTTCTCTTATGTATTCTTACTCCAAGTTTACCATAATTGTTGCCTTCTCGTTCCTTTTCTTTTGTTGTCCCTACCAAACCAAGGCACAATTACCCACTGATTTCTATGATACACCTATACTCTCCAATGTGTTCGATTTTGCCGTTGGAATAACTTTTGACCAGGAGGGGCATATGTTTGTATGGGAAAAGGCAGGTAAAGTTTGGGTCGTTGAACCAGATGGGAAAAAACGGGAACAGCCCCTCCTCGATATCAGTGAAGAGGTATCCAATTGGAAAGATCACGGCTTGATGGGGTTTGCCCTAGATCCCAATTTTAACCTGAACGGACGCTTCTATTTGCTATATGCCGTCGATCCCTACTATTATCATCATCACGACTCCCCCAGCTACCAGCCAGACTCTTCGATCACCTTCCAGCCTACCATTGGACGGGTAACTCGATACACGGCAGATGTCACCAGCAATCTTAGTTCAGTCTTACCGGGAAGTAGGAAAATACTCTTGGGAGAAGATATGTCTAATGGTATCCCCATCTATTTCAGTTATCATGGTCTAGGCGACTTGATCTTTGGAGAAGATGGCACCTTGCTTATTTCTAACGGAGATGGATCTACTAATGCTGGAGCAGATATTGGTGGCGATAGTTTGGGGACGATGGCCTCCTTAGCCCTGGAGGCAGGAATTATAACACCGGATCAAGATAGGGGCTCCTATCGTGCCCAGTACCTGGGCAACTTAAACGGCAAGATTCTGCGGATCGACCCAGAAACTGGTGATGGTTTATCGAGTAATCCTTATTTCGATGCGGCCAATCCGCGGTCTCCTCAATCGAGGGTCTGGGTCTATGGCTTGAGAAACCCCTATCGCTTCATCGCTCGCCCGGAATCTGGAAGTCACTATCCAGATGAAGGCCAGCCAGGGGTCCTTTACATCGGAGACGTAGGAAATGGTGCGTGGGAAGAATTAGATGTGTCGATCAATGGAGGAGAAAACTTTGGTTGGCCGATCATGGAAGGCTATTACTTGCATTGGAGCTTTTTCATCACCGAGGCACCACCAAATGTTATGGCTCCCAATCCCTTGTATGGCAGTGGTGGCTGTGAGGAGCCATACTTTGATTTTCGGCAGCTAATGAATCGCTTATTGAAAAATGGAGATCCAATTCCTGCCAATCCTTGCAACGCTCTAGAGCCGATCCCCACCTCTGCTTTTCCGTCTGTGGAAACCATTCCAGCCATTGTATGGAGCAATGCCTCTTGGAATAAACCCACTCGTGCAGAGATACCCGTATTCCAGGAGAATGGACACGTAGCCTCCATTCCGATTGATCATGCTGAATCCTACGTAGAGGGGGAGGTTTTTGACGGCTTTTCTAGCCTCGCGGGTGTATTTTATCAGGGGAAAAACTATCCAGAAGCGTATCGAGGAAAGCTCTTTGCCTACGACTTTAGCGGGTGGATTAGGGTTTTCGATTTTGATGAAAAAC
Organism: Saprospiraceae bacterium; assembly: GCA_013214355.1. Taxonomy (GTDB): domain Bacteria; phylum Bacteroidota; class Bacteroidia; order Chitinophagales; family Saprospiraceae; genus DT-111. The sequence continues at coordinate 8,910 of JABSSL010000129.1, read as the reverse complement.
AGGCCTTGAAATCCGTGGATGCATTTCACGATAATTCCCCAGAGATCATTCACTTGGAAGAGAATCCCGCTGATGGCAATCTATACTATTTAACCCTAACTGGAGAAATCCGGAAAATCTCCTACGGGGGGAATCCTCCTCCAGTGGCGGTTATCCAGGCAGATGTACAATACGGCACGAGTCCGTTAAACGTTTCCTTCAGTGCAGCTGAGTCCTTCGATCCCAATGCACAGATTAGTAGCTACCATTGGGATTTTGGTGATGGTCAGACTAGCACCTCATTGTCACCTTCTCATGTGTTTAGTACAAGTCAAGGATCACCCAAGTCCTTTACCGTTACCCTCACTGTGACGGATGATGAAGGAGCGATTGGCCAGGTGACCGAGATTATTTCTTTGAATAACACCCCTCCTTCGGTTAAGATCAACAGCTTTCAAGACGGCGATAAATATCCAGTTTCCACTACTTCTCTATTGAGACTAGGTGCGGAAGTAAGCGATCAGGAACACAAAAGTGAAGACTTGAATTATGAATGGCGGGTCTTTTTCCACCATAACGAACATTTTCACCCGGAACCTCCTGTACGAAGCACCGAAAGTTATGCGCTTTTGAGTCCCTTGGGTTGTGAGTTGGAGACTTACTGGTATCGGATTGAACTAGAGGTGACGGATCCAGCGGGCTTATCTACCATTGATACTCGCTCCGTATACCCCGATTGCGAGGATTCATTTGTCGATATCTTGGAGCTATCTGCACAAGCGGAGGCAGCAGGTGTAAAACTAGATTGGGAAACCAGCCTAGAAGACGGGGCCACTCTTTACGAGGTGCAGCGCAGCAAAGACTTCCAACATTTCCAAGTCATAGGAGAAGTTCCAGCCAAAGGAATGGCCAGTACCTACGAATTTGTAGACACTGACCCAAGTAGAGGAAATAATGTCTACCGGATCAAGGCCTATAGTCAAGCGCGCGCCTTTAGCTATTCTAACTTGGCCACTGCAACTTTCCCCCCAGTCGGAGATCACTCCGTCACCCCGAATCCCGCCTCGGACTTCATCCAACTCAAGGTCAAGTCTTTGTTGGGAAGCTTTGTGAAGTTGGAGTTATTCAATGCCGCAGGCATCCCATTATTGCAGACGAATTGGGAAGGAACGGTTGGAGAAGCATTTGAAAAGACCATTCTGGTGGACCGCCTCAATGCCGGTATGTACGTGTATCGAATCAGCCAAGGGGGAGCAGAATATACTGGCAAGATCATCATAGAGAAGTAGTCACCGGCTTCCCGTAAACCCTTGCTCCTATGGATCTGATTATGGTGAATGCCAATGAGTACAAATACAAGGATGTCGGAAGGAATCTGCGTCAATTTTGGCTCTTTGCTTTGCTTCTGTTCCCTGCAGTTACAGTAGTGTCTCAAGCACAAAACTACTTGCACTATCACAGGATGATCAATACGGCCAGGGGGGAAGTAATGCAAGGATCCTATGAGCAAGCCCTACACACCTATCAAGTGATCTTTGAACAGTTTGATTTTAGGTTTGCGAGAGACTGTATTAATGCAGCAGAATTAGCTGCATATCTCAACCAGGATAAAGAGATAGAATATTTCATAATACAGGCGATTCGAAGAGGTGTGTCTTTATCATATTTTTCGGAGAGAAATGCATTCCAAGTCTTCAAAACCAAGGACTCTTGGTCAAAGCTACAGCAAGGTGAACTAGTTTGGCTACGAGCATACAAAAGCTCCATAAACAAGGAGCTAAGAACGGAGATCAATGGCATGTTCGAAGCGGATCAAAAGATAAGAAGAGCTTATTACAATTGGTTCAATGTGCTCTGGAAGTCGGCAATTGGTAAGCGGTGGGAAAAACTAAATCGAGAGCAAGTCGAACGTATTGCTCAAATAAGTCGAACGATTGGATTCCCAGGTGAAAAGTTAATTGGAATTGATCAGACTACATTTCACCCCAAAGCAAACGCAGTCTTTTCTGCAGGGATGCCAATTGTCATATTGATCCACCATTTTAGTCAACCCAATCCCTCTTATGACGAGCTCTTTTTAGCTGAATTGTTGAAAGGAAACCTACATAATCAACATTTTGCCACGGTTTGCGATTTTCAGGCAAAATATGGACAAGATCGATATTCACACATGGGGCCTTATGGCATCAATTTTAGACAAGAAGAAAAAGTCTCGTCTTATAATCCGAATAGACAGGCCATTGGACTTCCACCCATTGGATGGCACAAAGAGGCAACCAATAACCAGACGATCATCACCGAATTCTGGACGTACTTTTACTGATGACCTCCTAGGACTTAGCGCTTTGAAAACCTTTTCGGTATCTCATGCCAAGAAAAATAATGAGGATCGTTGCTACCATTAAGCCTAAGGCCAATGGTCGCTCAAAGAAACTCATCAAATCCCACTTTGACTTGATGGCACTTACCATGAAGTTTTGTTCCATAATAGGTCCGAGCACCATTCCAAGCACCACTTGGGCAAGCGGAAAGCCACCTCGCCGTAGCAGAAAGGCCATCACGCCCATACCCACCATAATCCAAACATCAAAAACGCTATTGTTGATCGCAAAAGCTCCTACTATGCAAAGACCCGTGATAAAGCTCAACAGCAACTTGAATGGAACTTTGATCAAAAAGGCGGCCATGCGAGCGGTGAGAAAGCCGTAGAAGGGCAGTAAGACCAAATTGGCTAGTAGGAAGGTAAGATATAAAGACCAGAGCAAATCTGGTTGCTGCTCAAACAGTAGCGGCCCCGGTGTGATACCTTTCATCAAAAAGACCCCTAAAACGATAGCTGTCACGGTATCTCCTGGTAAGCCCAAAGACAAAGCGGGGATCCAGGCACTGGCCACCGCTGAGTTATTGCTGCTCGTCCCTGCCAAAATAATACGATCATCCTCTCCTTCTTCCTCCTCCCCCTTCTTTCGCATCTGTTGAAAACTGGTCGATACCCATGCCCCAATGTCTGCCCCTGCCCCAGGTAAAAAACCTACAAAAACACCAAGTATAGAAGATCTTATCACCAGCCACTTCTCTCGCACAATTAGTAGTAAGGGTTGGAAATAAAACTGTCCCGCAGCGCCCTCTACTTTTTGTGGAGCTTCGTATTTCTCCTCTTTATTGTTAAAAAGATGCTCGAGCACTTCCGAAAAACCAAAGAGTCCGATCATGGCAACAATGTAGTTTAGTCCTCCCAGTAAATCAGGACTCCCAAAGTGAAACCGTGGATGCCCTAAGGTAGGATCAATACCTACAGTCGACAGCAACAAACCTAGTAGTAAGGAAACAAAAGCTTTGATAGGTGCTCCGCCGGAGGCAAAAATACCAGCCGCTAACCCTAGTACAGCAATCCAAAAATACTCAAAGGACGAAAATTGTCGAGCTAGTGAGGCAATTGTGGTCGCGCTAAAAATCAATAATACAGTACCAATAATCCCTCCTACTGCTGACCCCATCGCACTAATCCCTAAGCCATAAAAGGGTCCTTTCTTTCGCGCCACTCGATGTAGCTCCGATAGATAGGCGGCGCTAGCTGGTGTTCCAGGTATCCTAGCCACAGCCGAACCCACGTCCCCCGCGTAAATAGCGACGGATGAGATAGCGATAATGGCCGGCAATGCGATAATCGGATCCAGGAAAAAGGCAACGGGAATAAATAGGGCTACTGCTAAGGTCGCCGTCAAGCCTGGAATGGCACCAAATACTGCCCCATAAAATCCTCCCAATAACAAGGCCAAAATTCCTTCCCAACTCAGCAAAACACTCATAATGAAACTCCTAAGAGCATTTCAAAGGTGACAAATATAAACGCAACTGTTCCCAAAGCAGATACGATCGCGATCCAGGGCTTTATCCCCAAGAGCAACGCTACCCCTAGACACACCAACCCCAAAGTCAGCATAAACCCAATTAGTGGCTGTAAGATCGGGTATGCCGCCACCAAAATCACGCCTCCTCCTAACTTCAATAGGGACGGTTTCTCTTTGAATTCTAGCCTTATCTCCTTGGCCTCCCGAAGCGATTTCACCCCTATCCAAGCTCCCCCTAGGAGCAGTCCAATGGCAATCAATCTTGGAAATAGAGATGGCCCTGGGTATCCTTCTTCTAGTGAGGGGAAGCTGCCTGATAGCCACCAAATTCCAATGCCAAGGAGACAAAGGATCAAGGCGCTTATACTATCACTGGTATTTTTCATATCGTTCTGCGTTAGAGGGTTAGATACACTTCATTTTATTCATTCGCTTTCAGCAACTCTCCATTCACTTGATCCTGCTTGGCCATAAAAGCCTTGCACTCTGCTCCTGCTAAGAACTGCATGGTGGCGCCACTGTTCTTCATCGCGGTTAGATATTCACTATCCTGAACGGCCACACGAATGGTAGAATCAAGGGAAGCCTGTACATCGGCTGGCAAATCGGCTGGCCCGCAGATGGCGACCCATCCGCCGACACTCCAATCCATCCCGTACTCCTTCAAGGTTGGCACATCGGGAAATTCTGGCAGGCGCTCCTCTGACATCACGGCTAGGGTCTTCACCTGCCCTGCCTGCCGCAAAGCATCTACTTCAGATAAGGCAGCTGTAACTACATCTACCCCACCTGCAATCAATTCTTGCAAAGCCGGAGCGGCGCCTTGACTAGGTACCCAGGGCATAGCCGAGGGTTCCATACCGGCAGCTTTCAGAAAACCCATCCTGGCTAGATCCCAGATCCCATTTTTAGCAGTTCCCGAAGCCTGTAATTTCCCCGGCGACTGCCTCAATTCGGCCAGCAAATCAGGGAGTGAATCCCAAGGGGCGTCCGCCCGCACCGTAATCGCTGCCGGATTATTGACCAATAAGGCAATAGGTGTATAGTTTTCATAGGTCAAATCAGTAATTCCAGTATGGTGTAGCAAAGTAATATCAACGGTCACGGCTCCCAAAGTATAGCCATCGGACCTGGCCTGAGCAATAGCTAAATGCCCAACAACTCCTCCCCCACCCGTGCGGTTAACTACGTTTACGGATTGTCCCAAAGCTTTTTGCCAGACAGCACTTGCCATGCGGGAGGACATATCCGTCATCCCACCGGCTGACCAAGGCACAATAAAACTAATGGGTTTAGTTGGATAGGCTTTCCCTTGCTCTCCTGCCTCTGTGCAAGCTACGGCCATTGAGATCAGTAATAGATAGGATAAGAATGATCTAATACTCAGGTATCTAGGTGTTGACATAATTGTAGATTATCAGTATGGATTGACCAGTCCAGCAGGAACTAGTGGGTGAAAGAAATCATTTGCAAACCGATAACAGCTGATCTTAGTAAAGGGGAGTTGAAGAGGAGAAGGTGAACGATTTGTATGAACTGCAGATGTCAGTCCACAGCGGCTCTGTCTAGCTATCGCTTTCCTGCCAGCGCCCATACGCTTCATAAGATAGGTCTGAATTGGTTTTCGTTTAGACAATGATAGTCAAAAATGTCCAATCTAGCGGAATAGTCCAGTATCTTTAACTGCATCATTGGCAAAAGAGCTAAGCCTAATCGAATTAAAACAAGTATGACAAAAAGAAGACGCCAAGCTATTGTAGTGATTCATGGGATTGGAGAACAACGTCCCATGACCACTTTACGGGGCTTCGTTACCTCACTTCTTAATCACGAGAAGATCCATCTCAAGGATGACAGTACAGAAAGAACCTTCTGGACGAAACCAGATCGAGTTAGTAACTCCTACGAAATGCGTAAAATCTCAGCAAAGGGGAGATCAGGTATGAGATCTACCACGCATTTTTACGAATACCACTGGGCTGCCAACATGAGGGACACCAAGTGGCAACACATTTTGAGTTGGTTTTGGAGTTTAATGTTTCGGAATCCGCTTACGTCACCAAGTACAAGGTTAAGGTTACTTTGGCTATTACTGTGGGGGATCGTCCTTGCCTGGATTCTCACTACTGGCCAGTTCCTTTTTGTTTGGCTCTTGGAGCGGGAAGATCCGTTTGCGGGGCTGAACGTACTACGGGGTATCATCCTGTTTCTTCCCGTCCTACTTTTTGTGCTACATAACATCTTTATTGGTTTCATCGGGGACGCAGCTCGATACCTGCGTGTACATGTAGACAACATCCATCAGCGAGAGCAAATCCGCAAACAAGGAATTGAATTATTAAAGGCGCTACATAAGACGGAAGACTATGATCGAATCATTCTGGTGGGACATAGTTTGGGAAGTGTGATTGCCTATGATATCATCACCTATCTTTGGATTGAATTCAATAAATCTATCCATCTTGGTCAGGAGGAAAAGTTTAAAGAGAATCCAGACAACGATTGGAATTGCTCTATTGGCGGAGTCAGGTCGACGTCCCAAGAACTAAAAAACATAGCAAAATGGAGTCTCAAGGCAGAAGGCGATGACTTCACGCCGGATGATGCCAGCGAATTGCAAAAGGACCAATCCAAACTTTGGCAGAAGATTCAATACGAACGGAAAAGCTGGTTAATTACTGATTTAGTTACCATCGGAAGCCCTCTAACCCACGCCAAATTACTAATGGCTGATTCCCTTAAGGATTTTAAATTACGTATTGCTGAACGGGAATACCCCATGAGTCCACCAACATTAGATGGTATGGATTTGACCTATCCCAGTGGAAGCGGAAGCAGTTTTTTGCACCATGCCACCCCATTTGCGGTTACACGTTGGTCAAATATCTATTACAAGGGTGACTTTATCGGTGGCAAGTTGGCCAGGAATTTCGGCCCAGGCATAGTAGATATTGAAACTAGATATGCGGGCAGTACTTTCAAGCGACTTTGGAGTAAGATCAGTCCTTTGTCACATATTCGGTATTGGATCAACGAGTACACTGACCAGCCGGAGCCGGACCGCAAGGAAGCACTTGCCATTAAACAATTGTATGAAATTATGAGAATGAATGATTTAGAACAAGACATCTATCCAGTAGAGTAAATGAGCAGTACAATTTCCTACACCACCTCTGCTACGACAAAGATACTTCCACCTACAAAGATCACATCCTTTGCACTGGCCGCCTCCTGTGCCGCCACAAGCGCGATGGCGACCGTGTCATAGGCTTTACCCAATAGTCCTTTCTGTTGAGCGGCGGCTTTCAGTTGTTCCGCTGGCATGCCTCTGGGCACATCCGCCTTAGCAAAGTAGTAAGTAGCAGCTTTTGGCAACAAGGGTAAAACTTTTTCTAGATCCTTATCGCTCACTGTTCCAAAGACTATATGAAGTTGTTCGAATGGAATGTCCGTCAATTGCTTCAGTGTGGGTTTCAATCCCCCTTCGTTATGAGCGGAATCCGCGATGATCAAAGGTTCCCGATCTAATATTTGCCATCTACCGATGAATCGACTGAGGCTTCGCATCTCCCGGAGCCCCCTTCTTAGGCTTTCCTCATTCCAGTCCAATATTCCTGCTTCCCGGAGTACCCATAAACTTTGTAGTACCGTCTGCAGGTTTAAGGATTGATAGTTGGCCCTCACGTCTACTTCAAGTTCAGCAAGCCACTGTTCCCCATTCCGCCAAATCTCAAAGCAGGTAGATGAAAGTGTATAGCGTAGTGGCTTGGCTAGGATCTGCTGGTCTGCAAAGCTAATAGAAGCGGAAGATTGGGCAGCTTTGGTTGTAAACACACTTTCTGTTTCTGCCTGGGTCTCTCCGATCACCACCGGAGTTCTGGGTTTGATGATCCCCGCCTTTTCTCCCGCTATCTTTTCCAGGGTATTGCCGAGAAATTGTTGGTGATCAAAACTGATGTTGGTGATAATTGATAATTCTGGTTGTACAATATTCGTCGAATCTAGTCTCCCCCCCAAACCCGTTTCAACCACGGCAAAATCCACTTCCTCTTCAGCAAAGTAGGTAAAAGCTAAGGCAACGGTGATTTCAAAGAAAGAAGGCTGAATGTTCTGAAAGAGGTCTTCATGAGATTCGACAAATCCTACCACTCTATCCTGCGGAATAAACTCACCATTAATCTTAATCCTTTCTCTAAAATCCCGATAGTGTGGAGAAGTATATAATCCGACCTTATAGCCCGCGGCCTGTAGAACGGCAGCTAACATATGGGCAGTAGACCCTTTACCGTTGGTTCCGGCCAAATGAATGGAGCGAAACTGTTGATGTGGATTACCTAAAGCCTTGCTCAAGGCCAAAATATTACCCAAATCCTTCTTCATGGCTGCCGGTCCAATTCGCTGGAACATGGGCAGGTGATAGAAAAGGTAGGTGAGTGTTTCTTCGTAGGTACGTTTGGGGGTTTCTGTCATGCTTGCTGGCTTAAGATTGGTTTCAGGATGGGATAAAATAATTGACGATTTTCCTAAAACAAGTCATCCCGGACCAGGCTTTTGAACAGCTTGATCCGGGATGAAAATCTATATATCGGTATATCTTGTTACTGTTTCTTAAAGTTATAGGTAATAGTACCGCACTGCTTGTCGATCTCACCTTGCTGGAATCGCCACTTTTTCGCGCTACTCAAGGCGATTTTGTGCAACTGAGCGTCATTAATGGACGTTCCTCTTTGCGTGATCTTAGCACTGGTTACCCTTCCTCCTTTATCTACACAAACACTCACCGTAACCGTACCCGAACGATTAAACTTAGCCGAAGGGGTATCCGTACGAGCCACACCTCGATTACTTAGGCCACCACCTACTTGTCCTCGCCCTTTGGAAATACCTTCCAATTTGGACGCATCTGGATCGCCATTTGGGTCGCCTTGGTTACCGGAAGTACCCGTTTTACCTTTTCCATTTCCATCGCCAAAGAGTCCACCAATTTGGTTCTTCAACTTATCTGCTTCTGCCTTTTTGCGGGCCTCTTCGGCTCGCTTGGCAGCTTCTTCTGCTTCTCGTTTGCGCTTGGCTTCTTCCG
>JABSSL010000128.1 GCA_013214355.1 Saprospiraceae bacterium | reverse complement strand
ATTTAAGTAGTGGTGGATAAGTCCTACCGGATCTTATGAGGCTCTTTTGAATCTATGCTGCGTTGCAGAACTGGGCTTGTTAGCGCTGCTAGCATCCCAATCCTGCGCCTTGCCTACATTCAATATAGCACTCCTAATATTCCAGATCACTTATTCACCACTTCTTAAGCTTCCATCCGAGGCGGCAACAGCTAGTTCGAAATATTTACAAGGCATTGCTTACCTTTATTCCATGCTTCGATTTTTACGTTCCAAAGGCGCAGATCTCTCCGATGAGGAGTTGCTGTCAAAATATCGCCAGCAATCCGATATGCAGGCTTTGGGACAGTTGTATGATCGATACTTGGAATTGACCTACGGTGTATGCTTGAAGTACCTGAAGAGTGCCAGCCGAGCAGAAGATGCCGTGATGCACATCTTCGAGGAGTTATCAGACAAGGTCTTAAAGCATGACATCAAGCAGTTTCGAAGTTGGCTTTATGTCTTGGCGAAGAACCATTGTTTGATGTTGCTGCGCAAGGAAAATAAGCAGATGCACGTTTCTTTTGATAGCGACTTTATGCAATCTGATAGATTTCTGCATCCTATTGATGAAGCATATGAAGAGGATGAGCGAGAGGCGCAATTGAAGCATTGTATGGAACAATTAAATGCTGAACAAAAGGAATGTATCGACTTGTTCTATTATCAGGATAAATCCTACAAAGAAATTGCGGAGCAAAAGAATCAAGCGGTAGGAAAAATTCGTTCCTACATTCAGAACGGTCGTAGAAATTTGAAAAATTGCCTGGAAAAAAAGGCAGAAAAGAATAGTCATTAAGGCGATCAACTAATTATGAAAAAGGATCAAACCTTCATCCGTTCCCTCAAGGGGTGGATCAGTGGAAATGCTGGTCTACAAGAAGAACGTGAGCTACAACAGTTAGCTCAAGAGGATCCTTTTTTGGCAGATGCATTAGATGGTTACCAAAGCACAGCGGGTGAAGATCACGAAGAAAAACTGCAAAAGCTACGCAAAAGGCTGGCGGCTAAAGAGGAGAAGAAAAGAGGGCTTCCCATCTTTTTGAGAATTGCAGCAGGTGGAGCAATTTTGATTGCAGCGCTGTTCGCATTGAGACTAGTCAATGTTGGAGCAGCGGATCAAATTGGACAAGCCGAACCGGCAACCGAAAGAGTAGAAGAAAATGCGCCTACTTCTGTAGAACAAGATGAAGTGGTAGCACAGCAAGAGGCAGCCACACTCACTGAAGAAGAGGAAGAGCAAGCGGAGGCAATACCTTCGAATCCAGCACCAGCGGTGGCAGCTAAAGAAATAGCTAAGCCTCAGCCTCAAGTACAGCCTCGAAAAAAGACCTCCCGCCCTGCTCAAGGAGCAATGGCCAAGGAGAAGAAGCCGACAGCAGCAGCAGAAAACCCTCAAGAGCCAATTGCCGCGGCAGATCTTGAAGAAAAAAGCATTACTTATGAAAACGCGTCAATGACGCCAGAGCCTGTAGCCGAAGAGAGTATGGAATTAGAAGAGGAAGTAGCCCCAGCCAGGAGTGCGGGAGCCGTGGCTCGTAAACAAGAACAGACTTCTCGTTTGGATGAGCAGCTTACCCTAGATGAAGCACCTATCGTTGATTCATTCAGCCCACCAGCAAGTCCAAAACCTAGCTCAGGTCAAAATACGGCCCGAGAGATTAGTGGAATGGTTACGGACCCTGAAGGAGAGCCCTTGGAGGGTGTATCCGTGATGGTGCCGAATACGAATATTGGCACCTTGACAGGTCTTGATGGAAAATACAACCTTTCTTTGGATCGCAATTCTTCAGAATTGCAATTCAGTTACGTAGGATTTCAACAGACGAAGGTGCCGCTTCCAAAAATTGACACCTACGATATCCGGCTAGCTCCTGACCTAGCCCAATTATCTGCTTCTGAAATAACTGTTTCGGGCTACAAGAATCGAAAGTCGAAAAAGAGAAGCACAGCCGACATCCAGCCTCAATCAACGGCAAAAGCCCTGGCAATCAAGGAGCTAAAAGCTACAGGCGTTTCCCCAGCCGGAGGGATGAATAGACTCAATCGAACCATCCGAAGTAAAGGGAAAAGGATCAAAGCTCACCCCTCACAACTCGGCCAAGCCGTAAGCCTAACTTTCAATATTGTACCGGGAAATAGGATTGAAAATCTTCGGATCGTGGAATCAAAAGGTTTAACATTAGATCAGGAGGCTATTCGCTTGATTAATTTGACAGTTTGGGAATTGGAACCCACCTATCGGACGAGCGGAGCTACAGTCTATTGTAAAGTACAGTTTTAAGCCAAGCTACCTTTTTTCCGCTGCCGTCCCCACTTGCGAATCATTCCTTCTATCTGTGCCAATTTCAAGGGTTTTGCCACGTAGTCGTGCATACCTGCCTCCAAGCATTGCTCCCGGTCTCCTTGTAGGGCATTGGCCGTCATAGCAATGATCGTCGGAATTCTATCCAGCGGGAAAATGGTGTAGATCTGTCTAGTGGCCTCCAGGCCATCCATGATGGGCATTTGTACATCCATGAAGATCAAATCGAACATTTTCTCTTGGAGCTTATTGAGCACTCCCACTCCATCGGACACAAAAGTAGGTTCAAAGCCCAGTTTTTGTAACACAATGCGCATCAGTTGCTGGTTGATGGGATGATCTTCCGCAACCAGGATAGATAAGGGCAGCTCCTCGGCCAGGAGTCCAACTGACTTATGAACAACAGGTTTCTCCCTGGCTCTCCATTCTTCCACATCTAAGTGACTAATCTTCATCGGAAGTCTAACCCTAAAGGTAGATCCCTTTCCTTCTTCACTTTCCACCGTCACCTTCCCTCCCATCAAATGGACCAATCGTCGAGAAATCGCCAAACCTAAGCCAGTTCCTCCATATTTCCGAGAAATGGAAGGATCCAACTGTGAGAAGGGCTTGAATAGAGCGTTCACTCGATTGGCAGGAATACCGATGCCCGTATCCTCGACCTCAAAGCATCCGAGAATATTGTGAAGATTCTGCTGTATAATCCTAAATCGCAGCTTAATGCTCCCTTCTTCAGTGAACTTGATAGCGTTGCTAACCAAGTTGGTGTAGACTTGCCGGATACGAGCGACGTCGCCTTCCAATAGCTCTGGCAAAGCATCTTCTATTTCTAGTTCTAAACGCAATCCTTTTTCCTCCGCCTTAGGTCTTAATAGTTCTGCAATCTGTTGTAACAGCTTAGGCAACTCAAAGGGGACTAGTTCAATATCCATTCGCTCCGCCTCAATCTTCGATAGATCTAGGATATCATTGATAATATCTACCAGATTATTCCCACTCAACTTGATGGTTTCAACATATCGCTGCGCTTCCTCGTTCAAGGGCATCTCCCCTAACAATTCAGCCATTCCGATCACTCCATTCATAGGTGTCCGGATTTCATGACTCACCGTAGCCAAAAACTCAGTTTTAGCCTGATTAGCACGATCCGCTGCCTTTGCCATAACTCTATACTTGTTCGCAAATCTTTGTGATAAATGCAGCGTCTCAAAAAATAGAAACAAAATATAAGCCGATAACACCAGAAAGGGAGTGGGTTGCCAGATCCGCAGAAAATCGAGTAGCGTGCTGAATAAAACTACCAAAAGGGCAAGGATCCCTAAATTGAGAAAGATCATGGTCCGACCATCTCTCAAAGTGGCCCGCACGAGATAATACACGCCAAAAACTACACTAAGTACCAATACGGGTTGAATTATTTCTAAAGTGAAGGTATAGTACCGTAAAGGCAGGATAAATACTAGGAAAGAACAAATGGCAATGATCCAACGCTCTATTTGAATAACCTTGGGATGAATGATATTTTCAAGTATAGCGTTTCCATACTCCCAAAAAAATGCGATACTCACATAGAGCGAAAGGTACTCCAACTTGGCCGTAAACCACCAAGGTAACCAAGGCGCGGCTTGGTGTAAGGCGTAATGTTCCGCACCGATGATCCGATAGCTATGCGCAATACAGAATAAGGCAAAAAACAGCGTAGCTTTATCACCATATTTGAAATTATATAACCCGATTAGAAAGAGGCCACACATGAAGAGACAACCAAAAATCACCCAGGACAGATTGAATACAGAAGCAAATTGATCGTAGATGATCTTACTCTTCCCTAACAGGATGGGTTCTCCCATCCCTCCTCGAATGTGGTGAAAGTTGGCTATTTGTATAACGATCTCAAGTTCCTTCTCCGTCGTTGCTACCGGCACTACCTGCGGCAACCAATGAGGTTCGGTGGTCGCCTTAGTTGTCCCTACTCGTCCATTGTTGGCCACCGGCTCTCCATCAACCCATAGCTGGTAGGCCGTGTAGAAATCGGGGAGACTAAGTGCTAGCATGGGAGGAGGTTGGTCAAACAACACGCGTAGTCGATAGGTAGCCACGCCCTCGCCAGGTAAATCTTTGCCATCTAATACCAGGTCGTTCCACAACAACGGGAATTCTGCATATTGTACCTTCCCGTTAGCAAAGTCAGCAATCTCACTGGGCTCCAGTAGCTTTCCCCAGTAAATTTCCCACTTTCCACTCAACTGAATAGGCCCATCCTCCAATGCAGATGCATTGATGGCTATGCCTCCTTTTTGTACCGCTTTACTATCTGCATTATCGAATTGGCCATACAAAAAGATAGGGCTTATCAGCAAAAAGCTGAAAATTAGGATTCGCCCCATTTTACAATCATTTTTTCGACCATATCCAGCTTAATTGGCTTCACCATGAAATCATCCATCCCTGCATCTATACACTTCTTCCTATCTTCTTGCAAGGCATTAGCGGTCATCGCTATGATTACAGGTTGCCGCTTTGGACCAAGTCCTTTTCTAATTCTGCGTGTAGCTTCCAGTCCATCCATGACCGGCATTTGAATATCCATGAAAACCAGGTCATACATATGTTGCTGTAGCAAATTTACTGCTTCACTTCCATCTTGTGCAAGATCTACGGCATAACCAAACCTTTGCAACATAATCTGCATCAGTTTTTGGTTAATGGGATGATCTTCTGCTAGGAGTATCCGCACGGGAAACCTTTCTTTCAGTAAAGATTCTTTTTCTTCCACTACTTCTTTACCATCTGCCAAAGGTCGAATCAACACCGGAACCCTAAAGGAAAAAACAGTTCCCTCCCCTACCTTACTCACCACATCAATTTGGCCTTTCATCAACAGGGCTAATTTTTTTGATATCGTTAAGCCAAGGCCTGTTCCTCCATATTGACGGGAGATCGATGCGTCCGCTTGTGTGAAAGGCTTAAACAACTCACGCAATTGATTCTTAGCAATGCCAATGCCGGTATCCTTCACTTTGAACAAGAGTTGTGCCTGATTATCCTCCGATGATCGTTGGAGCTCAGTCTGTATACATACACCTCCCTGGGCTGTAAATTTAATCGCATTTCCCACGAGATTGATCAGGACTTGTCGAACTTTACCAATGTCTCCGTACAGGCGAACATCAATTTCTGAAAGTAGTTCTTTTTTCAGGTACAGGTCCTTGTGATCCGCCTCCGCTTGCAGAAGATCAATGATTTCGTCTAATAACTGATGTACACAAAAGTCAACTTCCGCTAATTCGGCATGCCCTGCTTCGATCTTAGACAGATCCAAAATATCATTTATAATGCGAACTAGATTATCGCCGCTCGTTTGTATAATATTGACGTAGCGCTGTTGTTCTTCACTCAGGGGTGTTCGGCCAAGGAGATCTGCCGTACCTATAACTCCGTTCATGGGCGTACGTATCTCATGGCTCACCGTCGCTAAGAATTCCGTTTTTGCCCGATTAGCGACATCAGCTGCTTTTGCCATTTTCTTAAAGGAATAAGAGAATCGTCGGGACAGCTGCATAGTTTGGAAGAATAAGAAGAACAGATAAGCTAGAAAGATCCATACCTGGATATCATTCCATAATCCTAGGTTTTCACCCACCGTCAGAATAGCTACGACTAAGATGCCAAAAAGGCCAATGGCCAAGTATACTACTTCCTTGCCCTTGGCATTCAAAGCCCCAAGTAATGCCACAAATCCATAGAGAATACTAACGAAGATCATGGGAAAAATGTAGTACAAAGAGTAGCTGAATATTGATAGTGGCAATACCAAAACCGCAAGACACCAGAGGCCTGTGGTCCACTCGACAAAACGAAGGAATTTCTTGTTAATGAAGTCCGGGAAATTCCGATATACAAACTCCCAAATCAGCGTCAAACTTAAGATCAGAGACCAGTACTCGAACTTCACTGCCCAGAAAAAGGACAGGCTAGGAATAAGGTGATGTAACTGGTATTCTCCAGCGCCAATCATCCGATAACTATGTGCCAGACAAAAGAGGGCAAAGAACAATACGGCTTTGTCTTCCTGACCAAAAAAGAATAATCCTAATAAAAACAGACCACACATCACCAGGCTACCGAAGAGGGCAAAAGCGAAGTTATCAACAGTGGCTTTTTCCTTAATAATTAAGTCGTTGGTCCCCATTCGGATCGGTTCCGAAGGGCCTCCTTTTCGATGGACAAAATTAGCCATCTGCAGCACGATCTCAAGCGTATCTTGATCAAGATCATAGGTCTTTGTGTGATGCAACCAATAAGGAGTCGTCGTTGCAGCAGTAGAGCCAACTTCACCATTCTCCAGGAACGGCTCACCATTAATCCACATCTTGTAGGATGTGTAGAAATCCGGCATGGAAAATCCGAGCAGTGGGTGGGAAGAATCAAAGTATATTTGAATACGATAAGTTCCAGCACCTTTGGGTTCTACAGGAAAGCCCTGCCCTTTTAAGTCGTTCCAAGGCATCGGAAAAGTGACGATCATTGGTTCTAGGGAAGTTCCAGCCCGGAAATCCTCCGGTGTGAGTAAAGTATCCCAGTACAGTTCCCATTCTCCGTTGAGTAAAGTCTTCCATTCCTTCGACCGTTGCCACGACATGTCCAGCTCACCATCCATGATCTTGTATGATGAAACCTGTCCGAAAGTCCAAAATGGACTACAGAAGAGAAATAGTATACTCAGGGTTCGACACATTATTCCTTGCTACCTACATTGATGTACGTATCTTATAGTTCGGTTGTTGTTGATTTTTGGTTTTTAGCCCATTTCAAGATCATCTTTTCCAGAATACCTGATTTGAGCGGCTTCATGATATAGTCATTCATACCCGCGCTCAAACACTTCTGACGATCCTCTTGCAGCGCATTTGCCGTCATTGCAATAATCACCAACTTCTTATTCTTCTTCATTTTCCGAATGAGCTTAGTCGCTTCTAAGCCATCCATCTTCGGCATTTGGATATCCATCAAAACTAGATCGAAATCTTGTTTTCGCACGATTTCTACGGCTTCTTGGCCATCTCCCACCACTTGTATTTGGTACCCTAACTGTCCAAGTAGGGTTAAAACTAGTTTTTGGTTGATCAGATGATCCTCTACCAGCAATATGCGGCAAGGAACACGCTCCGCCAAAATTAGGTCTTGCGCTTCTTGATCCTTGCTTGGGTCTTCAGGTGATGATACTTCTAAATTAGTACGCTGGAGCGGAATTTCAAACGAAAAAGTGGCTCCTTTCCCTTCCTCACTTTCCACCCTAATGGTACCTTTCATCAAGTCTACCAATTGCTGAGAAATAGCCAAACCTAGCCCCGTTCCTCCAAACCGGCGGGAAATGGAAGTATCCCCCTGTGAAAAAGGCTTGAATAACTTTCGTTGGATATCCCTTGGAATCCCCATCCCCGTGTCTTGCACATTGAATCTTAGAAGGAGGTGATCCTCCGCTGTATTGTCCTGCTCTATCTGTATATTAATGATACCCTGCTCAGTGAATTTGATGGCATTACTAACAAGATTGAGTAAAACCTGTCGAATTCGTTGGACATCTCCCAGCAGCACCGTATCCACTCCTTCTGCAATCTCGGTTTGCATGGTCAGCCCTTTTTCCTTCGCTCTAGGCTCCAGCAATTTCAGGATGCTATTCAATAGATTCCGAGGAGCGAAGGGTTGGATCTCTAGTTCCATCCGCCCAGCTTCTATTTTGGATAAATCCAGAATGTCATCAATAATGGACAAAAGGCTATTACCACTCACCTGAACCGTTTCGAGATACTGTTTTTGCTCCTCATCCAAGGGCGTCTTGGCCAAAAGGTCCGTCATCCCCATCACCCCATTCATCGGTGTACGAATCTCATGGCTAACCGTCGCCAAAAATTCAGACTTGGCTTTATTAGCTGACTCAGCGGCTTGGGCCAAGCGACGGTAGTTTAATGCAAAGCGGCGAGACAGGTGTAGGGTCTGAAAGAACAGGAAGGATATATACCCAACCAAAATCAGTAGCAGATTCGTGTTCCACCAACCTCTTAAGTTCGCTATGATGGCAGTGGCATTCAAAGCCATAGCCGCAAAACCCAGCGAAAAAAACAACACCTTACCCCAGTCTTTTCGCAAGCCATCCACTATAAATATTAGTGCATAGATGACACTCAGAAAAAAGATGAGGTGAAATACACTAAGGGTATAGGAGTAGATAGAAAGCGGAAAGATAAACACTATAAGTACGCAGATTGCTGTTCCGGTTTGCATGGTCCGCGCAAATTTGGCCGAAATAATTTCCTTGAAGCTTTGGAAGCTAAATTCCCAAAAGAAAATAAAACTTACGTACATCGAGAGATATTCGAGCCTGGCAGATAAATAGATATTCATCTCCGGAAACAAGCTATGAATTTGATAATCTGCTGAGCCAATCATCCGATAGCTGTGGGTCAGGCAAAATAGGGCGAAAGATAAGAGAGCCCCTTCCTGCTGACCAAAGGCGTAGAATCCCAACACAAAGAGGCCACACATCACAAAACTCCCAAACAAACTGTAGGCTAAGTTGTCAATTCTCGTGGATCTAGCATCCAACAATTCATAGGGGCCAAAGTATAGGGATTTTCCTGGACCTCCCGTAGGATGATCAAAGTTGGCGATCTGAAGGACTAGCTCATAGCTTGTCGTATCTGGATCTAATTCTCTCGTTATGGGTATCCAATAGGGCTTGGTACTTTCCTTAGTCAACCCAACTTGGCCATTGACTGCGAATTCGACTCCATTGACAAATAGACGATAGGAAGTATACAGGTCAGGTATGGAGAGCGCATAATTTATATCAGGGTCCGTCACCTCTATTTGCAGGCGATAGGTAGCATATCCAAAGGCTGATTCAAAATATCCCTTCCCTTCCAAGGTATTCCAGGTGGTAGGAAAATCAACATACTCAATATTTTCGCGGGGAAGGTTTTCCAGTTCATTCGGAGATAACAAGGTATTGGGATAGTATTCCCATTTCCCATCCAAAGCAACGATATCCTGATCAAAAAAACCGGAAGGGTAAGCAACTTGCCCTAATCGAATAGCTGGATCAGATACCTGTGCCGCTGCACTGATATAGGCTATCCCACTTAGGCAAACCATTACACTCACCCATCTTCGCCAAAGTGTCCTACTAGATATCTGTTGGGTTATTTTCACTCCCTTGATTTAAGTCCGAGTTCTAGTACAAATTAGTTGGTGTTAACCAGAATCTTCTGGCAAACCGGTCACATTTACCGTCAGCTAAATCGCATTAGCCAGTTCTAAGTTGAATGTTGTTACTATTGAGGTGTAGAATTGGGTGAAGAAGAAGTTCAAATAGAATTAACAGCCATGTTAGGCTATTCAATCAATCATGAATAATCTTCGACTTATTCACAGGATATGTACTGGGATAGATGAGAATATTTCTTCTACAAACAATCGCCAGTCTCCATGCCATATAGCTTGGAGCACGATTGGATGCTTACTGTCCTATTTTGCTAATCGGATACATTAATTATTTGGTGTACGAAATTCATATCCAAAGGTTTCTTAATGTATTGTTGGAAAATGATAGTGCTTGCTACAACCTATTTACAACTCAATTTTGCAATTGTAGCTAGGCTTGGGCCTCTTTTAAGACAAAATATAGACAGGTTTGGTTAGGGCCTCTCGCCAAGGCCTTTTATTGCAAGAGCCGTTTTGGTACAGATCGAAGTTCGCAAAATTTATTGGGAAAATAAAAAAAGGCTTTTGGGTTGTCCCAAAAGCCATTATAAAATAATGTCCCCCTAAGTATAATTAGGCAAATTAATGAGTGGATGAAACTCGCCAACATACGCTCCTCTTTCCGTTCTTCCTCATCTTGATCGATGATTGACCAGGATGAAAATACAAGCAAGTTGTTTCTATAGATAACTATGAAATAGCTATTCAACTATAGATGGTCGTCCACAAAAGTTTTTTTTTCGATTTTTGGTAAGCTTAGCTGGCCTCAAAGATTGGATCAGAGTTCAAAGCAATATTCCCTCTGATTACATTACAAAGAAACAGATTTATTCCTGCAAAAACAGAGACAATTTTGTACATTTGTGGCATCAAATTAAAAAACAATATACAGATAAACACCTAAAAAAGAGAAACTTAAGACATAATTATATGTCATAACAAACAAGACTGTCCACGAGAACAGAAAAGTGTTTTTAGCGTATTCAAGTAAAAATACCCGCTAAAGAATACATCAAACCCCAACAGAACAGATTATAATCCTAACCCATGAAAGGAAAAAAATTGTTCCACCTACTTTCGAGTTTATCGGAAGGAGAGTACAAACTCTTATCTAAAGCTGTTAGATCTCCAATTTGGAACACTAATGAACACCTGCACCTGCTGTATACCCAGTTAAAACCTTTTCATCCTAGCTTCAAGCTAGAGGATAAGCATTATTCCCGCATATATGATAAAATCTACAAGCAACAGTCATATGATGACTACAAGTTGCGACGCCTTTTCTCTGAATTCACCAAAGTAGTTGAGCAATTCTTAATCTATCTAGAGACACAAGATGACCGAAGTAGTCGCCAAAAACAGCGACTCCTGCTTCGTGCCTTAGGTCGCAGAAACGTGTACACCTATTTCGAGCGTGGAACCTTACAGGTACTCGAAGAAGTTGAAGAAGAACCGTTTTTAGATGTGGAACACTTCCAGAGTCTGATCGGATTGCAATATGGCCTATACTTCCACCCCCTGACCAACCGCCATTCTAAGAAAAATAATCATTTGTACCAATTAACAGAAAACCTTGACAATTACTTTGTTTTAGCTAAGCTTAGAATAGGGAGTGAACTGAAGAATCGGGAAAAAATGCTAAACATCCGGTATAAAAACCAGCTAGAAGAGGTGATTTTAGGAGAGCTTGGAGAGGCAATGACCAATAATAGCTCAGTTTACCAGATGTACAAATTAGTCTATGATCTCTTTGAAGAACCTGCTAGGATTGGTGCGTTTAATCATCTCAAGGAACTCTTCAATCAAAATATTGCGGCTCTCCGAAAGCCAGATCAGTTTTTCATTCTACATCATTTAATCAATTTTGCCGCGCGACAGATCAACTCCGGGAAAGCTCCATTTTACAAAGAAGCACTTGATCTTTATAAGACCGGACTTGCTTTGGGACTTCTTCTCGAGAATGGTAGGATTAGAGAAGCAACCTACAGCAATATTATTTTGCTAGGCTGCCAGGCTGGAGCGTTTTCCTGGGTAGATGGCTTCATAGAACAATATTACAGCTATTTGAAGGAAGATGTTGGGGAAGATGCCAGAGCTCACGCCTTAGGGCTTCGATACTTCTATGAAGAAAAATTCGATCAGGCAGTGGATCAGCTACTCAACTATAGATTCTCGCCAGCTTATCAGCCAAGAGTTAGAATCATGATCGTAAGGGCTTTATTTGAACAGTTCTTGCAAGATGAAAGTATATTCAATTTGTTGCAGGCGCAGTGTGATGCGTTTGAAAAGTACATTCTGCGTAATGAATTCCTGGCAAAACCAAGGCTAGAACCCCACTTGAACACCATGAGGTTGGTTCGGAAGCTGGCACAGTTGTTATTTGATCGAGAGCCCAGGGCTACGATCCACCTATGGTTGACACAAGAATTTGAATCAGACAAGAAATTCATTAGCCAGAACTGGCTGAAAGCAAAATCTCGTCATTTGGTGAAGGAAAATAGCGCTTAGGCATTTTCAGCTTAAGCGCCTCCCCTTTTTCTTTAGGAGTCAATAATCTCTTCTGTTATAAAGAGTGAACTCCAGTGATTGGATTGCTCATAATTCGAGCACTTTGACTGTAGAACGAGCGTAATTTGTTTTCGCATAACTAGGATTTTAGATATGTTTCGCACTAGGCTTAAAAAAGTGGAACCCCCTACACGGGCTATTCATCAAAAAATGAATATGGTTATTTGCAACGGAGAGACTACTTTTAATACTATCCCAAAGGATGATACTTAGGTCGGTCAGACTTTATCAAGACTTTTAATGAGAGGGAACGAATAACCCAAAATACTGTATGCAGGATTTTCCTTCTACGGAGGATTTCCTTTGTACTAAATAAAACTAAACATCCTGGCTCAAAGGTAGAAATAGAGAAGGTACATGATCGTACCATACTAGGTACATCAGCGTATCAATTGTGTTAAAATTCTAGAAATAACTGGATGGAAGACGTCCAAATCGGTCCTTAAACCGTTGCGAAAAATTCTTAACATGCTTAAAACCAACCGTCAAGGCTACAGACTTTACGCTGCGGTGTATATGGTCTTCCAAAAGCTTCCTCGCCTCTTGAAAACGCATTTCTTGAATGTATTGATTCACTGTTAGGCCCGTCAACTTCTTAATCTTTCTAAATAATTGTGTGCGGCTCATGAGCATTTTTCTAGCGATCATGTCAGCAGTCAAGTTGAAGTCTCCGAGTTGCTGTAGTACAACATCTTCTAACTCTGTTAGCCATTCCAAATCTTTCGGATTTTTGGAAAGGGTTTCACCGTAGTGTGGTTCTTGCAATTTATCTTGTTCTGTGATCTCTGATTCATACTGATTTTGCGCGGTGATATTTCGCAGCAAATTATTAACTCTGGCCACTAATTCTTCCTCTAAGAAAGGTTTGACTAGGTAATCATCAATCCCAATACGCAAGGCTGCGAGTCTATCTCGCATATTAGTCTTGGCAGTCAACATGATCACTGGGATATGACTATACCTTGTTGTGCTACGAAGTTGATCCAGTAATTGAAACCCATCCATGACTGGCATCATCAGATCTGTAATAATGAGGTCTGGGAGTTTTTGATGTCCTTCGAGGTAGGCGATGGCTTCAGTCCCATTTGATACCGTATGAAGCGCATATCGTTTACCCAATATATAGGAAAGATAGGAGCGAAGATCTTCATTATCTTCCACAATCAGCAGATTCAACTGTTTGCTCAACTTACCAGAGGCCCTATGGTCTTCAATAGCTGGCCCAGTATACATCTCTGCATCCTCCGTAGAACCCGCTCTTGAGGGGCTGAGTTTCTTAGGAATCCGAACCTGAAACAGACTGCCTTCCCCTACTTCACTTTCCACCCACATTTCCCCTCCGAACAAATTCACATATTGATAACTCAGCGCCAATCCAATTCCGGTCCCAGCCTGAGCAACAGGCTGGTTGGCAGCCTGGTAATAACGTTTAAAGATATTAGGTAGATCCTTAGGTCCAATTCCAGCACCGCTATCCTCCACTTGAAGAAGCAAATTCTCTCCTTCATCCACTTGTCGGACACTTATTTTCCCTCCCCTTGGCGTAAATTTGAAAGCATTTGACAATAAATTGGTAATGACTTTCTCCAACTTATTCTGATCTAGTTCGACTTTCATTTCTTTATCTCCCTGAAAATCAAAAGTAAATTCAATCTGCTTCGTATCTCTCAGGTATTCAAAGCGGTCAATAAGCTGTTGCAAAAAGAGGTATAAGTTAACGGATGATTCCTGGATTTCTACCCGCTGCGACTCCAACTTGCTGAAGTCAAGAATCTCATCTACAAGCTGATTAAGTTGAGTTCCGTTCTTATCTGCCATTGACAACAAATGTCGCTCCTCCTCCGTCAAGGAATTTTGGCTTAAGATGGAGCGGATGGGGCCGAGAATTAGGCTGAGTGGAGTTCTCAATTCATGAGAAACATTAGTAAAGAATCGCGACTTGAGATCGTCCAATTGCTTCAACTCTTCCGCTTGCTTCTCAATTTGCAGCTTTTGCTTCTTCAATTTCCTAGAACTCTTCCTTTGATAGTAAAAGCCATACATGGCCATTAGGAATAATAAGCCCACAGCTAGGAGGAAGTAAGTATACAACCAACGTTGTTTTTGCTCAGCCTGCAGAAGAGCTCGCTGTTGCTCTATCTCTAGGAGACTCTCTTGGGTCTTTAATTGAGCCTCCCAAAAGGAAAGCATAGCGGCATTCCTATCCATATATTGCCCTTTGATTGCATTATATGCCGACTCTAGGTATTGTAGCGCCTTGGTACGATCTCCACGCAGTCTTTCCACAGCGTACAGTTGTTGTTGAATTAAGGCCGAATCCAATACCCCCTCTGCCAAACCTCCGGATAAAATCGCTTGGGCCTCCTCAACTTGCCCTTGCATCAGCTGTATTTCAAATAGCTGGTAATGCAAATGGCCAATAATGGAACGTTTATTAATCTGCCGGGCCAAATCCAAGGCCAAGTTAAATAGGTGCTCTGCTTCTCTATATAATCCTTTGGAACTCAAAAAAGCGCCATAACTAATTAAGATCTTTTCCTCAATCCGAACATCTTTGTAGCTTGAAGCTAGGTCCGTCACTTCCTGGATAAGTTCCAGGTATTTCGGATGCTCTCCTGCCTCTCCGTAATTGGCAGCCATATAAAGCTGCTCATGCAAGAGAAGAGAAGTATCCGCCATGGCTTTTGCTAGCTCAATGGATCCCTCATGAAAAGGGACAGCCTTTAGCGTCTCTCCGAAAAATACATCACGGTTAATTAAAGCTAAGGAGCCTAGGGATCTGGCTTCCAATTCCTGATTCCCGAGCTTCCGGGCTAAGCTTAGAGCCTGTTGCGTGTGTTCGTACGCTGAAGCAAAGGCTGCCAACCGGTGCTCTACCCGCCCTAGAGCGTAGTTTGCCCAAGCTGCACCTTCATCTTCCCCTTCAACCAGATCCATTGCTACTTCTGCATGCTGCAAGGCTATTTGGTAATCCCCTAGGTATTCACTCCAGGTCAAGGCCAAGTGACATTCTAGGATAAGCTTCTCCTTTAGCGAATAGGCCTCGGTATAGGTTCTAAGTTTTTGTAGGAGTTGTACACTGCAATCCATTTGGCCAAACTGGCGAAGGGCAAGGCTCCTTTCCAGCCAATAGGCGAGATCTACCTTAACATCACTTAACTCAGATTGCAACTGCTCGAGCGGGCAGACTTGCTCCAATATGAGATTCTGCTCTAACTGTGAGGTAATCTGACTGTAAAGCCTTTGCATCTCTTCTACGCTCACACCGGTGCTATCCGCTGCCTGATGTGGAAAGAAGGTAGCTAAACTATCCTGTACTTGAGCCACAAGCATATGGGGAAGCACTAGACATAGTATAGCCAGCCATGTCCATCCCCTAGCAAAGTCAGTCCACTCTTGATGCGGTTGAGGATCCAAAATACAGTCTAATTTATTTGTAAGGGTACTTTCTATACGCCTCTTGAGCCCCTTTTATAAAGGGTACCCAATTATCAAAATCTATCTTAAAGAGAAATGCATTATACGCTGGCCAACATAATGGTCTCAGTTAGGCCAAAACATACTTAGGTTATTGATTGGAGAATCCTGTCTGGTCACCCTAAATTAGGTTTTCCTACGACTCCAATTTGGGACAATTACAAGGACTGAATACAAGAAATAGGTAGCGTAAAGATATTAAAATACAAACAAACCCATGAAGCCCAAGAGATTATATTCTCACTGTAGCGTCAAAATAAAGGGTAAGCGGAGCGACAAACTTGTCGTTAGCAGGATACTCCAGGTGTGAGCGTAAAGCTTCCATTAGTGGGAACAAGGGAGATTTTGTCCTTCGTTACGATCTTCGAAAAACCAGCACTCGTTGTAGATGGAACAGTAGCAAACTTCAGCACTTACTGCGAAGTTTCGTACCAATTCAATATCGTTCTTAAATCTACTGACCTGAATTCCTAAGATTTGGACTTGTTCCTCTGGCGATAGAATTTGGTTTGTCATATCAACCAGAGCAAGGTCAACCTCAACGGAGTCGGGGAAATAGGCGGCAAGTTGCTCGCTCAATTGACTGTAACTTTCCACTACCCGATCATTTACCGTCAGCTGAGTTTGTGCGATTCGACTTGGACCAATCCCTTTGTTCTCTAATTGATATTCGATCAAAATTTTATCTGTATACTGGTAGGTAAGGTGGCCATCCACGTAAGGCCAAACCGCGTTACGTTCCTGCGAAACCATAATCTTATGTTGGGCTTTCAAGATTCTCGCCTCGTAGATAGATACAAACAGGGCTAGCATACTCATGAGTAGTGCCGCCACAGCTATTAGGTCAGATCGATCAAAGTTCTTGCTTTTACTGGCCATGGACCAAGGTAATTAGGAGAGTGCCGTTACTTTTCTAAGGCCGTATCACGTAAACGTTGTAAGAAAGGAGAGGCAAAGATGAAGTCGCGCAATATCTGGTTTTCACTTTCCAGTACCTCCGTTTTATTTCCTCTCCAGGCTACTTCCCCTTGATGTAACAGGATAATGTTATCTCCAATTTCCATCACGGAGTTCATATCGTGCGTATTGATGACCGTGGTAATCTGTTTTTCCTCAGTAATGCTGCGAATCAACTCATCGATTACAATGGAGGTCTTGGGGTCAAGCCCAGAGTTTGGTTCGTCGCAGAAAAGGTATATCGGATCCAAAACAATGGCACGAGCAATACCTACCCGTTTTTGCATTCCTCCACTGGTTTCGGACGGATACTTATCATTCACTCCTTCTAGACTTACCCGCTCCAAGCAGTAGTTGACTCGGTCCAACTTTTCCTTCTTCGTCATGTTAGTGAACATGTCCAAGGGGAAGCGGATGTTCTGCTCTACAGTCATCGAATCAAAGAGAGCTGAAGCCTGGAACAACATGCCCACCTTCATCCGTATTGCACGCAGATCTTTCTTGTTTAGATTGCAGAAATCCACATCATTGTACCAAATATTTCCAGAAGTAGGCGACAACAAGCCCACCAAGAGTTTCAGCAATACTGTTTTACCCGCACCACTACGACCAATGATCAAATTGGTTTGTCCACTGTAAAATTCAGTGGAAATTCCCTTTAGGATTTCTGCTTCGCCAAAAGATTTGAATACATTTTCCGTACGGATCATAAGCTCAAATTAGGTAAAAACGGAATGCTTTCTCTTCGGAAATGCTAGAACGTCTTTATTTTTTGTACAAGGCTAAAAACTCAGTCTTGGCAGTGTTTAGGTTAAAATGATAGCAATTAGGTAATCAGCCAAAAGAATTAAAATATCACTGAAAACCACAGCATTGGTACTGGCTCGTCCCAATTCTATACTCCCCCCTTTCACATAATACCCCTGATAGCAGGATACGGTTGTCAAAATAAATGCGAAAACCAAAGACTTTACGAACATCATAGTGATGTTGCGCTGCTCAAAAAAGGAGCGTACTCCTAATACATATTCTGCATCAGACATCAAGCCGGTAGGTACTGAGGCAAGATAACCTCCGATGATACTAATGAAAGCTGCCAAGGCTACCAACATAGGAATCACAAACAAAGCTGCGATGACCTTGGGCATTACCAAGTAGGCCGCAGTGTTCACCCCCATGATCTCCATCGCATCAATATGCTCCTTTTGCCGCATCCCACCAATCTCCGCTGCAATATTCGATCCCACTTTCCCCGCTAAAACCAAACATGAGATCGTAGGCGCTAATTCGATAATCGTACTATCGCGCACGATATATCCGATATAGTATCGAGGTACAAAAGATCCCTCCAATTGGTAGGCAAACTGTACTGCCGTAACCGCTCCAATGAACACGGCTATCAAGCCTACAATGACCAATGAGCCAATCCCAATATCATTCATCTGTCGAAGCGTTTCCCGATAATACATCGACAGTTTTTCTGGGCGTGCAATGGCAGTGCGCATCATCAACACATAGCGACCGAGGTGATACAAAAATTTTGAAATACCCATATTACACTTTAATCACACTGAAGCAGCTCATCCATCCAGTTAAGAGCTACCTTAAATTTTAGGTTCTTAGAAGAAAAATTTCAACCACGAAATGATGCGGCTCTCCCTAATTTTGCTGGGAACGGCCAAAATTAGGGTAAATTTCCGTAAATCGTTTACCCCTCAAAGGATTTATAACAATGCCAAACCAAAAGTGGTTGTTTGGGAGTATCCAGTAGAAGACTTATTTTCGGGCCAAAATCGAATTTCATGCCCTACACAGCCGTCATCACTGGTGCTACAAAAGGGATTGGGTTAGCCATTACCCAACTTTTTGCAGCCAAAGGATTCCATTTGGCCATTACTGCTCGCACGGAAAATGATTTGGAGGAATTGGCAAGAGATCTGCGAGAAAAGTTTCCAGAAATAAAAGTAATTGCCAAACCTACAGATCTGGCTGACCGTTCTCAAGTAATACAGTTTATTGAGTTGGTAAATAACACTTGGCCCAGCGTAGACGTACTCATCAATAATGCAGGTATATTTCTGCAGGGAGAGCTGCTAAGCGAGCCTGAGGATCATCTAGACTTGATGATGCGGGTTAATCTCCACGCACCTTATCAGTTGTGCCGTGGATTTTGCCCCCAAATGCAAGCCGCGGGCAAGGGGCATATCTTTAATATTTGTTCGGTAGCTAGTCAAAAGGTTTTTCCAGGTTCAGGATCCTATGCCACCACCAAATTCGCGCTACTGGGGATGACCAAAGCTTTGCGACAGGAGCTGCTGGCAAGTCCTATTAAGGTGACTGCCGTTTTACCAGGGGCCACTTGGACAGCCTCCTGGGAAGGAGCCACGCTCCCGGAGGAGCGCCTAATGCCCGCATCCGATATCGCACAAGCCCTCTGGGATGTTTGGCAACTTAGTCCGAGAACTGTTGTAGAGGAATTAATATTGAGACCGCAAGAAGGAGACCTGTA
This sequence comes from Saprospiraceae bacterium, assembly GCA_013214355.1. Taxonomy (GTDB): domain Bacteria; phylum Bacteroidota; class Bacteroidia; order Chitinophagales; family Saprospiraceae; genus DT-111. Next base: position 9,110 of record JABSSL010000128.1, on the reverse strand, counting down.
AACCTTGGCCTGCAGGTTTCATTCAATAAAAACCAAATTATGAATATCATTATCACCGGAGCTAGCCGAGGAATCGGATACGATACGGCTTTGCAGCTAGCCAAAAACCCTCAATATAATATACTGGCCATTTCTCGCAACGAAGAAAAATTAGCCAAGCTTGCGGAGAGCTGCCCAACGGGTAACATAGAATACCTCGCCTATGATCTCAGTCGGCCCAACAAAGATGCCTTGGTTAAAAAAATAGCCACCTGGGACAGCGTGGATATCTTGATTAATAATGCAGGTCTTCTACGCAACAAGCCCTTTATCAAATTGACCGATAAGGATTGGTGGGAAATTTTTGAAGTCAATGTCTTTGGAATCACCCGCTTAATTCGACTACTGCTACCTCAATTGGCCAGCAAGGATGGAGCACATATCATAAATATGGGCAGCATGGGTGGAGTACAAGGTAGCAGTAAATTCACAGGCCTATCAGCCTACAGCGCCAGCAAAGCAGCTCTTGCCAATCTGACTGAATGTCTAGCCGAAGAATTGAAGGAAGACAAGATTAGTGTCAACTGTCTTGCCTTGGGAGCCGTCCAGACGGAAATGCTAGCAGACGCTTTCCCTGGCTACCAAGCACCGGTAGAAAGTAATCAAATGGGGGAAATGGTGGCTTGGTTTGCGGTGCAAGGGAAGGCCTTCTTCAATGGTAAAATCCTCCCCGTTTCTATTTCCACGCCCTAATTCCAAACAACTCCTGATCATATGCATTCCACGAAATCAGCATTTATCCCTTATCAAGGTCTTACTTACTCTGAGAGAGAAATGACGGAGCGGTCCTCCGCCTTCTACCAATACATGGATAAGCGGCGGTCGCTCCGTATGTTTAGCGATCAAGCTATCCCTAGAGAAGTAATTGAAAACCTAATCCTTACCGCCTCGTCAGCTCCCTCCGGAGCACATAAGCAACCTTGGACCTTTTGTGTAGTTCAAGATCCTGAAATCAAACGGCAAATAAGAATAGCGGCTGAAAAAGAGGAGTACGAAAATTATCACGGACGCATGTCCGATGACTGGCTAGAAGACCTAAAGCCTTTTGGAACGAATTGGGAAAAAGGGTTTTTAGAAATCGCTCCAACCTTAATCATAGTATTCAAGAAGCCCTACGACCTGACAGCAGATGGCCAAAGGGAAAAAAACTACTATGTCAATGAATCTGTTGGACTCGCCGCAGGCTTCCTTTTAACAGCCATACATCAAGCCGGCCTGGTAGCCCTAACGCACACCCCGAGTCCCATGAATTTCCTGCAGAATATCTTGGAAAGACCGGAAAATGAACGGGCATTCTTGCTAATCCCAGTAGGATATCCTGCTGAGCAGGCCGTAGTACCAGATATCCAGCGAAAGGAATTAGAAGAAGTGTCAAAATGGTATTGATAGGTATCCATGTGGCGTAGCTATACAGATAAAATCGTACAGCATTATAAAGCTAATCAAAACTGATTTCTATCTTTAGCTGTTCCTTTGTAAGACAAGCAAGAATTTTTCACTATCGGTCCAGCAAGGAAGTTCCTATTTATTATTCGTGGAAAATGACAACTTCATAGATCTATGCGCTATTGAAATGGATCAGCCTTTATTATGGCCATAATCCGTTCGGCGGTACGGGAACAACATAGCCGATTTCCCGGATCAAAGCTGAAGGAGTCCTCCACGACCTATGCCCAATGACTTATTTTCCCCAATTAACGTTTACACTAAAATAATTGCTATTGCATGTGCACGGTCACTTACATTCCGCGACAAAAGGGCGATTTTATTCTAACTTCTAATCGAGATGAGAATGCCTCAAGGTCCCCTCAGTCATTGACCTTAGTGGAACAGGATGGACAGAACTTACTTTTTCCTAGGGATACAGCTGCAGGTGGAACCTGGATTGCCTCTTCTGATGCCAATCGAGTAGTTTGCTTGCTCAATGGTGCTTTTCAACGACATGACCGACGTCCCCCTTACCGGAGGAGCAGGGGCCTGATGGTGCTAGATTTTTTCTCTTATGAAAAAGCGGAAGACTTTTTCAACAATTACCATTTCGAGGGGATGGAGTCTTTTACTATGTTGATTGTAGAAAGAGGAAAACTGTGGGAATTCCGTTGGGACGAAGATCGAAAGTACATCAGTCAACTTGACAATGAGAAGCCACACATTTGGTCCTCTGCCACACTCTACGATGAAAAAACCAAACAGAAGAGAAGAACTTGGTTTCGCGAATGGATTGACAAGTCTGATATATTTGACCGAGAAAATATCCTATACTTCCACCGGAATGCCGGTGATGGCGATCCATGGAATGATGTGATCATGAATAGAGAGGGGCTTGTCCAAACCGTCAGTATTACTAGTATCCTTAAATCAGCAGATCGAATCGACGTAATGTATCAGGAGTTGCTAACGGATCAAGTACGAACTGCAGAAATACTTCTACGTAGTGAATTGGTGGTATCAGCTGAAGACTAATCCTCGATGGATACGGATTGTGAATTGGGAGTTTTGGCCCACCTTCATGTTCTATGGCCCCATGGTTCCTTTGTTTTGCTGGATGGCCATGCGCTATAGGACGCTATGCTTTTTCACTACTGCCAATCCAAAAATATTTACGGGTGGTACGGGAATGGAATCCAAATACCAAACGCTATTACTAGTGCCCCCGGAGTACCGTCCCATTACTATTTATGTACCTAGTGGTCAGGACTACGCTGAAGTACAAGCCAAGCTAAAGAAGGAAGACTTAGCATTTCCGATCATATTGAAGCCGGATGTGGGGTACCGAGGTTTATTGGTGCATTTAGTGAAAACAGAAGCAGAGCTGAAAGAACTCTTAAGCACCTATCAGGTTAATTTTATTATTCAAGAATATATTCCTTATCCGGAAGAGTTTGGAATTCTTTATTACCGATACCCTAACCAGAAAAGGGGGCAAGTGAGCTCGATTACCTTAAAGGATTTCTTACACGTCACGGGCGACGGAAGCGCTTCTGTCCAAGAATTGATGCTTAGGAAATCTAGAACCAGCCTCCAATTTGAGCGGATGGTTGATGAGCGAGCGGAGTTGATGAATAAGGTCCCGGCCCCCGGAGAGAAAGTATATTTAGGCAAGATCGGTAATCACTCCCGAGGAACTACCTTCCTCAATGGCAATCACCTTATTGACCAACAATTAATTGAGACTTTTGACAAGATCAGTAGCCAGATCGATGGATTTTTCTACGGACGATTCGATGTCAAGTGTCCTAATTTTGAGGCATTAAAGGCAGGAAAAGACATCAAGATTATTGAAATTAATGGAATACTAGCCGAGCCAGCTCATATTTATGATCCGAAAAAGTCCAACTACTGGAAAGCCTTACGGGATATTGCCAAGCACTGGTTACTGATCGGACGAATCGGTGCCAAGAGTCATCAGATGGGCGCGCAATATCTGCCTGCTCGATCTTTGATTCAGGCTATTTCTAATCATTTGGTCTATCTTAAGGACATAAAGGCCATGGCAAAAAAACAGGCGTGATATGAAGTCCCTTCCAAGACGACAATTCGTTCAAAAGAGTTTGTGGGGAACTACCGCTGTAGCCCTATCTCCTTTTCTCAATGCAAGTTACATGTCCAATCAACCGCTACCTTATGCCGACACCATCGGCTTGCAACTCTACACTTTGCGATTTCAATTAGAAAAGGACACGCCTGGCACTTTGGCTGCGCTGAAGGAAATGGGGTACCATCAGGTAGAACTAATGGATATTTCAGTAGATCAAGACAAATTGAAGATCGCGAGGGATCTAGGACTAACGGTCAACAGTAGTTTCTTCAATTGGACAGCGATCACGGAGAAGGGAGATAAAGTAGAGGATATTGATCGAGTGATTGATCTAGCACAAGAAGCCAAATTGTCTCATTTAGTATTTGGTTACATTCCTAAAGAAGACCGCAAAACTTTAGATGATTACCACACTGTCATTGAGAACTTACTAGCCGCAGGCGAAAAATGTAGATCAGTGGGTATTCAACTATGCTACCACCATCACTCCTTCGAGTTTGAAGCTATTGATGGTGTTGTACCATTTGAGCTGCTGATGGAAAAGCTTGATCCGGAATTGGTACAATTTGAACTTGATGTGTTTTGGGCTAGTATTGGCGGCTATGATCCACTGAATTTAATGGATCGTTTAAAAGGGCGCATCCGGTTATTACATTTAAAGGATAAGCAAAAAGGAGCGGCTGATGAATTTGATGAATCCGTTATCCCTCACGAGGTATTCCAGGCTCTCGGCAAAGGCGAGGTACCAATCAAAGAAATCCTGCAAAAGGCAGTAGATCTAAAGATTGATCATTGCTTCGTCGAACAGGATTGGTCACCGGCTCCCTTGGCTAGTGTCAAGCACAGTTATCATTATATGCAGGGAGCTTAATTAAGCTTTTACTCTTCCGACAAGATTTGATCTACTACTTGCGTCTCCTTATTCCAGAGCGGATTAGTATAGCGTGAAAGACCAGTCCTTAACTCCCGTAGCTGGCCACTAAATTTTCCTTTTAACCAACTCGCGCTGATTTTCAACTGCATCACCAACATATTGGTAATATTAAATGGCATCAATACCAGGAGGGTGTTGCCACGGACCGCGCCACTATTGATATCCAGGAAATAACTGTAATCCGGGTTCCGCCACTGATCTGGATTTACCTTGTCTAGCCAGTTAGGGGTAGCGGATGCGGCTCCGACCATGGCCAACTTCTTATGCTGTGCGCTGATGGTGCCTGTATAAGTAGAATAAAAGTCTCCAAAATGCTTACGCCCAAGTCTCTCCTGCAACCAGCTGATACTACTCAACATCAAATATTTCCGAGAGGGATAAAACCGCATACTAAAACGAGCAATCATGGCGTAGATTTCATGATCTGCTGCAGTCCACCAGTATAGAGGCTTAAACCCACTCTGGTACCAGGTTCGGAAACTATAACGGATGAGGAAAGAGAACAAAGCACCGAGGTGATCGGCATTGAGGTTTCCAAAAGGAAGTCCTAAACGCAAGACTTGGATACTTTCACCATCTACGGCAGGAATATCCTCTTGGGTAAGTCCAATACCAGAGAGAACCTCCATTGTGTCTTGGCGATACTGCAATAACAGATGGGTGAAGCCCTGTTGAATGGGCTGTTCCAATAGTTTGTGATTGGTGGTTGAACGACTTATTTTGTTCCACTTTGGCTGTTGCAGATCAGCTACGGGAATGAAACAAACATTTCTTAAACTCATAGCATTTGTTGTTCCCTGACAATTTGGTATAGGTAAGTCATTTATCTTCATAAATGCTCACTCATTTTTGGCCTCAACTTCTTAGCACTAATTGGAGGACCACAAACTTGTCAAGGGGTTTTTATGTGTAAAAGGCGCTAGTATAACGTCATGAAGTACAGAATTAGCGCCCAACACTACACTTTTTTACATATGTCAATTAAATAAAGGTCAATAGATTGAATCCGAAGCGTCTTCCTGCTTAGTTATGTAGTAGGTTTAAATCAACAAGTCTTCACACATTCAAAACCATGCTATATTGGGTATTGCAGTGGCATCCTTTAGTCTATGAATGAGTGATTTTTAGGAAAAGGAACCTAGAGGAATAGTTAAGGACTTACACGGAGATATCGGCTCTCAATTTATTAGTCCTAAAAAAATTCAGAAAATTGAATAAATATGGCTGCGTTCACCATTAACCACAAAACACTATTAATCAGACAATTAAAAACAAACAGCAAGTCAAAATCTGAGGCTAACTACCCTTGAGTCAAAAAAAAATTAAAAAAAAGATAGTGTGCAAGCAGCGAATCGAATCGGCTATACGTATTAGTATCAGTTTGATGATATAGGCGTTAACGCATACGCAGCCCCTACTTTACGCTCACTAGTTTAACCAACATTGATAAGGAAGGGGCTGCTTGCTTTTTTTAGGGCCTAGGTCTACGAATTCTCGCTCATCTTTCTTCTTCCTTCCGATTTTATCTAATCTCTAGCAATTCACGATTAATACCCTTATTTTCAATTAAAAAAAAATAACTACTCATTTATATATGTATTTGGGGCACTTTCAGATGTCTAATTCTGTTATAATCTTTGGTAGAATCCTGTATATTTGTAGGAGTGACAGGGGTTCCAGGATAAATAGAGTAAGACAATCCCATGGAATCTCAGAAAACGAAGGCTCGGAAATCCACTCCTCGCTTCATATACTACTTGATCTATTTTCTACCAAACACTGACAAGCACAAGAAAAACCAAACACTGACAAGCTTTTTTCGTTCTAACGCGATAGCTATGTTAAGTGCAGTAAAGATGCTTGAGATTGAGATCAGAATTTTAGACGAGAAGCTACTACCCCCCATATTGTCAGCATGTGTTAGAATTACTCTTTCTTCCCTATGAGTATTTCTTTGTACCGCATTGCAAGGAAGCAGTCACGATAGGTACTGACTAAACCATGTGCAAATAAAGAGACTATTTGCTGATAAGAATTACATTTGGCGAGCAACTTTGATTAGTAGCAAAGTTCATTGATATACACTGGCAAAAAGGTAAAGGAAGAAAGAGAGCCTTTGCCAAACTGAGTAGCGCTCAGTCAGCAAAGACCCCGTGGCGTGTGCTTAAAGTAAAATACCCCAAGAAAAAAGCACCAAGTGTTGCCCGGTACGGAACCTTGATGCCTTGGAGCGCTAATTGTTCTACAGCGTTCTAACCATAAACATGATACTACAAATATATGGGCTAGAACGCTGTAAAGGAATTACAGATTTCTCCAAGGGGAACATAGCAGATTCTTCAAAAAAAGAAACTGTCTATTCGATAAACTACTAATTATGAACCAATTACTAAAACGCAAGTACATCAGTAACCACCAATCCTCCTTTGACTGATTTAGCGGAGTTTCCTTTGATGCTAAACTTCTTGAATTTTGCCACTGTATTTGAATTATTCTTCTTGCTCAACTCCACATTATCATTTCCTTTTACTAGCTGAATTACGGTATTTCTCAATTTCATAGTTTTAAACTTTTTTTATTTAGTTTAAAACTATAGCTAAAAATGTAAAAGTAATTGAACAATAAAACACCTGTTCAACACATCAGAAACCACACACTTTTATATCTTTACCTACACACACACCTACCTATCAACAAGTTACAGAAACACAATACAAGTTCTTTTAACCAAATTAATCAGTCAAGTGGAGGAAATAAAACTTCTAATAAGTACTGTAAATAGGAATAAGATAAAGCAAATCGAAGTCTTGGGACAGGATAGGAGTTCTGATACAATTCTTAATAGACTTTACAATGGAATCTACGACGGTAAATACAATTCTGATGAAGAAGCGGCTGAAGATCTATTTGCGGAAGATAGGCACAAGAACGAATACTATGGTAGAATAAAGCGTCAATTAAAAGAGAGATTATATAACACTCTTTTCCTTATTGATACAAACGAGCCTAATTATTCTGATCTCCAGAAGGCTTATTATAGTTCTTATAAGAACTCAGCTGCAGTAAAGATCTTAATAGGTAAACAAAACAGGGCTGGGGCTATTCCGTTGGCATTGAAGACGCTAAAAGTAGCCCAAAAATATGAATTCACTGATCTTGTTCTAGCGCTTGCCAAAGAGCTAAGAACTCACTTTGGAATGCTAATTGGGGATAAGAAAAAGTTTGACCACTACAATAGTTTAGTAAAAAGATATAAGCAGATTTATGATGCTGAACTGTTAGCGGAGGAATATTACACAGCTATTGTTGTCCATTTTGTTAATTCATCCGCCAACAAAAAAGATGTCATATCCTTAGCTGAAACATTGAGAGTAGAACTAGTAGAAAAAAGTGAAGATGTCGATTCTTACTGGTTCAACTATTTCACTTACCTCACCATCATCTCTCGATATGAGATAGCAAATGATTATGAAAATGTGATTACCACTTGTAATCAGGCCCTAAGGTATTTTGCCTCAAAAAAGCATCTTGTCTCTAAAAGGACTCTCTTCAATTTTCAATTCAGGACGCTCGGAGCACATATCAAATTAAAACAATTTCAAACTGGCTTTTCAAAAATAGATGAATGCTTAGAACTTACCCTAGCTGGTTCCATAAACTGGTATTCGACGCTGCATTACTTAATGATCATCTCCTATCATGCCCGCAACTTTGACCAAGCTTATGCGACCTATAACCAAGCTACGTCACACGCAAACTTTAAAATCTATTTTAAAAATCTTTCCGAAAACTGGAAATTGCATGAAGCCTTTGTGTATTACTTTTTGATCACCGGAAGACTAAATCTATCACCCGCGGAAAAACCCGGAACATTTCGAATATCAAAATTCATGAACCAAGTTCCTACCTTCTCTAAGGATAAGCGTGGTACCAACATCACAGTGATTATACTGCAACTCTTACTGTTGCTGCAACAGAAAAAGTATGGAGCTATAATCGATAGAATGGAACCTCTACAAGCATACGCCCACCGCTATCTCCGGCAGGATGACACATTTCGTTCCAACTGCTTCATCAAAATGTTATTATGTCTACCTGCGGCTAGTTTTCACAAGGTAGGAGTATTAAGAAAAGCAGATAAATACTGGAAAAAACTGCAAACCATGCCTATCGAAAAGGCCAACCAAAGTGCAGAAATGGAAATCGTTCCCTACGAAATGCTCTGGGAATTTGTGCTGGAAGGGCTAGATGAGAAATGGCATTAGGAGAGAGCGGATGAAGACAGAGGCTAGATGTAAGAGGGCTGATATATGACTGTGCAGGGGATTGTTCTACCGCACTAAGAAGACGTCCGAAATTTTACCTAGTCATTACTGGGATAAACTTCGGATATGGAGTGGTCGAAATATTGGTATTACAAAAGTCCTTTTTTCTCCAAGAATGGATGTCAAAAACCAGATTAAAGTGTTTGATTTACAATTCTCTAAAAATGGGGGGCATATATCGTACATAAATGCCTACGGTTTATACACAAATCATGGGTCCTTAATTAAATCCTGAAGGGTACAAAAATCTTTGAAGCGTTTCAACCCTCGATCC
>JABSSL010000127.1 GCA_013214355.1 Saprospiraceae bacterium | reverse complement strand
GCTTTCCGGATAGGGTCGTAGTTCTCATCCCATACCTTTCTTTGCTCTGGAGTCAGTAGGCTTCGAAGGTTATCCCAATTTCGAGGGGCACGGAAATTACTCGCTCCACCTCCACCAGTGCCCGTTTCTTCTCCATAGTCCTCTGGTAATAACTTCATATCTGAGGACATGTACATATCTGCGATCTCCATGTCCTGGGCGGCAGCAGCGTCCCTGCCCTCATAATCATCAAACAAGGTAGCAGGTAAAGGATATTCTTTCTTAAGAAACTTAGGTAAGTCCTTCAAATTCGGCATCCAATTTCGATGTGGAGCTTTGTGATGATACAGCATGCAAAAAGGCTTGGTGGTATCCCTTTTATCCAGTACATCTAGTGCAATATCTGTAATGATATCAGTGGTGTAGCCCGTATGAGTAATGGTATCGCCCATCCGTACCATTCTAGGGTTGTAGTAATTCCCTTGGCCAATCAGTACATCCCAATAGTCAAAGCCGGTTGGCTGCGTTTTAAGATGCCATTTTCCGATGACAGAGGTAGCATAACCAGCCTGCTGCAATAGCTTGGCAAAGTTCATTTGCGCCCCATTGAAATGATCGCGATTATCGCGTAAACCATTCAAATGACTATACTTACCCGTGAGTAGTACGGCTCTACTAGGAGCACAAATCGAGTTGGTTACAAAACTGTTAGTAAAGCGGATACCCTCCTTTGCAATACGATCGATGTTCGGCGTTTCGATCAAGTCACTCCCATAGCTACTAATGGCTTTGCGAGCATGATCATCCGTCATGATGAAGAGAATGTTGGGCCGTACTGTTTTCGGTACTTCTTGTTCTGCTGTATCTTGGCAAGCCTGGGTGCCAACCACTAGCAGTAGGAAAAGCCAGCGTGTAATAGACATGTTTAACAAGTTGGTTCTGCGATGATATAAATGGAACTCCTGATCTCCCAAAAGGGATAATATTTAATCAGAAATCCTAATAATTCTGATACACAATATACTGTAAGAAACAGTCAAATCGAATTGCTAGAAGGATTGTCTTGAAAAGGGAAGAGATCTAAGAGATGGAGGCATCCTTTTGGCGACGCTCTAATTCCTGTTGGATAATCGATCGGATAAGACCGCTAGACTTGTAAGTGCGAAATTTCTGATGCAGGTAAATCTTTCCCACCGCAAAGGCAAGGATAAAGGAAAGAATCAGGAAGGTCATTAGGTTAGACAACCAAGAAATATCAACCGCATAAGCAAAAAAGAGCAAGATGAACCAGACAGATACACTTGCCAGAATCAAAAAGAGCTTCCGATTAAATTGCAATACTTCATATTCCTGCAAACCCAACTTATCTAATAGCTGATAAAGTTCTTGATTGGTATAATACTGAGGCCCTGCTTCAATGATCATGAGCAAGTCATCATTTGCTTCTTTTTCGATTTTCCGCAAATGTCGATCTAGGAAAAATTGCCTCATTCCTGCAAAAATTAGCCTTTTTTTGGTGTGATTACGTTGATCTCACGATTTTGCGAATCGTATGCGAATTTAACCAAAAACGTTGGATTAAGCAATTTCTTGTATTGAAGTTGTCTAAAAATATCTCACCAGTCGCGATGAAGCTATTTTTGACTCAGCAGACCTGCTTAGGCAACTTCCTTGAAAAGTAAATAAGTGTGAAGACCAACATTAGCGACTACTTCTACTGTACCAAAATGGAATTAAGCTCTCCTTTTTCTCTCCGGCCGCATTTTGATACAGATGCACAATTCTAAGTCGATTTACTCCTGGCTTAAAATGTTCGGCGGGAATGTAGGTGAGTAAGCCCTCTTCCCCAGCATTGGGATGGGTGTGTCTAAAGAACGCTAAGCTATCTAATTTACTTTCATTGATGAATAACTCGTAATAGTTGACTCGACAATCTTTGATGCTATTTCGCCGTCGGCGATTGTTTTCTTTTCTAGATAGCTGCTCATCCTTTTGATAGGCCGCACAGTATTCGTTGATCAGCACCTTTTCCCTTCTACTCATTGGAATAAATACTCTTAGCACGTCACCCGTGATGACATCAGAAGGCAACAAGGGCGCAAAAACCGCCCGCCCGGGAGTCATCTGATCCTCGTAATTGTCCACGAAGATACGATGGTCGGTTTCCGCCATTTCAAAGAAGGCCTTCTGTCGAAGCAAGCCTACATTAGAATTAATAAATACCGGAAATGAAATAATCATTAGAAGGAGGAAGCCCAGAACTACCCAAATACCCGCTCGTTCTCGCTTGAAGTTGGTCAATAGTATGTAGATAATGTAGTATCCTGGCTCATAAAACACGTTGTACATGATGCGCCCAAAGATTCTAATGGATAGATTGAAGTGTATCCGTTGTACCCATTTCTTATCTCGTAGTCTTTTATTGTTGAGAATACCAGCGAGAATGGCTGGAATTGCAAATAGCAGCATCAGGATGAAAAAACCAGTTGAGATCGTGATGGGTAGCAAATTGGCAGCTATCAGAGCCAGGACTAGGCAGGTACTGATCAAAATACAAACTGAAATGATCATGATCACGAAGCCAAAAGTCGTCCCAAAAATTAGACTACAGAAGTCATCTAGGCGCCGATTAAAGTCATTTACATCTGGAAATTCCTCCCACAATTGCTGCAAAAATTGCTCACTATGGTAATCCGTATCTCGATTAATCCCGTTTGGGAAAACGGAAACCAAACCAATCATGCCAATCCACAGCGCCCGCAATACAAAGTGCAAGATGAAAGAAACGATTAACATGGACGAACATATGGTGAGGTACCAAAAGATATAATAACAAATATTAAGTGCGCCTTCGGGTAGCCATAATAGAGCCTTATCAATCAACTGGCGAATGAGATCTGGCAGCAATAGAGAACCATATATTGCTACCCCAGAGACTAACATCTCTGCTTGCCAACTTTCTGCTTCCAAGATCTGAAGCCAAGTGGGTTTTTCCTTGTTTTCCATCATTAAGGTACTTAGAGAGTCACTAAGGTAACGAATGTGTTGGAAACTTTACCGGAGAAGCCGACCCACCACAATCCTTAACCTAAAATACAAGAGCCACACTGAACGTGTCGTTCAATGTGGCTCTCAATTATGCCTAGGAATCAGTCCTTAATCGGCTATCACTAGCTCAATTTCGCTAAGTCGCGAATGAGGATACTTCTTCGGTTAAAATAAATAAGATTTGCCCTTCTTAGGTCATTCAGTACAGAGGTTACCGTCTGTCTAGAGGTACCCGTAATATTGGCAATATCTTGTTGCGTCAAACTGTGCTTAATTAGCATCTCATACCCTACTCGCTTTCCTTGACGAGAAGCGCTTTCTTTTAAAAAGTCAATAATGCGGCGACGTGCATCCTTAAAAATGAGAGACTCTAATCTGTTTTCCACTTGTCGTAGGCGATCTCCCAAGAGATTCAATACCCGCATAGACAAATCAGAATAACGAGGAAGTAAACGGGTTAGTGTTTTGATCGGTACTACCACCATTTGGACATCAGCAGTCATTGCCGAGGCAAAATCTCGATAGTTTTCTTCACCGATAATTCCCAACTCCCCAAACATCGAGAATGGATGTAGAATGCGTTTGATCACCTCTCGGCCATCATCGAAGTGAGCACCAATCTTTACGCTGCCTCTCAGCAGGAAATAAACACTGTCGGCAGGAGCATCCATTTTATAGATAATGGCATGCTTAGCCATCTTCTTAAAAGAAGATTCAGAAGCGACCAATTTAAGAATGTGAGGATCTAATCCCTGAAAGAGAGGGAAATAAGACAATAATTCTTCAATGGACTTTTGATGATACCGTAGTTGCATTGCCGTCGTTTTATTGGTTAGACATTTACCTAGTTTGACGATACAAAAGTGCAACATTGAAAACGTCAAAAAAAGTACAGAAAACAAGCTTTGTCAAAAAACACAATAAAACAAATATAACACAAAACCCTATATATCAAATACTTAACAAAAACACTATATCTTTATTGTCTCAAAATCAAGAATAAATAATGCTTTTCACCAGATCTGTTCCATCTACAATATCTACTTGATAGGCCTCAGCCTCTTTAGCATGAGCCTTACTGTAAGCCTCTTTCACAGCTTCAATAAAGCCCTCCGTCTGAGAACGATCCACTAAGTTGATACTACATCCACCGAAACCTCCTCCCATAATCCTACTACCGATTACCCCAGGATGCCCTTCAGCAAATTCAACTAGGAAGTCTACTTCTTTACAACTCACCTCATATAAATCCCGGAGACCGGCGTGCGTTTCAAACAGTAAGGGCCCAACAGCTTCTACCTCCCTTTTTCGCAAGGCCTGGCACACCTGTAGCAATCGTTCATTTTCGCTGGTTACGTATAAACATCGTTTGAACACGATGGGACCTAACTCATCTTTATGTTGCAAAACCAGTGCTCGTGAGGCATCTCGCAAACTCTTTATTGTGGGATTAAATTTCTGCAAAACCTTAACCCCTTCCGCACATTCTTCGACTCTGGCCTCATAGGCCGATTCACTGAGATCATGACTAACCTTAGAATTGATCAAGACAATTTCGTATTGTCCTAAATCGCAAGGAATGTATTCGTACTCAAGACTGCGACAATCTAAAAGTACCAACTGCTTTTCGCGCCCCATCAGGCTAGCAAATTGGTCCATGATGCCACAAGGCACGCCTACAAATTCGTGGGAAGAACGCTGAGCTAGGCGAGCAATATCAGGTTTCTCAATATCAATTTCAAAGGCAGCTTTAACCAAGGTAGCAAAGCCCGTTTCCAAAGCCGCAGATGAACTCATCCCAGAACCAAGCGGTAGATTCCCCCCAAACACTACATCTAGCCCTGCCAAACTCACCCCTTGTCGTCTATACTGATCCAGGATACCCGTCAAATAGTTCACCCACAGTTTGTTGCTCCTTTGAAACTCACCGGTTACTGGAATGATATCATAATCATCAATATCCGCCGCATACACGCGACAATGATCCAAGCCATTGGCCGCGCCAGCAAAAAAAATGAACTTATCAATCGCTGCTGGCAATACATAGCCCAAGTTGTAATCGGTATGCTCGCCAATAATGTTGATACGACCACAAGCCCGTATCTCGTAGGTGGGTGTACTATCAAATCGTTCTTTGAACAACGATTTGATGGTCTCGTAGTTGTGCATATTTAGATAGGTATTAGCCCTCGTCCATGTTCATATTGTGGAAGATACTACCAACGTCATCGTCTTCTTCCATCTTCTCAATCAACTTGATTACATCTTCCACTTGTTCGTCAGATAGATCTTTGGTATGACTGGGGAGTCGTACTAACTCTGAACTATCCACTTCCAGGCTCTTCTCTTCCAACGCCTTTTGCATATCTCCGAAGCTCTCGAATTCGGTATAGAGAACAATTTGGTCTTCGTCTTGCTTCAACTCTTCAAGACCGAAATCAATCAGTTCTAGTTCCAGTTCTTCCAAGTCTAATTCTCCAGCCTTCAGTTTGAATACACCTTTACGAGAAAACATATAATCTACTGATCCGGAAGTTCCGAGAGATCCGCCATACTTGGAGAAAATATGGCGTACATTGGCTACCGTTCTATTGTTATTATCCGTCGTTGCCTCAACAATAACGGCTACCCCATGGGGAGCATATCCTTCAAACAAGACTTCATCGTAGTTCTCGGCGTCCTTAGAACTCGCCCGCTTGATCGCATTCTCAATATTAGCCTTGGGCATATTAGCCGCCTTCCCGTTCTGAATAGCTAGGCGCAAACGAGGGTTGTATTCGGGATCTGCGCCTCCTTCCTTCACGGCGATTGCAATTTCACGGCCTACCTTAGTGAAGACCTTGGCCATATTGGCCCAACGTTTCATTTTTCGCTCCTTGCGATATTCAAATGCACGTCCCATTTGTACGAATTTAAATAACTTGAAAGATCAATAGATCGAGGAGGAGTTGATTCTTGCTGCATAGTTCAGATATTTATTCTTACTCAAAATTTGCGCTGCCACTGATGGGTATCCTTAGGCTTGGTATGTAACCAATAGTAGACTTTTTCAAGTAAAAATCTCCGAGAGAGAACGAACTAGTTGACTGCTCCCCGATATAGCGGTGCAAAATTAATTTTTTCCGGGCTTCTCGCAAAGTATTCTCCTCCTCAAGGAGCATCGAATTAGTGTTTTGCATAAAAAAAACTGGCTCCTCAATCCAGTTGAAGAGCCAGTCGGATGGCGTTTAGTATTATTTGTGTAGCAGTGGTCAAACTGCCTCACACCTTATTTATGCTCTTGGCACCAATACAATCTTTTTAGAAACAACTTTCTGACCTTGCAAAATCTGCACAAATAGTGTTCCTGGAGTAGCCTTAGCGGATAAATTAATCTGTTCATTGTAGATGCCGTCAAACTGATTAATTACCTGATTGTATACTACTTTACCATTTACATCAATCACTCTTACACGAGTAGGTACCGGATCTGCCTGGAAGCGGAGGTTGAATTGGCCGTAGGTAGGATTAGGGAAGGCGTTGTAATCGTTCAACTCTAAAGTATTATCAATCATCAACTGAGGCTGCTCTGGCAGTTCTTCCTTCACCTCTGGTAATACCTCAACCACTTCTTCTGCTATCTCCTCTTCTACAATTGGTTCTTCAATTTTTTCATCACATGATTTGAATTGGGCTGTAATTTCAGTGAAACCTCCATCTCTTTCGACCTGCACTTTAAACCAATCACCAGCCTCGTGCTTATTTCGCTCACGTAATAACTCGCCATAGCTATTGACGGTCACTCCATCAAAAGAAGTAATGACGTCACCCGCTTTGATTCCATACTTTTCAGCAGGTGTGTCACCAATAATATTGGAAACGTGAATTCCTTTGCCTTGTGGGCCATTGCCACCTAGGGATACGCCGATGAATACTTCGCAAGGATCGCGATCCCAGCTGCTACGGCTACGGTAAAGGGTAGACTCTGTAGTCGAAGTCAAACCATCTCTAACGTAAGTAACATCTACGGTTTGCCCAGGCTTGTACTTATTCAGCTCATTGCGAAGATCAGTACGGTTATTGACCTTTACACCGTTGATTCCGGTAACTACGTCACCGCCCTGAATTCCTGCTGCTCTGGCTCCACCACCTGCTACCGTGCTGGAAACTCTCACACCTTGTTCACGACTGCTTTCATCCAGGTAAATCCCTAACATTGGACGATCGCCATCGCTTTTGAATTCTTTGAAGTCGAAATTACCAAAGTCCATCTTGCGCACCTCCGTCAGCTTTTGCTGCAACTTCTCCTGCCATTCCTGGCGCTCATGCCCCTCTACCGTGTTGCGATCAGCATTACGACGAATGTAGATCATGGCATTTTCACCATTAATGATCTCGACATCCCCTATTTGATGAGCTGAGCTATGCACTTCTACTTGGACATTCCCTGACTGCCCATTAATTTCCTTTAGGTATTTCTGTAGAGCTTGTTGGTCATCGAATCTTTTCTTGACCACTTTTTTAGTGCCATCTTGTGCAGTAGTACGTTGGGTTACTGTAACCGGAGAGATTTTTTCTTGCGCTTGTAAGCTAATGCTTACGAATAATAACATCAATGTGGCTAGACCTAGCCGTTGCCATGTAAAAATTTGCATATCGGGCAATTTTTAGGTGAAAAAAGCTTGTTTAGTCGAAAAGACACTATGATATGTCAGACGTTGCACCGGCTCACCAAAATTTATGTTTTAGGACCGGATGCTTGGTCTTCACAGCTTGTGCTTCTTCAACTGCAGCAAAGACGGGCTGATATGCAAAAAAGTTTTATTACGGCTAAGTACCAGAACATTCCATGAATTGTAGCACAAGCGATTCAACCGCAGCTTGTACCAGGGGAAGACTACTTTAAGTCCTATTCCGAAGCGGCGGCCTCTACTGGCTCTGCTTCTCCGACGACTTCCACCGGCGACAAGCCCAAAATCTGCTCAGCAAATTCATACGAAGCCGTTCGGACACCTTCTAGATCTTTCGACTGGCAACCCGCTGCAATGACGTGTGTCTGGGCTTCAGGAAAGGTCACAAAGCTTTTGTCTTCCTCAGGGGTAGAGATCTGTTCCATGAACGCTCGCATGGCCTCTACAGAGACTACCATATCCTGTTCTTCTTCATTTTTGTAATAACATCCGATAAAGACAGGATGGGAGATTTTCTTAAAAACCTCCGGCTTCATGGTTTGATCAAGTAAGGCTTGTAAAGCAATTAGTCCTTCTAATCGATAAGTGGTGGTCCAAGCTGGATCACAGCTTTCTGGAACGGTAAAGGATCGATAATCTCCACCCGTAGTGACCCGAGCCAACTGTAAGCCCCAAGGTTTGGTCAGAAGCGTAGACGCACTACTATAGATAGCAATGTTAGGAGAATACATGATTTGAGCCTCTACGATATCGGGATTTTCTGCTGCCAAATAAGCACTCAAGGTACCTCCGGTGGAGCAAGACATCAGAATTACTTTCTCCCCCAGTAGTTGGCCTAGCGCAATGGCTTCCTTGGCTGATTCGACCAAGGCTTTCGGACTTAGGTTGAGAAAAGATTCTTCGGAGTTTCGGCCGTGATCAGCCAGGCGAGCAAGCAGTAAATTACAGCCATATCGCTGGGCAAAATCTTGATGAATTGGAGCCCCTTCCATCGCGCTGGCAGAGAACCCATGTAGGTAAACAATGCTGTAGGGGGTTTTGCGCATGGAATCTGCCCAAACAACTTGAGCCCGATTCTCTGGAAAGACATCAGGCACTTTGTCATCTTGACTGGACAAATAGTCTTGGATTTCGGCCAAAGGCATATTGATGGGTTCAATACGGCCATCTACTTTTTCAAAATCCTGTTGCGGCCCCAGGAAAACACCGCCCACCAGGACGAGTGGAATGAGATATCTTTTTTTAAGCTTAAGTTTCATCTATTTTATCTTTTAAGGCTTGTGTCAATGTAGATAAAGATTCCGCCCTTTCTTCCGGTATACCCAGCGTTCGGGCGGCTAATAGGTAGATTTCATGCGGGGATTTGCCGCTTTCTCGCCAGGTCTTAAGTGCTGAAGCTCCTTTGGATTTTGATAGCTTTTCTCCTTGATCATCTAGGAGTAATTCATGATGCCAAAAAAGGCTTCTTGGAAAGTTTTCTATCCCCAGTTGCCTAGCTAACCACAATTGGGCAGCAGTTGACCACCACAAATCCTCCCCCCGTACTACAAAGTTAATATTCCAATGAGAATCATCTGCCAAAGAGGCCAGTTGATAAGCGGGGAATTGATCTTTTTTCCGAACGACAAAGTCTCCTATACCAGCATTTAGATCTAACAAGACGGGATCCTTTCGCCCCCACTCCATCATTTCTACTTCGGCGCGTTCCCTTAAGCGTACCCGCCAGGCAGCTCCCGGTCCATCTAAGTGATGCGAAGCTGCTCTACAATGTCCATCATACAGAAAACCATTGATAGCGGTTTTTCGTACTCGTTTTCGGGAGCAAATGCAGGCGTAGACTTGCTGCTTAGATTGTAGCTGATTCAAATATTGTCGATATAGATCCAGTCGATGCAGTTGGGAGTAATGCACCTCAAACTCCCTTGGCCCCTCCGGGCCTAAGTCAAAATCTATTCCTAACCATTCAATGGTCCTAAAAATATCTTCCACGTACTCCGGGCGAAAGCGTTGACGATCTAAATCATCAATTCGCAAGAGCACCTTCCCTCCTTGGGCCCTTGCCAGTAGCCAAGTCATGACAAATGAAAGGCCATTCCCGATGTGTAAATATCCACTGGGTGTTGGAGCTAGACGAGTAAGTAGTGGAGCGGGAAACGGATGGTACATTAGCTAATGGAACTTGACCTAAGTGCTTTCCTGCACAATTAGACGAGTCCCAATATAATTAACTTTTGGTATGGATTCCTTTTCAATCAATTTGAAGAGCAGTCCAATAGCCGTGGCTCCCACTCGAGTTCCAGAGTGTTGGACATAACTCACCTGAGGATTGAAGAATCGCGGCATATCGCCATGGCTAATGCTGATAATTGCAATCTCCTCCGGAATCTTAACTTGGTATTTTTGCAGAGCCATCATGGCACCAACCAAGAGGGTGTCGCTCATCGTAAAAATGGCATCAGGCCAATCCGATCGAGCCAATACCTTATCTACTTCTTTGAAGCCATGATTGTAATCGTAAGCATGTATTAGGAGCCCTTCATGCACAGGAAGTCCGAACTCCTTTAGAGATTTGAGAAAGCCTTCTTTACGCAATTGCGAGATGGATAATTTCGGATCACCAAATAATCCACAGATTCGTTTTCGGCCCTTGTTCGCAAGATGTGAAACTGCTTCCCAGGCCACCGCCTCATCATGAATAATTACAGTTGGTAAATCTATCTTATCCTTTACTCGATCAAACAAGATTACCGGTACACCTTGCTCTACTAGTTCCGTGAAGTGGTCTAAGGTGCTCGATTCCGAAGTCAAAGAAACCAATAAACCCTCCACACCAAGACGTTGACAAATGCGCACGTTCTCTTGCTCCCGTTCCAATTGATTGTTGGAGTGTAGCACTATGAGATTATACCCTTCTTGGCGCACTTTTTCTTCGATAGCACTGATCACCGGCGGAAAGAAAAACATGTTCATATCCGGCAGTATCAGGCCAATCAGATGGCTTTTCCGATTGCGAAAAGAAATAGCCTGCAGATTGGGGACATAACCCAGGTCATCCGCAATACGTTTCACCTTCGCTCTAGTTTCCTGGCTTATATCTGGATGATCTTTCAGTGCACGCGAAACAGTCGAGGGATTTATTTCCAATAACTTAGCGATATCCTTTATAGTGATTCTTCCCATCAGTTTGCCTAATTGTGATCGATTGGCAGTCTTCTACGCTGAACCTAATTCAATTTATATTCCAGCTGATATTATGGCTCTTGGTGATTTAAAGATATAAATATTTTTCCACCGCAACCGTTTGCGCATTCGTTTGCAATAAATTGCACTTGATTTCAGAATACCATTATTTGGTAAATCTCACGCTCTATGTTATTTTGTGAGAACAATGTTCTTTTGAAGTGACTTTCTGTTAAGATTTTAGAAGTATTTGCGAGAAAAACCAACATTTATTCTCTTTTGAAGATGTACGAAGCGAACAGAATATCAATAAAGAATTGTTAGAGCCTATACATCATTTCAAATAATGTATGAAACTTAAAACGACTGGGGTGGCCAACTTTGTGCCACCTTCTTTTTTCTCTAAAAGAGTGAAGTAGAGGCAAAAAAATTGGGTTAATAATTGCGGTAACAATTTTAACCCAACATATATGAAACTTAAAGCGACTATACATATTTAGTGTTGGTGCTAAATATAAAAAAGCATTTCATTTTTTCTGTTTTTTTACAAAGCAAATTAGTCTGAATTCCTCCCCTCAGGCTGGTTTTCTCTGTATTCTCCAGCACATTTTGATTCTTAGCACTATTCCAATTGGAAAAGTCTCCCTTCTACTGGATTGAAAGTCAGACATCTTCCCTTCGCTATCTCCAAATCTACTTAAGCGAAGTGTTTACGGAGCAAGTTTTCCAAATACTGTTGATCTACCTCATCGAAGGAAGCGGGCAAAGTACTGTCTACATCAAATACAGCCAGTAGCTCCCCTTCAGCATCAAGTACTGGAACGACGATTTCCGATTGCGAGTTTGGATCGCAGGCGATATGATCGGTCCCCTGAGCGAGCGCATGGACTTCAGCCACGATCTGCGTTTCCTTGGTACTTGCTGCCTTACCACATACTCCCTTAGAAAAATCAATATGCAAGCATCCTAAAGTTCCCTGATAGGGCCCAACCATCAGTTTTCCATTCTTAACGAGATAAAAACCCACCCAATAGTAATACGGCAGATATGTTTTCAATAGACAATTGATCGTGACCATCTTCAGCGTAAGATCTGTTTCACCCATCAAATTGGCGTCAATAGCTTGCACAGCTTGTTCATAAGCTTCTACCTTCTCCTTTTGATTCAAAGGCTGGGAAGGTTTAATAAAATAGGGCATTTCTGCAGATGCACTCATAGGTAAATATGTTTAGCCAGAATTTGCTTAAAGGAAATGAAACAAGTTAAGGCCTGCAAAAGATTTTTGGAAATAAAGTTGTCTACAGTTTTTACCAGCAGCAGACAACCTTAGACAACTTCATTTGCAAAAATAGAAAGGGCTAGCTCCTAGAGAAAAAGCTAGCCCATTATTAAGGAAATTTAATCAGTTTCAACAGGTCATAGATACTATACCAGTGCTTTAGCCTCCAGCTGAACCATGTGCAAAGGAGAATCATCTCGAACCTCTAAAGCAGACGATCCCATTAAATATTCATCCACTCTCCGGGCTGCTTCTCTTCCTTCTGCTATCGCCCATACGACCAGAGATTGTCCTCGACGCATATCCCCGGCTGTGAAGACCTTGTCTATTGAGGTTTTATAGTCCAAGTCTTGTACATTCCCTCTATCCGTAAGATCAACGCCCAATTTCTTCAACAAACCTTCGTGCTGCGGGTGAAGAAAACCAGCGGCAATTAAAACCATATCACAAGGAATATCTTGCTCCGATCCCTCTACCTCCTGAAAGCTATAGCGGCCAGTGGCATCATCTTTAGCCCATTCTACCTTCACAATTCGAATGGCTTTCAAGTTTCCTTTCTTATCCCCAATAAAAGCCTTCGTATTAATGGCCCACTGCCGTTCACATCCTTCCTCATGAGAGGTTGACGTACGCAACACCATTGGCCAATTCGGCCAAGTGACCATATCGCGCTCCTGCGGAGGCATTGGCATAATCTCTAACTGCGTCACGGACTTGGCTTTGTGCCGGTTGGAGGTTCCTACGCAATCTGCGCCAGTATCTCCTCCTCCAATCACGACAACTTGCTTTCCGGTGGCCATGATAGCAGATTTTTCCGGTATACTATCTCCGGCCACCCGCTTATTGTTTTGATCTAGGAATTCCATAGCGAAGTAAACCCCTTTCAACTCCCTTCCTGGGAGCTTTAGATCTCGAGGAATGGTGGAGCCACCACACAAGACCATCGCATCACTCTCCTCCAAAAGTTTTTTGGCGTTTACATTCTTACCCACTTCAGCATTAACCTTAAACTTAATCCCTTCCGCTTCCATCAAAGCTACTCTCCTTTCCACGATACCTTTATCTAGCTTAAAGTCAGGAATTCCATAGCGCAATAGTCCACCGGGCCGAGTATTTCGTTCATAAACCGTGACCGAATGCCCCGCCTTATTCAGCTGAGCAGCGGCAGCTAAACCCGCTGGACCAGATCCGACCACTGCGATCTTTTTACCTGTTCGCACCTGGGGCGGTTGAGGTCTAATGTACCCTTTGGCAAAAGCCATTTCAGCAATGGATTTCTCAATGTGCTCGATGGCCACGGGTGGTTGGTTAATGCCAAGCACACAGGCCGCCTCACAAGGGGCTGGGCAAATTCTTCCCGTGAATTCCGGGAAATTGTTCGTACTACTTAAGATATCAAAAGCAGTCGCCCAATCTTCTTGATATACAGCATCATTGAATTCAGGAATGATGTTGCCTAAGGGGCATCCATTGTGACAAAAAGGAATGCCACAATCCATACAACGAGAAGCCTGTGAAACCGTCTTCTCAGCTGGAAATTCCTCGTATAGTTCTTTATAATCTTCTACTCTCTCTTTTGGATTTCGCGTAGCTGGAAGCTCACGCGTATATTTCATAAATCCTTTTGGATCTGCCATTTTTTACCATTTAGCTGTTCAAAACAAAAAAGAAAAATCTCAGACTAAGCCGTTGCTTCCGCTAACTTCACCTCTACTTTCGGCTTGGCTTTTTTCTTCGCCAATACCGCCTTATAATCTTTAGGCATGACCTTGACGAAATGTCCCTTTTGCTGATCCCAATCATTCAAGATATCTAAAGCAACTGTACTGCTCGTATAGCTGAAGTGATTACGAATCATTTTACGAAGTATATCTTGATCCTCATCGCTGAGTGGATCTAGGTCGATCATTTCCGCATTTACGCGTTCTTCAAACTTACCTTCTGGATTATAGATGTAAGCCATCCCTCCACTCATACCAGCTGCGAAATTCTTACCGGTTTCTCCTATTACTACGACCAAACCACCAGTCATGTACTCACAGCCATGATCTCCGATGCCTTCTACTACGGTGTTCACACCGGAGTTACGTACACAGAATCTTTCTCCCCCCATGCCTCGAATGTAGGCCTCGCCCGATGTGGCTCCATAAAAGGCCACATTTCCAATGATTATATTCTCTTCTGGAGTGAACTTGGCATCCCGATCCGGCACCACAATTAATCGCCCACCGGACAGGCCTTTACCAAAATAGTCATTGGCCTCGCCTTCCAAAGTAAACTCGATTCCCTTAGCTCCAAAAGCCCCAAAACTCTGACCGGCCGAACCTCTGAAGCGGTATTGAATGCATGCATCCGGCAAGCCTTCTCCTTTCCACCGTTTAGATATTTCGTTAGAAAGCATAGCTCCTACCGCCCGATCGGTATTCTTGATAGGGAAGGTTGAGCTGACGGGATTGGCAGCCTCCAGGGACAAGCCAGCATGATCGATCAATTTACGATCCAAAACATCATCAATACCATGATCTTGTGGAATCTTCTTGTATTGCCCTACTGTTTCGTCAGCAGGCTCCTTGTATAAGATTGGACTAAGATCAAGCGTCTTATATTTCCAATGTTCAATCTGCTGTTTGGCCTTCAACATTTCTACTTTACCCACCATTTCATCGACGGTTCTAAAGCCTAATTCAGCCATGATTTCCCGAAGATCTTGAGCCAAGAAGCGGAAAAAGTTAATCACGTGTTCCGGGTCTCCTGTGAACCGCTTACGCAATTCTTTATCTTGAGTAGCAATGCCTACCGGACAGGTATTTAGGTGGCACTTACGCATCATGATGCATCCTTCTACCACTAAGGCTGCCGTAGCTACGCCCCATTCTTCCGCTCCCAATAAGGTAGCAATGGCTAAGTCTCTACCCGTTCGAATTTGTCCATCCGTTTGGACTCGGACGCGATCTCGTAGTTTGTTTTTCACTAAAGTCTGATGCGTCTCAGCCAATCCTAATTCCCAAGGCAATCCTGCGTGTCGGATTGAAGTAATTGGCGAAGCTCCTGTACCTCCATCATGACCAGAGATCAGAATGGCATCCGCATGAGCTTTGGCCACCCCTGAGGCAATAATTCCTACTCCTGCCTTAGAAACCAGCTTCACATTGATACGAGCCTCTCTGTTGGCATTCTTCAAATCAAAAATGAGCTGTGCTAGATCTTCAATGGAGTAAATATCGTGATGCGGTGGCGGAGAGATCAATCCTACCCCAGGAGTAGAATGTCTTACTCTACCAATCCAGTCATCTACCTTATGCCCTGGCAATTGCCCTCCTTCCCCTGGTTTTGCTCCTTGAGCCATCTTAATCTGTATCTCATTGGCATTCGTGAGATAGTAGCTCGTCACTCCGAATCGGCCAGAGGCCACTTGTTTGGTTGCAGAGCGTTCCCAATCGCCATTTTCTTTTGGCGCAAAGCGAATCTCATCCTCTCCCCCTTCTCCACTATTACTCCGACCTCCAATCCGGTTCATCGCAATCGCCAAGGTAGAGTGCGCTTCGTGCGAAATAGAACCGAAGGACATCGCCCCCGTGGCAAAACGCTTGAAGATGTTCTCAATGGGTTCCACCTCCTCTAATGGAATGGACTCTCCTTTCCGAAAGGTCAACAATCCTCTAAGCGTCAGTGCTTGGGCAGATTGATCATTAATCAGCTTAGCGTATTTCTTATAGGCTGTATAATCATTCTTGCGCGTGGAATACTGCAACAAGTGAATGGTTTGCGGATTGAAAAGGTGCGCTTCTCCCCTACGCTTCCATTGAAAAACACCGCCCACATCCAATTGCGCATCCGGTATGGTTTTCTCCGGGAAGGCCATCGCATGACGTGTCAACACTTCTTCCGCAATCCCATCAAAGCCAATACCCTCAATTCTAGAAACTGTTCCTTTAAAAGAAGTTTCCACTACCTCAGAAGACAGGCCTAATGCTTCAAATATTTGTGCCCCTTGGTAAGACTGCAGGGTGGAAATACCAATCTTCGACATAATTTTCAACAAACCTTTACCCACGGCCTTATCATAGATCTTGAAGGCATCCGGCAAGGTAATGGATTCATCGAAGTAGGCTTCTTTATGTAGACTGGCTAAAGTAGCGTAGGCCATATAGGCATTTATAGCACTGGCTCCGTAGCCGATCAAAGTGGCATAATGGTGTGTCTCACGAACATCTCCTGCCTCAATGACTAAGGAAGTTAAGCTTCTTAATCCCGTGCTGATCAAGTGATGGTGAATAGCTCCCACGGCTAGGAGAGAAGGAATCGGTGCTCGGAAAGCATCAGCATTACGATCCGAAAGGATCAGAATATTGGTACCATTGCGAGCCAAATCTTCTGCCACCGCGCAGATGTGATCGATCGCCGCTTTCAAACGGCCTTTCTGTCCATCTGCTTTAAAAACGATATCAATTACCCCCGAACGGAAGTGGGGATGATGAAGGCGTTTAATTTTGCTCAAAGCAGCATTATCCAGAACAGGACTCGGCAAATGCACGAATCTTGCCCGTTCTGCATCCGAATCCAAGATATTTTTCGCGCCGCCCAACATCGCAAATAATGACATTACTGAGCGCTCCCGAATGGGATCAATTGGCGGATTGGTTACCTGTGCAAAGAGCTGTTTGAAGTAATTGGCAAGGTGCTGAGACCGCTGTGATAGAACGGCCAAAGGCGTGTCGGTTCCCATAGAACCGATTGGATCTTTTCCTACTGCCACCATAGGACCAAGCAATACCCTAAGATCTTCTTTGGTGAATCCATGTAATTGCTGGTTCTTGAAGAGTGTTTTAGCATCTAGTGCTACAACGGGCTTGGTTTGTTCTTCCAGATCATCTAGGGTGATCCTGTTCTGATCCAGCCATTCCTTGTAGGGAAGTCGCTTACAAATCACCTCTTTCAACTCCTCATCTCCAATGATGCGATGTTCATCCAAATCTGCAATTAAAATCTTACCGGGTTGCAGTCGACCTTTCATCACAATTTTAGACTGATCCAGGTTTAATACACCAGCTTCAGAAGCTAGGATCAGGGTATTGTCTTCAGTAAGGCAATATCTCGATGGACGCAATCCATTTCTATCAAGCGTAGCGCCCACCAAGATGCCATCGGTAAAGCAGACGGAAGCAGGTCCGTCCCAGGATTCCATAATTGTTTTGTGATACTCGTAAAAAGCTTTTTTATAGCTGGCCATTTGTTCATCGTGCTGCCATGCTTCTGGAATCATCATCATCAGAGCATGCGGCAAGGAATAGCCATTTAAAACCAGAAATTCCAATACATTATCGAAATTGCCGGAATCTGATAAGTTCTCTCCACAAATGGGCTTTAATTTCTCCAGTTCTTCCGCAGAGAAGAGCGTAGATTCGATTAATTGTTCTTTTGACTTCCACCAGTTTAAGTTCCCCATTACCGTATTGATCTCCCCATTATGGGCGACATAGCGGAATGGCTGTGCCAGTTTCCACTTTGGCACCGTATTGGTTGAAAAACGGGAGTGTACCAAAGCAATAGCGGACTTGAACAAGGAGTCTTGCAGATCGGGGAAGTAAGGACGCACCTGATAGGTGGTAAGTTGTCCCTTGTATACGATCGTTTTATAAGAAAAGGAAGTAATATAGAAGTGGTCCTTGGACTGTGGATAGGTCTTATGAATATTGTGGGTAGCAAACTTTCGTAAAATGTAAAGCCGACGTTCCAGAACTTTGGGGTCCAATTTATCTTTTGGCTTCACAAAAACCTGCTCCATGCGTGGCTCTGCCGATACAGCAGTTTCCCCTAACTCTTCATTATCGGTTGGCACCTTTCTATATCCTAGCACTTCAAAACCGAGCTCATCGATATAATCATTGAACAAGAAACGGCATTGCGTGCGAAGCGTTCTATCATTTGGGAAGAACACCATACCGACTCCATAGGAACCAAATTCCGGTAATTCAAAACCTATTTCCGATCCTTTCTTCTGAAAGAATTCGTGTGGAATCTGTAGTAAGATTCCGGCTCCATCACCAGTGTTCGGTTCACAGCCACAGGCCCCTCGATGCTCCATATTGGATAGCATATGTAAAGCATCCTCTATCAACTGATGGGATTTTTTGCCATCTAAATTTGCGATCAGACCGATCCCACAAGCATCTTTTTCCAAGGAGGGGGTGTAGAGTCCCTTAGTGTTGGTTGTTGGCTGCTGCATAATCTTTACGGTTGTTGTTGTTTGATCCAAAAGTGCGTAGGTGTAGTGGGTTACTCCTCTACTGCTCTGATAGAGCTTTATCAGAAGTAACAGCTAATTCGGTTTGAGATGGGCAGGTCGGGTTTAACCCTGATAGTATCCGTTAGGAGTATTGTGGTGAAGTGGGTTTAACACAGGTTGTTGTTGACACTAGATGTATTCCATTCAAGTTAGTGGGATAACAAAAATACTAAAATCCGTCCATATATAATTATGATTTTTCAAAAAAAACAAAGGATTTTCTGTTTTTCGATAAAGGAGATCAGTTTTTATTCTCTATCCTTTAATTTTTCTTAAATTTCTAGTAGGAATACTCAATTTCTAGAAATGGACGATAATTTGTCTTTCGAATACTAGGAGCAGAACTTATTTGCCTATTTCGGCATTTCCCAAATAAAAACGTGGAATCTAAAAATCGTAATGATTCTTTTTGGCGATTTGATCGCTACGCCAAAAGAAATAAGGCCAAGTCTTTTTGACGGCAAATATTTTCCTTTACGCCGTCCGGCATTAGCACTTTCCTAAAAGCATGATTTGGTTATTCATCCTCTGGATAGACCAAACCTATTTCACGCCGAATACTGTCCAAACTGAGCATCAAAGCGGCGCTCAAGGCATGAGACATTCTATCACTTTCTATTTTCCCCTTCCCTATACAATCCATGACTTCTTGCGCTTCATAGTGGTATCCCAAGCCTTTCTTTTCCACGGAAAATAACTGAGGTTCGGCCTGGGCACGGAAGATACTGAGGTTCGTCTGCTGATACCAATTGGCATGCATATGAATCGTGCCTTCATCTCCATAGATAAAAGCCTCTCGCTTACTATCCACTAGAAAACTGCCATGCAATTGTGCCAATTGCCCTCCGGGATAACGGAGCAGCATATGCGTATCTTCATCTACACCTGTAGTCCCAATCTTAGCCATCGCTTTAATCTCGCAACTTTTACCAAATAACAGTAAGGCTAAGAAGACCGGGTAAATGCCTATATCTAAAAGCGCACCTCCACCCAATGCTTTATTGAAGATCCGATCTTCGGGTGGTAAATCTGATCTAAATCCAAAATCCGCCTTTACCCCCACCAGCTCTCCAATTTCACCTTCTCGAATCAATTTCAACATCAGACGAGTACTAGGGAGAAATCGCGTCCATAAGGCCTCCATGAGGAAGGTATTCTTGCGGCGAGCAGTATCGATCAATAGCTCTACTTGCCGATAATTCATGGCCAACGGCTTTTCGCAAAGCACCGGTATACCTGCTTCCAAACAACGAATGGTATTTTCAAAATGGCCAACGTGTGGCGTAGCTACGTATACCGCATCTAGATCCGGACACCCCACAATATCTTCATAACTTCCATAATGGAAGGGGGCTTCAAAGCTATTTGCAAAGGCCTGGGCTCTACCAATTTCTCGGGAAGCCACCGCGTGTACCTTAGCCCCCGGGATAAAGGCTAAATCCGAGGCAAATTGCTGGGCAATTTTCCCTGGTCCAATGATACCCCAATTGAAAGTAGAATTCATATAGGCAATTAATTAATGCAAGTTACGATTCATTCTAGAGAGCCGAAATGTCTCAGATATTTGCGCTCATTCATGGCAACTCGGGTTAGTCAAGCTCCAACTCCTGCTGTAAGGCCCCTCCTACCCCTTTCATTTGAAAACTAACCTTTGGAGTGGCTGCACTCCAATCGATCAATATCACGCCAAAGCTTAGGTCAAAGACTACCTCCCCGACCCTATGCTGATTCGGTTCACCAGAGAAGTCCCGATAGCTATGCGTTAGTCCGCTAGAAGTAAATTCATATAAACCTTCTTCCATCTCAGGCGTCTCTAACTTAGAGAACTCAGAAATGTGTCGATCTCCGCTCAATAGAATCGCGTTATTGGGTTTAGTCTCTGCCAGCAAGTCTAGGAGTCTCTTTCTCGCTGTTGGGAAATTTGCCCATTTTTCAAAACCCTGCTCCTCAGGAATCATCTGAATACCCGAAGCAATAAAATGGATATCTGCCTCACTTTCGCTTAACTCTGCGCTCAACCAGTCCCATTGGGCTTCCCCTAGAATATCGCCAGTCAAATTAGGCTTATATCGCTGGTAGCCATTATTCCTTTCCAGTTCATCTCGAAAATATCGAGTGTCTAGCAAAATTACCTTGACTTGCTTGTCATCGCTGCCGAAAACATAAGACTGATACGCTCCTGCTTGGCTTCGGACGGGTGCATCCTTAGGTACATCCAAAAAGTCAAGCATCAATTGCTGACTTTCCACCCGCTTCAAAAAATTCTTATCTCCGTCATTCACCCCGTAATCGTGATCATCCCAGATGCCAATGATGGGCGTATCCTTGCGAAAATTTCCGTACAGGTTACTGTATTTTTGCTTTAGGTACTTCCCTTCAAGACGTTGCATATCTTCTGTGTCCCCATAAATATTATCTCCTAGCCAGATCCAAAGATCCGGCTCTTCAGCATCAATGCTTTCCCAAATAGCTTGATCTAGGTCCTGCCGATTGCAAGACCCTATAGCAATCTTAGTCAAGGTTTTATTCAAAGGGAGCTGCTGCCCGATAAAGAGATTCTGTTCTTCTTCCTGTGGTACGGTAGGCGTATCCGTAGTGGACCTTTGACAAGCAAGGGCAATAAGGGAAAAGGTGCAGCAAATGATAAGAAATCTTCTCATATGAGTAGGCTTGGTACTTGATTTGAGTACATACAAAAAACAAATATCGATCCGTAAACAATCCCTCTGAGATATCAGGTGTCTAGGAGTGAACTGATAGGCTGGATCTGTTCCGTCAACTGTAGTCCTCAGGTAATAGCTTTAGTAGGCTCCATTAGTAGAAAGGCAGAATATCGGGTATTTGTGGCCTACTGTTGTAGCATGACGCTATGATGGATAATAGAAAATCTAGCTTGACTGGTGCATGGCAAGGAACCTTGCTATGCACCAGCCTATTTTTTAGTCTAACAAAGGTTAGGCTTCCGTCTTGGTTCGCTTTCTTCTCGTTTTGAATAGCTCAACTACCTCTTTCTCCTTCAAGAATCCATATTCAACGAAAGTAGCAGAAACAAACTTCTTAATGTCTTGGTAATCCTTACCCCGTTTATCAACAAATATCTTAAGCAACTTTCTGACATATTTCATGGAAAGATCCTTCAGGTCCTGATTGAACTGCTGATTGACAAAAATGCCCATATAGACCGGGAACAACTTCGCGGCTTCGAAGAAATCACCATAACCTCTGGGTTCTAGGTTGCTAATCAGGCGAGAGAAATAACCAAATATCACCTGGCGCACGCACTCATTCACCAAAGAACGTCCCTCATGCTGGTTGTAAAACACCTTCACTGCTTGCTGCACCTCTTCATTGATGTAACCATCGCGGTGGATTTTATCCGTCAGCGTGAAATATTCACTGAGGCTATCATCCATTGTTTTATCTGCTACACTAGACAGTTGTAATTCAGCTGCACCGTGCAAATCCACATCATCTCTCTTCAATAATTCCAGAATAAACTCAAGGAATTCCGGCGCAAAATCCGGCGTACTCGAACGTACATCATTAAAGTATTTGGAGATAAATGCTTCGTGATCGCCAAGCGGGAAAAATGCCGAGAAAAGTCCCATGATCTGTGCATGTTCTTTGGAACCATGCAAGCTCTCATTGGCCACAAACTCTTTCAAGGGTTCTACCAAAGAGGCATTATTTCCATTTCTATTAATTCTATAAATCAAGAAATTTTTCAATGGTGAGAATAAGACCTTTAGTCCACCTGGTGTGGTGGGAAATTCTGCAGATTGAAAGTTATCATTCTTGAATTGTCGGCTATATCTAGTAAGTCCAACAGAGCGGCTCTGAGGCTGTCGGTATTTGTCCAATACCTGCCCTTGAAGATAGTAGCGGATTCTCTTATTGGTGTAGGCATTAATCAAGTTGGTAATCCAGATGTCACTACTCATCGCAAATCCCATCTGAATCGATTGGCCGATGCGTTTCTTCAGGATATCAAAGTTCGCAGAATTACAAATTGCCATCAAAACACTCTTGAAGTGATCTTGCGGACGTACA
This sequence comes from Saprospiraceae bacterium, assembly GCA_013214355.1. Taxonomy (GTDB): domain Bacteria; phylum Bacteroidota; class Bacteroidia; order Chitinophagales; family Saprospiraceae; genus DT-111. The sequence goes on along the minus strand of JABSSL010000127.1, from coordinate 6,801 downwards.
TATTTGTAATTATCATTCACCTCCCCTCGCAAAACGGAAAATCCAAGAATCTTTGGAAGGTAAAGCCCTTCAAAAGACTCATCCAATAGGGCTTTTTCAAAAGCTACTAGTTGTAATGGATCATTTTCAGCTACCTCATCATAGATGGCAGCAATTTTTGGTTCAAACATCTCCTTCAGACGCAGATAAAATTCCTCTTCCTCCTCTTCCAAATATTGCTGAAGTTCATCTGAAGCCTGCACTTCTTCTGCCAATACATTTAGTCGATCTTGGTACTGTTGATCCAATGCGTACATATATAGCTTATTTATTCCTTCAACATCTTTGCTTCCAGGCGCGGGCAGAACGAAAACTTGCTTTGCAATCGTATTTCTCGACCCTCTTGGGGCTATAATCAAGCTTGTTGAAGAAGGGTATTTTAAAGGCAAACCTGATAGTGCAATTTAAAGCACTACCAGGTTCACGTTAATTTATTTAGAATAAAGTATAGCCTTGTTCGATGGAGCAAATATAAAAATACTTGAGCAGCTATTTAAGGCAATACTCAACTTTTTTGGACATATTAACTTTTTCTTTTGGGCGTATAGAAGGGAAACGTCGCCCATTAAACAACAAAAGCCTATCCAGCAACTGGATAGGCCTTTGATGTTATGAAGAAAGAATTTTTTATTCCTCTTCGCTTGCGGCTTCTGTAGCTGCTTCAGCTTCGACAGCAGGCGCTTCTTCCTCAACTACTGGAGGAGGAGGTGCAATTCCAGAAACTTTAGCCAGCCACGCGGCTTTTTCGGCGGCAGTTTCTTCAAAACGAGCTGCAATTTTAGCCTCCTTAGCGTCTACCCACTCTTTGTACTTAGCATCGGCCTCTTCTTGAGTCATAGCACCTTTCTTAACCCCACGCATGAGGTGTTTGCGGTAATAAACTCCTTTAAAACGAAGAATAGCACGAGCTGTGTCAGTAGGCTGAGCACCTTTCTGTAACCAATCAAACGCTTTATCGCGATCAATCTCAATGGTTGCTGGTTTCGTCATAGGATTATAAGTCCCCAACTTCTCGATGAATTTACCATCACGAGGGGCACGAGAATCAGCAACTACAATTTGATAAAAAGGCCTTTGTTTACGGCCCTTACGCTGCAATCTAATCTTTACAGGCATTCCATTAAATTATGGTGATTAGAATTACCTACGTACTTCCATTAAGGAACGGTAGGTTTTAACGGGCGCAAAGGTAACATTATTTTTTGTTTTGCACAATCGACAAACAAAATCGTATCAACCTTGATGATTAGGGCTGGGGTAGCCCAATGTAGCTTCTGCCAAAGATTTTCCAAAACATCTGCTAATTTCTACGATATTTGAAGCGGAAAACTCGTTATTCTCAAAAACCGATTCTTCCCTATGAAACAACTACACACCCTTTGCTTTGGGCTGCTATGCCTTTCCTCTCTACTTGCTCAAGATGATCTCAATGGAGTCATCAACAACTATGCTGCGATCCAAGCCATAGATGTTTGTAACAATACCCTAACGGTGGATGACCCTACTGGGTTTATCGAAGATGTAGAGGTAATTATTTATCAAGCTCAAGGAGCCTCTATTGACATGGATAATTCCTCAAGCTTTGGTACGGTAACTGATCTTGGACAAGCTGGACGCTACGAGCGAAACCGGATCCTAAGCATTACCGGGAATGAAATCACCCTGGCATTTCAACTCAGTCAAACTTATGATCTAGCGGGAAAAATTCAATTGATCTCCTTCCCACAATATGATAAGGCTATTGTCTCTGACACGCTCAAAGGGGCGCCCTGGGATGGGAATAAGGGAGGGGTAATAGCACTCCAAGTCACAGATTCTCTTCTATTACAAGCCCCCATCTCGGCCAGTGCTATTGGTTTCCGAGGGGGAATATCGGATATCACTGTTTCCAACAATTGTGGTTTTATCACCAATGCCAATAATTACGCGTATGGCAGTGACAATTGGCGTGGAGCGGCCAAAGGTGAAGGGCTGGCTATCATCCAGCCAGGTTCGGAGAGCGGGCGGGGGCCTCAAGCGAATGGTGGCGGCGGTGGCAACGACCACAACGCAGGAGGGGGAGGCGGCTCCAATTTAACGAAAGCGGGGCAAGGCGGAACCAATGAAGAACCGTCTTTCTTTGGCTGTGACGGCAACTTCCCAGGTTTTGGAGGTAGAGCCATTGACACTGATTCTACCCGCCTCTTCTTTGGTGGTGGCGGCGGTGCGGGCCATGAGAATAATGATGTAGGTACGGACGGGGGAAACGGAGGAGGAGTCATCATTTTGCTCGTGAATCACCTGGTCAGCAATGGATTTACGATTGAAGCCAACGGAGAAAGCCCTGCCGTAGGAGGAGGAGACGGAGCCGGCGGAGGTGGTGGTGGTGGATCGATTCTATTACTTTATGATACACCTGCGCCTTTGCGTGCCCAAGCGCTGGGAGGAAATGGTGGTTCTCTAGATCATGGTAATGCGGATCGCTGCCATGGCCCTGGCGGGGGGGGTAGCGGGGGACATATTTTGACCAATGGTCTAAATCCAGATCTCGCCACCCAAACAGCAGGCGGAACAGCTGGCCTGGGATTCAATTCTGGCGCTTGTGCCGATGGGAACAATAGCTCAGAGCCTGGTGCTACGGGACTGATTACCCTGATCGAAAGTATCAATACAGCTAGCCAAGAATTTTCAGCGGCTAGCATTGTTACACAAGCTCCAAATCTTAATTTATGCGAAGGAGAGGATGGCTTTTTCAGCATTGTAGCCCAAGGCGTTGACTTAACGTATAGATGGCAAGTAGATCGAGGTAATGGTCTTGAAGACTTGACTAATGATACAGACTTCCAAGGTGTGGATACAGATACACTCCGACTTCTGAGCGTTACCGCAGCCCAAAATAATTGGCGCTTTCGTGTACTGATTACTAATGCTTGTGGAGAAAATCTCACCTCCCAGAATGCCGACCTAAGCGTGAGCCCTAGCCCGGTGGCCGCATTCACGCCCAACCAAAATGGCAATGACTTTACTTTTACCAATAACTCCCAGAATGCTGCAAATTACATCTGGGATTTTGGGGATGGAGCCATGAGTTCAGAAGTCTCACCAATACATACCTATAGTCAGTCAGGTGATTACACCGTAACCCTAACAGCCTTTGGTCTTTGTGATACCGTACAAACCAGCGCTATGGTATCCATTGCGGGGGCACCTACAGCCAGTTTTACGAGTAATCCCATGGAAGGCTGCGGCCCTCTGACCGTCAATTTCGCCAATACCTCTGCTGGCCAACCCAATGAGGCCAACTGGTTGTTCCCAGGGGGAAGTCCTGCCACTTCTATTGAAAACAATCCGGTCATTACCTATCAAGATCCAGGCAACTTTGATGTCGTGCTAATTGTGTCCAATGCTACCGGAGTCGATAGCGTTCGGTTAATTGACCATGTCAAAGTTTACCCTAATACTATAGCTGAATTCACGTCCAATCAAAATGGTAGTGAATTCACTTTCGACAATAATTCCGAGAATGCCACAACTTATAACTGGGATTTCGGGGATGGAGCCATGAGTTCAGAGGTCTCACCAATGCATACCTATGCTCAGCCAGGTGACTACCTGGTAACATTGACTGCCTTTGGAATCTGTGATACCGTACAAACGAGTAGGACAGTATCGATTACCGGGGCTCCTAGCGCTAGCTTCACCTCCAACCCTGATGAAGGTTGTGCCCCCTTGGTCGTCAGTTTCACCAATACATCCACGGGAGGGATTAGTAGTAGTGCCTGGTTATTTCCGGGTGGAAGTCCTGCTTTTTCTACTGAGGAGAATCCCCTTATTACGTATCAAGATCCAGGCAACTATGATGTCATTTTGATCGTTTCCAATGCTGCTGGAGTTGACAGTCTGCGCTTAAACAATCATGTAGCCGTTAGTCGGGAACCAACTGCAGATTTTGATTACACCATTGATGGCTTGGCCGTTAATGCTACAGATGCCTCCACTTTTGCTGACCAAATTGAATGGTACATTCCAGCACTTGACACCATGAGTTCCAACCCAAATTTCAGTTTCAGCTTTCTTGAGGCAGGTACTTATGATATTCAGTTGACAGCAACCAATTCATGTGGTTCAGTCACCATAGAAGAAAGCATAACCCTTGGACAGGCTCCTAACGCCAACTTCAGTTTTATACCTACTGGTGCTTGCGAGGAAGGTGCAATTATCTTCAGTGATCAATCCACTGGATCAGTGGAAACTTATAGCTGGGAATTTCCAGGCGGCAGCCCAGCTACTTCAACTGAAGCCAATCCTACCGTTTTGTATGAGAATGCAGGTTTATACACCGTTATTCTGACGGTGGATGGCCCATTGGGGGCATCCGAGATTGTAAAAGAGGGGGCTGTAGAGGTACTTCCTAGACCTAATCCTGGCTTTGATTTCACTATTGATGGACTGAGTGTCACTTTCCAAAACACCTCATCCGGGGCAGATCGATATACCTGGTCATTTGGTGATGGGAATACTTCAAGTGAGACAAATCCCACCCATGTATATGCAGGAGAAGGCTTGTATGATGTCAGCTTAAATGCTCAGAATCGTTACTGTGGATTAGCACTTTCTCAAGCCGTGTTTCTCAAACCAAATGCTACGCTGTCAAACGAACGGGAAGGGGATCTTCGCGCATTTCCCAACCCATTTACTGATCGACTGACCCTTAGCTATCAAGGTACAGAGCCATTAACTGAAATTAGGTATGAAGTATACGATGAACTTGGTCGAAGCTTAGAAAGAGGAAGCTTTCAAAGTTCTAGGCAGCTAGATCGCCTATACTGGACCACGGGTATTTACTGGATCAAATTCACGATGGACAAGCAAACCCTCTGGAAGAAAGTTTCCAAGGTGTATTAGTGCTCTAATCCATTGCTAGCGAGCAGCGTTGGTGCTGCCTCCAGAAAGGGTAAGGAAAGGTCCCACCAAGGCTTGGTTTGTTCCTGATAGGATAGCCGATCAAAACAAACTTCGTGGTAATTATTATAACGCCCAGTGGCAGCCGACATTCCCCAATACACGACGTCAGTTCCTCGGAAGATAGAGTTAACCAAATCAAAGCTGCCAATCATTACTGGCTCCCCATCAATTTCCACCACTAGACTCTGGTAATCTGGTTTCCAGCGCACGGAAAACTTATGTCGTTGGCAATCCTCTAAGTTTGGAATGATGGTTGGGGTGGCTTCTTCACTAAAGTGCCCTACTCTACCATTGACTAAGAAAGCCAAGTGGTCCTCAGCTGGATCGTATAAATGATAGTTGCGCCAAGTATCGATCTCTATTCCTAGGGATGGACTAAGGCCAGCAAATCCAATACCTTCACCTCGGAATCCGGTACGGTTCGGACGATTGGCAAACATGAAAACCATGCCGTCGGCACCATCTCCATCTTGGCAGCCCGCCATAATGGTTAGTTCAATATTGAAAGGAGAAAGAAGACTGATCGGTCGTTTGTACCAAATTGATCCTGAGGAGTAATCCTCTTCATCCGTCAAGCGAAAACACTCATCCCCTAACAGATAGGTATCTCCACTCATCGTGAAGTCTTCAATGGTAGGTCTTTGAGCTAGGAGAAATATAGGAAAGGATAGAATGATAAATGACAAAAGACGGCGAAAGGAAGTGGACATAAAGTCAGGATTTAGGTACACGCAACTAAACTATGGTTTATACAAGATACAAACTTGCTTAGTAAGTTACCAGTGCTCCACTCGGATTCACCGTCTTTTGTCTGATATGCTGCGGTTCAGCAAATACTTGCCTTATTCTTGAACCATTATTTGATGAGCAGTTGCCGTGCGCAAGGCCGGGTCATAGATACGTAGAATATACATTCCATTTTGTAGCGACCCTGCCAGTTCCAGCGCATTACGCCCTTCCTGCAAGTTAGTTCTCAAAATAATTCGGCCAGATAGATCCACCAATGTTCCCTCGAGCGTTTGCGGAATGCTTGGTAATTCTACGTTTACCAAACGATTTCTCACAATCGTAGGGAATACTTTGATCTCTTCTGCTTTATCTTTTACAGAAACCGTTACGATGTTAAATACTTCAGATGTTCCATCGTAATCCGTCTGTCGAAGTCGATAGTAAGTCAACTTATAAGGGTTCTTATCCAAGTGTTTGTATTGCAAAGGAACATCACTGTCCCCAGCTCCTTTCACCCTTGTCAACTCCTCAAAATGCACGCCATCTCTGGATTTCTCTATCGTGAAATAAGCATTGGATTCTTCAGCTAAAGTTTCCCAGGTCAACAAAGCTCCTTGCTCCGTGGCTTGGCCTTTGAAGTAGGATAAGTTGATGGGGAGTGGTGTTAAAGCTCCAAAGCCAGCAGGGCCAGCAATAGTTCCTGCCCCCCAAGCCCCTGGAAAGAGAGGGGTAATCATAGAAGTAGATCCGGCACCTGCCGTGAGCGTACCTGTAACGCCCATGCCTCCAGTCACCACTAAATCGAATCGATCTTTGGCAGTAAGGTCGCCCAAGACCAAAGCCCCTCCCGCAGAATCAAAAGAGGAATCATTTCCTACAAATACATCCCCAAAAGAGGTAAAAAAGCCGTTCACATCAAAATTCACGCGATCCAGTCCGTTGAAGCTGCCTATGAATAGCACTCCATTTACAGTAATTGAAGCATCATTCATAACGTTCACGTTACCAGTTACGGTTAATTGTCCATTAACCACAAGGTTAAATCGGTCACCGACTACAAGGTCGCCTTCGATTCGCAAATCACCATTT
>JABSSL010000126.1 GCA_013214355.1 Saprospiraceae bacterium | reverse complement strand
ATACCCAAAGACTCACTCGGTGAGTAACTGAGCGGGTGAGTGTCTAAGCTTTAGCTTTAAGTGTAATGCCCTAATATTCTGATTATTAGGTTTTTATATTTTTCCGTTATTTTTCTGCAGATTAACATAGGGCAAAGTTTGCCCCAAAGACTCACTCGGTGAGTAACTGAGCGGGTGAGTGTCTAAGCTTTAGCTTTAAGTATAATGCCCTAATGTTCTGATTATTAAGTTTTTATATTTTTTCGTTGTTTTTCTGCAGATTAGCATAGGACAAAGTTTGCCCTAAACACTCACCCAGTGAGTACTCATCCGATGAGCCATCACTAATTGCCTATCTTTATTGGACATGAATTTGATTTCAAAATCAACTTACTTATAAGGATAGCATGAAAAGTTTACTACCATTTACATTTTTACTACTATTTACCAGCTTTTTCTTTGCCACCAATGCCCAGGTGAGTGAAGAACTCAAAGTACAAACGAATTACCAAACGGAGCTGGATGAATTGCTGGAGCAGGCTAAAATTAAACAAGCCTTCAAGACCATCCATAAACAGGATCAGCAGACACTTAAGGAACATATTTACTTGAACGAAATCCCCGCCCCGCCCTTTGCCGAGGAGGAACGTGCCAAGGCTTTCTTAGATATGATGAAAAATATTGGGGTGGACTCTGCCTGGATTGATGAAGTAGGGAATGCCATTGCCCTACGGAAAGGAACCAATGGCCAGAAGACCGTAGTACTGGATGCCCATCTGGATACCGTATTCCCGGAAGGAACGGATGTTAAAGTTCGTATGCAAGGGGATACTTTGTACGCGCCAGGGATTGGAGATGATACCCGCGGCTTAGCTATGGTTCTAGCGGTGCTGCGAGCCATGAATGAGGTAGACCTCCAGACCGAGGCGGATGTCCTTTTTATCGGAACGGTAGGGGAAGAAGGGCTAGGTGATCTACGCGGGGTAAAGCACTTGTTTAGCGATAAAGGACCCAAGATTGACTCCTGGATTTCTATCGATGGAGGAAATCTCGGTCGAGTCAATTATAAAGGCTTAGGTTCGCATCGTTTTGGGGTGTCTTTCAGGGGACCAGGTGGACATTCCTGGGGAGCATTTGGCTTGGCTAACCCCCATCATGCCTTGGGAGCAGGTATCAACTATTTTGTCAATGCGGCTAGTAAATACGTGAGTTCAGGACCTCGTACCAGCTATAATGTAGGTAGAATTGGTGGTGGTACTTCTGTAAACTCCATTCCCTTTGTTTCCTGGATGGAAGTGGATATCCGTTCCATTGACCCTAGTCGTTTGGTCGATATGGATAAGATCCTCAAGGATGCCATGGAGAAGGCCTTGAAGGAACAAAACCAATTGCGAAAAGGGGGACGCCCTATCAGCCTTAAAGTTGAAATGATCGGCGATCGACCATCCGGTGAATTATCACCAGATATTCCTTTGATACAAAGAGCCGCTGCCGCCACCCGCTCCTTTGGCGTCACACCCCGCCCCACCCGCGGCTCCACCAATGCCAACATTCCCATAGCCAAAGGCATTCCAGCCGTGACTATTGGTCGCGGAGGCATAGGTGGACGCGCCCATTCGCTATTGGAATGGTGGGCCAACAAGGATGGCTATAAGGGAACACAATATGCCTTACTATTGCTAGTGGCAGAAAGTGGCCTAGCCAAAAGTTGATGTTATAAATGACAATGAGAACAGGGGTTGAGAATAAGCTAAAGGTAATCTGGGATCTGCTCTAGTTGGTATAATCTGGGTGGTAAGTATTAGGTCGTGAGTCGTTAGCAGATTTCCCGATGAGATTAGATAAGTCCGGTCAAGCGAAGTAAGGCTAGTAGTCCAGTAGCTGCGATACCAAGCACAAGTAAATGATCACGGGTACTGGCAAAGTCTATTTCATACTCGTCCTCAAACCAGTTGGGGTCGTCCAGTAGCTCGTAGCCAAGATCGTGGGCAGAATTTGGACTTAGCCAATTGTCAGTACTTGCTGTAGCAGAAGCAAGAGGGGATGGATCATATTTTTTTCCTTTCGTCATGCTAATTGAATTTGATATAAGAAATAAAAATATATCTATCATAGCTAATAACGTGCCACTTATGTGGATTATTATATTTAGGTCCGATCATCCCCTCTTTTGACTGCTATAACAAAACACTTACAGGCTCCTTTTCTTCGAATAATGGAACCTCTTTTAAGGCTTGCTCAAGGTCGTGAATCAGATCGGTAAAATGCTCTACGCCTACTGAAAGTCGTACCAGATTATCTGTGATACCCATCCTTTCACGATCATCCTTTGGTACTCCGGCATGAGTCATGCTAGCAGGATGCTGAACCAGACTTTCCGTGCTTCCCAGGCTTACTGCGAGTTTGACTAATCGCAGTTCATTCAAGAAGGCAAAGGCCTCCTTTTCTCCTCCTTTCAGCGTGAAGGAAAGCATAGCGCCAGCCGACAAGCATTGCCTTTGATAAATATCATATTGGGCTCCATCCTGAGGACCCAAATTTCCCAAATAGAATATATCTTGAATTTTTGGATGATTGGATAAGTACGCTGCTACTTTCTCCGCATTACGGGCTTGCTGATCCATGCGTACTTTAAGTGTTTCCAAACTTCGCATCAATAACCAACCTGTCCATGGTCCCGCCATGTTACCGAGGAAAGTTCGAAGTGTTTTGATTCTATGAATCAGTGCTGCGGAACCTAGACACGCACCTGCAATCACATCACTATGTCCTCCGATGTACTTGGTCGCAGAATACAGTACAAGGTCAGCTCCATGTTGTAAGGGGTGTTGCCAAAGCGGGCCCATATAAGTGTTATCTACAGCTAGTAGTACTTTCTTTTCATCGGTGGAAAAGGAGCGCGCAATGTCTGAACAAGCCGCAATGTCAATTAGATGATTGGTCGGATTGGCAGGGGTTTCTATGTAGATGAGAGCCAAACGATCAGCCGCTTCGTGCGCTTGGACTAGAGCCTTGATCTCTGCTGGAGATTGATGGGGTGAAAAGCCTAGCGTATGTATCCCATACTTAGGTAGGACCTCACTAATGAAATGACTAGTACCGCCGTAGAGTGGTTTGCTGTAGAGTAGTAGATCTCCACTAGAAAGGAACTCGAATAAGCAAGTTGAAATAGCAGACATTCCACTCTCAAATACAGCGCAGTCCTCTGCTTGATCCCAAAGGCAAAGACGGTTTTCTAGGATTTCCAAATCAGGATTGTTGAGGCGGCTGTAGATCAATCCCTGCTGTTCTTCGGCTTCTTTTTCTCTCAGGCCATAGGCTAGTTCAAAATAGGCCTTACCCTCTTCAGCAGTATTGAACACAAAGGTTGAAGTTTGAAAAATCGGGCATTTTAGGGAACCTTCAGAGAGGCCTGGCTCATAGCCGTAGGACATCATAAGACTCTCAGGTTGATAGGTATGCTTTTTCATTTTAGCGCTGGATTTGTATGGAATAAATAGATGAATTATAGGTCAAAGCTACGAGAGGTTAGAAAATAAATCTATATTAATAGATTCAAGAAGAAAATAAATCTATAATTTACTATTGAGTGGAAAAAGTATCTTTTGTGAGGCGCTTGTGAATTGTTAATCAGAAAATTTATCTGCTATGGATATCGAACATTTAGACGCTATCGACCGGAGAATTCTAAAAATGCTCCAGTTTGATGGCAAAGCCACCATCAAGGAAATGGCCAATCAATTGAATATGACCAATACGCCAGTCTTTGAACGAGTGAAGAGGCTGGAGCGGGATGGGTTTATTAAGCAATATACCGCCATACTCGATAGACAGAAGATAGGCCTGCAAATGGTAGTCTTTTGCACGGTTAGCTTGAAAGTGCATCATGCGGATTTTCTGGAGCGTTTTGAGCAAGAGGTGACTTGCCTAGAAGAGGTGGTGGAATGCTACCATATTGCAGGGATGTTTGATTATCTATTAAAGGTGGTAGTGAGAGATATGGACGTTTATCGTCAATTCGTATCCAAGAAGCTGGCTGCCTTGGAGAATATTGGCAAAGTACAAAGTTCTTTTGTGATGACGGAAATTCGGAATTCAACAGAGCTTCCTATAGTTTAATCAACCATCTCTCTTCAAGTAATCTAGCATAATTGCCGTAGACTCATATAGGTAGGGGTCCTTTTGTAATTTCGACTTCCAGTACTTGGCCTTTTCTCCCTCAAATTTGGAGGTTGCTATGGTGCTGATTATTATTTTTTCAGCAGTATTCGAGCTGAGTTGCTGCCCGTCAATATTGGTCTTCTTCCTTTTAAACTCCTGGTAGTTTAAACTAATGGTAGAATGGGTGTCGGCAGTCTCTTTTAGTCTTGCCTTTTTTTCCACTTGTTGAAAATATGCACTTTGGACTTGCCGAGCTTTACTTAATTTATCTAATTCACGAATAGACTGCTCAAAGTCAGGTGCACTATTGCTAGTTTCGGGTGCTAGATCTTCGAAGACTAAGGCATTTTCCCTAGCCCGTTCTCCTGTTTCTAGGTACCTATTCTCACTGGGTAAAATAATGTCTGGAACTATCCCATGGTATTGTGAGCTGCGGCCATTGCCAGTATAGAATTTAGCAATGGTTAATTTTACATCCCCCAATTTTTTTGAGGATTCGTCATCAATAATTTCAACAAAACGTTGTACGGTTCCTTTCCCAAAGGTTTGACTACCTACAATGATAGCCCTGTTATAGTCTTGCAAATTACCGGATAATAGTTCTGAGGCGGAACTACTTCGTTCATTAACCATGACGATTAATTTGCCAGCATACTGCACGGCTGGATCTTCATCCTGATAAGTGCGATGGTCATCCCTGCTAACCATTTGCATGGTCTTATTTCCACTTAAGAAATAACCGATTATTTCTCTGGCTTCCCAAGCCGAACCACCTTGATTGTTTCTCAAGTCTAAGAGAACCCCTTCCACATTTTGTGCACTTAATTTGCCTAATTCATCTAAGACATGCTGGGCACAACCTCCATCTGCTGAGTAGAACCGGGGTAAGGAAATGTATCCAATCTTTGCTGCAGTTTCTTGGTCGTTGATGATAAACGATATGGTTTTAGAAAGAAAAATCTGACCACGCTCTACCTCGATGTCTTTAATGTCTTTCTGGGGATTTTTAGTTCTCAGCACCACTTTGCTGCCTTTTTCGCCTTTCAATAAGTCAGTAACTTTCTTTAAGGGCAAGCCCGCTACATCCACCCATTGATTCTCTTTATTGGAAATTTTCATCAATATATCTCCCTCTTGTATTTTTTGGGTCTTCCAAGCCGGTCCATCAAAAAAAACCTCTTGAATTTTGGGGTAATCTATAGTTGTTTCAATGGAGATACCTACCCCAACAAAATTGCGGTTGAACTGAACATCCCATTCCGCCCTACTTTCTGGAGATAGAAAACTGGATTGATAATCATTACAGCTTAGGTAAGCATTCACATAATCCTCAATTAAATCATCTTTACTTTTGCTTTTTAATTCGTAAAAATAGTCTCGGTAAAAGGACTTTGTTTGTTGCAAGGCTATTGTCCGCTGTTCTGCAAATGATAAATGCGATTCTACCACTTCCTTCAGGTATAATTCTTCAAGATACTTCTGTTTTACCGTTAGGCCCCATCTTTGTTTTAGTGCTTGTTTATTGACATATTGACGCTTTTTACCACTAGTTTCCAAACGCTCATCTGTAAATAACTCAATTTCGCTTTGTAGGTAATCATCCACGTATCCTTCTGCTCTTTCGATTCCTGCAAATAAAATTGCTATTGCCTCGGGTAAGAAAGTAAGGCTACCACGCCGTAGTTCATCATCCAAACTTTGTGCCGCTGACTGTAGTATTTCAAATTCGTCTAGGGTAATGAATAGTTTATCAACATCTATTTTTTGCAAGAAGGTCTCAAAGATTTGTAGAGATAGTTCATCGTTAAGCGCTTTCGGCGAGATGTGTCTTTCTGCGACAATGTCTACTATCTCAGTTATTAAGGGGGAATCAATCATGTCCTTTTGGGAACATCCGGTGAGACCTATAAATAATAAAGTTATAGCCAGGTAACATCTACTTTTCACATCTATGATTTTAGAATGTTGATATTGAATTCTCTTCTAATTTGTACAATAGGAGTGTCTAAATATGGTTCAAATTCATCCCAATTCCATGGCTTGGACATTTGTTTTGCTCTGAAAATAATCGTAGGAATTGCAATGAGGAATCTGAATATGTTGCGACAGATATGAGCAAATCCAAATTCTTTGGATAAATCGTACGCATTGGCATCTTGGTATCCTTTGATGTGCTTCCAAAATCCTAAAGTGGTCCCAAATAGGGTCCAAATTTTTACAACGCCCTCACCATAAAGTGAGATGTCACAACCAAATAAAACATGGACTATATCGTGCGACTCGAAAAAGGTTTTAGCTTCGATCGAAGCATTAGCTTTATCATGACTTAGGTGGTCTTGGTATTCTTTACGAAAAAGTTCCAACCCCTGCCTTAGGGTAAGATTGCGCTCCATTTTAGCTTGTGTTTTTTAGGGGCCTATTGAATTCTTCTCTTTTCTTCCGGATCCATGATGGTATTATTTCAAATGTAGTTTGTCAATAAGCCCTTGTACTATTTTTGGGATAGATGCGTGGTCGGTCTCTACTATTTCGACCTTCTTTAGCAGGGCTTCTCTTCTTAAATAATTCAACCAGCCAATCATGTTTGAATGATACAATTCCGGCTGACCTCTCTCAATTAAGCGATTCTTCATGGTGTCTTCGCTGCAATCAAATAAAATTACATTGTAATCTTGATATCTATTTCTCACGAATCCTTCAATATAGAATTTTATCTCAGTTGATCCTTCGAATAAGATATGTACATTGTCATTTCTAGCTATTTTGACGAGCTTATCTATCCATCCTATCGTTGCTTCTTCCTGCCATTTTTTTGCATCCTCTAATTCATCCCAGTTTGGCAACTCCATGTCATCAAAATGAAAAACTTTCACGGTGTTATGCTTAGATAATCTCTTTGATAATTCCTTTAGAATTGTAGTCTTTCCAACTCCTGATGCTCCTGTAATTGCAATTATCATTCTAAGTGTTTTATTCAAGGATTTCGGCTGACGATCGTTTACCTAATAAGTACTATATACCCCCATAAAGTCAGTGCAAGCGGTGCATTCCAATCCATTCAGTGTTCAAAATAAGGTGCCTGATCGTAGGATGTTTTAAAGATGTAACAAGCTTTTATTTTTCACGGCGACCTCATTCCCTATTTACCTCCTTCCGCATCAAGATGTCCGACTGTAAATCCTGCCCTAAGAGAAAGGAATGTTGGCTAAAGGCGCTGAAGCCCTGACGCTCATAAAAGCGAATGGCTCCTGGATTCTGATCCCAAACACCTAGCCACACATAGTTCATACCGCGTTCAATGGCGATGCCCCAAGCAAAGTCAAATAAAGCAGCGCCAATTCCTCTCCCTTGATGGGTGGATTCTACGTAGATTCGTTCAATTTCCATCCCCTCAGACTCCTGTAAATCCGTTTGTGCTTGATTGAAATTAAGTTTTAAGTAAGCTATCGGTTTCTCCGCCTCTTTGGCAAAGTAAAAATGTGAATCCGGATGCTCAAATTCACGCTGTACTTGTGCTAGTGAAAATGCCTTGGCCGTGTATTCGGCCATGTCTTCTGGCTTGTTCTGGGCACCAAAGGCTTTGACGAAAGTGGACTCTGCCATTTGTCTTAGTAGGGGGACCTCTTCTGCTTGGCAAGGGGTGATGATAATGGGCGGCATATGAAGATGTAAGATCAGTTGCTAATGTAAAGATAAGGAGATATGCTGGATCTAAATTGGGTTATTGGGATTTGTACGATAGGACTGAATGACTGGTATTGGTCAGTATAACCATTTGTGATATAAATCGGTACGTTTGATGTCCTCTCTGATCTAATTCGCATCTCCCCAGTAGTTATTTTGGGAACATGAAAAACCTATACTATCTTATATTATTGCTATTTATCTCTGCTCCATTAGCTGCGACTGACTATTACGTGTCCAAGAGCGGGAATGACGCCAACGAGGGCTCCCTGGACAAGCCCTTTTTAACAATTACTAAGGCTGCCTCCCTTATGTTCCCAGGCGATGTCTGCTACATCATGGAAGGAACTTATCGAGAAACCCTAACTACGGTCCGGAATGGTACCGATTCAGAACCTATCACTTTCCGAAATTATCAGGAGGATGAGGTCTGGATTCGAGCCACGGAAGGGGTGACGGGCTGGTCGGTTCATGCTGGAAATATTTGGCGAAGTAGCGTAACACTTTCACAAGGGACTAAAGATGCTGTCTATTACAACGATGAACTATTGGATTTAGCTCGTTGGCCAAATAATGAGGATAATGATAAATTCACTATTGATGCGGAGCCTGTTTTGGGAGGGGCAGCAGGACAAGTTATTGGGAAGTCGATGCCGCAAGTCGACTTGAATGGTGCCTATCTTTGGTACCTGGGAGCGCATTCTGGCACCAGTTGGACGCGACAAATTACCAGTCGACAAGGAGATGCCGTCAATTTCCAAGCCGTGAATATCAATGCTTGGCCCTTTCACCCACATAATCCTACCGTTGTTCGCAATGAAAACCGTGGCCGATTCTTTGTCTTCGGAGCCCTGGATCTACTGGATCACGAGCGCGAGTGGTTCTATGAAAACGGTATACTATACCTGCAAGCACCTGCTAATGCCGATCCTAATGGTGCCACGGTGGAATATGCTGTGCGTGAACGTACGGTGCACATCAAGCATGATTATATCACCGTAGAAGGAATCAATGGTTTTGGAGGGAAGGTGCATTTGCAAGGGGATTATACGACCATTCGCAATTGCATCATTCGGCACGGTTTGGAGAGTTTAGATGAACTAGATAATACAGATGCCCAGGTGGGTAATGGTTCTATCCATATTCAGAGTAGTAATAACCTTATTGACAACAACCTCATTGAATATGGCTCTTTGAATGGGATATTCATGCAAGGCTGGAATGGGGTGCATGGCAATGAGATTCGTCAGAATGAGATTCGCTATTTCAACACTGTAGGTATTCATGCTTCTCCTATTCGAGCCATTGGGGTTGGCTCTAAGATTTTGTACAACACCGTGTATGGGGCAGGTCGTGATGGGATCTTTTTACCCAACCTGAATTGTGAAATGGCCTACAATGATTTTAGTGATGTGATGCGCATTAACAACGATGGAGGTCTCTTCTATGTAGTGGGGAATACGGACAATAAGAATACTTCTGTACATCACAACTGGTTTCACGATAGTGGGGGACCTGAGTATGCGGATGGTCGTACCGCAGGTATTTACCTAGATAATAACAGCAAAGGATATGATGTCTATCGCAATGTAGTTTGGAACATCACCTGGTCGGCGGTCCAGATGAACTGGTCCGCCTGGAATAATGACATTTTCAACAATAGTTTCTGGAATGTAGAGAAGGCTATGGGAGTTTGGCTCAATGGCCATACCCAGATGAATAATCGCATTTTTAATAACTACAGTCGCGAATCCAATTGGGAAGGACAGGAGTTGAGTAATAATATTGTAGATTCTACGGATCCTTTTACGGATTTAGGTAGTAAAAACTTCCTGCCTAAAGCGGGGTCGCTCCTCATTGATGCGGGTATGGAAATTGTTGGGATTACGGATGGCTTTTCAGGCGCTGCTCCTGATGTTGGAGCTTATGAGTTAGGAGGTGAGCAATGGATACCAGGAGCTACGCGAGCAGGTGTACCTACAGGTGTCTTTGCCCCTAAGGTCCCCGAGTTAGAGGTTAAGACCTTTCCTAATCCAACTAACGGTTTAAGTCATTTTCAAATTGAATTACAAAGTAGTAGCCATGTAAACTGGAGCTTGGTCAGCATGGATGGGCGTCTGCTGGTTTCGGATGCTGTAACCTATTTACCGGCAGGGGAGCATCGTTTTGAGTTGCCAACTGGAAACCTGCCTGCCGGGATTTATGTGCTCCATGGCCGTACTGGTGAAGGCTTTTTCACCGATCGGATCGTAGTCGAGTAGGGGAAAGATTACGCTGGTGTTGCAAAACCAAAACTGCGTCATCCCGCTTCCTGGATGAATCTAACATTCGGGATGACGCAGCTTGTCAGCGCTTGTGGGCAAATTACCTAGCTGAAAATCGCCACATCGTTTGTGTCTTGTAGCGTTTCCCCGCGCCTAGTCTAGTGCTAGGGAAACCAGATTGGTTGGGGGAATCTGGAAAATGCTGGGTTTCTAGGCAAAATCCTGTTCGGTACTCATAGGTAGTTCCTTTTCCACTTACGCTTCCGTTCAGGAAATTACCCGAATAAAACTGCACGCCGGGCTCCTCAGAGTAAACCTCCACGGTTCGGCCGGTAGTGTTCTCCCCAAAATAGGCAATCAATTCCATGCCGGCACTGGCTTTCTTGATCACATAATTATGGTCATAGCCACCACCTATTTTCATTTGTTCGTGATCTCCATTGATCTCTGCACCAATGGCCTTAGGGTTCGTGAAATCGAATGGGGTACCCTTCACGGCCATTAGTTTTCCAGTTGGGATGAGCGTTTCATCTACCGGAGTGATGTGGTTGGCTTTGATCATAAGTTGGTGATCCAGAATGTCTCCTTTTCCCTTGAGATTAAAGTAAGTGTGGTTGGTCAAATTACAAATGGTGGCTTTGTCCGAAGTGGCTGAGTACTGAAGGTAAAGTTCGTTCTTATTATTTAATAAATAGGAGGTCTCCACGGTAAGTCGCCCAGGATAGCCTTCTTCCATGTCTTCACTGACATAAGTTAGCTTCACACCTATCGCATCATCTGTTTTCAGTTCTTCAGCGGTCCAAAGCTGTCGGTCGAAGCCGCCAGGTCCTCCATGCAAATGATTCTGGCCGTTGTTAGTAGCTAGTGTATAAGTCTCGCCATCTAAGGTGAATTGGCCTTTGGCAATTCGATTGCTGTAGCGTCCTATGGTAGCACCAAAGTACGGGTGTTCTCCCAAGTACCCCGCTAGACTATCGAATCCTAAAACGATATCCGCGAATTGCCCATTTCTATCTGGCGTTTTAAGGGAAACCAGCAAAGCTCCATAGTTGATCACCCGAGCTTCAATCCCATTTTTATTGGTAAAGGTGTAAATGTCCACTGGTCCGTCAGGACTTTCACCGAAGGGCGCTTTGCTAATACTTAGGCCCTCCGTTTGTTTGGGAAGTTCGGCTGGGCCTTCGGCTTCAGCAGGCTTTGATTCAGAATTACAGCTGATAAGCAGCAGTCCGACGACAGCTAAGAGGGAGATTGTCTTTAAAGATGTCATATGTTGGTTTTTATCGACCAAAACATAATATTGATTTGGTGCTTAGATTCCTTTTGCTATCTGGAAATATACTTCATTCCATTGTAATTCCTGTTTAAAGGAGCGGATTTTGGTATCCTTGTCAATTAGCACATATTCAATGCCGGCCATCTCAGCGTAGTCTTCCAGGTACTCAGCAGTTAGGCTTTCACTGTAGCAAGTGTGATGAGCTCCTCCCGCCAGTATCCATGCTGCTGCTGCCGTTTTTAGATCGGGGTGGGCTTCCCAAAGTACACGAGCCACGGGTAGTTTGGGTAAATCTTGCGCTGGCGCTACGGCTTCAACGGTATTGACCAACAAGCGGAATCGATTACCAAGATCAATTACGGAAGCATTCAAAGCCGCTCCGGCTCCGGCGTCAAAAACCAACCGAACTGGATCAGCCTTACCTCCAATGCCTAACGGATGTATTTCACAGCTGGGCTTTGTTGCTGCGATAGAAGGGCAAATCTCTAGCATATGTGCTCCCAAAACTTGCATTCGAGCTGGATTGAAGTGATAGGTATAATCTTCCATGAAAGAGTTCCCTCCCTGTAACCCATTTCCCATCACCTTCATGGCACGCACGAGAGCAGCGGTTTTCCAGTCTCCTTCTGCGCCAAATCCATAGCCATCTGCCATCAATCGTTGTACGGCCAGGCCGGGAAGCTGTTGGAGTCCATGCAGATTCTCAAAGGTATCGGTAAAGGCCTTGAAGCCGCCTTCCTCTAGAAAGGCCCGGAGTCCCAACTCAATGCGGGCTGCTTCTAGGAGAGAGGCCCGCATCGAACCCCTTGCTGATAAGCTGCTATCAATGTGATAGCTATCTTCATATTCTTGCACCAATTGATCAATAGCAGCATCACTGACGGCATTTACCTGCTTAACTACATCGCCCAGCCCATAACCATTGACTGAATAACCGAACTGGATTTGAGCGGAAACCTTGTTGCCTTCTGTCACGGCAACTTCACGCATATTGTCTCCAATTCTAGCGACTTTGAGGGTTTGTGTTTCTTGCCAGCCGCAAGCGGTTCTGGCCCAAATCCCAAGCCGTTCAGCTACCTCAGGATCTTGCCAATGCCCAACCACCACCTTGCGGTTTCGCCGCATTCTAGTGTTGATAAAGCCAAATTCCCTTCCACCATGAGCAGATTGGTTGAGGTTCATAAAGTCCATGTCGATTTCTGACCAGGGAATATCTCGTCCAAATTGAGTATGTAGATGTACGAGCGGTTTTTGTAAAAGCTGTAGACCTCGAATCCACATCTTGGCCGGGGAGAAGGTATGCATCCAAGCAATGACGCCCACACAGTTTTTGGCCATGCTAGCCTCTCGACAAAGCTCGGCAATGGCATCAGGGGTAGTGAGTACTGGCTTAAATACTACCTTGGTGGGAATAGTAGTTGATTCGTTTAAAGCTTTGGCAATGCTTTGTGAGTGTTGAGCAACAATTTTAAGCGTTTCTTCACCATATAGGTGTTGACTCCCGGTAATGAACCAGGTCTCATAAGATTGTAGATCCGTCATGTCTAAGTGTTTATATAGCAGGCCAATGACCGGAACCTAATACAGTCCTTGGCCTGCTGAAAGAAGAGGTGAAGAGTTTTTTATCAACCGCTAAAGGAGACCATAATGTATGCCACTATGGCTACCACAATGAGTGAGAAAATAATATCCCAGATCGTATAGCTATTACGATTGGCTTCTTTTTGTTCAGCTGTAAGCGTTTTGTAGGTTAGCCCATTCAAGCGTTCTACAGCCGGTGCCTGGGTCGTTAAACTTACCGCAATGGTTACGATTACAGAGAAAAGGAAGAACCAGGCGGCGAAAGTCAAGAAGTTCATGTCTCCAAGCGTATGTAAGAAGCTGCCAGGGGTGAGACTATCCTTGCTTAATTCCAAGGCGATTCGGATAGCACCTACCACTAGACCACTTACTAGGGTAGCCATGGCGCCTTTACCATTGATACGTTTAGAAAATAGACCCAATAAGAATACGGCTGTAATCGGAGGCGCAATGTAGGACTGTACGGACTGCAGATATTCGTAGAGTACCCCAGAAATATTTTGCATTACTGGAATCCAGGCAATACCGGCTACCACCACAAAGAAGGTGGCAATTTGTCCTACTCGAACTAACTGCGACTCCGAAGTTTCTGGTCGAATCTTTTTGTAAATATCTACGGTGAATAGGGTAGAGCAGGAGTTGAAAACGGAGGCCAGTGAGCTCATCAATGCTGCCATCAAGCCAGCTGCTACCAGGCCGCGCAATCCGTGCGGCAGGACACTGGTCATCAAAGCTGGAAAAGCCTGATCAGGAGTGTCCCAATCCAACTGTCCTTTCTGTTTTAGTGCCAAAGCAATCACGCCAGGTATCAGGAAAATGAATACTGGGAAAAGCTTAAGTAATGCGCCCCAGATCGTTCCGCGTCGACCTTCAGTAATGTTCCGTGCTGTAAGGGCTCGTTGTACAATATATTGATCGGTACACCAATACCAGATGCCCACAATAGAACTAGTGATGACCAAGCTAGGCCAAGGAAACTCGGGGTCACTAGCGGAGCGCCACATATTGAAGTACTCTGGCCCCACGGTTGCCTTTAACTCCGAGAACCCGCCTACTGCCTGTAGACCCAAAATCGTTAGTAGTCCTGCTCCCAACAGCAAAATTACTGCTTGTAGGGCTTCCGTATAAACAACGGCTCTCATTCCTCCTAATACAGTATAAGCACCGGTAAGCACTACGGTAGCTAAAGCACCTTCCCAGAAATCAATCCCAAGGAGCGTAGCGATGACGATGCCTCCCGCGTAAACCGTCACCGATACCTTTGTCAGGACATAGGCAATTAGAGAAAAGATGGACAAAAACCAACGCGTATTGGCCCCATAGCGTCTTTCCAAGAATTCGGGCATGGTAAAGACGCCTGCCCGCGCGTAAAATGGGAGGAATACCCACCCTAACATGAGTACGCACCAAGCATGCAGCTCGTAAATTAGCAAGGGCATTTTATCCGAAGCCCCCGTACCCGCTAGGCCAACCACGTGTTCGGATCCAATATTGGAAGCAAAAATTGAGGCTCCCACCACAAACCAACCGACATTTCGGCCAGCAAGAAAGTAATCTTCAGTATTGTTCGTCTTCTGGCGAATTACCCAGTAGGCAATGGCCAATAAAATCAAGAAGTACCCACCGATGACAAGCCAGTCAAGCGTATTAATACTTTGCATAGTTACAAGGATAGATGGTTAAAGAATCTCCTTCGTAGTCGCGAAAATCAATGGTAGGGCAGTCATAAAACTACCTCTTTTATTTCTTTTTTCAGTGCCCTAGACTCCTACTTCCGAAGTTTTCAAAATTTCGGAAGTAGGAGTCTAGGGCAACAGAGGTTTACTCTTGCCCGTAGTAGGCGTTTTTGCCGTGTTTCCGTTCGTAGTGTTTTTGGATTAGGGGTTCTGGAAGACGAGGTGCGTCAGGGCGAATCTGGCGGGTTAACCACGCCATTTTAGCTACTTCTTCTAGAACGGCACTATTGTAGACTGCCTTCTTTACCGTTTTTCCCCAAGTAAAAGGGGCATGATTGGCCACTAAAATCATTTCAACTTCCTCGGGGCTAAGCTCCTTTGCCTTTAAAGCATCCATGATTTGGAAGCCAGTCATATGTTCGTAATTCCCTTGGATCATCTCCTTGGACATGACAGGTGCACAAGGAATATCTACCGTTAAATGATCAGCATGCGTAGTTCCGAAAATCGGAATATCTGTTTGCGTCTGAGCCCAGGCAGTAGCGTAGGTGGAGTGCGTATGCACGATTCCGCCGATATGGTCCCAATGTTTATACAGTACCGCATGTGTTTTCGTATCGGAGCTAGGCCGCATTTTACCCTCCACTACCTCGGCATCAAAATCAACGATCACCATATCTTCTGGTCGAAGGTTGTCATAGGGCACGCCACTGGGTTTGATGGCAAAGACGCCCTGGTTCCGATCCACTGCACTGGCATTACCAAAAGTGAATAAGACTAGACCCAATTTGGGTAAATCCATGTTGGCCTGGTAAGCTTCTTCTTTAATCGACTGAAATTGAGACATAATTAGCTGAGTTTTTCGACAGCAGCACCAAAGTCTTGATACTGCTTATAGATCAGATCGTAGGCGGCTGCCGTAGCTGGATTAGGAAGATATTCCGCATCAAAACCAGCTCCCATCTGCGCCATGGCTTGGCTTACATTATCGTAAATGCCTGCCGCAGTAGCTGCAAACATGGCCGCACCTAGAGCACAGGTTTGCTCTGAACGTGCGATCTTGATCGGACGATTCAAGACATCGGCCATAACCTGCATGATAAAAGGCGACTTTTTAGCCACTCCTCCCAGACCAATCACACCTTTAATGGGAATGCCCTCCTTTTGAAAGCGCTCTACAATCTGCCGGGCACCAAAACAGGTGGCCTCGACCAATGCTCTGAATATCCTGGGTGCATCACTACCTAAGTTCAAGCCCATTAGTGCTCCCTTCAATGCCTGATTCGCATCCGGGGTGCGTCGGCCATTCAGCCAGTCCAAGGCTACGATACCAGAAGCTCCAGGGTCTAGTTTCTTAGCCTCTTCGGTCAGTTTAGGGATTAGTGCATCTAAACTTTCTTCTATAAGTTTAGCTTTTAGATCATCATCTATCAGCTTACTATTGCCTAATACTTGTTCTAAGGGCCAGGCTAGTACTTTTTTGAACCAAGCATATACATCTCCAAAGGCAGACTGTCCAGCTTCTAGGCCCATCATGCCTGGTATGATAGAGCCATCCACTTGGCCACAAATGCCTTTTACTAGTTTATCTCCCACCTCCTGCATCGGCGCCACTAACATATCACAGGTAGAAGTGCCCATTACTTTACTCAAATAAAATGGCTCCAATTCACCTCCTACGGCTCCCATGTGTGCATCAAAGGCGCCAACTCCTACGACTACATCTGTACTTAAGCCCAATCGCTCCGCCCATTCTGCACTCAGTTGTCCAGCAGGAATATCTGAGGTGTACGTTTCTTGATACAATCGATTTCTAATACCATCTAAGAGGGGATCTAGCTTAACGAAAAAGTCATTAGGTGGGAGGCCATTAAAATCTTCGTGCCAGAGTGCCTTATGTCCCGCCGCGCAGCGAGAACGCTTCATATCGGTCACCTGCTCTCCTCCCGTTAATAGGAAGGGAATCCAGTCACAATGTTCTACCCAGGAATGCGCCTTTGCTCTCACCGCCTCATCTACCCGCAAGGTTCTTAGTATCTTCGCCCAAAACCACTCTGAGGAATAGATACCCCCTTCGTATTTGCTGTAATCGATCTCCCAGGCGCCACATAATTCGTTAATCTCATCCGCCTCTTTAATGCCGGTATGATCTTTCCAGAGAATGAACATGGCATTGGGATTCTCTTCAAATCCAGCTGTTAGAGCCAATGGCGTTCCCTTTTTATCCACCGCAACAGGAGTAGAGCCCGTAGTGTCTACGGCAATACCTTTCACTGCCTCGGCCGTCCCCTTAGGGGCTGCGGCTAGGGCCGTTTTGATCGTGTTTTCAAGTCCTTCGATATAATCCAGGGGATGTTGGCGGAATTGATTGAGGGGAGGATCGCAAAATTGTCCTGCTTTCCACCTTTGGTAATAGTGGACAGAGCTGGTAATTTCTGCACCGTCATTGGTATCTACAATTACGGCTCTAACGGAATCGGTACCATAGTCCAATCCTATTACATAGGTTGAGTTGGTCATTTCGTTCTTGTTCTAAGTTTGAAAAGCACTGCCAAAGTAAGGAATCTTATAAAGTCCACGATGGCCTTTTGGGCAATTTTTCAGGGAAAGAACGATATTGCAAACTTTTCGATTAACAGAGCAATATTTATGGGCGTTTTATTTGATATGGATGGAGTTATCGCTGATACCAATCCTTTTCACAAGATTTCAATACAAGAATTTTGTAGGCGTCATCAGATCGAAGCTTCAGATGATTTTTTGAGGGAAAAAGTCTATGGCCGGGTCAACAGAGAGTGGATCCCAAATTTGTTTGGTAAACTCAGTATTACAGAAGTAGAGACCTTAGCCGCAGAAAAAGAGCAATTGTTTAGAGAACTTTACGCACCACATCTAAAACCAGTTGAAGGATTGCTGGATTTTCTCCAAATGCTTCAAGAAAATAAGATTAAGGCAGCAGTAGCGACCTCTGCTCCATTTGAAAACGCGGAATTTATCCTAAGCGGCTTAGAGATCAGCCATTATTTCCAGGCCGTCCTGCATTCGGCTGATGTAGAACAGGGTAAACCTCATCCAGAAATCTATTTGAAGGCGGCAGCTGCCCTGAACGAGTCTCCCGCTAATTGCATTGTGATTGAGGACTCGATCGCAGGAGTGCAAGCGGGCAGAGCTGCTGGATGTAAGGTAATCGCCATTACAACTACTCATCAGGCAGAAGAGTTTGATCCCGTTGAAAAGGTCATTGCCGATTTTGCAGGTCTGGGGGTGGAGCAATTGGAAAAACTTTGGTAAATTTTCACCTTTAACTCGACTTCCATTTGTTAATCTACTTTGCCCACTTCTTGCTTGTTTTCTTTTGGAATCCACTTCTTTAGCTGATTAATAACGCTTTGATAGCCATCCTCTTTGGTTAGATTTTTCCATTCCTGGGGGTCATTTTCATGATCATACAATTCTTCTGAACCATCCTCGTACTGGATGTATCGATACCGCTCGTCTCTAACGGTATGTCTCTTATAGCCCATGGTGGAGATAGCGGGTCTATCCCAGGAACGATTGGGGTTTTTCAAAAGGGGAGCTAGGCTTTGTCCATCCGTATTTGGGTTAGCGGGAAGTTGGCACAGATCGGTTAGGGTAGGGTAGAGGTCGAGTAGGCTGACGGGGCGACGGCAGTGCTGTCCTGTGCTCATCCCTGGGGTGTGAATGAGCAAGGGAACTCGGTTAGCCTCTTCCCATAGCGCAAACTTTCGGTAATGCAACTTCTCCCCCAAATGCCAGCCATGATCGCCCCATAGAACGATGATTGTATTGTCTTTGTGCGGGCTCTTTTCAAGCGCATCTAAAATTACCCCTAAACAATCATCTGCATATTTCATACTGGCCAAATAGGCGCGAACGGCTTCTTTCAATTTCCCAAACCGCTGCAAGCGTTGATAATCACTCTTGGGATCTAACCCCTGAGCCATTTTCTGCCCGATTGCTGGCACGTCATTGAGGTCATCCTCTTTAATTGGGGGAAGTTGAATATCCTCAAGCGGAAACTGTTCCATATATCCTCTCGGCACGTACCAAGGTAGGTGGGGGCGAAAAATACCACAGCCCATAAAGAATGGCTTGTCATGAGGTTTTAGCAGTTCCTCTGCGGCGAATTGTGCGGTCTTGAAATCTCTGGATTCTTCAAGGAAGACCTCCTCAATTACTCCCCAGTCAAAGTTCTTGTCCTTATTCCCCTCTATAGGCATGCCTGAGGCTAGTATGTTTGTTGTCTTATCGGGATGTTTACCAAGGCTTTTGCCCGTTGGATGGTGGAAGATATCCCATTGATCAGGCTCAGCGCGTTTGCCTTGAGCAGAATGAAATAGCTTCCCCTTGGCCATGGTATAATATCCATGTTGGGAGAAATATTTTGGAAGGGTGATTGCCTTTTCCTTTATTCTATCACTCTTCCACATATCATTGGCATTATAGTAAACCCCCGTTTTGTGGGGACTCATTCCCGTGAGAAGGGCCACTCGAGAAGGGTTGCAAGCTGGTACGACACAATAGGCTTTTTCAAATACCATACTTCTGGCGGCTAACCGATCCAGGTTTGGGGTTTTGGCTTGTGGGTGACCTCCTAGAAAACCAACCCAATCATTGAGATCATCAACAGCTATAAATAGGACATTATAGGGGGTAGAATCGGGTGATTGGGACAGTCGTGTGGCAGTACCACAGGCAACGCAAACGCCTAGCAGCATGGCGATAAGTAAGCGGGAGTTAAAGGTCTTGATGCTCATATACAGGAGGATGTTTTTGCTAGCAATAATTATACGGACAAAGTCCGATTCCTTGGGGTACTAACTTGGTTTGTATGTGTTTTAGTTTTGCTGAATCGGTTTGCCGGGAATTTGTGACTTTTTTTTGGCTTCCATCTGGCCTAAGTCAAAAAAAAATGTACCGTCTATTATACGATGACTATATTGCTTCTGCAATACAAGCGAAGTTTTTACTCCCCCCGATGCTTTTGGGCAATTTTCATGGTTTTCACCGATCTTTATGTGCCCAATTGGGATTAAAAAGAAGGAAAAGAAATGACCCATGCGAAAGAGATTGCTACTTCTTGTCACTTGCCTCAGTTTTGCGTTTTCTGGATGGACGCAACATTCCATCGCCCGAGAATGGAATGAAACCCTGTTGTCTGCCATTCGGAGAGAGTTTGCTAGGCCAACCGTTCATGCCAGGAATTTATTTCATACTTCTATAGCGATGTATGATGTTTGGGCGGCCTATGATTCAACGGCTCAGACCTATTTTTTGGGTAAAACCCATGGTGATTTTTTCTGCCCCTTTGAAGGCGTTTCAAGGCCGGATAACGTAGAAGAAGCGATTAAGGAGGCTATCAGTTATGCCTGCTATACCTTGATGGAGCATCGCTTCAATACTTCGCGAAGGTTTGATGGTTTTGCTCCAGTAGCGGAACATATGGCTAAGTTGGGCTACGATGTAGAATTTACCGACACGGACTATACCACAGGTTCGCCAGCCGCATTGGGCAATTACATTGCCGAACAGCTGATCGAGTTTGGCTTACAAGATGGCTCTAATGAACGGTTTTCGCATGCGAACCAATTTTATCAGCCTGTCAATCTACCTATGAAAGTGGATGAGGCGGAAAGCCCTCCCTTGGCGGACCCTAATCGCTGGCAACCTCTTTCTTTTACCATATTTATTGGTCAAAGTGGTCAGCAGGGAGATAATACACCGCAGTTTTTGAGTCCAGAATGGGGATACGTACAGCCTTTTGCTTTACAGGAAAAAGATCTCACTATTCATGAACGAGATGGTAACGAATACTGGGTATATCATGATCCCGGCCCACCTCCTTTTCTCAACAGAGATGATCCATTATCTCTGATGGAGGCCTACAAGTGGAATTTTTCTCTAGTGGCACTCTGGTCAGCACATATGGGACCCTTCACGGATGAGGTTTGGGATATATCTCCTGCCTCGATAGGTAACCTGGGCCCATTACCTAGCACCTTAGAAGAATATAAAGCATTCTATGATCCTTTCGGTGGGGGCGACAACAGCCAAGGACATGATATCAATCCACACACGGGACTACCATACGAGCCACAATTGGTGAAGCGGGGAGATTATGCCCGCGTACTAGCGGAATTCTGGGCAGATGGTCCAGATTCGGAAACACCTCCAGGACATTGGTTTACCATCTTAAATTACGTTAATGATCACCCGCTTTTTGAGAAAAAATTTGCGGGGAAGGGAGAGGTCCTTGATGACTTAGAGTGGGATGTGAAAGCCTATTTGACGCTAGGAGGTGCCATGCATGATGCTGCCATCTCGGCCTGGGGAATCAAGGGATATTATGATTACATTCGTCCAGTATCAGCCATTCGTTACATGGGTAGGAAAGGGCAGAGCAGTGATCCTAATCTTCCCAGTTTTGACCCAGAAGGTCTTCCGCTGGTTCCAGGGTATATAGAATTGGTTAAATCCGGAGAAACACTGGCGGGCGATAATGATGAAAATGTAGGAAAAATAAAGCTGTATGCCTGGCGTGGCCCGGATGCTATTACTGATCCTCGCGAGGATGCAGCTGGAGTCAATTGGGTTTTAGCGGAAGAATGGTGGCCTTACCAACGGCCTACTTTTGTAACGCCCCCTTTTGCTGGTTACGTTTCTGGGCATTCGACCTTTTCACGTGCTGCTGCGGAGGTCTTAACCCTAATAACCGGGGATGAATATTTTCCCGGTGGCATGGGAGAGTTTTATGCTCCAAAAAATGAATTCCTGGTCTTTGAACAAGGGCCAAGTACAGATGTGATCTTACAATGGGCCACCTACAGAGATGCTTCTGATCAGACCAGTTTATCGAGAATATGGGGCGGGATCCATCCGCCAGTGGATGATATTCCGGGACGGATTATAGGGGAGAAGGTAGGAATTGCGGCCTATAATCATGCTATCCAATATTTCTTCATTGACCAAGACCAGGATGGCGCTTTTGAACAGTATGATTGCGATGATTTTAATGCGAGTATTTTTCCTGGTGCCCCAGAAATTTGTGATGGGATCGACAACAACTGCAATGGTTTGATTGATGAAGGGATTCCCGTTATGATCTACTTTGTAGATGCAGATGGAGATGGTTTTGGGAACCCCGCACTATCAATAGATACCTGTGCCCTGTCGCCTCCTACTGGCTATGCCAATAATGGCGCTGATTGTGACGATAGTAATGCAGCAGTGAATCCTGTAGATAGTGAATCCTGCAATCCAAGTTCCGACAATTGTGGCCCCAACCAGGTAATTACTCGTTTCTTCAAAGATCACGATGAAGATAATTTTGGGGATGCAGCCGCCTTTATGGATACCTGTCTGATGGCTCCTCCCATGGGCTATGTTACAAATGATCTAGACTGCGATGATAGCAACCCCGCTGTTAATCCGGCAGCAGAGGAGATCTGTGATGGGCTCGACAATAATTGTGACGGCCTGGAGGATGAACACTTTTCATTTCAGGAATATTTCCGAGATCAAGATGGGGACGGATTTGGCAATGCTGCAGAAGCTATCTCTTCTTGCTTGACCTCTCCTCCTATGGGATACGTCTGGGATAATACGGATTGTGATGATACCAATGGCAGTATCTATCCAAGCGCGACGGATGAAGCTGATAATGGAATAGATGAGGACTGTTCTGGCAGTGATCTATTGCTGATTTATAAAGTGTATCCCAATCCCACCAGGGATCAGGTGACCATCCACATACAAGCGGTCGGGTTGGTTGTGGCGAACCTCTACGATTTTAGTGGACGAAAAGTCTTGACTCGACAGCTGATTATCGAGCAGAATCAAGGGCAACTGGACTTGGGAGCCGTTTCGCCTGGGGTATATGCCTTGGAGCTGCTAAAAGAAGGAGAACGAGTCATGACCAGTCGAATCATTCGGTATTAATCCGCCTAAAAAGGGATTGGCCGAAACAATATCTACATTGCTCAACCAATCCTTAACTTAATAGGCATATTTAGTGATGTATCCTAAGGGGGAAACGGCTTGTAATTTTGCCATTAGGATTAAACTACCTATCACAACTTACATTAACTATTAAAACAGGGTTTTATCCCTTTTGGAGAAAGTCAACCACCGCATCGACTACTCTTGGCTTTATTAGTCGATGTCCGCAGCCTTCGGTGATAATCAGTTCTGTTTTTTCGAGAGTAGCCGCTAAACGATAAGCGTGATCTACCGGGGCGATGCGATCATACTGATCGTGAATGATCTGTATTTGATCAACCTCACTTTTCCTCAAATGCTGGGTAAGTTCTAATTGGTTGATGTGCTTTCCCGATAAACGTCTAACCTCTGATTCGATGGATTCAATCAATCGAGGTTTCAGCCCTAAATAATTAGCGAACTGATCTAGTAGCCCTTTAGGGCTGGAAAAGGTGCCGAGTAATACCATTTTCTTCGGACGTGGGCACTTACTTTGGGATAATCCAATGACGCCCGCCATGGCGCCAAGTGAGTGTCCCACCAAAGCATGTAAAGGCGGTACAGTTTCCAATACTCTTCTAGCTACCTCAATGTATTGTAGAAGTGTCAACGAGGTGCCTTTGGAACGCCCGTGTGCCGGGGCATCAATGGCGATCACACTGTATCCGGCTTCTACTAATCGAGGGATAAAGGCACGCCAACGTGTCGCATTGGTTTGCCATCCGTGGAGTAATAATATGGCAGGGCCATCTCCCCATACATAGCCCTTTACGGAGTAATCAAAGTCAGAAAAGTCCAATGGCCAAGCATTTTCTAACAGTAGGCGATCATCCACTTTTAAGGGAATGCGTTTGGGGGTAGACAGCAGACCGAAAGCCAATTTCCCGCCAAGCTTAGGACTAAAGTCATGGACGAAATTGAGCGCTTTCCCAAGCCATCGATAGTATTTGGGGTGAAGTTTGCGACCAGCGAGGGTCCTTGTGTCTACCTGCTTTGGTAGAGTGATAACATTTGTTTTCATTGGTGTTGATGGGTTTGTCGTGTTGACATTAGGTTTTTATACCACAAAATTGTCCAACAAACTGTCTACGCACCAGCCGAAAAACTGCTAAAGGAAAAGTTGGTGGTTTTCCTCCACTACAATTCTATGACGTCTACTAATTGTTAATGAATGGCGTTACTCCTTTTGGGTCATACGGGATCCAAACGGCCATAAAATCCTTGCCGCGATTAGCCCAAGTGTAATAGGGAATAGCTTTGAGGGAAAGGGGGCTGGCTTTGATCTCGCCATCACCGGTCCGTTCGAAGAAGCTACCCTGAAACTGGATCGTCTGCACGCCAGATAAGAGGTCTTTTTGGAAGGAGGAACGAACGGGGGCATTGATGTCCATTTGGACATGCAGTACTCTTTCATCTTCTTGATCTTGCCCTTCTAAGCAGTAGATCAGTGGCCCTCTCTGCAAAGCCGCCTTAAAAGTATTGTTCTTTACTTCGCTATGCGCCAAAACCCTGCGCACTGGCATCGGGAAATACAAACTTATCTTATCCCCTACATTCCAGGAGCGTTTGATGATAGCATATCCGTCCTCAATGGGTAACTCTACTTCCAAGTCATTGATGGTAATGCTAATCTGATCCCCATTTCTGTCCATAAAGCGATAGAGATCACTCGAAATAGCCTGGTTCTGGGTCCAGCCAGGGATCCGAAATTTGAAGGTATGGGGGGAAGCGCTGCTGGTTTCCACGGTGATATCTATTTGACCATCCCAGGGATAGCGCGTTTCTTGTTTGAGGGTAAGTTCTCCCTTGTTGAGTGGAAGGGTAGCCGTACCAGCGATATACAGGTTGAAGAAGACTTCATCTTTACGGAAGGCATATTGATAGGCGGGAATGGAAGGAATGAAACGAGCAATATTGGAGGGGCAGCAAGCACAGTTGAACCAGGGGCTGCGCTCTTGGTCCTTCCGGGCTTCTAAGACATTGGGGTAGAAGAAGCGATCGCCAGAGAGCGACAAGCCGGAGTTTAGGGAATTGTAGAGTGTTTTTTCTAAGACATCAATGTATTTGGCTTTCCCGTGCAGGAGGAATAGTCGATGATTCCAGAAAATATTGGCAATGGAAGCGCAGGTCTCGCAGTAGGCATCAGCATTTGGTAGGTGATAGGCCTCCGAAAAGCCTTCATTCTCACCGGTTGATCCGATTCCGCCCGTTACATAAATCTTTTTGGCTACCACATCGTCCCAAATGCGATCAATCGCTTTGACATAAGCTTCATTACCCGTTAGGGCCGCAATATCGGCCATCCCTGCATACATATAAGTAGCTCGAACAGCATGCCCCACCGCGTAGGCTTGGTCCACCACTTTTGCATGCGCTTGGCTGTACGCTGCTCCAGAAGGACCTCTTACGTCTAAAAAGAACTGAGCCAACTTCAAGTACTTTTCATTTCCGGTAATTCGATATAGCTTCGCTAATCCAATTTCGATGACCTGATGGCCAGGAGGACGTTCGATTTTTCCCCATCCAAACTCTTGATCGACTAGATCTGCATTTTTTAAGGCCACGTCCAATAGTGTCCGTTTGCCCGTTGCCCAGTAATGAGCAGCAGCAGCTTCATAAAGGTGCCCGACATTGTACAATTCATGACTTAAATCGTGTGTAAGTTCCCATCGATTACTTCCTGCCCATTCGTGAGTAGAATCTGGATCTATGGTTCGATTGGAGTACAAATAACCATCTTCTTCCTGCGCAGCGGCAATAATGGCAATAAGTGAATCAATTCTCGCTTCTAAGGTTGGATCGGCTTCCAGTTGCAAAGCATAAGCAGCACCTTCCAGGATTTTAAAAACATCTGAGTCATCGAAAGGATATTTGGTACAAAAACTTCCTTCTTGTTGACCCGCTGCCCGCCTGAAATTGTTGATTCGACCTGTTTCCTCACACTGATCCAGTGTGTAGTCGAGCGTGATATTTTTGTGGGTCAAAAGCCTGGGCGCCCAGAACTCATCTGCAAAACTAACCTCCGTAAAAGGCAGTGGCTGAATGGGGTAATCCCGATGAATCTCTGGCTGCTTTTGACTAGTTTCCTCACCTACTTGAGGCGGAGTGTTAGATGTTTTGACGCTACAGGCGGAACCACACCAGAACAATGGAATTAGAGCTAGAAGAATCTTAATGAGGGACTTCATGTATGGCCAATTTGACTGGAGATGAGAATTACTTTTCATCAAGATAATATCTTCTCAGGCAAAAAGGGAATTAAAAGAAAAGCCCTTCTTCGACAAATCTCGTAGACAATCATAAAATGAGAGGTAAAAGCGCACACTGACGATAACTGTCAGTAAAGTGTTGCCTGTTATTTTTGACTGTCTTTAAACACCAGATTTGTCGAAGAACTAGAAAAGCAAGCAAGAGTGGATAAAAAAAGAGCCCCGGTCGGGGCTCTAGACAAAGTTCATAATCATTTCTTTCTATTCAAGAGCTTTCTCCCAAAAGCCCGTGAATAGACGGGGGGTGTTGCTACGTGTTTTAATCTATAGCTAATGTACTAGGAATTGATAATATGTGCTAGGACAAATAACCAGGTGCGGATACCACGCCTTTTCTTTATATAAATGGGAGTTTCCTCTGTTATTTGTTGATATGTAGTAGTTTAGATATGCCTTTTGGTCGAACTGCGAGGACCTGTTGTTTCATGAAACGTCTAATTTGCGACTTTTCTCCCAGGGTTACTTGTAGCGAAATAGATACCTAAGTGTAGCAGGTGTCGCCCTTGGATTTTGGTGCAACACGGAATACCTGTAGGTGGTATAGTACATCTGCTGCTTAGTTGATTAACTTATTAAAACGAGTAGGAGGGGAAGACCCCTCCTGGGTGATATTCCTTAGAATTTTCGGCTAGTTTCAGCTGGGCCCTTTTCTTCCGGAAGTTTATACTCTTTACTTAAGATCCATTTATCAAATTCAAACCCATCTTCCCGCATGGAAAAGGTGATTTCATGCCAGCCTGCGCTGGGAATGTCTAAGTAGATTTGCTCTGGTACTCCGCAGTGCTTTTCGGCAGTTCTTTGTTTGCTTTCCCAAGTCCACTGCTTTTTGCCTTTGCACCATTGCATACGTTGACCGCTTTCGGGCCATTCTCCATCGAGACCTACGTGAATGCCATTGTCTTCTGAGCCAGTAGAATAAGCACGTACCCACACATAGTACTTCCCGGGGTTATGGAAGTAAACCAAGTAATGTAACACGGCAAGCTTTCCCGGAGCATTACTGAAATTCTCGCCATGAATTAATTTCTCATCATGATTGGTTCTTGTGTCTGGTAAAATCTCTAGGTACGCATTGCCACTAGCACTACCAGCATGCGAAGGATCAATATCTGGCTTAGGGCCCTCCTTGATTGTTTCATCCAGCTGGTACCATTTGCGAATAGTATCGAGACTTTGCCCAATGTAGTGTTCTGCTTCTACCACAACAATTCCGTCTCTTTCTTCGAAGAGCGGCGTTTGGGCAAATAGGTAGGAACTGCTACCAATGAATAGCAGTAAGAAGAGGTTTAACTTGTTTACACACATGTTTTTCGTTTGTATTACCGGAACGGATTGATATTTGAGCAAAAGAGCTCCTTGGTTTAACTTTTTTCTTTTCCGTCACGCACGCATCGGCAACCCGTATGCTCCAAGCCAGTATCTGGACTTGATTTCATACGCGCGGCTACTCGGTAACCTGAGCAATCGCTATCATTGCATAGGAAGGATCCTCCTCTCACCACTTTCTTCGGCACACTGGGCTCTTGGGGGTCAAAGCTATCCGTTGGGCCAAGCGGGTTTTTGACCGTTCGGGTAGTCTTAGCCGCTTGATAATAATCATGACGATACCAATCAGCGCACCATTCCCAGACATTCCCGGCCATATCATATAAACCCAAGGGATTAGGAGGAAAACTCTTCACCGGGGCTAAGCGCTCAAATCCATCTTCGACGACGTGATTACTCGGAAAATCCCCTTGCCAATAATTGGCCATTTGAGTGGAGACGGGTTCATTTCCCCAGGGGTAGATTCCTCCTTCCTTTCCTCCTCTAGAGGCATACTCCCATTCTGCTTCCGTAGGTAGTCGCTTACCTTTCCATTTACAGAACGCCATGGCATCATACCAAGAAATGTGCACCACGGGCTCGTTCTCGCGGCCTTCTAGGTGAGTATCCGGTCCTTGTGGGTGTTGCC
This sequence comes from Saprospiraceae bacterium, assembly GCA_013214355.1. Taxonomy (GTDB): domain Bacteria; phylum Bacteroidota; class Bacteroidia; order Chitinophagales; family Saprospiraceae; genus DT-111. Next base: position 2,401 of record JABSSL010000126.1, on the reverse strand, counting down.
AATTTGCTCCTTTGATGACGGACCACCAGTCTTGTGGGTTATATGCTCTATCCGCGGGAGGAGGACTATGGAATACCAGCGAAAAAGGGGATAGATCTAGGTCTTCCGGTAAGACGGTCCCCTCTGGGAGTTGAGCCAGGATATCTTCGCGGGTAATTTCCTTTTCTGCGGTAGTGATATATTTTGTAGCATCGACGAATTCTCGAAACTGTGCATTAGTCACTTCGGTTTCGTCCATCCAAAAACCATCAATCGCTGCCTGATGTTCCGGATATTCATCTTCCCTAGCCTGATCATTGTCTCCGCCCATTACATAATTTCCTCCTTCCACCCAGACCATACCATTAGTGCTTTGAGCTTGGTCTGGATCTGCTTTCATGCGCTCAACTTCTTCGAGATAGGCAGGAATTAGACCCACTGCTGTGTAGGGAGAGGCCTCTCCCGTATAACAATGTACCGGGTCCATTTTGGTAATGTCAAGTCGCTCAGCAGGACGATCTTTTGTCTCTTGGCAAGCCCAAATACTCATCAATAAGAGGAAAGCTAACAGTCTTTGATTCATAATTCCAGTTTTTCGTTTTAAGCTAAACAAAGAACGGAAAAGTTCTGGGCTTTTGTCTCTAATCCAAAAAGAATGAAATGGGTTCATTCCCTTTTGCTCTTCCGTATGAAATGTTTGCTCATAGTATCCATTGAAGGAATCTTACTCAAATAAAATGAAGAATGCCAACTTGTGATTTACCTTTTTGAGATAATATGGGGTGTATATTGAGAAAAATTGATCCTCCTTACCCGTAAATACGCTTTATCTTCGTGGACTAACAGAACAAGATCAGATCATGACAAACCTCTTTAAACTATCGCTAATCTTACTAGTTGTTTTGGCGCATCTTTCCTGTACTTCTGATTCGTCAACGCCATTACCCAACATTGTTCTCATTAATGTAGATGACCTAGGATGGAAGGATGTTGGTTTTAATGGCTCCCGCTACTATGAAACACCAAACCTAGATCGATTGGCCAAAGAAAGCATTCGCTTCACTCAGGCATATGCTGGCGCTGCCAATTGCGCCCCTAGTCGTGCCTGCCTCATCTCCGGACAACAAACGACCCGCCATGGAATCTATACGGTAGGTAATTCGGATCGTGGAAATGCTAAGGCTAGAAGAATCATTCCGACACCCAATACAAAAGAGCTTGCCGATGAGCAGACCACCCTGGCCGAAGTCTTAGATGCTCAGGGCTACACTTCTGTTTCCATCGGAAAATGGCATTTGGGGAAGGATCCTAGAACACAAGGATTTGACCAAAACGTAGCCGGTACAAACCTGGGACATCCCAAATCCTACTTTAGTCCTTACAAAAACCCCTATCTGAAGGATGGCCCAGAAGGGGAGTATCTGACGGATAGACTGACGGATGAGGCTATACGCTTTATTGATGAAAATCAAGAAAACCCTTTCTTCTTGTACCTACCTTTCTACACCATTCATACGCCCTTGCAAGGGAAAGAGGATTTGGTTGAAAAGTATAAGCAAAAGCCTTCCTTAGATGGGCAAGGTAGAAATCCTCATTATGCGGCTATGGTAGAGACCATGGATGCTAGTGTTGGACGAATTTTGCAACGATTAGAGGAGAATCAGTTAGATAATACAATTGTGATCTTTACCTCAGATAATGGGGGCATTTCGTATCTATCTCGACAGCATCCGTTGCGGGCAGGTAAGGGGTCTTATTATGAAGGAGGGATCAGGGTTCCACTATTGATCCGTTGGAAAAGTAAGCTTAAGGAAGCTTGGGAAACGGATACGCCTGTGACTAACTTGGATTTCTTTCCTACCATTTTGGATTTAGTGGGGGTTTCCAAACCTGATAATAAAGTGCTAGATGGCCAAAGCTTAGCGGGTTTACTATTAGACAAGCAACCTCTTGCTCAACGTCCCTTGATTTGGCATTTTCCTATCTATCTGCAAGCCTATCGAGTGGGCGGAGATGAGAGCCGAGATGACCTCTTCCGCACCCGGCCTGGCTCCGTAATCCGCTTAGGGGATTGGAAATTACATCAGTACTTCGAAGAGGATGGTTTAGAACTCTACAACTTGGCAGAGGACTTAGGAGAACAGCAGAACCTCGCCGCTGAGCAACCCGAAAAGACTCAAGAGTTGCTAGGGATTCTGAACGATTGGCGGACATCAATGAATGCTCCAGTGCCCAAGGAACCTAACCCTGACTATGTGGAGGGATTTGTCCCTCGCCAAAAGAAGAAGAAATAACTGCTGTGGCTCAGACATCGGAAGTGGATTGGTCGATATTTTGGCCATTCGAAAGTTTAATGTTCTCCAAAAATGGGTGGTTCATATATCGTACATAAATGCCTACGGTTTATACACAAATCATGGGT